>NZ_JBIVXV010000042.1:0-52817 GCF_044769385.1 Streptomyces sp. NPDC090445 | reverse complement strand
CGGTGGACTGGGCCGCGGTCAGCCCGCCCGCCCGGCACCGGCGGCTCTCCCTGCCGGCCTACCCCTTCGCCCCGGACCGCCACTACGTCGAACGCCCCCCCCCCCCCCCCCCCCCCCCCCCCCCCCCCGGCCCCGGGGGGGGCCCCCCCCCCCCGGTCCGGTGCTCCCGTCAGAACTCGACGAGGAGTTCGCGCAGGCCGCGGATGACGTAGCCCGGCTGCCACTCGGGTTCGCGGACGAGCTTCAGCGGCGGGACGCCGTCGGCCAGGAAGGCGCCGAAGGACGCCGTCAGCTCGCGGCGGGCGAGCGGGGCACCCAGGCAGTAGTGGATGCCCGCGCCGAAGCTCAGGTGGGGATTGTCCGTGCGGGACAGGTCCAGCACGTCAGGGTCCTCGAAGCGGGACGGGTCCCGGTTCGCCGAGCCGAACAGCAGGGCGACCTCCGCCCCGCGGGGGATGACCGTGTCCCCGACCCGGACGTCGTCGAGGACCCACCGCTCGAACATCTGCAGGGGTGTGTCGTAGCGCATCAGTTCATCCACAGCTGTGGACAACTTTTCGGGACGGAGCCCGGCCAGGTGATCCGGGTTCCGGAACAGGGTCCACCAGCCGTTGACGGTGGTGTTCACGGTCGCCTCGTGCCCCGCGTTCAGCAGCAGCACACAGGTGGAGATCATCTCCTGTTCGCTGAGCCGCCCCTCCTCGTCGTGGGCGGCGATCAGCCCGGAGATCAGGTCCTCGCCGGGCCGCCCCCGCCGCTCGGCGATCAGCTCCCGCAGATAGGCGCTGAACTCCACGCTCGCCCGGACCGCCCGCCGCGCCGTCTCCTCGTCCGGCCGCAGCTCGAACATCCCGCAGATGTCCGCCGACCACGGCCGCAGCAGCCCCCGGTCTGCCTCCGGTACCCCCAGCAGCTCCGCGATCACCGCCACCGGCAGGGGCTCGGCCACGACGGTGAGCAGGTCCCCGCCGCCGTCCGCGAGCAGCCGCCCCACCAGCTCTCCCGCGAGCCGCTCCACGGCCGGCGCGAGCCGCTCCACCGTCCGCGGGGTGAACGCCTTAGACACCAGGCGCCGCACCCGGCCGTGCGCCGGATCCTCCAGGTCCAACAGGCCGTTCCCGTTGAGCACATGGAACGGTTCGTGCTCCGGCGGCGGAGCCTCCCGCCCGAACTCCTCGTGCGAGAACCGGTGGAGATACGTCCGCCCCAGCCGCCGGTCGCGCAACAGCGCGCTCACGTCGGCGTAGTGCGGCACCAGCCACTGCCCGGTGGCCTCCCACCAGATCGCCCGGCCCTGCGCGCGCAGCTCCCGGTAGGCGGGGTACGGATCGGCGACGAACTCGGCATCCCACGGATCAAAGCCCATCTCCGCAGCGTAGGCGCTCCGCGGGAGGTGCCGCGATGGAGCCGGCGATCGCCTGCGGCCCGGTTGCGGCCGGCCGTGCGGTTCCCCGCGCCCCTTCGGGGCGCTGCCGAACGCCGGTCGACTCCGCCGCGGCGCCGGGCACCGCTACGCCGGGGTCACAAGGCGCGTCTCGTATGCGAACACGGCCGCCTGCGTCCGGTCCCGCAGGCCCAGCTTCACCAGGATCCGGCTCACATGCGTCTTGATGGTGGACTCGGCGACCACCAGCCGGTCCGCGATCTCCGCATTGGACAGTCCCTGCGCGATCAGGACCAGCACCTCCGTCTCCCGCTCCGTCAGGGCCTCGACCGCCGCCGAACCGGAGAGCCGCGGCGCCGCCGACAGCTTCGAGAACTCCAGGATCAGCCGCTTGGTGACCGTCGGCGCCAGCAGCGCCTCCCCGGAGGCCACCACCCGCACACCCTCGGCGAGTTGCCGGGCCGAGGCGTCCTTGAGGAGGAACCCGGAGGCCCCGGCCCGCAGGGCCTGGTACACGTACTCGTCGAGGTCGAAGGTCGTCAGGACCAGCACCTTCGCGTCCGTGTCCGCGGCGACGATCTCCCGGGTCGCCTCCAGCCCGTTCAACACCGGCATCCGGATGTCCATCAGCACCACGTCCGGCCGCAGCGCCGCGACCCGGTCGATGGCCTCGCGGCCGTCGACGGCCTCCCCGACGACCTCGATCCCGTCCATCGCGTTCAGCAGGACGGAGAAGCCCTCCCTGACCATCATCTGGTCGTCGACGATGAGCACCCTGATCGTCATGCCGGGGCCTGCACCGTGTCCTGGACCGGCTCCTGCCGCCCCCGCACCGGTATGAACACCGCCACCTCGTACCCTCCTGCTTCCGTCGTTCCGGCCGTCATCTCCCCCTCCAGCATGGCCACCCGCTCCCGCATCCCCGTGATCCCGTGCCCGGCGCCGGGCGAGGGCCGCACGTCCCCGGTCGGCCTCCCGTTGACCACCCGTATGCCCAGCCCGCCCAGTACATAGCTGACCTCGACCCCGGCCGCCGCCCCCGGGGCATGGCGCAGCGTGTTGCTCAGCGCCTCCTGGATGATCCGGTACGCCGACAGCTCGACGCCCTGCGGCAGCTCCCGCACCGCGCCCGTCACGGTCTTCTCCACGCTCAGCCCGGCATCGCGCACATTGGCCAGCAGCCCTTCCAGCGAGGCCAGCGTCGGCTGCGGCGCGTCGGGCGCCTCGTAGTCCGCGGAGCGGACCACACCCAGCACCCGGCGCAGCTCCGTCAGCGCCGCCACCGCGTTCTCCCGGATCGTCGCGAACGCGGCCTCCAGCTCCGGCGGCGGGTTCTTCACCCGGTACGGCGCGGCCTCCGCCTGGATCGCCACCACCGACATGTGGTGCGCCACCACGTCGTGCAGCTCGCGCGCGATCGTCGTGCGCTCCTCCAGCAGGGTGCGCCGGTCCCGCTCGACAGCCGTGACCTCCTGCTGCGCGCTGACCTCCTGTGCGGCCTCCCTGCGGACGTGGCGGACCGTCACCGCCAGCAGGGACACCGCCAGCAGGAAGGCCATCGGCGCCACATGGTCCGGCTCGCCCAGCCCGAGCAGGGCGGAAAGCACCATCCCGACGAACAGGGTGATCAGCCACATCCAGCCGGCGGCCCGGGGCCGGGTCCGCAGCGCCACCACGGTCACCACGAACAGGTACATGACGAAGGCGCCCGGCGACCGGGGCCATATGCCCGCGTCCGCGCCGGCCAGCGAGAGCACCCCGGTGGCCAACAGCCCCGCCCAGAACGCCCCCACGGGACGGACCAGCGTCATCAGGACCGGCGCGGCCGCCACCAGCCCCACCACGAGACTGCCGAGCGCCCAGTCGGTGCCGCTGCCGGTCGAGGCGAGCAGCAGCACGAACAGGGCCACCGCGCCCACCACGGCATGCGGCAGGTGCGCCGACCGCCTGCGTATCCGCTGCGGGAGCCAGCGCACGAGCAGGCCGTCCGTGCGCATCGGCGGCAGCGGCCGGTACGCGAACGCATCCGTCACCAGGTCCTCGCGCAGGCCGTGCAGCAGGTCGGAAGCCAGCCGGAACTCGGGGGACCGGGGCGGCGCCCCGGATGTGGTCGTCTCGGTCATGCCCCCACGGTAGGTCGCCCTCCCCGTCGTCCGCGTCGCCGCCGAAGGGGATCTGCGGGCCTCCCTCTCAGGTACTACGCGCGGCCCTCAGTAGCCCGCCGGACGGACCAGACCCGACTCGTACGCGAACACCGCCGCCTGCGTGCGGTCGCGCAGCCCCAGCTTCACCAGGATCCGGCCCACATGGGTTTTCACCGTCTGCTCGGCGACCACCAGCCGCGCCGCGATCTCCGCATTGGACAGGCCCTGCGCGATCAGCGCCAGGACCTCGGTCTCCCGCTCCGTCAGCTCCGCGATCCGCGCCTTCGACGGCGCCCGCGGCGCCCCCAGCCGGGAGAACTCGGTGATCAGCCGCTTGGTGATGTTCGGGGACAGCAGTGCCTCCCCGGCCGCCACCACGCGCACCGCCTCCGCGAGCTGGTCGGCCGAGGCGTCCTTCAGCAGGAAGCCGGAGGCCCCGGCGCGCAGCGCCTCGTACACGTACTCGTCGAGGTCGAAGGTGGTCAGCACCAGCACCTTCACGGCGGAGCCCGTGGCCGCGGTGATGGCGGACGTCGCCTCGATGCCGCCCATGCCGGGCATCCGGATGTCCATCAGGACCACGTCCGGCCCGAGTTCGGCGGTCTTCGCCACCGCGTCGGCGCCGTCCACGGCCTGCCCGACGACCTCTATGTCCGGCTGCGCGTTCAGGAGGACGGTGAAACCCTGCCGGACCATCATCTGGTCGTCGGCGATCATGACCCGGATCGGGTCGGCCGGCGTCGTCATCGTTCTGTTCAGCCCTTCTTCGTCGCGGGATCCATGGGCAGCACGGCGCTCACCTCGTACCCTCCGCCGGGCCGCGGACCTGCGGCCAGCTCGCCCCCCAGCATGCCCGCCCGCTCCCGCATCCCGAGCAGCCCGTGCCCCGCCCCCTGCGAGGGCGGTACCGGGCGGGTCGGGGCGGTGTTGGCGATGCACAGGTGCAGCTCCTGCGGCCCGTACGCGATACCCACCTCGACCCGTGAACCGGGCGCGTGGCGCAGGCAGTTGCTCAGCGCCTCCTGCACGATCCGGTACGCGGTCAGCTCGACGCCCGGCGCCAGCGGCCGCCGTATCCCCGCGATCTCGGTGGTGACGGTCAGGCCCGCGCCCCGCACGTTGTCGACGAGGCCGTCCAGTTCGGCGAGCGTGGGCTGCGGGTGGTGGGGGTTGGCCGGGTCGTCGGGATGCTCGGAGCGCAGCACGCCCAGCACCCGGCGCAGCTCCGTCAGCGCCTCCAGCGCGTTCTCCCGGATGCCCGCCAGGTTCTCCTTGAGCTCCTCGGAAGGGTTCTCGACCAGGTGCGGGGCGACCTGCGCCTGGATGGAGATCACCGACATGTGGTGGGCGACGACGTCGTGCAGTTCGCGGGCGATGCGGCTGCGCTCCTCCAGCAGGGTGCGCTGGGCGCGCTCCTCCTCGGTGAGCGTCTCCTGCTCGACGAGCCTGGTACGGGCCAGCCGGGTCGCGCGCAGGGCGTACCCGAGCACGCCGACGAAGCTGAAGAGGAGCAGGACGCCCAGGATGAAGCTCTCGCCGTGTTTCGGCTGCAGGGCGAGCTCGGCCAGCCCGGTGAGGACGACGGGGACGGCGACGATGATCACGGTCACCCGCGGCGGCACCCGCAGGGCGGCCAGCAGCAGCACCACGGCGAAGGCGACCATCCCGCTCGGTGGCCAGGGCCAGGACTGCCCGACGCCGACGTGGTCGTGGATGTGCGTCGCGACCAGGCCCGCGGCCAGCAGGGCGAGCCACCAGGCGGCGACGGGGCGGAACATCGCGAGCAGGATCGACGCGCCGGTCGCCAGCCCCGCCACCAGCGGGTAGCCGCCGGTGACGTGGTAGCGGTCGCCCATCTGTTCGGTGGTCAGGAACGTGAAGAACACCGCGACGTAGGCGACGGCGATGTGGGGCAGCCAGGCGAGCCAGCGAGGCCGGGACAACCTGGGCAGCGGGTTCCGCTCCAGGGTGAAGAGGTCCAGCGCCACGGTACGCAACAGGCCCCGGCCCCGCGCGGCCGGGCCGACGGCTCCGCCGGGTGTCCGGACCACGGGGGCTGCCGGGTGCTCGCTCTGGTCGTTCACGGCGCCCAGCCTAGGCATGGGTGATCACCTCTTCGGCCGCCGGCCGTCCGGAGGTCGGCACGGCGGAGCCCGCGACCGTCCGGGAAGGGGCGCCGGTGCCCCGCCGGGGCCGCCTGGCCTGCTCGTACGCGCGGAACGCGCTCCAGCACACGGCCAGCGCGGCGGCGAAGACCGGCAGCCACAGCAGCCGGGCGGGTATCCACAGCGGCGAGTCGGGGACGGTGTGCAGCCCGGGCAGGTCGGCGGGGGCCAGCATGCCGAGCGTGGTGACGGCCATCATCGCGGTCTGGTGCCACAGGAAGATCGTCATCGCGGACAGGTTCGCCAGCGCCACCGCCGCCCACACGCGGGGCCGCCGCATGGCCCGGGCCACCGGCTCCCGCAGCAGCAGGGCCAGCCCGCACTGGGCGAGGCCGAAGGCGGCCGCGGCCAGGGTCGGCGGGTTCAGGTTCGACACCTCCGCTCCCGGAACACCGACCATGGACGCCGGGTACCCGCCCCACAGGACCAGCGCGGCGGTCCCGGCCGCACCCCCGCCCAGCAGCAGTGCGGCCGGGGTGCGCCGGGCGAACGCCCCCCGGGACCAGGCCGCGCCCAGCGTGTAGGGGACGAGCCAGCCTGCGGCCACGTTCACCCAGCCGACCCACTCGGGCCCGCCCTGCCCGAACCGCCACACGTCCACGCCCGCCACCACGGCCAGCGGCCACAGCGGGTTGACCCGGGCCACGAGCGGGGTGGCGGCAGTGAGCGCGGCGAAGACGAGGAGGAACCACAGCGGGGAGAGGACGAGCCGGAGCAGCGCGTGCACGGTCTTCTGCTCCGCCCCGCCCAGCAGCATCCCGGCCCCGGCGACGGCCCACACGGCCAGCACCGCGGCGACCGGCCGGAACAGCCGCGACAGGCGCTGCCCGACCCACGCGCCGTACGGCACCCCGCGCTCCCGCGCCGCCGCATGTCCGCGGGCCGCGAGATGCCCGCCGACCAGGAAGAACACGGCCAGCGTTTGGAACACCCAGGACACCGGCGCCAGCCAGGGCATACGGGACAGCGGGCTGGTGGTGCTCAGGCCGCCGTCGGCGGTGGTGGTCAGCGCGGTGACCAGCCAGTGCCCCAGCACCACCCCGAGGATGGCGAAGGCCCGCAGCGCGTCCACGGTCCGGTCCCGGCCGGCGGGCGTGGACGCGTCCACCCGGTCGGCGAGGACGGACCAGCGGGCGCGGAGCTTACGCACGGGGGGCCTCCAAAGTGCCGAGGACGATGCGGGCCAGGCTGTCGAGGGACTCGGTCCCGGGCTTCAGGTAGTCGCTGTGCCCGCCCGGCCCGGCCGCGAACGCCCGGGCGCCGAAGGCGGGGGCGACGGGATCCGTGCCGAACCCGACCGCGCCGATACGGACGTGCGGGACCCGCCCGATCCAGTCGTCGCCACCGCGGCCGGCCCAGACCCGGGCACCGGTGGGCAGTTCGGCGGCGGAGGCCGCGCCCGTGCCCGGGCTGCCGAACAGGGCGATGTCGCCGACCTTGGGCCCGGTGGCCGTACGGGCGCAGACCACCGAGCCGTAGGAGTGGCACAGGAGGGAGAGCCGGGCCCCCGGAACGGAGGCCTGCTCCAAGCGGCGGAGGAACGGCGCCAGTTCGGCCGCGGCCTCCTGCGCCCGGCCGGCGGTGAGCACGGTCGCGCTGACCGTGCCGGGCGTGTCGTACCCGAGCCAGGCCACCACGGCGGAGCGGGCATGCTCGGCCGTCAGGCGCTGCTGCAGGGCGACCGCCCCGGACCGGAACCGCTGGTAGGTGTCCAGGGTGGTGTCGGAGCCGGGCACCAGGACGGTGATCCGGTCGGCGGTCTCCAGGTCGCCGAACACCTCGACGGCACGCCCCCTGCCCCGGCCGTCGAAGGCGAGGAACCGGGCGGTCCCCTCCGCCTCCATGGCGTGGAGCCGGTCGGCGCGGCCGGTGCGGCCGGCGTCCCGGGCCATGCGGGCCGCCTCGGCGAGGTTGGCGAGGTTCGCGGCGTACGCCTCCCGGGGCGCGGCCCCTTCGGCGAGCGCCGCCGGTATCGGCGCCGGCACGTCCGGGGAGGCGGCGGCGGACACGGGGACGGCCACGGCCGCGGCGACGAGGCCCGCCAGCAGGGTGCGGCGCAGACGGCCGCGCAGGCGGCCTGCGGTGCGGCGTCCTCCAGAGCCTTCTCCGAGGCGTCCTTCTCCGGGGCGTCCTTCGAGGCGGGTCATGGCGGTCCCCCTGCTCCTTCGCTGCCGGCGCGCGGCGCCCATCGGCTCCTCCGAGCGGCCTGCGGTCGGCGGCCGGCTCTTCTGCGCTTTCTGGTATCGAAGTTAGGAATCGGAGGGCATGGTTGGCGTCCCGCTGGGGAGCCGCCTTCGCGCATAGCTCTCAGGTATGACAGGGGCAACCTGAGAGCCAGAAAAGGCTGTTCGGGAGGGGGTGTGGATCATCCCCGGGGCTGCATCCCCGGGGCGGGCTCCAAGTCCCTTCGAAGGTCGCGGACTTGCCGCCGGCGGTCCGCCGGCGGTCCGGCGGAGGCCTGGAGGCGGTTCGGGGACGGTCGCTACGGTGGCGGGTGTGATCGACAACGACTGGCGCAACGACCGCATAGGCAGCGCACACCGCGGTGAGAACCCGACCGTGCTGCGCCGCCTCGACCAGAGCTTCGCCGTGATCGGAGACCGGCAGTTCCTCCCCGGGTACTCGGTGCTCCTGACCGACGACCCGTCGGTGACCCGGCTCTCCGACCTGCCCCGGGCGCGCAGGACCGCGTACCTCGGCGACGTGGAGCGGCTCGCCGAGGCCGTCGAGCGGGCCTGCCGGCGGCTCGACCCGGCCTTCCGCCGGGTGAACATCGAGATCCTGGGCAACAAGGACCCCTACCTCCACGCCCACATCTGGCCCCGCTACGACTGGGAGCCCGCCGACCTGGTCCAGCTGCCCGTCTGGCTGTACGAGGAGCAGTACTGGAGAGGCAGCGAGTACGAGCTCGGCCCCCGTCACGACGGGCTGCGCACGGCCATCGGCGAGGAACTCGACCGGCTGGGCGGCAGCGAGGCCGACTGACCGGGCGCGGGGCGGGAGGGCCGTGCGGGCCGCGCCGTGCGGGCCGCGCCGGGTGGGCCGCGCCCGCGCCGGGCCGGGCCGGGGCGTGCCGGGCAGCCGCACCGGGCCGGGGCGGGGCTACGGGGTGGTCGCCACCCGGATGCCGAAGCCGATCAGGACCACCCCGGTCACCCGGTCCGGCGCCCGGCGCACGCGCGGCCTGCCGAAGAACCGCCGGGCGCGGGACAGGACGTACACGTACGTGCCCAGCCAGGCCACCGTCAGCAGGACGTGGATCAGCACCAGCAAGGCCATGCCCGCCGCCGGGCGCAGGCCGGACGGGGCGAGGGCGGGCAGCAGGCCGGTGTAGAACACGGCGATCTTGGGGTTGAGGGCGTTGCTGACGAGGCCGGTGCGCCAGGCGTCGGCGGCGGGCCGGCTGCCGGTGCCCGCGCGGGCGGCGGGGGCCGCGGGGGCTTCGGGGGCCGGAGGCGCGCCCGGTCGGCGCAGGGACTGGACGCCGAGGAAGCAGAGGTAGGCGGCACCCGCCAGCTTCACCACGAGGTACACCTCGGCCGAGGCGGCGAGCAGCGCGGCCAGGCCGGCCACGGTGAGCACGCCCCACAGGAGCAGGCCCGCCGTGATCCCCGCCACGGTGCGCAGGCCGTCGGCGCGGCCGCGGGCGACGGCACGCCTGGTCACGATGGCCATGTCGGGGCCGGGGACGAGGGTCAGGAGTGCCAGGACGCCGGTCGCGGTGAGGAGTTGCGTGAGCACGCGGCTCAGTGTGCCACCGGGCTGCGGGCGCGGAGGGTCTTGCGGGTGGGCTGCCGCTGCGCGGGGCCTTCTCCCCGCCCCGCCCTTCCCCCGTTCCCCGGGGCTCCGCCCCGGACCCGGTGCGGAGCGAGCCCCGGCACCCGGTCCGGGCAGCAGGGCGGGGCCGGGGGTTTCGGGGCTCTGCCCCGGGCCCCGCGCCTCAAACGCCGGCGAGGCTGGAATTGTGCCGGCCGGGTTGGAATGGTGCGGGCCGGGCTGGAGCGGCGCGGGCCGGGTTGGAATGGTGCCGGCCGGGTTGGAATTGTGCCGGCCGGGTTGGAATGGTGCGGGGCGCCGCTCCAGGCGTTGGGCGATGCGGTGGCGGGGGCGTGTCCTATGTGTTGGTGGGGGTAAGGGGCGGGAGGGTGTCCAGGGCGGCGGTGAGGCGGTCGAGGGCGGCGACCGTTTCGCGGAACGCGGCGTCGCCGAGGCGCTCCGCCAGGGCGGTGGCCAGGGCGGCGTGGCCCGGGTTGATGCGGGCGATCGCGGCGCGGCCCGCCTCCGTCGGGCGGAGCAGCTTCGCGCGCCGATGTGCCGGGTTGGGTACGTACTCCGCGAGGCCCTGGGCGGCCAGCAGGTCCGCGACGCGCTGGACGCTCTGCCGGGTGATGCCCATGGCGCGGGCGATGCCCGCCACCGGCAGGGGTTCCCCCAGGACCGCGCCCAGCACCTGCCACCGTGCCGCCGTCAGCCCGGCCGGCCGGGCCAGCTCCTCCGACAGGGCGAGGAAGCGCCCGTTCAGGCCGAACACGCCGAGGGCGGTGCGGCTGAGCAGGTCCTGGCGGGCGCGCAGCGACAGGGGTTCCCCTGCCGACTCCGTCTCCGTCTCCGGGTCCGGGTTTGGATCCGTCTCCGGGTCCGTCTCCGGGTCCGTCTCCGGACCCGGACCCGTCGGCTCAGGCATCGCCGCGTTCCGCTGCTGCCATGAGGACCGGGAAGGCGGTCTCGTCGGAGTCGTGGAACAGGCGGTACCACGCGTCGAGGACGTCCGGCTTGTACGCGCCGAGCAGGGCGAAGACCTCCCGGGCGAAGGCCACGGGCTCGGTCGGCCCCGCCGTGATCAGGATGCCGTCCGTGACGGCGTCGGCCTCCACGTACCGCCCGGCGCCCGCGTAGCCCGGCTGCACGTCCAGGTACGCGGCGGCCGCACTGGTGTGGGCGCGGTCGTCCAGCAGGCCCGCGCGGGCCAGGCCGGCCGTGGCGCCGCAGATCGCCGCGACCGGCACCCCGGCCGCCAGGAACTCCCGCGCCTTCGCCGCGAACGGCGCCAGGTCGTCGCCGGTGTCCCACAGGGAGGCGCCCGTCAGGATCAGGAGGGACGAGTCCTCGGGGGAGAGGTCGGCGAGGGCCATGTCGGGCTGGATGCGGATGCCGCCCATGGTGGTGACCGGCTGCTCCGCGGTGGGGCCGACCGTGCGGATCCGGTGGCCGCGCTGGGTCAGGTGGGCGGTGGTGTGGCCGGTCTCCCAGTCCGCGTACGTGTCGTAGACCGCCAGGTGGATCCGCTTCGGTGACGTCGTCATGGGATTGCCTCCTTGCCGGAAGGGTCAGCGCCTCGGCGCCTTGTGGCAGTAGGCTGTCATCTCGACAGTGTGCTGTCAATGCCAATGGGCTGTTCGCTTGCTGTCGGCGAAATGGGGCGGGCGACAGACTGCCGAGGGGTGGGGCCAGGGTCCATACAGTCCGCCGATACCCCTCCGACCTGCATACTTCTAGCGTGGCCGCATGACCCCTCACCTCCCCCTCGACGCGGACGGAGTCGCCGTCAAGGCCGCCGACCGCAAGCACGTCTTCCACTCCTGGTCCGCGCAGGAGCTCATCGACCCGCTCGCCGTCGCCGGGGCCGAGGGCTCGTACTTCTGGGACTACGACGGCCGCCGCTACCTCGACTTCTCCTCCCAGCTGGTGAACACCAACATCGGCCACCAGCACCCCAAGGTCGTCGCCGCGATCCAGGAGCAGGCCGGCCGCCTGTGCACCCTGGCCCCCGGCTTCGCCGTCGACGTCCGCTCCGAGGCCGCCCGGCTCGTCGCCGAGCGCACCCCCGGCGACCTGGACAAGGTGTTCTTCACCAACGGCGGCGCCGAGGCCGTCGAGAACGCCGTGCGGATGGCCCGCCTGCACACCGGCCGCCCCAAGGTGCTGTCGACCTACCGCTCGTACCACGGCGCCACCGCCGCCGCGATCAACCTGACCGGCGACCCGCGCCGCTGGCCGTCCGACACCGGCGCGGCCGGGGTCGTGCACTTCTGGGGGCCGTTCCTCTACCGCTCCCCGTTCCACGCCGCCACCGAGGCCGAGGAGTGCGCGCGCGCCCTGCGCCACCTGGAGGACACCATCGCCTTCGAGGGGCCGGCCTCCATCGCCGCGATCATCCTCGAGACGGTCCCCGGCACCGCCGGGATCATGGTCCCGCCCGCCGGCTACCTGGCCGGCGTACGCGAGCTCTGCGACCGCCACGGCATCGTTTTCATCCTCGACGAGGTCATGGCCGGATTCGGGCGCACCGGGAAGTGGTTCGCCGCCGAGCACTGGGGCGTCACCCCCGACCTGATCACCTTCGCCAAGGGCGTGAACAGCGGCTACGTGCCCCTGGGCGGCGTCGCCATCTCCGCCGCCATCGCCGACACCTTCGCCCGGCGGCCGTACCCGGGCGGGCTGACGTACTCCGGGCACCCCCTGGCCTGCGCCGCCGCCGTGGCGACCATCGCCACCATGGCGGAGGAGGGCGTCGTCGAGCACGCCGCCCACCTCGGGCAGAACGTGATCGGCCCGGCGCTCGCCGAGATCGCCGAGCGGCACCCGTCGGTCGGCGAGGTCCGGGGCCTGGGTGCGTTCTGGGCCGTGGAGCTCGTACGGGACCGGGAGACGCGGGAGCCGCTCGTCCCGTACAACGCCGCGGGCGCCGACAACGCGCCGATGGCCGAGTTCGCGGCGGCCTGCAAGGCTTCGGGCCTGTGGCCCTTCGTCAACATGAACCGGGTGCACGTCGTCCCGCCCTGCACCGTCACGGAGGCGGAGGCCAAGGAGGGCCTGGCGCTCCTCGACGAGGCGCTGACCGTCGCGGACCGGTACACCACGACCGGCTGAACGGCGGCTGCGGGCCCGTACGCGATCTGTATCTACGTATAGATCCGCATAACGTCCCGGAATCGAACGGTTTCGGCCGCGCCGCCTGGCCTAAGGTGTCCGAAGTTCACCGAAGGAGACGGACCCTTATGTCAGGCGGCGCCGCGGTCACCCGCAACACACTTCGCCAGCAGATCGCCGACGCGCTGCGCGACGAGGTGCTGGCGGGACGCCTGCCTCCGGGCACCGAGTTCACCGTCAAACAGATCGCCGAGCAGTACGGGGTCTCCGCGACCCCGGTCCGCGAGGCGCTCGTCGACCTGTCCGCCCAGGGACTGCTGGAGTCGGTGCAGCACCGGGGCTTCCGCGTGCGTGTCTACACCCTGGACGACTTCCGGGGGATGATCGAGGCCCGTACGCTCATAGTCGACGGGATCTTCCGGCGGCTCGTGGAGCGCGGCACAGCGCCCGGCTCGGGCGAAATGCTGGTGTCGGTGCGCCGTCGGGCCGAGGAGGCGTGCCGGGCCGCACAGAGCGGCTCGCTCGAAGTGCTGATCGGCTACGACCTGCGCTTCTGGAGGGAGCTGAGCGGGCTGGTCGGCAACACGTACATCTCGGAGTTCTTGCACCGCATCCGCGTGCAGTGCTGGGCCTTCGCCGTGCCGCACCTGAAGGCGGCACCGGACCTGCACGCCGGGCTGTGGTCGGGCCACAACGAGCTGGTCGACGCGGTGGCGCTGGCGGACGCCCACGAGGTACGCCGCCTCGTGCACGCCTACAACCAGCACAGCCTGGACTGGGCCGCGACGCTGAAGCCGGTCGCCCTGTGACCGGCCCGGGCGTGAACCAGAACACGGGCACGGGCACCGGTACCGGCGCGGGCGTCGGCACGGGCGTCGGCACCGCCACCGCTACCGGCACGGGCATCGGCACCGCCATCGACGCGGAAGCGGTGCCGCGCGCGGCCGGATCGGTCGGCCTGTCCGTCGTGATCCCCGCCCGCGCCGACGGGCACCGCATCGGCGCGACGGTCGCCGCCCTCCGCGAGCACCTCGACGCCCGCCACGGCACCGGCACCGGCGACTGGGAGCTCCTCGTCGTCGACGACGGCTCCGCGGACGACACCGCGGACGCCGCCGGGGCCGCGGCCGCCGGCGACCCCCGGATCCGGCTGATCCGGCTGGACGGGCCCCGCGGCAAGGGCGCGGCGCTGCGCGCCGGGGTGGCGGCCACCGCCGGGCGGCGGGTGCTGCTGACCGATGCCGGGCTGGGCACCCCGCCGGCCGAGCTGGACCGGCTGGAACGGCTCCTCGGAACCGACCCGGACACCGGCGCCGACACCGACACCGACACCGGCTCCGGCGCCGACACCGACGGCCCCGGCTCCCCCGCCGCCGTCCTCGGCCGGACCGGGAGCCGCCTCGTGCGGGCGCTCGGCATCCCCGGGATCCCCGGGTTCCGCGCCGACACCTGCGCCTTCGCCCTCTTCGACGGGGACCGGGCGCGGGCCGCCTTCGCCGCCTCGACCCTCGACGGCCCGGCCGTCGACGCCGAGATCACCCGCCTGCTGCGCCGCCGGGCCGGTGCCGGGGCCGTCGTCGAGGTTCCGGTGCGCCGCCGCGCCGAGGCGCGGGCCGACCGGCCGGCGCCGGGCCGCCGCAGCGCCGCCGGGCTGCGCGCGGCGTTCGGGGACCTGCTGGGCCTGAACGCCGGCGGCCTCACCGTCGCCGCCGTCTTCCTGGCCCTCTCCTTCTACGTCTTCCACGGCCTGTGGGCCGACCTCGACGGCCGCTACCTGAAGGACGCGCTCCAGGACCAGAACCAGTGGGAGTGGTTCGTCGGCGTCGCCACCGACAACATCGCCCACCTGCGCAATCCGCTCTTCACCACCGCCCAGGGCATGCCCGACGGCGTGAACCTGATGGCGAACGCGACGATGCTCGGCCTGACCGTGCCGCTCATCCCGGTCACGCTGCTGTTCGGCGAGACCGTCACGTTCGCCCTGGTCCTGACCCTCGGCATGGCCGCCAGCGCCTGGACCTGGTACTGGCTGATCCGCCGCCGCTGCACGCCGAACCGCTGGGCGGCGGCCGTCGGCGGGGCGCTCGCCGCGTTCGCGCCGCCGATGGTCTCGCACGCCAACGGCCACCCGAACTTCGTCGTGCTCTTCATGCTCCCGCTGATCGTCGACCGGGCGCTGCGCCTCGCCGAGGGGCGGAACGTGGTCCGGGACGGGGTGCTGCTCGGGCTGTTCGCGACGTACCAGATCTTCCTGGGCGAGGAGCCGCTGCTCATCGCCGCGCTCGGCATGCTGGTCTACTGCCTCGCCTGGCTCGCCGTCGACCGCCGCCGCGCCCTCGCCGCCGCGCCGTCGCTCCTGCGCGGCCTGGGGATCGCCCTGGCCGTCTGCCTGCCGCTGCTGGCCTTCCCGCTGTCCTGGCAGTTCTTCGGCCCGCAGAGCTACCACTCGGTCCTGCACGGGGACAACGCCGGCAACAGCCCGCTCGCCCTGATCGAGTACGCCGCCCGCTCCCTGTTCGGCGACGCCGAGACCGCGGGCCGCCTCTCGCTGAACACCACCGAGCAGAACGCCTTCTACGGCTGGCCGCTGCTGGCCCTCGGCACGGCCGTGTGCGTGTGGATGTGGCGGCGCCCCGCCGTCCGCGCGCTGGCGGTCACCGGGGTCGTGGCGCTGCTGCTGTCCCTCGGGCCGCGGGTGCCCGTACCGCGCACCGACCTGGTGCTTCCCGGCCCCTGGGCGCTGTTCGCGCGGATGCCGCTGTTCGAGTCGGTGATCGAGGGCCGGGTCGCGATGGTGTGCGCGCCGATCCTGGGCGTCCTGGTCGCCCTCGCGCTCGACCGGGCCGCGCAGGCCCGCACCCGTGAACTGCGCACCGTCGGCCTGCTGGCCGTCGCGGCGGCGCTGATCCCGATCCTGCCGCTGCCGCTGGCGGTACGGGACCGTGCGCCGGTGCCCGCGTTCATCACCTCGGGCGCGTGGCAGCGCTACGTCAACCAGGGTGAGGTGCTCGTTCCGGTACCGCTGCCCGACCCGGGCCAGGCCGACGCCCTGCACTGGCAGGTCGAGGCGGACTTCGGCTTCCGCCTCGCCGGGGGCTACTTCAACGGCCCGTGGGGGCCCGAGCGGATCGGGATCTACGGGGCCGCGCCGCGCCACCTGTCGAACCTGCTGCGGGACGTCCGCTACGGGGCCGCGCCGCCCGAGGTGACGCCGCAGTGGCGGGAACAGGCCCGGCAGGACCTGGAGCACTGGAAGGCGGGCGCCGTGGTGCTGCCGTTCCAGGACCGGTCGGACGAGCTGAAGGCCCTGATCAGCGAGCTGTTGGGGCAGCAGCCGGAGCAGGTGCTGGACGTGTGGGTGTGGCGGGTCGGCACCCGGCCGGATTCGCTCCCGGGCGGGTCGCAGTCGCAGCCGTAGCCGCAGCGATGGCTGCAGCCGCAGCCGCCGCAGGGCCCGCCGCAGGGGCGCGGAACGGCCTGCCGCAGGGCCCGGCTTCGGCCGGGTTCTGCGCAGGCCTTCGCGGAGGGTGTCCGGCGCATTACGCTGACGGCATCGGCGGCAACGACTGATCGGAGCCCGAGTGGCCTGTGACCTGTGGCTGGTCCCCCTTGTCGACGTGCTGTGCCACAGCCCCGACAACCCCTTCGCGGAAGAGATCGCCTCGTACGACAGGGCGCTGGGCGAGGCCGGACTGCCGTCCGTGCCGGTGTTCGCGTACATGCCGGGCCTCAGCGGGGACGTCGCCCCGGTCGCCGGCTTCGACTACGACGCCCTGCACTTCCTGCGGCGGGCATACCTGCTGCAGGTCCGCGGGCTGCCGGTGACCCCGGTGGACGGGCTGGGCGGGGACTACGAGCAGCTGCTGGAGATGTTCGAGGCCACGGCCCAGCAGTCGCACCTGGTGTGGCACTACGACCACGCCGGGGCGTACGTCCCGGTGGACTTCGCGGCGCCGCTGGCGAACGAGGAGCTGCTGGCCGCGGGCGGGCCGCTGGGGTCGGCGCAGGGCCTGCTGCGGGAGCTGGCGGTGGTGGCCCCGGCGATCGGGATCGATCCGGCGAACCCGCCGGTGGCTCCGGCCCCGCCGGGCCGGCCGACCTCACTGGAGGAGCCGGCGGGTCCGGTTCCGTACGACGACAGCCCCTTCGCCCGGGAGCGGCACGTGTGGCTGGGCCTGCACGCGGCCGCGACCCGCAGCCTCGGCCAGGGCTCGATGATCATCTTCAGCTGACCGGCGACCCGGCGACCCGGCGACGCGGCAACCCGGCTGAGCGGCGAACCGGCTGACCGGCGGGCCGGGAGCCCGGCTGTCCCGAGGGCCCGGCCGACCGCGGCCCGGCCGGACGTGCCGCTTCAGCGGGGCTGCTCCGGGGGCCGCTGCCGCGGCATGTTGGGCCGGGTCCCCGGCGGCAGCGGGAACCGCGCCGGCGGGACCCCGGCCTCGGGGCGGGTGGCGGGGCCGCCCAGCGACTGGAGCACCAGCGGCGCGGGCCCCGAACCGAACTCCAGCATCCACTCGGCGGTCTCGGAGCGCACGAGCTCGGTCACGTCCTCCGAGAACCGCCGCAGCACCGTCAGGCAGCGCTCCGCGGCCTCGCTCGCCGTGCCCTCGGTGGGGCCCAGGACCTCCCGTACGTTCTCCGAGGCCCAGTCGAACTGGAGGGTCTGCAGCCGGCGCTGCACCGCCTGGGCCGTCGCGACGTCCCGCATCCAGCCCGAGGTCAGGCCGAAGAACCGGTCGCAGGCCACGCAGGCCGCGGCCAGCAGCAGCGAAAGGCAGCCGTAGGTGGTGGCGCCCGGCGCGGCTCCGGTGAGCTCCAGCAGCGGCATCGCGGCGCCCACGACCGCCCCCACGGCGGCGCCCACCCGCAGGATCCGCGCGCCCCTGCGCTTCCATGCGCGGTCGGACATGTACCACTCCGCCGTGCGCAGCGCATCCGCCTCGACCCGACGGTAGAGCTCGTCCAGCCGCTCGGCGGGCTCACCCCAGTCCCCGAGGGGGAACGGTCCGCCGGTCAGATCGCCCGCCGCCATGGGCCCGCCGCCCTCCTCCCGGGATCCCGGGGAGTCCCGGGGTTCCAGGGGATCCCGGGGTGGCCCCTCGGGCTGCATCTCCGGCTGGCTCACCCGGCACTCCCTCTGCCTGCGCTGACGTGTGGTGGTGCGCGTGTGCGCAATGATGCGCATGCTCTTCCTACCTTCGAATGACAGCCGGTGGGCGAAGAATCCCCGGATTTCCGCCCGCAAGAAGGTCACCGGCAGCGGCGCGCACGCCCGGCCACTCACTCGAAAGAGTTGGTCCTCACGGCGTAGGGCGCTGCGCGCGGTGAGCACGTAGGCTCGGATTGACCAAGCGTTCCGACGGTACGGAAGAGAGTGACCTGTGTTTCCCGGTGGCGGACAGCCCAACATGCAGCAGCTGCTCCAGCAGGCCCAGAAGATGCAGCAGGACCTCGCGGCGGCCCAGGAGGAACTGGCGCGCACCGAGGTGGAGGGCCAGGCGGGCGGCGGCCTCGTCAAGGCCACCGTCACCGGCTCCGGTGAGCTGCGCGCACTCGTGATCGACCCCAAGGCCGTGGACCCGGAGGACACCGAGACCCTGGCCGACCTGGTCGTCGCGGCCGTCCAGGCGGCCAACGAGAACGCCCAGGCGCTCCAGCAGCAGAAGCTGGGCCCCCTCGCCCAGGGCCTGGGCGGCGGCAGCGGCATCCCCGGCCTGCCGTTCTAGGCCCCCGCCCACCGGGCCACCGCCCACGGCCCACGGCCCCGTCCGGGGCCCCGGCCCCCGCCCGAGGCCTCCCGGCCCCCATCAGCCATCCAGAGCAGAACAGAAAGAAGGCAGTCCGTTGTACGAAGGCGTGGTCCAGGACCTGATCGACGAGCTGGGCAGGCTGCCCGGTGTCGGGCCCAAGAGCGCGCAGCGGATCGCCTTCCACATCCTGCAGGCGGAGCCGACCGACGTCCGGCGCCTCGCGCACGCGCTGCTGGAGGTCAAGGAGAAGGTCCGGTTCTGCGCCGTGTGCGGCAACGTGGCGCAGGCGGAGCAGTGCGGCATCTGCCGCGACCCGCGCCGCGACCTCACCGTCATCTGTGTGGTGGAGGAGCCGAAGGACGTGGTCGCCATCGAGCGGACCCGCGAGTTCCGGGGCAGGTACCACGTCCTGGGCGGCGCGATCAGCCCGATCGAGGGCGTCGGCCCGGACGACCTGCGCATCCGCGAGCTGCTGGCGCGGCTCGCGGACGGCGAGGTGACCGAGCTGATCCTGGCCACCGACC
Source organism: Streptomyces sp. NPDC090445 (assembly GCF_044769385.1). Taxonomy (NCBI): domain Bacteria; kingdom Bacillati; phylum Actinomycetota; class Actinomycetes; order Kitasatosporales; family Streptomycetaceae; genus Streptomyces; species Streptomyces sp. NPDC090445. Next base: position 33,977 of record NZ_JBIVXV010000042.1, on the reverse strand, counting down.
CGAACCTGGAGGGCGAGGCCACGGCCACGTACCTCGCGCGCATGATCAAGCCCATGGGCCTGAAGGTCACCCGCCTGGCCAGCGGGCTCCCCGTCGGGGGAGACCTGGAGTACGCGGACGAGGTCACGCTCGGGCGGGCCTTTGAAGGAAGGCGACTTCTCGATGTCTGACGCAACGCTGCACGCCCTGGCCCAGGATCCGGACGACTTCGCCGTCCAGATCGCGGACCAGATCGAGTCGTTCATCGTCGCGGTCACCGAGGTGGCCAAGGGCGAGGACCCGGACAGCGCGGTGCCCTTCCTCCTGCTGGAGTTCTCCCAGCTGCTGCTGGCGGGCGGCCGGCTCGGCGCGTACCAGGACGTCCTGCCCGACGAGCGCTACGAGCCCGACCTCGGCCCGGAGCCGGACGTGGACGAGCTGCGCGAGCGGTTCGCGTACCTGCTCGACCCGGTCGACGTGTACTCCGAGGTCTTCGACCCGTACGAGCCGCGCAAGACGCCGGTCGCCCACCGGATCTCCGACGACATCGCCGACGTGGTCACCGACCTGCGGCACGGCCTGGCGCACTACCGGGCGGGCCGGACGGCCGAAGCCCTGTGGTGGTGGCAGTTCTCCTACTTCTCCAACTGGGGCTCGACGGCCTCCGCAACCCTGCGCGCCCTGCAGTCGCTCGTCGCGCACGTACGCCTGGACCAGCCGCTGGAGGCCCTGGACGGGCTGGACACCGACGAGGACCTGGCCGAGGACGACCTCGCCGAGCAGGCCGGCCGGGTGATGGCCGAGGAGCTCGGCACGATCGGCCGCCGGGCGGCCCCGAGGCCGGTCGGCGAACGGTAGGTAGGCGCGAAGAGGGCGCCACGGGGGCGCGAAGAGGGCGCCAAGGGGCGCCGACGAGGGGGAGCGGAGAAGGTGCGGTCCTCGCGCGGGCAGTACTGATCACGGGATGACCCAAATGTCTCATGATGTGGTACGTGGCGGCCGGATTGCGGTCGCTCGTTAGACTGGCCCGCGACCGGAGTACTGGAATTGAGCGAGGAGCGCACGTGGGCCTTGTCGTGCAGAAGTACGGAGGCTCCTCCGTAGCCGATGCCGAGGGCATCAAGCGCGTCGCCAAGCGGATCGTGGACGCCAAGAAGAACGGCCACCAGGTGGTCGTCGTGGTTTCCGCGATGGGCGACACGACGGACGAGCTGATCGATCTCGCCGAGCAGGTGTCGCCGATGCCTGCCGGACGTGAGTTCGACATGCTGCTGACCGCCGGAGAGCGGATCTCCATGGCACTGCTGGCCATGGCGATCAAAAACCTGGGCCACGAGGCCCAGTCGTTCACCGGCAGCCAGGCAGGCGTCATCACCGACTCGGTCCACAACAAAGCGCGCATCATCGATGTCACGCCGGGCCGTATCCGCACCGCGCTGAACGAGGGCAACATCGCCATCGTCGCCGGCTTCCAGGGCGTGTCCGCCGACAGCAAGGACATCACCACCCTGGGCCGCGGAGGCTCGGACACCACCGCCGTCGCGCTCGCCGCGGCGCTGGACGCCGAGGTCTGCGAGATCTACACCGACGTCGACGGCGTCTTCACCGCCGACCCGCGCGTGGTGAAGAAGGCCCGGAAGATCGACTGGATCTCCTCCGAGGACATGCTGGAGCTGGCCGCCTCCGGTTCCAAGGTGCTGCTGCACCGCTGCGTCGAGTACGCACGCCGTTACAACATCCCGATCCACGTCCGCTCGTCCTTCTCCGGACTGCCGGGTACCTGGGTCAGCAACGAGAAGCCCGAGTCGCAAGGGGACGAGCAGGTGGAGCACGCCATCATCTCCGGAGTCGCCCACGACGTCTCCGAAGCCAAGATCACCGTCGTCGGCGTCCCGGACAAGCCGGGCGAGGCCGCGGCCATCTTCCGCGCCATCGCGGACGCCGAGATCAACATCGACATGATCGTCCAGAACGTGTCCGCCGCGGCGACCGGCCTGACGGACATCTCCTTCACCCTCCCCAAGACCGAGGGCCACAAGGCCATCGACGCCCTGGAGAAGGCGAAGGCGCAGATCGGTTTCGACTCCCTGCGCTACGACGACCAGATCGGCAAGATCTCCCTGGTCGGCGCGGGCATGAAGACCCACCCGGGCGTCACCGCCTCCTTCTTCCAGGCGCTGTCCGACGCGGGCGTCAACATCGAGCTGATCTCCACCTCCGAGATCCGCATCTCGGTGGTGACCCGCCAGGACGACGTCAACGCCGCCGTCGTCGCCGTCCACACGGCCTTCGGCCTCGACTCCGACAGCGACGAGGCCGTCGTATACGGAGGCACTGGACGATGACCAACGCCCGGTCCTCCGGCCCGGCGCTCGCCGTGGTCGGGGCGACCGGGGCAGTCGGAACCGTCCTGCTCCAGATCCTGTCCCGGCGGGCGGACGTCTGGGGCGACATACGCCTGATCGCCTCCGCGCGCTCGGCCGGCCGCATGCTGGCCGTCCGTGCGGAGGAGACCGAGGTGCTCGCCCTCACCGAGGACGCCTTCGACGGCCTCGGCCACGGCGACATCGTGATCTTCCTGACCCCGGCCGAGGTCTCGGCCCGCTGGGCGCCCGTCGCCACCGCGCGCGGCGCCGCCGTCGTCGACCGGTCCGCCGCCTTCCGCGAGGACCCCGAGGTGCCGCTCGTGGTGCCCGAGGTCAACGCCGCGGCCGTACGGCACCGGCCGCGCGGCATCGTGGCCGGACCGGACTGCGTCACCGCCGCGCTGACCGCCGCCCTGGGCGCCCTGCACGCCGAGTACGGGCTCGCCGACCTGACCGTGTCCTCGTACCAGGCCGCGAGCGCCGCCGGACGGGCCGGCTCCGAGGCGCTGCGCCGCCAGCTGTCGCTGGTCGCCGGAACCCCGCTGGGCGAGATGACCGGGGACGTGCGGCGCGCGGTCGGCGAGGACACCGGCCCCTTCGCGGGCCCCCTCGCGCTGAACGTCGTCCCGTGGTCCGGGCAGCTCGGCGAGGACGGCTGGTCCACCCACGAGCTGGCCGTACGGGCCCAGACCCGACGGGTCCTCGGGCTGGACACCCTCCCGGTGGCGGTGACCTGCGTCCAGGTGCCCGTGCTGACCGGGCACTCGCTGAGCGTCCGCGCCCGGTTCGAGGCCCCCGTGGACGCCGCGCGGGCCCGCGAGGTCCTCCAGGCCGCCCCCGGCGTGGTCGTCGTGGACGAACCGGCGGCGGGCGAGTTCCCGACCCCCGTGGACGCCGCGGGAACGGACCCGGCGTGGGTGGGACGGCTGCGCGCCTCCCTCGACGACCCGCGCTCCCTGGAGTTCTTCGTGTGCGCCGACAACCTCCAGGGCGGTGCCGCCCTGAATGCCGCGCGAATCGCGGAACTGATCGCTGATGAATTCGCGTAATGCACTTTGTAGGATCAGGTGCTGATCCCCTGATCAAGGTGATGGCCTGACTGCCGCTGGACGGACGGGGGCAATCAGGAAGAACGAGTGCGCATGAGGGCAATGAGGATGGTGCTGGCCGGTCCGCCTCGCGCGTACAACCCTGGTGGGGGGACGCGTGTCCAACTGGCGTGGCAGAGGCACTACTCGTACGCGACAGCGCACCGGTGCGCAGCACGATCGGTGCACCGCAGCGCCGGCGCACCCAGACGACCGGAGAGATCCCGGTGACCGTCCCGGTCCCGCCGGCCGTGCCGCCCGCCTCCGCCCCGCCCGCCCTGCCGACCCCGGGCGGCCGCGTGCCCACGCCGCGCGATAGCGCGGGACCCGCCGACCCCGACGCGAACGACACGCACGACGCGAACGACACGCACGACGCGAACGACGTGAACGACGCGTACGAAGGGACTGGCGGGACCGTCGCCGAGGCCGCTGCCACCGCGCCGCCGGATGCCGCTGCCGGCGCGCCGCCGGAGGCCGCTGCCACCGCCCCGTCCGAGACCGCTGTCGGCGCGCCGCCGCCCGTGGTCGTGGCCGGCACCACGGTCGACCACCTCACCGAGACCTACCAGGCCCACTACCGCTCGCTGCTGGGCCTGGCCGCGCTGCTCCTCGACGACACCGCCTCCTGCGAGGACGTCGTCCAGGAGGCGTTCATCCGCGTCCACTCGGCCCGCGACCGGGTCCGGGACCGCGACAAGACGCTGGCGTACCTGCGCCAGACGGTGGTCAACCTCTCCCGCTCCGCGCTGCGCCGCCGCATCCTCGGCCTGAAGCTGCTGTCGAAGCCGATGCCGGACATGGCGAGCGCCGAGGAGGGCGCGTACGACCAGCTGGAACGGGACGACCTCATCAAGGCGATGCGCGGACTGCAGCGGCGCCAGCGCGAGGTGCTGGTGCTGCGGTACTTCGCGGACATGACCGAGGCCCAGGTCGCCGAGACCCTCGGCGTCTCGCTCGGCTCGGTGAAGGCGTACGGATCGCGGGGCATTGCCGCGCTGCGGGTGGCGATGGAGGCTCAGCAGTCATGATGGACGACCACACGCGACCGGACGGGTCCGGCGACGAGCAGGAGCTGCGCACCCTGCTGCACGCTGCCGTCTCGGGCCTGGAGCCCTCCGCCGGCGCCCTGGACCGGCTGCGGTCCGCCGTCCCCGCCCGCCGGGCCCGCAAGCGCCGGGCCGCCGTCGGTGCCGCCGCGGCCGCGCTGCTGGCCGCCACCGCCCTGCCCGCCGCCCTGCACCTGGGCATCGCGGGCGGCGACGGCAGCGTCAGCGACCACTCCGCGATGGCCGGACACGGCGAGGAGGCCGCCACCGCAGCGGGCGCCGGCGGCCACGGCCACGACCACAGCGGGGCGGGTCACGCGCCCAAGCAGTCCAAGGACGCCGGCGCGGGCCCCGGAGGCCACGGCGGCACCGCCGCCGGCTCGGACCCCACCGCTGCCGGCTCCCCGTCCGGCGGCGGCACGGCCGCCCCGTCCGCCGGCGGCGGCACGGGCGGCGCGACCGGGACCCCCGGCGGCCCGATGCCGCCCGTGGCGTCCCCCGCCGCTCCCGGGTGCAGCGCGGACCAGCTCGGGGTGCAGGCCAGCGCCCGCGCCCCCGAGGCCGACGGGAAGGTGTACGGCAGCTTCACGGTCACCAACGTCTCGGCCCGCGGCTGCAGCGTCGCCGGCCCGGACACCGTGACCGCGGCCTCGGTGAGCTCCTCCGCGTCCGGCGGGTCCGGCGGGGTCACCGTCGTCGGCCACACCGCGGGCGACGCGGCGCCCGGACTGCCCGACCCGTCGGCGGAGGCGCCGTCGCTGGTGCTCCAGCCCTACGCGGCGTACGAGGTCCGCTTCGCCTGGGTGCCCTCGGGGATGTCCTGCCCGGCGGCCACCCCCGAACCGGCGGCCAAGCCCCCGGCGGGCGGTACGCCGCAGGGGCAGCTCCCGGCTGACGGCCCGGCCGCGGCGGAACCGGCGGCGGGCGGGGCTGCCGGCCCGGCCGCGGACACCACCGGCGTGGCGGTGTCCCACACCCCGGCCACGGCGGTGCCGGGCGCGCCGGCCCCGACCACCCGGGCGACGATCCCGGCGGCTTGCGGGGGCACGCTCTACCGGACGGGCGTCATTCCGGTCGACGCGGCGCAGAAGCCCTGACCGGCTCCTCCGACTCCGACCCCGGTGCCGACTCCGGCCCCGGCGCAGCGGACGCGGCCGCCGGGGCCTCCCCGTCGGCCACGCCGGCCCCCGCAGCCGCATCGGCCTCGGGCAGCAGCCCCGCCTCGGCGTCGCGCAGGGACTCCACCTCGCGGCGGTACAGCCGGAACCACATGAACAGCACGAACGCGGCGAAGACGAACCACTCGCCGGTGTAGCCCAGGTTCTGGAACGCCTTCAGGTCCAGCCCGGTGTTGCTCGGCGCCTTCGCGGGCACCGGCGTCAGCCCGTCCGCCGGGGTCTGCACCGTCAGCCAGGCGTCGTACAGCTCGTACGGCACCAGGTTGACCAGTGAGGCCGCCCCGATCACCCCGAGCTGCCCGGCCGGGAGCCCGCCCTGGGAGTGCACGCCCTTGCTGGTGGAGGTCTCCGAGGCCTGCAGGGCCCCCGTCACCTCGACCCGCCCGCCCGGCGCGGCCGGCGCCCGGCCGGGGTCCGCCGTGCCCGGCAGCCAGCCCCGCACCACGGGGACGGTCTTGCCGGAGTCGGTCTTCAGCAGGGTCAGGACGTAGAAGCCGGCCTTCCCGTCGAGCCGCCGCTCGGGGACCAGCAGCTGGTCGGCGTACTGCCCGGAGACGGTGGCGAGGCGGCCGGAGGTCTTCTTGTCCACCGGCAGCAGCGAGTCCAGCGGCGCGGCCGCCTCCTCGGCGGGGCGCGCCTCGGACGCCTCCCGGTGGGTGTCGACGCGGTCCTCGAACCGGCCGAGCTGCCAGGTCCCCATGAACAGGCAGACGGGAACGGCCAGCGCGACGAAGACGTTGATCCCCCACCAGCGCGGGGTCAGGAGAAACCGGTGCACCCCACCACCGTACGGGGGGTGCACCGCGATCACGGTGGCGGGGGTTCGCCGGGGTGCGCCGCCCCCGCCGCCCGTGACCCGGCGTCAGCGCGGCAGGTGCTTCAGCGCGAAGTCGATCTCCATCCTGACCTGCTTGATCCGCTCCTCCACCACCAGCGAGCCGTGCCCGGCGTCGTACCGGTACACCTCGTGCACCGCGCCGCGCGCCGCCAGCCGGTCCACGTAGTTGTCGATCTGCCGGATCGGGCAGCGCGGGTCGTTCACGCCCGCCGCGATGTGCACCGGCGCCCGCACCGCGTCCACGTACGTCAGCGGGGAGGACGCCGCGAAGCGCTCCGGGACTTCCTCCGGCGTGCCGCCGAACAGGGTGCGGTCCAGGGCCTTCAGCGCCTCCATCTCGTCGTGGTACGCGGTCACGTAGTCCGCGACCGGTACGGCGGCCAGCCCCACCGCCCAGGCCTCCGGCTGCATGCCCAGGCCCAGCAGCGTCAGGTACCCGCCCCACGAGCCGCCCGACAGCACCAGCCGGGCCGGGTCGGCCAGGCCCGAGGCCACCGCCCACTCGCGGACCGCGGTGATGTCCTCCAGCTCGATCAGCCCGACCCGGTGCTTGAGGGCGTCGGTCCACTCGCGGCCGTACCCCGTCGAGCCCCGGTAGTTGACCCGGACCACCGCGAAGCCGTGGTCCAGCCAGGCCGCCGGGGCGGCCGCGAAGGCGTCGCAGTCGTGCCAGGTCGGACCGCCGTGCACCTCGAACACGGTGGGGAAGGGGCCCTCGCCGTGGCCGACGGGCCGCTGCGCGAGCGCGTGGATCCGCCCGCCCGGGCCCTCCACCCACACGTCCTCCACCGGGACCGAGCCGGGCGGCCGGAAGCCCGGCGGATCCAGCACCACCCCGCCCGCCGTCGACCGGATCGCCGACGGCTCGGCCGCCGAGGACCACTGGTATTCGACCGTCCCGTCGGGCCGCGCCGTCGCACCCGAGACCGTGCCGGGCGGGGTCTCCACCCGGGTCAGCTCCTGCCCGGCCAGGTCGTAGCGCCACAGCTCGCTGCGCGCCTCGAAGCTGTGCTCGACGAGCAGCGCCGAGCCGTCCGGATACCACTCGGCGCTCACGTCGCCCGGCAGGTCCAGCAGCAGCTCCTGCTCGGCGCCGGTGGCCGTGTCCCACACCATCGGCTCCCAGCGGCCGCGCCGCTGGTGGCCGACGAGCAGCCGGGTGTCGCCGGCGACCGGGGCGAAGCCGAGGACCTCCAGGCCCAGCTCCAGGGTGCCGCCGCGGGAGTCGTCCAGCTCCGCGGCCGTGGTGCCGTCGAGGGTGACCACGCGCAGGGACGAGTGCATGGCGTCGCCGTGCTCGGTGTGCTCGATCGCGATCAGCGTGCCGTCCCGGGACAGGTCCCCGACCCCCGCCGACTCGCGGTGCCGGTAGACCTCCACCGGCTCCGCGCCGCCCGGCCGCACCACGTGGACGGTCGAGCCCTCCTCGTCGGTGGAGCGGCCCACGACCGCCGTCCCGTCCCGGCCGATGGCGAGACCGGCCGGGTACGAGGGCTGCAGGCCGGGGGTGGCCGGCTCGTCGGGGCCGCCCGCGAAGGGCTGGCGGACCCACGTGCCGAACTCGTCGCCGTCGGTGTCGGAGAACCACCAGATCCACTCCCCGTCGGGGGAGAGCGTTCCGTCGGTGGTGCCGTTGGGCCGCTCCGTGGCCTGCCGCTGGGTGCCGGTGGCGCGGTCCCAGGCGTACAGCTCGTAGGTTCCCGTCGCGTTGGAGACGAACAGCGAGCGGTGCGGGGCGTCCTCGGCCCAGTCGGGCAGTGCGACGCGCGGCGCCCGGAAGCGCTTCTCCCAGTCGGGCATGCCCGTGGCCGTGTTCTCAGTCATACCCCTATGTAACCCGATCGGGTGCGCTAGCCCGCCGGTCCGCCGGTCCGCCGGTCCGCCGGTCCGCCGGTCCGTCGGCCTGCCGGTCCGTCGGCCTGCCGGTCGGGCGGCCGCCGCTGCGGATGCCGCCCGCCCCGAACGGGGGGACAGTGGAGGACATACGCCTTGCGAAGCCGGAGGAGGACCCGTCATGGCCAAGAAGGAGCGTGCCGGTACGGCGCATGCCGCGGAGCGCGAGCACGAGCGGGCGAAGAACACGGCCGCCGAGGCCCGCGCCAAGTCCGCGGCCCGCGATGCACAGACCCTCTCGGCGAAGACGAGGGGCATGCACCAGAAGGCCCAGGCCAAGCGCGGCTGACCCGCCGGGCCCTACGCTGGCCCCATGCGGATGACCGTCCGGGGCGCCCGGCTGCTGCACGCCGACCGCCCCGGCGTGCTGCGCCCCGGCCTGTACGAGGTCCGGGTCGGCCCGGACGGCAGGATCGCCCGGATCTCCCCGGACGACGGCCGCGCGGATCCCCCGCCCCCGCCGCCCGCCGGCGTGCTCGTCGACGCCGACGGCGGGCTGCTCACCGCCCCCTTCGTCGAACCACACATCCACCTGGACACCGCCCTGACCGCCGGGGACCCGCGCCCCAACGCCTCCGGCACCCTCTGGGAGGGCATCGCCTGCTGGAGCGCCCGCAAACGCACCCTGACCCGCGAGGACGTCATCGCCCGCGCCACCGAGGTGCTGCGCTGGCAGGCCGCCCAGGGTGTGCTGCACGTGCGGACCCACTGCGACGTCACCGACCCGGAGCTCACCGCCCTGGACGCGCTGCTGGAGGTCCGCGACCGGGTCCGGGAGTTCATGACCCTCCAGATCACCGCCTTCCCCCAGGAGGGCATCCTCTCCTTCCCCCGCGGCGAGGCCCTGCTGCGCGAGGCGGTGGCCCGCGGCGCGGACGTCGTCGGGGCGATCCCGCACTTCGAGGACACCCGCGAGGACGGCGTCGCGTCCCTGGGAATCGCCTTCGCCGTCGCCGAGGAGCGCGGCCTGCGCGTCGACGCCCACTGCGACGAGATCGACGACGAGCAGTCCCGGTTCGTGGAGGTGCTGGCCGCACTCGCCCTGCGCTCGGGGCTGCGGGAGCGCGCGACCGCCTCGCACACGACGGCCATGGGCTCCTACGGCGGCGCGTACAGCTTCAAACTCCAGCGGCTGCTGGCCCGTTCCGGAATCAACCTGGTCGCCAACCCGTTCGCCAACCTCAACCTGCAGGGCCGCTTCGACGCCTACCCCAAGCGGCGCGGCGTCACCCAGGTCAAGGAGATGCTGGCCGCCGGCGTCAACGTGGCCTTCGGGCACGACGACGTCATGGACCCGTGGAACGCGCTCGGCACCGCCAACCCGCTCCAGACCGCCCTCGTCGGCCTGTACGCCGCCCAGCTGACCGGCGCGGACGAGATCCCGGTGGCGTACTCGATGGTGACGGACCGCGCCGCCCGCGTCCTGGGGCTGACCCCCTCCGAGTACGGCATCGCCGAGGGCGCCGCCGGATCCTTCGTCGTGCTGCCCGCGCCCACCCCGCAGGAGGCGGTCCGCCGCCAGGTCCGGCCCCGGTACGTCGTGGCGCACGGCAGGGTCGTCGCCGAGACCCCGCCCGCGCCGACCCTGCTGACCTGGCCGGGCGAGCCCCCGGCGGAGGTCGACTTCGGCCGTCCCTCCGGTGAATCCCCCTGACCCCGTGACCATGTGACACCGTGTCGGGCCCGGCGCCGGCCGGGCCCGCCGGTACCCTCTCGCCCATGTCGTGGGACGAGGACGGAACACCGCATCCCCTCGCACTGCGCCGCAGCGGCCGCAGCGAACAGGAACCGGACCGGCTGCCGGAGGTCCGGGAACTGGAGGCGCTCGGCTGGGAGCCCGCCCCCGGGGAAGCGGCCTGGGTGTTCCTGCCGTACGTCTGGCCCCCGCACGCCCGCACCTGGATCCCCGACCGGTCCACCCACTGGGCCGTGGACACCGTCCTCGACGGGCACGGGCACGTCACCGACGTGCACGCCGTCCCGCTGGCGGACCCGGACCTCCACGTCCTCGACCGCGAGACCGACGAGGCCGTCGCCGCCCTCGGGCTGCCGCCCCGACCGCCCGGACGGCTGTGGCTGCTGCGCCCGGTCGGCCCCTTCGCCACCGTCGGGGCGGTCCTGGAACACCTCCGGACGGCGGCCGGAGGGCGCCGGGTGGCCGTCGCCGCCTCGGCGGCCTTCATGGAGCTGGTCCGGGCCGAACTGGCGGCCCTGGCGGCGGAGGAGTAGGCAAGGAGCGGCGGGGCTCCGGGGCGTAGGCTCGCCGCCATGCGCATACGCCTGCACCAGATCGTCGTGGACTGCCGGGAGCCGGGGACGCTGGTGCGGTTCTGGGCGCGGCTGCTGGAGGCCGAGCCGGTCGACCGGGCCCGCGGCTGGTCGCACCTGGAGCTGCCCGGCGTGGCGCGGCTGGCGTTCCAGCCGGTGCCCGAGGGCAAGGCGGTGAAGAACCGGCTGCACCTCGACCTCGCGGTCGACGACGTCACGGCCGCCGCGGCGCGGGCCGTGGAGCTGGGCGCCACCGCGGTCGGCGGCCCCGTCACCGACGACCAGGGCTCCTTCCAGGCGATGCGCGACCCGGAGGGCAACGAGTTCTGCTTCGTCACGGGCTGACCGCCGACCGCCGACCGCCTTCTCCCGGGCTCCGGTGAGGGCAGCGAGGGCAGTGAGGGCGGTGAGGGCTATCCCAGCGCCCGGTAGTGCGTGACGAGCCGCCGGTCGCCGCCGAGGACGTGGAACGCCAGCGCCGGGGCGGACTCGAAGTCCACGACGGGGCGGCCCTCCAGAGGCAGCGGAACGGTGGAGGCCACCCCGGGCGCCACGAGCAGCGGCAGCCCCGCGAAGGTGGTGGCCGCGGCGGCGTGCGCGTGCCCGCACAGCAGGGCGACGACGTGCGGGTGGCGGCCCAGCACCCCGGCGAGGCGGTCCTCGCCGAACTGCCGGACCCGGTCCACGTGCGGGGTGTGCAGGTCGGCCGGCGGGTGGTGGAAGCAGACGAACACCGGCAGGGTGCCGTCCTCGGCGGCCAGCGCGTCGTCGAGCCGGCGCAGGGTGGCGTCGCTCAGCACGCCCTCGTCCTTGCCCGGGATCGTCGAGTCGCACAGCACGAACACGGCCCCGGGCGTGCGGACGACCCGGTTCACCTCGTCGTCCTCCGGCTCGCCGTCGAGCAGCCCGGCCCGGAACGGCCCGCGCCGGTCGTGGTTGCCGGGCAGGACCAGGACCGGCCAGGGCAGGTCGAGCAGCTCGCGCGCCTGCGCGTACTCCTCGTCCGTGCCGTGGTCGGCGATGTCGCCGGAGACCAGCACGGCGTCCACCGGGCCGGGTAGCTCCCGCAGGTAGCCCATCACCTTCCGGGCGCGCTCGGTGGCGCGCTCCCCGAGGTCCAGGTGCAGGTCGCTGACGTGGGCGATGACGGTCACGTCTCTTCCTTCCGCGCGTCGTTCGCCGCCGCGGCCCGGAAGCGGGCCCGGACCTCGGCGCTGGTGCACCCGACGCTACCCGCGCCGGACTTCACCGGGCCCGCTCAGAGCAGATCGCCGGGAACGGCGGCGTACGCGTCCCGCAGCGCATCGATCACCGGATGAGAACCGGAACCGGAGCCGGAAGCGAACAGCTCCACCCCGTCCACGGCGCGGACGGCCCGCACCCCCATCGCCGCGTTGGTGGCGAAGGCGGCCTCGAACCCCGCGACATCCGCCAGCCGCACCCCCCGACTGCCGTACGGGTGGGCCTGCTTCAGCAGCTGCATGGTCACCCCGTCGAGGCACTCGGCGTCCGGCCAGACCACCCGCCCGCCGTCGACGAACCCGATGTTCCAGGTGGCCCCCTCGGACACGGCCTGCCCGACGTCGACGAACAGCGCGTCGTCGAAGCCGTCCAGCTGCGCCTGCCGCCGGTGGTGCAGCCCGGCGAAGAGCCCGACGCTCTTGACGCCCGGCACGTCGCGCACGTACGGCGTCGACCGCACCCGCAGCGGCGGCAGCTCCGCTCCGCCCGCCGGCCGGACGGTCACCAGCACCTGCGGATCACCGGCCGCGACGGGACGCCCGAGGTCGAGCCCCGGATCGAACACCGTCACCCGGACCGTGACCGCCCCCCGGCCCGGCGCCATCCGCCGCGCCAGCCCGCGCACCCGCTCCCCGTCGAGCTCGGCCCCGAACAGCATCCGGCAGTCCCGCCGCAGCCGCTCCAGGTGCAGCGCGAGCCCCTTCACCCGCCCGTCTTCGACCCGCATGGTCGTGAAGTGCCCGTAGTTGGCCAGCGCCAGCGCCTGCAACTCCCGGACCCCGACCGCCACCCCGTTCAGCTCTCCCATGCCCCCACGATGCCACCCGCCCCGCACCGTCCTGAACCCGCGGCCTTCTCGGGTACCGCCGGCGCGATGCCGAGGATCCGGGCGGACCGGCTACAGCCCGCCGAGCGCCGCCGCGGCGGCGCCGACCTCCTCCTCGGTGTAGCCCGTCCGGAACCTCAGCTCGTCCGCGCCCAGCGCGTCGACCGTCACGTGGATCAGGGCCTGCCAGCGCCGTGCGACCTGCGGAGGGATCTCCACTCCGCCGACGGGAAGGGATTTCCTGATGTCGCGCGCCAGCCCCAGGATTTCGGCGGGCTGCTGCGGCGGAATTCCGGCCGTGGCCCATCGTTCTTCGGGAACGCCGTGGACTTCCTTCGTCACCTGGAAGATGATCCTGAACTGTTCAGCGGTCAGGGGCACGCCGGGCATGCGGTCACTCCAGTTTTGCCTTCGATCCCGGGCGCGGGCTCATGAATGGTCCGCGATGTTCTGGGACATCGGGTCGACTTGCGGACGAGGGGACAGCCCTGCAGCGCCTGCCGCGAGGGTCCGCCTACGATCCGTTGCCGTGCGGATACGCCTTCGGGCCGCGGGGAGGGAGCGAGGACGTCCGGGCTGGAGCGGATCCCGGCTCGCCGAAACAAGCCGGACGAGCTGGCCAAGATGCAGGAAGGGCCTGACCCGCGATGCGGATCAGGCCCTTGACCTGGTCTTACGAAGTCGGGGTGGCGGGATTTGAACCCACGACCTCTTCGTCCCGAACGAAGCGCGCTGCCAAGCTGCGCTACACCCCGATCGCCGCCGTTTTCTGGGCTCTCACCCTGGCGACATCGATTACTTTAGCGGACCCTCGCCCGGAGACGAAATCCGGTTCTCGTGGGCGGGCCCGCGGGCCCGCTAGGCCTTCGGGGCGAGGGTCAGGAGCGTGGCCTCCGGGGGGCAGGCGAAGCGGACCGGGGTGTAGCGGTTGGTGCCGCAGCCTGCGGAAACGTGCAGGTAGGCGCGCCGGTCGCCGGTCTCGTGGGTGGAGAGGCCCTTGACCCGGTCGGTGTCCAGGTCGCAGTTGGTGACGAGGGCCCCGTAGAAGGGGATGCACAGCTGCCCGCCGTGCGTGTGCCCCGCCAGGATCAGCGGGTAGCCGTCCGCCGTGAAGGACTCCAGGCTGCGCAGGTACGGGGCGTGCACCACGGCGATCGAGAAGTCGGCGTCGGCTTCGGGGCCGCCGGCGACCCGCTCGTAGCGGTCGCGCTTGATGTGCGGGTCGTCGAGGCCGGTGAAGGCCAGCTCCAGCCCGTCGAGCTTGAGCCGGGCCCGCGTGTTGGTGAGGTTCAGCCAGCCTGCCGCGTCGAAGGCGTCCCGCATGCCCTCCCACGGGTTGTGCACGGCGCCGACGACCGGCTTGTTGCCGTTCAGCCCGTGCCGGCCCTGGACCTTTTCGAGCAGGTAGCGCCCGGGGTTGCGCAGCCGCGGCCCGTAGTAGTCGTTCGAGCCGAACACGTACACGCCCGGGAACGACATCAGCGGGCCGAGCGCGTCGAGCAGCTCCGGCACGCCCTCCGTGTCGGAGAGGTTGTCGCCGGTGTTCACGACGAAGTCCGGGCGCAGGCCGGCCAGGGACTGCAGCCAGGCGCGCTTCTTGCGCTGGCCGCTGACCATGTGGATGTCCGACACCTGGAGTACGCGCAGGGGGCGCATCCCGGCGGGCAGAACCGGAATCGTGATCCGGCGCAAGCGGAACGACCGCGCCTCGAATCCGGCGGCATAGGCCACTCCAGCGGCCCCCACCGCCGCGATTCCGGCGGTGACCTTCAGGGGTACTCCGTAACGCGCGCGCATGGGGTCATCGTCTCAGACGCGGAAAACCGGAAGGCGCCGCCGCCCCCGTACCTGGCAGACTCATGGGCATGACCACGCTCAAGGCCAAGCTGCAGGAAGACCTCACCACCGCGATCAAGGAGCGCAACGAGCTCCACTCCTCCACGCTGCGACTGACCCTCGCCGCGATCACCAAGGAGGAGGTCGCGGGCAAGGAGGCGCGCGTCCTCTCCGATGAGGAGGTCCTCACGGTGATCGCCAAGGAGGCGAAGAAGCGCCGCGAGGCCGCGGAGGCGTTCGCCCAGGGCGGCCGCGCCGAGCAGGCCGAGCGGGAGACGGCGGAGGGCGAGTTCCTCGACACCTACCTGCCGAAGCAGCTGACCGACGACGAGCTCGCCGCGATCGTCGCGCAGGCCGTCGAGGAGGCGCGGGCCGCGGGTGCCGAGGGGCCGCGGGCCATGGGCGCCGTCATGAAGATCGTGAAGCCGAAGGTGACCGGGCTCGCGGACGGCGGCCGTGTCGCCGCCGCCGTCAAGAAGCACCTTCAGTAAGCACCTTCAGTAAGCAGTAAGCAGGACCGTAGCCAGGAAAAGCCGAGAAAGGGGTGGGGCCCGGTGCCGAACGGCACCGGGCCCCACCCCTTTCTCGTTTTTCCGCTACTGCCCGTCGCGGCCGCCGATCACGCCCGGTTCCAGGGTGATCCCGGGGATCGGGTTGGTCGGCGTGGTGCCCCCGCCCGTCGCAGCGCCGGTCGCAGCGCCCGTCGTTGCGCCGGTGGTGGTGCCGCCCGTGGTCGTGGCGCCGGGCTTGCCGTCGCCACCCGGCTTGCCGGGCTTGCCCGGCTTGTTGGGCTTCACCGGGTTGGTCGTCGGCGGGGTGGGCTTGCCGGTGCCGCCGGGGTTCCCGGTGTCGGGGAGGCCGACCGTGACGAAGCTCGGGGCCTCGCGGCCGGCGAGGGCCCCGCTGACGGCCTGCTTCCAGATCGGGCCGGGGAGCCCGCCGCCGTACACCTTGTCGTAGTACTGGCCGCCGATGGTGATGTTCTCCATCGACACCTGCTTGGAGCCGCCGGAGCCGACCCAGGTCGCGCCGGACATGTTCGGGGTGTAGCCGACGAACCAGGCGTTGTAGCGGCTGTCGGTGGTGCCGGTCTTGCCCGCGTTCTGCCGGTCGGTCAGGCCCGCCGCCGTACCCGTGCCGGAGTCGACGACGCCGAGCAGCAGGCTGTTGATGGTGTCGGCGGTCCGCTCCGACATCACCCGCTCGCACTTGGACTTCGGCACGGACAGCGCCTTGCCGTGGGCGTCGGTGATGGACTCGATGGAGACGGGGGTGCAGTACGTGCCGCGGTTGGCGAAGGTCGCGTACGCGTTGGCCATGGTCAGCGGGGACATGCCCTCGGTGCCGAGCGCGATGGCCGGGACCTCGGGCAGCTTGGTGCCGTCGGCCGGGATCACGCCGAGCTTGGTGGTCATCTCGGTGACCGGGCACACGCCGGTCTCCGTGATCATCTCCACGAAGTAGGTGTTGACCGACTTGGCCATCGCCTGGTTCATGCCGTACGGGCCGACCTCGGACGCCTGCTCGTTCTCCAGGCGCTCGTGGGCGGTGTTGACCCAGGGCTTGTCGCCGCAGGTCCGCACCGGGCTCGGGTACTCCATCTGGTACGGCGAGGGGTACACCCGGCCGGGGGAGATGCCCTCCTCCAGGGCCGCGGCCGCGACGAACGGCTTGAAGGTCGAGCCGGTCGGGAAGCCGAAGCTGGATCCGCCCATCCGCTTGTCGACGGAGAAGTTGATCTGCGTCTCGTTCTTGCTGAAGCCGTACGGCTTCGACTGCCCCATGGCGACGACGCGGCCGGTGCCGGGCTGTACCAGGGTGACGGCCGTGGCGACCTTGTCGTCCTGGCTGACGTGGTCCTTGATCGACTCGTTGACCGAGTCCTGCGACTGCGGGTCCAGCGTCGTACGGACGGTCAGGCCGCCCCGGTTCCACAGCTTGGCCCGCTCTTCGCGGGTCTTGCCGAACACCGGGTCGGTCAGGAACGTGTTGCGCACGTAGTCGCAGAAGAAGCCCGCGCCCTTGACGGCCGTGATGCAGCCGTTCTTGGGCCGGGTCACCTTCAGCTGGACCGGCTTCTTCTTCGCCTCGTCCGCCTCGGCCTGCGAGATGTCCTTGACGTCGGCCATCCGCTGGAGGACGACGTTGCGGCGCTTCATCGCCTCCTGGCTGTCGTTGACCGGGTCGTACCGGCTGGGCGACTGCACGAGGCCGGCGAGCAGGGCCGACTCGTCCAGGGTGAGGTCCTTGGCCGGCTTGCTGAAGTAGCGCTGGGACGCGGACTCGATGCCGTACGCCTGCTGGCCGAAGTACGTGATGTTGAGGTAGTTCTCGAGGATCTTCTTCTTCCCGAGCTCCTCCTCGACCTGGATCGAGAACTTCAGCTCGCGGATCTTGCGCCCGAGACTCTTCTCCTGCGCCTCGCGCACCTTCGTCTCGTCGTCGCCGGCCTCCTCGACGAAGACGTTCTTCACGTACTGCTGGGTGAGCGTCGAGGCGCCCTGGGCGGCGCCGCCCTCCTGCGCGTTGCGGTTCACCGCGCGCAGGATGCCCTTGAGGTCGACGGCGCCGTGCTCGTAGAAGCGCGAGTCCTCGATCGCGACGATCGCCTTCTGCATGTACGGCGAGATGGCGGTGAGCGGGACCACCTGCCGGTCACGCGAGTACACCGTGGCGATCGGACCGCCCTCGGCGTCCAGGATCGTGGTGCGCTGACTGAGCGGCGGGGTCTTGAGGTTGGCGGGGATCTCGTCGAATCCCTCTACTGTGCCCTTGGCTGCCAGCCCGAGGGCTCCGGCGCCCGGGATGGCGATGCCTGCCAGAACGACTCCGGCGAGAACGGACAGCCCGAGGAACTTGGCGGCCTGCTGCGGCCCCGTGAGCCCGGCGCCCGAGCGCTTCTTTCCCATGGAGGGAAGCCTAATCCGTCGTGAGTGGCGTTCCGTGGGAGCGGGGGCTTCTCGGAGCGTTCGAGTACCAGACCGTGACATCCGAAGGTAGCCGGGCGGGCCGGATCCCGTGCCGGCCGGCAGGTCGGCTCGTGGCGCAAACGAGTGGCATCGGCGCCGCCGCGGCCGCGCCGTGTTCGGAGGCCCGTCCCTCGACTTGACGGCATGGCAGCGCGGGAGGCCTACGTTCTCATTCGCCGGACACACACGAATGCCTTGGCCTAAGCTGTCCTCAACTGTCACAGCAGTGCGGTGCGACATCAACCCCTCGGCTTGATTTTCACCCTTCCCGAATGGGGTGGACTCATGTCCGAATATCGCCGCTCATGCTGACGACTGCTCGTCCGAAGTCCGCCGATTCATCCGAGTCGCCGGAATGGCCCGGCATGTCGTTCGATCACTCCGTCGGGTGATCTGCCGCTTACCCATAGTCCGTTCGGGCCATTCAAGATTGGGCCCGTCGGGGGTGTTGCGCCGTCCCCGCCTTCCGTAACGTCCTCAACTGGCAGCGGTGAATATGCCGCTACCGCCGTGGGGGAGCCTCGATTCGGGAGAGGACGGCGCCGGGATGGGCTGGGTAACCGACTGGAGTGCGCAGGCAGCCTGCCGCACTACCGATCCGGATGAACTGTTCGTTCAAGGAGCGGCACAGAACAGGGCCAAGGCGGTGTGCACCGGGTGTCCGGTGCGGACCGAGTGCCTGGCCGACGCGCTCGACAACCGTGTCGAGTTCGGAGTGTGGGGCGGAATGACCGAGCGGGAGCGTCGGGCGTTGCTGCGCCGGCGTCCCACCGTCACCTCGTGGCGGCGGCTGCTCGAAACCGCCCGCATGGAGTAT
This sequence comes from Streptomyces sp. NPDC090445, assembly GCF_044769385.1. Lineage (NCBI taxonomy): Bacteria > Bacillati > Actinomycetota > Actinomycetes > Kitasatosporales > Streptomycetaceae > Streptomyces > Streptomyces sp. NPDC090445. The sequence goes on along the minus strand of NZ_JBIVXV010000042.1, from coordinate 15,628 downwards.
GAACGCAGCACGGGCATCCTCACCGTGGATGTCGATGCGGAGATGGACGTCCCGTACGAGACGTACGCGGCGGCCGGGTAGATCCCCTGCCGTCCCGCGTACACCCGTCGCCGTACGGTCGCCTACGCTCCGGCCGGAACCCCTGACGGAACCCCGGCCGCGAGCCGTTCTCCGATGGCCCGCAGCCCGGCGAGGTCGTGCACATCGCCGGGCAGGGCGGTCACCTCGGTCACCGCCACCTCGGGGTGACGTGACGTGAATCGGTCACGCGTGCGCTGTTCGCGCGCGATCACCTGCATGCGCTCGGCGTGCAGGCGGAGCAGTCCTGCCGCGATCTCGTCCGCTTCCGCGTCCGAGCCCGCATCCAAACCCCCGGCCGCGCCCGCGGTCGTGCCCCCGGCCGCGCCCGCGGTCGTGCCCGCGCCGGCGTCCGAGCCCGCATCCGGGCCCGGCTCCGCGTGCACCCCTTCTGCGGCCGAGTCACGAAGTCCAGCTTTCCCGGCCTCCTGATCCACAATGCCGCCCCGCTCAAGATTGTCCGCGGCGGCCAGGGCCCGCTCGGCGGACAGCCCGTCGGCGCCGCTGCCGTGCACCCGGTTCAGGACGAGCCCGGCCAGCGGCATCCGCTCCGCGGCCAGCCGCTCCACGAAGTACGCGGCCTCGCGCAGCGCGTCCGGCTCGGGGGCCGCCACCACCAGGAAGGCCGTTCCCGGAGCCTGGAGCAGCCGGAACGTCGCGTCCGCGCGGGTGCGGAAACCGCCGAACATCGTGTCCATCGCCGCCACGAACGTCTGCACGTCCTTCAGCAGCGAAGCCCCCATCAGTTTGCTGAGGGTGCCCGTCATCAGCGACATGCCGACGTTGAGGAACTTCATCCCCGCCCGGCCGCCGACCTTCGCCGGAGCCATCAGCACCCGGATGAACTTCCCGTCCAGGAACGACCCGAGCCGCTTCGGCGCGTCGAGGAAGTCCAGCGCGGACCGGCTCGGCGGGGTGTCGACCACGATCAGGTCCCAGTCGTCCCGGGCCCGCAGCTGCCCCAGCTTCTCCATCGCCATGTACTCCTGCGTGCCCGCGAAGCCGGCCGACAGGGACTGGTAGAAGGGGTTGGCCAGGATCGCCCCGGCCCGCTCCCGGTCCGCGTGCGCCTCGACGATCTCGTCGAAGGTCCGCTTCATGTCCAGCATCATGGCGTGCAGTTCACCGCCGTCGCCGGCCACGCCGGAGACCCGGCGCGGGGTGTTGTCGAGGGAGTCGATCCCCATCGACTGGGCCAGCCGGCGCGCCGGGTCGATGGTCAGCACGACCACCTTCCGGCCCCGCTCCGCCGCCCGCAGGCCCAAGGCCGCGGCGGTCGTGGTCTTGCCGACCCCGCCCGCGCCGCAGCACACGATGATCCGGGTGTCGCGGTCGTCCAGCAGCCGGTCCACGGACAGTTCCGGCGACGACGACGCGCCCACGGCCTCACTCATTCCTCGCCCGCCTGTTTCCGCAGCTCCGAGGCCAGCTCGTACAGCCCGGCCAGATCCATCCCCGCGCCGAGCAGCGGGAGTTCGTACGTCGGCACCGTCAGCTCCCGCAGCACGGACCGCTGCGCGCGCTCCAGCTCCACCCGGCTCGCGTGCTCGGCGGCCTGCGCGAGCAGCGGCTCCACCAGCCGCTCCGCCTGCCCGCCGCGCCGGGCGCCGCCCAGGCCGGCCCGGGACAGCGCCCGGGCCACGCCGGCGCGGTGCTCGTTGCCCGCGGCCCGCAGCGCCTCCTCGTCGAGATGGTGCGGCCGGACCATGTTCACCACGACCCGCCCCACCGGAAGCCCGGCCTCCACCAGCTCGGCGATCCCGTCGGCGGTCTCCTGGACGGGCATCTCCTCCAGCAGCGTCACCAAGTGCACCGCCGTCTCCGGGGACTTGAGCACGTTCATCACGGCCTGCGCCTGGTTGTGGATCGGCCCGAACCGGGCCAGCCCCGCCACCTCGTCGTTCACGTTCAGGAAGCGGGTGATCCGGCCCGTCGGCGGCGCGTCCATGACCACGTGGTCGTACACGTACCGGCCGGCCTTGTCCTTGCGGCGCACCGCCTCGCACGCCTTGCCCGTCAGCAGCACGTCCCGCAGCCCGGGCGCGATCGTCGTCGCGAAGTCGATGGCCCCCAGCTTCTTCAGCGCACGGCCCGCCGATCCGAGTTTGTAGAACATCTGGAGGTAGTCCAGCAGCGCCCGCTCCGCGTCGATGGCGAGCGCGAACACCTCCCCGCCGCCCGGGGCGACGGCGATCCGGCGCTCCTCGTACGGGAGCTCCTCCGTCCCGAAGAGCTGTGCGATCCCCTGCCTGCCCTCGACCTCCACCAGAAGCGTCCGCCTGCCCTCGCGTGCGAGGGCGAGCGCGAGTGCCGCGGCAACCGTGGTCTTTCCGGTTCCGCCCTTGCCGCTGACCACCTGGAGCCTGCTCACAGCCCTTGAGCCTAACCACTCGGCCCTCGCGCCGCGCAGGACCCTCTCCCCCCGGCCGGAGCAGGGGCCCGGCCGGGGCGGTCGCGCCGTGGTCCCGCCGTGCTCCCGCCGTGGTCCCGCCGCGGTCCTGCCGCGGTCCTGCCGCGGTCCTGCCGCGGTCCCGCCGCGCCGCCGCCGTGCTCCGGCCGGGCGTTTTCCCGGCGCGACAGGCGATACGCTCGCCCCCATGACCAAGAAGTTCGAATACGCGACGGTCCCGCTGCTGGTCCACGCCACCAAGCAGATCCTGGACACCTGGGGCGAGGACGGCTGGGAGCTCGTCCAGGTCGTGCCCGGCCCGAACAACCCCGAGCAGCTCGTGGCCTACCTCAAGCGGGAGAAGGCATGAGCGGCGCCGTCGAAGCGAAGCTGGCCGAGCTCGGCCTGACCCTCCCCGAGGTCGCCGCGCCGCTGGCCGCGTACCAGCCGGCCGTCCGCTCGGGCAACTACGTGTTCACCGCGGGCCAGCTCCCGATGGTCAAGGGCAGCCTGCCGGTCACCGGCAAGGTCGGCGCCGAGGTCTCGCCCGAGCAGGCCAAGGAGCTCGCCGGGATCTGCGCGCTGAACGCCCTGGCCGCCGTGAAGTCCGTCGTGGGCGACCTCGACCGGATCGCCCGCGTCGTGAAGGTCGTCGGCTTCGTCGCCTCGGCCCCCGACTTCGCGGGCCAGCCCGCCGTCCTCAACGGCGCGAGCGAGCTCCTCGGCGAGGTGCTCGGCGAGAAGGGCGTCCATGCCCGCAGCGCGGTCGGCGTGGCGGTGCTCCCGCTCGACGCCCCGGTCGAGGTCGAGTTCCAGGTCGAGCTGCTGCCCGAGGCCTGACCGGCCCCGGACGCACCCCGGACGCACCCCGGGCTCTCCGAGGGGTCCCCGGGGCCCTGCCGGGCCCGCACGCCGACGGCGCGCGGGCCCGCCCACGGCAGGCAGCTCTCGAACATCGGGCCGGATGCCCGTAGCATCCGGGCATGCCCAACGGTGAGCAGGGACAGCAGCAGACACACGGAGCCACCCCCGCCGGCGGGCAGTGGTACCCGCCGGAGTGGCCCGACCGGATCCGCGCGCTCGCGGACGGCTCCCTCACGCCGGTGGAGCCCAGGCGGGCCGCCACCGTGATGCTGCTGAAGGACACCGCGGCCGGACCGGTCGTGCACATGCTGCGCCGGCGGGCCTCCATGGCCTTCGCCGGCGGCGCGTACGCCTACCCCGGCGGCGTCGTCGACCCGCGCGACGAGGACCGCCTCGTCGGCTGGGCCGGACCCGACCTGGACACCTGGGCGGCCCGACTCGGCACCGACGCCCGCACCGCCCAGGCCATCGTCTGCGGGGCCGTCCGCGAGACCTTCGAGGAGGCGGGCGTACTCCTCGCGGGCGAGACCGCCGACACCGTCGTCGGGGACACCACCGGCGAGGACTGGGAGGCCGACCGGCAGGCCCTCGTCGCCCGCGAGCTGTCCTTCGCCGCCTTCCTCGAACGCCGCGGCCTGCGGCTGCGCTCTGACCTGCTGGGCGCGTGGGCCCGCTGGATCACCCCGGAGTTCGAACCGCGCCGCTACGACACCTGGTTCTTCGTCGCCGCCCTCCCCGAGGGCCAGCGCACCCGCAACGCCTCCACCGAAGCCGACCGGACCGTCTGGATCCGCCCCGCCGACGCCGCGGACGGCTACGACAAGGGCGAGCTGCTGATGATGCCGCCCACCATCTCCACCCTGCGGTCCCTGGAGCCGTACCGCAGCGCCGCCGACGCCCTCGCCGCGGCCGCCGGCCAGGACCTGGAACCCGTACTGGCGCAGGCCGCGCTGGAGAACGGCGAGGTGGTGCTCAGCTGGCCCGGCCACGACGAGTTCACCAAGCGCGTCGCCTTCGGAGGCGAGTCGTGAGCGATGCCGCAGCCCTGCCCGGACAGCCGCGCGGAGTGGTCTCCTCCGGACCGGCCACCGCCCGCGCCACCAACATCCTGGCCCCGAACGCCTCGCCCATGACCCTCGACGGCACCAACACCTGGCTCGTCTCCGAGCCCGGCTCCGACCTCGCCGTCGTCATCGACCCCGGCCCGCTGGACGAGGCGCACCTGCGGACGGTCGTCGAGACCGCCGAGCGCGCGGGCAAGCGCATCGCGCTGACCCTCCTCACCCACGGCCACCCCGACCACGCCGAGGGCGCCGGCCGCTTCGCCGAGCTCACCGGCACCAAGGTCCGCGCCCTGGACCCGGCCCTGCGCCTCGGCGACGAGGGGCTGGCCGCCGGGGACGTGATCCGCACCGGCGGCCTGGACCTGCGCGTGGTCCCCACCCCCGGGCACACCGCCGACTCCCTCTGCTTCCACCTGCCCGCCGACCGGGCCGTCCTGACCGGCGACACGATCCTCGGCCGCGGCACCACCGTCGTCGCCCACCCCGACGGGCGCCTCGGCGACTACCTCGACTCGCTGCGCCGGCTGCGCTCCCTGACGGTCGACGACGGCGTGCACACGGTGCTGCCCGGCCACGGCCCGGTGCTGGACGACGCGCAGGGCGCGGTGGAGTTCTACCTCGCCCACCGCGCGCACCGGCTCGCCCAGGTCGAGACCGCCGTCGAGGACGGCTACACCACGCCCCAGGAGGTCGTCGCCCACGTCTACGCGGACGTCGACCGCTCCCTGTGGCCGGCCGCCGAATGGTCCGTACGGGCCCAGCTGGAGTACCTTCAAGATCACGGCCTGATCCCTGGGGGACCCGAATGAACACGCTGATCCTGCTGCTCGCCGTCCTCGCCTGCGCCGCGTGGATCGCCTCGACGGTGACCCTGCGCATGAAGGCACTGGCGCGCAGAGCGGAACGGCTGGAGCGGCGCCTGGGCCTCGTCCTGGACCACCTGGGCATCGAGGAGCCCGAGCCGGCGGGCCTGGAGGGCGTACGGGCGCTGCTGCGCGAGGGCCGCACGATCGAGGCGATCAAGGCCTACCGGGCGGCCACCGGGGCGGACCTGGTCGAGGCCAAGCGGGCCGTCGAGGAACTGGCGGAAGCCCTCAAGAACCGCGCCTGAGGCTCGTGCCGGTCCCGTGGGCGGGTCCCGGCACGGGGAACTGCGCGATCAGCCACGACCGGGCCGCAGGCGATCGCCGGCGCGTCGCGGCCCCTCCCGCGGAGCGCTCAGGCTCAGCGCGGGGTCTTCGTGCCCAGCCGGGCCGTGTACTCCTGCGCGAGCCACGGCCCGAGGTCCTCGACGAACGCCCGCGGCACGGCCGGGTCCGAGACCGGAGCCAGCGCCACCGCGGCCGCGGCCCGCATCTGCGCGGCGCGCTCCGGGTAGTACCGCGCGAAGACCTCCGCGGACTCGGTGAGGTCGCTGGTCCAGCCGCCCCAGCGCGGCATGACGAGCATGAGCCCGGTGCGCACCAGATGCCGGGCGAAGCCGCGGCTGATCCGTGTGACGTCGCCGGGGGTGGCCGCCGCGTCCAGCCGTGCCCGCCAGCGGGGCAGGAGGTCGGCCAGGCCGCCGTTGGTCTCGCGGGCCAGCCGGTCGTCCGGGCGGTAGCGGGGCAGTTGCGCGGCCAGGTCGGGGCCGACGAGCGGGGTGCACAGGCAGGCCAGGAACCAGCCCAGGTCGTACCGTTCCTGCTCGCTCAGCAGCCGGTCCCTGCCGTACAGCAGCACGCCGGCCCCGTCGATCTGCCCGAACTCCCCGTCCAGGGTCCGCGCCAGCACCTCGGCCGTCTCCCGGTCCTCCTCGGCCGGCTCGTGGTGCAGGGCGAGCAGCAGGTCGAGATCGGAGCGGCCCGGCCGGGCGGTGCCGCGCGGCACGGAGCCGTACAGGTAGGCGCTGTGCAGCCGGGGCCCGTACGCGTCGGCGATCAGGCCGCGCGCGGCGGCTACGACCGGCGCGAACGCCTCCTGCACCAGGCCGAGCGACCCCTCCCGCTCGAAGTGCCCGTCCGCGTCCACTCCCCGAGGCTCCACGGCCCCACTGTGCCCGATCGCGGGGGCGCCGGGGCATGCGGGGCCCGGACGGCACGAAGGGGCCCCGCCCGGACCACTTCCGGGCAGGACCCCTCTCGCGTACGGGTCGTACGCGCCGTACCGGTCGTACGGCGTATGCGTACGTCAGCGCGAGCGCTTGGCCAGCCGCTCCACGTCCAGCAGGATCACCGCGCGGGCCTCCAGCCGGAGCCAGCCGCGGCCGGCGAAGTCGGCCAGGGCCTTGTTCACGGTCTCGCGGGAGGCGCCGACGAGCTGGGCGAGCTCCTCCTGCGTCAGGTCGTGCACGACGTGGATGCCCTCCTCCGACTGCACGCCGAACCGGCGCGACAGGTCCAGGAGCGCACGGGCCACGCGGCCCGGGACGTCGGAGAAGACCAGGTCGGACATCTGGTCGTTGGTCTTGCGCAGGCGGCGGGCCACCGCGCGCAGCAGGGCGCTCGCCACCTCGGGCCGGGCGTTCAGCCAGGGCTGGAGGTCGCCGTGGCCCAGGCCGAGGAGCTTGACCTCGGTGAGGGCGGTGGCGGTGGCGGTGCGCGGGCCCGGGTCGAACAGCGAGAGCTCGCCGATCAGCTCGCCGGGGCCGAGGACGGCCAGCATGTTCTCGCGGCCGTCGGGGGAGGTGCGGTGCAGCTTGACCTTGCCCTCGGTCACGACATACAGCCGGTCACCGGGGTCGCCCTCGTGGAACAGGGCGTCACCGCGTGCGAGAGTCACCTCGCTCATGGAGGCGCGGAGCTCCGCGGCCTGCTCGTCATCGAGCGCCGCGAAGAGCGGGGCGCGCCGCAGAACGTCGTCCACGAGTCTCTCTCCTATGTCGACCAGCTCAGGGGACCGTGTTCCCCATTTTGCCGGACGCCTCAAACAGTGCGATCAATCACAAGGATGCCGGACGGACGGGCATGCTGTGCGGCGAGAGGCCAATCGGGGTGGTGTTACCTGAGGTCCGGGCGGGTTCAGGCGGCCGGGCTTAGGCTGGCCGGGTGTCCAATAAGCCGGTGAGAGCACAGGCCAAGGGGTCCGCGCGAGTGACGCGCGCGGCCGATTCAGCTGTGGGCGAACAAGCCCCCGAGAAGGCGCCCGGGCCGCCCCGGAAGCCCGAGAAGAGCCTTCCGAAGCCCTCGGGCAAAGCTTCGGCCAAGAAAACGGAATCCCGGCTGGCCATGGTTCGCCGCGCCCGCAGGATCAACCGGGAGCTGGCAGAGCTCTACCCGTACGCCCATCCCGAACTCGACTTCCGGAACCCCTTCGAGCTGCTGGTCGCGACCGTCCTGTCCGCCCAGACCACCGACCTCCGGGTCAACCAGACGACCCCGGCCCTCTTCGCCGCGTACCCGACCCCCGAGGACATGGCGGCGGCCGCACCCGAGGAACTGGAGGAGATCATCCGGCCGACCGGGTTCTTCCGGGCCAAGTCCAAGGCCCTCCTCGGCCTCTCGCAGGCCCTGCGGGACAACTTCGGCGGGGAGGTCCCGGGCCGCCTGGAGGACCTGGTGACCCTGCCCGGCGTCGGCCGCAAGACGGCCAACGTGGTGCTCGGCAACGCGTTCGGCGTCCCCGGGATCACCGTGGACACCCACTTCGGGCGGCTGGTGCGGCGCTGGAAGTGGACCGAGCAGGAGGATCCGGAGAAGGTCGAGGCGGAGATCTGCGCGATCTTCCCCAAGAGCGAGTGGACGATGCTCTCGCACCGCGTCGTCTTCCACGGCCGCCGCATCTGCCATGCGCGCCGGCCGGCCTGCGGCGCCTGCCCGATCGCCCCGCTCTGCCCCGCGTACGGGGAGGGCGAGACGGACCCGGAGAAGGCGAAGAAGCTTCTGAAGTACGAGAAGGGCGGCCAGCCGGGCCAGCGGCTGAACCCGCCGCCGGACTACCCGGGCCTCCCGGCCCAGCCGCTGGGCGGAGCCCCGGCGGCGGTCTGAGCAGGGCGCGGGCCGCCGCCCTCGGCGGCCCGCGGTGGAACGAATCCGGACCCGGGCTGCGTTGTCCCCGTGTCGGGACGGCGTCGGCACGGCGTCGGGACGGTGTCGGGCCGGTGCCGGCAACAGCAACGGCAGGGAGCAGGGGTGCCTATGACGCGCGGAGCGCGGGACGACAGCGGAGTGGCCCGAGCGGGAGTGGCCCAGGAGGCCGCGCCACCGGCGCAGGATTACGGCACGGCTGGCCCGGAGCCCGCACCGGGCCCCGGGCCGGGCGCCGGATCGGGCCGCGGATCGGGCTCCGCTCCGGGCGCCGGGCATGGTGCCGGGCCCGGGGCCGGACCGGGCTCCGCGGACCGCTGCGACCTGCGCCTGACCACCCAGGGCCTGCCCGGCTGGCTGGAGCCCGTCGTGGAGGCCGTGCGGACGGTCCGCCCGACCCAGCTCAGCCGGTTCCTGCCGCCCGAGGACGGCCGGGGCCGCCAGTCCGCGGTCCTCATCCTCTTCGGCGAGGGCCCCTCCGGCCCCGAACTGCTGCTGATGGAGCGGGCCGGAAGCCTGCGCTCCCACCCCGGCCAGCCCTCCTTCCCCGGCGGCGCCCTCGATCCGGAGGACGGCGACCCGCACACCACCGGCCCGCTGCACGCCGCGCTGCGCGAGGCCGAGGAGGAGACCGGGCTCGACCCCGCCGGGGTCCAGCTGTTCGGGGTGCTGCCGCGCCTGTACATCCCGGTCAGCGAGTTCGTCGTGACCCCGGTCCTCGGCTGGTGGCGCGAGCCGAGCCCGGTGGGTGCCGTGGACCCGGCCGAGACCGCCCGCGTCTTCACCGTCCCCGTGTCCGATCTCACTGACCCCGCCAACCGCGCCACCGCCGTCCACCCCAGCGGCCACCTGGGCCCCGCTTTCACCGTGAACGACGCTCTGGTCTGGGGTTTCACCGCCGGAGTGATCGACCGGATGCTGCACTTCGCAGGCTGGGAGCGCCCATGGGACCGGTCGAGGCAGGTCCCGCTCGACTGGCGCGCATGAGACGGTGGCCCACGTGAACGTGCTGGACATCCTGCTGCTGGTCGCTGCCGTGTGGTTCGCGATCGTCGGCTACCGCCAGGGTTTCGTCGTCGGCATCCTGTCGGTGATCGGCTTCCTGGGCGGTGGCCTCATCGCCATGTCCGTCCTCCCGCTGATCTGGGACAAGGTGACCGACAACGGCACGAAGGTGTCCACCACGATCGTGGTGGTCGCCGTCGTCGTCGTCATCGTCTGCGCCTCCATCGGACAGGCCTTCACCACCCACCTCGGCAACCGCCTGCGCCGCCACATCACGTGGTCGCCCGCGCGGATCCTCGACGCCACCGGCGGCGCCCTCGTGAACGTCGTCGCGATGCTGCTCGTCGCCTGGCTCATCGGATCGGCGCTCGCCGGCACCTCGCTGCCCACGCTGGGCAAGGAGGTCCGCAACTCCCGGGTGCTGCTGGGGGTGTCGCGGGTGCTGCCCGAGCAGGCCGGCACCTGGTTCTCGGACTTCACCTCCACCCTCGCCCAGAACGGCTTCCCGCAGGTCTTCAGCCCGTTCTCCAACGAGCCCATCACCGAGGTCAGGGCGCCCGACCCGGCGCTGGCGCAGAGCCCCGTCGCCGCGGCGGCCAAGCGCTCGATCGTGAAGGTCGTCGGTACGGCGCCCAGTTGCAGCAAGGTGCTGGAGGGCACCGGCTTCGTCTTCGCCCCCGGCAAGGTCATGACGAACGCGCACGTCGTCGGCGGCGTCACCGAACCGACCGTGCAGATCGGCGGCGAGGGCAAGCTGTACGACGGGAAGGTCGTGCTCTACGACTGGGAGCGCGACATCGCCGTCCTGGACGTGCCCAAGCTGAAGGCGCCGCCGCTGGAGTGGGCCGACAAGAACGCGGTGAGCGGCAGCGACGCGATCGTCGCGGGCTTCCCGGAGAACGGCGCGTACGACGTCCGCTCGGCGCGCGTCCGCGGCCGGATCAACGCCAACGGCCCGGACATCTACCACCGGGGCACCGTCCGCCGCGACGTGTACTCGCTGTACGCGACCGTCCGCCAGGGCAACTCGGGCGGTCCGCTGCTGACCTCGGACGGCAGGGTGTACGGAGTCGTCTTCGCGAAGTCCCTCGACGACCCGAACACCGGCTACGCGCTGACGGCGGACGAGGTCCGCGACGACATCCGGATCGGGAAGACCGCCGAACGGCGCGTCGACAGCCAGGCCTGCGCCCTGTGAGCCGTACGGGCGGGTGACCCCGTACGGGTGGGCGACGTCCCCGCCCGTACGGCCCCGGCCCCGGTCCCGGCCCGAAGGGGCGCGGGGAACTGCGCGATCAGCCGCAACCGGGCCGCAACCGGGCCGCAGCGATCGCCGGACCGTCGCGGACCACCGCGGTACCTCGCGCGGAGCGCTCAGGTGCGTGGATGGCGCAGCCGCGCCGACACCCAGCGGGCCCGGCGGCGCAGGATGCGCGGAATCCCGAGTCGGGGGTCGCGGCCCTCGCGGCCGGTCCTCCCGTGCCCGCCCGGCGTCACTGCCGGGCGGTGGTCGTGTGTGGTGTCACCGTGGTCGTGCGTCCAGCCCATACAACGAGCTGTGCCCGGGCGCCAAGGTCGGTAACCCCGTCCGGCGCTGCCAATTGGCCTATGCGCCGGGCAATTGAATGCCCGTAAGACAGTCGGACCGTCATTCCGCCGGACGGCCGCGGCCGCACGGGCGGCGGGCGCCGGGGGTCAGCGGTCGGGTTCCGGATCCTTGAGCCAGTTCACCAGCTCGGTCGAGAACGCGGCCGGGTCCTCCTCGTGCGGGAAGTGCCCGAGCCCGTCGAACAGCCGCCAGCGGTACGGGGCTTCGACGTACTCGCCGGAACCGGCAGCGCTGCGCGTCCGCATCACCGGGTCGAGCGAGCCGTGCAGGTGCAGGGTCGGCACCCGCACCGGCATCTTCATCCGCCGGTTGAACTGGAGCCCGTCCGGCCGGGCCATGGAGCGCATCATCCAGCGGTACGGCTCGACCGAGCAGTGCGCGGTGGACGGGATGCACATCGCCCGCCGGTACACGGCCAGGTCCTCCTCGGCCGCGTCCTCCTGCAGTCCCGGCCCGGACCAGTCCCGGATCAGCTTCCCGACGAGCGCCCCGTCGTCGGCGACGAGCTGCCGCTCGGGGATGAACGGCCGCTGGAAGCCCCAGATGTGCGAACTCGCCCTGGTCTGCCCGAAGTCCGACAGCATGGCCGAGCGCCAGCGCCGCGGGTGCGGCATGGAGGAGACGACGAGCCGGCGCACCAGCTTGGGCCGCATCACGGCCGCCGTCCAGGCGAGGTACCCGCCCAGGTCGTGCCCCACCAGGGCGGCGTCCGGCTCGCCGAGGGACCGGATGACGCCCGTGACGTCGAGCGCCAGGTTGGCGGGGTCGTAGCCGCGCGGGGTGCGGTCGCTGCCGCCCACCCCGCGCAGGTCCATCGCGACGGCGCGGTACCCGGCCTCGGCGAGCGCGGTCAGCTGGTGCCGCCAGGTCCACCAGAACTGCGGGAAGCCGTGGAGCAGCAGCACCAGCGGCCCGTCGCCGAGCTCGGCGACGTGGAACCGGGCCCCGTTGGCCGCGACGTCCCGGTGCGTCCAGGGGCCGTCAAGGCGCACCGCTGTCGCGGTGGTGGGCGGGGTGCTGGGGTCCGGTGCGGTCGCTGTCATGAGGACGAGCGTGCCACACCCACAGCCTGGTCACTCACCGGCCGCGGATGCGGCTTGACGGTCTGGAGGACGGCCGCGGTCTCCTTGACGGAGGCGATGGTCTTCTCCGGCGGCTTGACCTTCTTGAACTTGTTCACGGCGATCAGCGCGAGCAGGCCCGCGAACAGCAGGAACGCCACGCCGACGATGAGGAAGGACCAGGCGAGGCCGAGCCCGAGGTTGTGGATCCCGTACGCGGCGGCGAAGCTCAGCACCGGCAGGGAGAAGAGGGCGAACACCCCGGCGATCGAGATGGCGATGCCGCCGGTCGTCCCGCGCCGGACGTCCTCGCGGAGCTCTGCCTTGGCGAGGGCGATCTCGTCGTGCACCAGGGCGGACATCTCGGCGGTGGCCGAGGCGACCAGCTGGCCGAGTGTGCGCTCGGCCCCTTGCGCCCCTTGGTCCACTGCGGTCATCGCTCTCTCCCTCTGTCGTCGGCCGGCGGCTGTCCCCCGTCGGTCACTGCGTCAGTTCAGATCATGCCGGACGGTCGCCGCCGCCGCTGGACCCGGCCGCCCCTTCGGCCGGCGCGGCGGGCGGCGCGGCGGGCGGTGCGGCGGTCGCTGCGTCGGCCGGCGGGGCGGCCGAGGCGGCCGAAGGGGCGGCCGAGCCCTCGGCCTTGCGGCGGTGCACCGCGGCCTTCTCCTCGTGGATCCGCGCCATCCGCAGGTGGTAGTCCGGGTTGTGCTCCTCGTAGATGTCGGGGATGCCGTCGAGGTCCTCGTCGCGCTCCTCGGCCTCGGTCAGGGCCCGGTACGTGCGGTCGCGCAGCTTGAGCAGGACGCAGGCGACGGTGGCGGCCGTGAAGGAGCCGATCAGCACGGCGGCCTTGACCTCGTCCATGAGGACCGGTTCCTCGGCGAACGCGAGCTCGTCGATCAGCAGGGAGACGGTGAAGCCGATGCCGGCGAGGGAGGCCACGGCGAGCACGTCGGGCCAGGCGAGGTCCCCGCCCAGTTCGGCCCGGGTGAAGCGGGCGGCGAGCCAGGTGCCGCCGAAGATGCCCACCGTCTTGCCGACGACCAGGCCGAGGACGACGCCGAGGGGCTCGGGCCGGGTGAAGACCTGCCCGATGGCGCCGCCGGAGAGGGCGACCCCGGCGGAGAACAGCGCGAAGAGCGGGACGGCGAGGCCGGCCGAGAGGGGGCGGACCAGGTGCTCGATGTGCTCGCCGGGGGAGTGCTCCTCGCCTTCCCGGCGGGTGCAGCGCAGCATCAGGCCCATGGCGACGCCGGCGATGGTCGCGTGGACGCCGCTGTTGTACATCAGGCCCCAGATGACCAGGGCGAGCGGGACGTACACGTACCAGCCGCGCACGCCCTTGCGCAGCAGGAACCAGAACAGGGCCAGGCCGAGGAGGGCTCCGCCGAGCTGCGGGAAGCTGATCTTGCTGGTGAAGAAGACCGCGATGATCAGGATCGCGAACAGGTCGTCGACGACGGCGAGGGTCAGCAGGAAGGCGCGCAGGGCGGACGGCAGCGAGGTGCCGATGACCGCGAGGACGGCGAGGGCGAAGGCGATGTCGGTGGCGGTCGGGACCGCCCAGCCCTCCATCGAGCCGCCGCCTACGGTGTTGACGAGGACGTAGACCACCGCGGGCACGGCCATGCCGCAGACGGCGGCGATCACCGGGAGTGCGGCCGCCTTGGGGTCGCGCAGGTCGCCCGCGACGAGCTCGCGCTTGAGCTCGATGCCGGCGACGAAGAAGAAGACGGCGAGCAGGCCGTCGGCCGCCCAGTGCTGGAGCGACAGGTCGAGGCCGAGGGCGGCCGGGCCGATGTGGAAGCCGCTGACGGCCTCGTAGCTGTCGCCGAAGGCGGGGATGTTGGCCCACAGCAGGGCGGCGACCGCGGCGACGAGGAGCAGGACGCCGCCGACCGTCTCGGTGCGCAGGGCGTCGGCCACGAAGCGCCGTTCGGGCAGCGAGAGGAGGCCTAGGAACGTGCGGCTGCGGTGGTCGGTGGTGCGGGGCGCGGCCACGAGAGGACACCTCCGGGGTGGTGGGACGGCATGACGGAACCCGTTGCCGACCAGACTTCCCGGCGCACCTGCACTTCTTTACGTTTCCCTCACCGTACAGGAGTGCGCGGGAACGAACCGGATGATCATCACCTTAGGTGTGAAAGGGGCATCCGGCGCGTCGCGCGCGCGGATGCCCCTGTCCGGCTCGGAACCCCTGCCGGGCGGTTCCTGCCGGGTGGTTCCTGCCGGGTGGTCCCTGTCGGGCCGTGCCCGGACCGGGCTCAGTCCTCGCTGCCGGCCGCGGGCAGCTTGCTCTGGATGAGGTCCATGACCGAGGAGTCGGTCAGCGTGGTGACGTCGCCGAGTGCGCGGTTTTCGGCGACGTCGCGGAGGAGGCGGCGCATGATCTTGCCGGAGCGGGTCTTGGGGAGTTCCGCGACGGGCAGGACGCGCTTGGGCTTGGCGATGGGGCCGAGGGTGGCGCCGACGTGGTTGCGGAGGTCGGCGACGAGGGTGTCGTCTTCGCTGGCGGTGCCGCGCAGGATGACGAAGGCGACGATGGCCTGGCCGGTGGTCTCGTCGGCGGCGCCCACGACGGCCGCCTCGGCGACGGCGGGGTGTGAGACGAGTGCGGACTCGACTTCGGTGGTGGAGATGTTGTGGCCGGAGACGAGCATGACGTCGTCGACGCGGCCCAGGAGCCAGATGTCGCCGTCGTCGTCCTTCTTGGCGCCGTCGCCGGCGAAGTACTTGCCCTCGAAGCGGGACCAGTAGGTGTCGATGAACCGCTGGTCGTCGCCCCAGATGGTGCGCAGCATCGACGGCCACGGCTCGGTGAGGACGAGGTAGCCGCCTCCGCCGTTGGGGACTTCGCGGCCTTCGTCGTCGACGACGGTGGCGCCGATGCCGGGCAGGGCGCGCTGGGCGGAGCCGGGCTTGGTCTCGGTGACGCCGGGCAGCGGGGAGATCATCATGGTGCCGGTCTCGGTCTGCCACCAGGTGTCCACGATCGGGCAGCGGTCGCTGCCGATGTGCTTGCGGTACCAGATCCAGGCCTCGGGGTTGATCGGCTCGCCGACCGAGCCGAGGACGCGGAGGGTGGAGAGGTCGAACTTGGCGGGGATGTCGTCGCCCCACTTCATGAACGTGCGGATCGCGGTGGGTGCGGTGTAGAGGATGGTGACGCCGTACTTCTGGACGATCTCCCAGAAGCGGCCCTGGTGCGGGGTGTCGGGGGTGCCCTCGTACATGACCTGGGTGGCGCCGTTGGCCAGCGGCCCGTAGACGATGTAGGAGTGGCCGGTGACCCAGCCGATGTCGGCGGTGCACCAGAAGACGTCGGTGTCGGGCTTGAGGTCGAAGACGGCGTGGTGGGTGTAGGAGGCCTGGGTGAGGTAGCCGCCGGAGGTGTGCAGGATGCCCTTGGGCTTTCCGGTGGTTCCGGAGGTGTAGAGGATGAACAGCGGGTGCTCGGCGTCGAAGGCCTGCGGGGTGTGCTCGGCGGACTGCCGGCCGACCGCCTCGTCCCACCACAGGTCGCGGCCCTCGGTGAAGGCGGTGTCCTGGCCGGT
>NZ_JBIVXV010000041.1:0-53684 GCF_044769385.1 Streptomyces sp. NPDC090445 | reverse complement strand
AGGAAGATCTTGGTCGAACCCCTGGATAGCAGAGGCCCCTCCTGCATCTCGCCCACCCTTGACACCGCCGCCGAACTCTTAACTTCGTGGCATTGCATCATCATCCGCCATCGCTATTCGGGCGGGTGTTTGGTCTGTGCGCGCTGGGGACTGGTGCGGGCTCGGTGGCGGCCTCTGCGGGGGCTGGGATGCTCGTCCACCTCGCCTCGCGTATGGGTGTAGCTCCGGTGAGGTTCGTCTCGGAGACGGATGGACTGCCATACCCGCTCGTAAAGTTCGGAGATGCACGGGCCGCAGGCGAACATGGGGGCTTGCATGCCCGCGACGCTCGCCGGCCCTATCCATAAGACGCGTGTTCGGCGTTGGCCGCAGTACAGCCAGCAGACACCGTCGACCCACGTGTTCGAGTCATCGGTTTGGGCGGGCGTGGGCAGACCTTCGTGGGCGTACGCCGCGATCCCGGGAATCACCAGGTGGTTGAGCATCAGGAGTCTCCAGTTCGGTTCGCGTCTCTACCGGTTGTGGGTAGGCAATCCAGATGGCGCCTTCCGGCGGTGGCTACTGGCGGATGTACGTGAGTCCGGGGGCGCGGTCGAGGTCGAGGGTGAAGCGGTCGACCTGGCCCGTGCCGCTGGGCACGGTGAGGCTGTAGCCGTTGCCTGCGTAGATTCCCGAACCCGTGGGGGTGAGCCGGTCGCATGTCCCTCGGCGCCACAGGTGGAGAGTGTCGGCTCTGCGGGTGAGGCGAAGGTTGCCGAGGGCCTGGTCGCAGGTGAAGGTGCCGAGCTCTGTGTGCTGGCCGAGGTCGTCGGGTGTGGGCTGATCTTGTACGGCAGCGCTTGGGGGTTGCTCCCGGGCTGCTGCGCGGACGAGGGCCTCGTTCGGGGCCAGCGTCGGCTGCTGGTGGAGGTTCCGGAGGATGGCGGCGGTGACGCGGTCGGCCGAGAGCCCGGCGTTGTTGGACAGGGCGATCACGCGTAGCCCCAGCGCCTCCACGTGGGCAGCCGCGGAGAAGCCTTGTTCGTGACCGTAATGGAAGACGGCATGGCGGCCGGGGCGAGCGTCGGCGTACAGCCCCGGGCCGTAGAGGTAGGGCTCGTGGTCGCTGGGCTCGTAGTCGACAGATTCCTGCCAGGGGAGCTGGTGCGGGTGCTGCCAGCGCTGGAGGAGGTGGGTGAGCCAGCGGTCGAGGTCGCCGACGGTGGTCCACAGGGTCCCGGGGCCGGGCAGGGTGACCGGCACTTCTGTGTGCCGCCAGCCGTGGTGGGTGGCCTGGTAGGCGAATGCGGCTCTGGGGATGACCTGGCGAGGGTCCGTCTTGAAGTGGGTGGCGTGCATACCGAGCGGGCCGAAAACGCGGTGCCGGGCGAGGTCGGGCAGCGTGGTGCGGTGGACCGTTTCCAGGATCTCTGTCAGGAGGAGGTAGTTGGTGTTGCTGTAGAGGAAGCTGCCTTCGGGGACGGCGCGTTGGTCCTGGCGGTAAGCGAGGGTCCGTAGATCGTCGGCCGTGTAGTGGTCGAGGTCCCGAAAGCCAGCGAGAGAGAGCAGGGATTCGGCGTCGCGTATGCCCGACCGGTGGTTGACCAGGTCCGCGACGGTGACATCGCTGATCTTGAGGCGGGGCAGCAGGTCCGCGGCCCGCTGGTCCAGGCGCAGGAGATCATCACGCGCAGCGAGCAGGATCAGGTGGGCGGTGATCTGCTTCGCAACCGAGCCGACGTTGAACGTGGTGTGCGGTCCGATGGCCAGACCGTGTTCGAGGCTGGCCAGACCAGTGTGGAGAAGAGTGGGCTCTTCGCCTGGCCGATGGACCAGCAGGGACAGGCCAGGCTGCTCGTCGCGGGGAGCGTTCACAGGGCGAGGGCCTGGTGGTGGGCGGCAGCGAGGCGGTGGCGGAGACCGGCGTCGCTGATCAGCTCCAGAGCGCGGGCATGATCGGGCGCGGTGCCAGCGAGGAGGCTTCGCTGCTGGTCGAGGTAGGCGGTGAGGAACCGGTGCAGGTCTCCCGTGGTGCTGTTCAGCGCGTGGGCGGTGAACAGCATGGTGAGGGGGAACGCCCAGCAGGCGTGGAGGAAGCCGAACGCTGGCCGCATCGTCTGTTTCCACGGGGAGTGGAAGTGCGCGGTGTCGCTGATCTTGCATCCCGTTGCCGCGAGGGCGTCGTTCAGCCAGTTGTGCCCGGCCTCGTGGATGAGGTCGCGGGCCAGGACGATCGGGTTGTCGACGTGGTCCATGAAGACCGTGCCGGGCAGGCGGCTGATGGTCCAGCTGTCGAGGGTCTCGCCGAGGTTCTTCGTCCGCAGCAGGCACAGGACGACGGCGTGTGCGGCGAGCAGGTCACCGAAGCCCGCTCGTGCGGCGCTGGCATACGCGTCGGCCGCGAGGTTGCACAGGTGGGGCTGGGCGGGTTCGGTACCAGGGCCCAGGACGTAGTAGGGGGTCTCGGAGATGGCAGATCGGGGCAGGTCGGCGGGTGTGGGCGCGACGACCACGCGGGCGCCGACCGCGGTGGGGACGGAGCCCGTGGTGGCACCCACGTCGGGGTGGGCGACGTACCAGTCGAAGGTCGATGCATCGCCGGCGCGGGCGGCGGCTTCGGCTCCTTCGAGGGCGTGGTGGGCCAGGCAGTAGTCGGCCGCCGTACTGGTACTGGACTGAGGCTCCTGGACTCCGGGGCGGATGACCGCGTGGATTCGCTGCGTGCGCTCGTGGTGCAGGCGGTCGATCGGCGGGAGGTCGAAGAGGTCGGCGAGGGTGTGCATGAGAGGGCTCTCCTGTTCGGTGGTGGGCCCAGGGCCGGGCCGCAGGTGCTGGCGGCCCGGCCCCGGGAGTGTTCACCGGCGGCGCTCAGAGCGCCGAGCGGCTAAGGGTGTTCAGGCGGTTGTGGTCTCCGCCTCGGCCGCCGGCCAGCCCTCGGCCGAGACACTGGAGGTGTGGGCGGTGGTACGGACGGTCTCGTCCTCGCCGCGCAGGTCCTCGACGTTGGCGAGGAAGTCGGCGATGCGGTCCTGGTTCATGGGGTGTTCCGCCTTTCGGTCTCGTTGGCTTCGGCTCGTTCCGCTTGCTGTGCTGTGGTGCTGGCTAAGGGGGCGGAGATCTCGCCCTGGGCATGAGGGCTCCCTCGCGTTGTCAGCGCTGGTGCAGGTCGGCCGCGGTGCGGAGCGCGATGCACAGGTCGTTCATGGCGGGCCGATCGCCCACGACGTCGGACAGCGCGGCGGTCACGACGCCGCGCAGAGGCTCCGGGATGAGGGGCAGCTTCGTGTGACCGGCCAGCCGGGGGATGTCCGCACACAGGTAGCGGTAGACGAGGACGGCGAGGCTGAACACGTCGGCTGCCGGGGTGGCCTCGTGGTAGCCGGTGAGGTACTCCGGCGGCCAGTGGACCTCGGGGCCGCGGTGTTCAGGCCCGCGAGGGGTGGACAGGCGGCGCGCAGCTCCGAGGTCAGTGATCAGGCCCCGGTCCTGGTCGATGAGGATGTTCTCCTGGTAGACGTCGCGGTGGACGATTCCGCGCTGGTGCAGGTTGTCCAAGCCGTCGGCGACGTCGGCAAGGACGCTGAGGCCCTTGCCGGTGTCCTTCGACGAGGCCATGAAGGCCCGGAAGTTTCCGCCGTCGCAGTGCGGCATGGTGTACCAGTCGAACCGCTCCGAGCTGCCCTGTTCCAGCAGCGGGACGATGTGATCGGTTCCTCCAGCGGTGGCGGTCAGCTCCGCCTCGTGGCGAAAGTCTTCACGGGTGAGGGCGCGTTCGGTTTCGGTCATCTGCGCGTACCAGTAGAAGCCGTACGCGGCGAGCTTCTCGCTGGGGTCGAGCTCGGCCAGGACGTGGTTGCTGCCGAAGCCCGCCTTCAGCACGACGTCCTCCTGGCCGGGGCGGCTCGCTCTGACCAAGGTGCTGGCCCGCGTGAACGCGAGGAGATTGATGATGTGCCAGCCGTCCGTGCGGAGCTGATCGAGGACCCAAGCTGCGGGATGCATCGGGTGCAGGTTCATCGGCTCGCTTCCTTGTTCGGGGGCGTGGGACCGTCGGCCGAGCGGAGGTCCTCCATGCAGGCGTTCACCAGGGCTTCGAGGTCGGCGTGGGTCGTGCAGGGGTGCTTCAGCACGGGCAGGCCGGTGGCCTTCGTCCAGGCGTCGGCGGCCTCGTTGTAGAGGTCGGCCAGCCGTGCGGCGGCCTCGGGCTGTTCGGTGAAGCGACGCTCTGTCGCACGTTGAGTGATGCGGTCGTGGCAGATGTCGGGCTCGGTGGTCAGCAGAACGGTCAGCTGCGGACGGGCCTGGGTTTGCTCGGCGAGGCGCTCGACGTACGCGTCGACTGGCTGCTGGTGGAGCAGGGCGAGCAGGCAGGCGGTGGAGAGGGTGAGCCGGTCGGCGAGGACCGGGCCCTCGGTGAGGGCGACGGCGATGTTGAAGCGGGAGTGCAGGGTCAGATCCGTGGTGGCGGCCTCGATGGCCTCCTGCTCGTCGCCGCCGAGCCCGGCGCGCAGGCGGATCAGCGTGCGAGTGGCCGAGTGGGAGAGCCAGGAGAACTGGCCGATGTGGCTGAGGGGGATGTCCTCGGCGTGGGCGGTGGCCAAGAGCCTGTCGCGGAGGGTGCTCTTTCCGGCGCCGGCTATGCCTTCCAAGGCCAGGAGCACGCGCTCACCCGGCCGTGGCGGGTTCGGCGATGAGCCAGCTGATGAACTTGGCGACCCGGCCAGCGGTGACCGGGAGGGTTCCGTGCGCGAGCTGGGAGCCGTACAGCAGGGCTGCTCCCAGGGCCGGCGCGACGCTCCAGCGGGTGCGCGGCATCTGCTGGAACCAGGTCGCGGAGTTGTCGGCTCCGTCGTGGGCCAGCCACATGCCCTCCGCGTAGCCGTTCGAGGCGGCATCGGGGGCCTTGCCGTTCCAGAGCCGGTTGCTGGAGGCGGTCTCGACGTAGAAGTCGCCTCCGGCGTCGGCCTGGGTGATCACGACGCTGATGCCGGCGATCTGGCGGGGCCAGGCGAGCGGGTCGGGGGCGATGCCGTCGAGGTGGCTGGTGATGTGCTGGCCCACGCCGTACTCGACGTACGTCCACGGGCGGCACAGGGTGATCGAGGGCATGACACGGGAGAGCGCCGGACGAGCGCGTTCGAAGGCGTCACTCAGGAGTTTCTCGGCAGCTTCGGGGATCGAGGGGATTTCGACGCGTCCGGCCGGCTCGTAGACGGCCATGGCCTCTTCGGGGCTGTGACCGGGGATTTCGTGGATGGAGGTACGGCGCTCGTCACCGAAGCGGCTGGTGCCGCCGCTGGTCAGGACGTCGTTCATCAGGTCGGCGAGGTGGGTCCGCTCGGCATCGCTGAGGAAGTTCTCGATGCTTCCGACGCCGACGGTCTCGGCAATGTGGATCACTTCGTGGTTCCCCCTTGCTGGAGCACGCTGTGGATGTCGTTCAGGTCTGTGCAGTGGTTGAGCCAGCTGACGACCGGGCTGCGGGTGGCGGCCAGCGGGTCCTGCCACAGCGCGAGGAGCTCTCCGGTCAACGGCAAGTCGCTGCTGTCGGGCAATAGGCCGGCGTCAAGTGCCTCGGCCTGGGCCAGGCCGCCGCACGAGGCCCCGTGCTGCTGGGTGAAGACGAGCGCGAGACGAGTTGCGGCCGTGGTGCGGCAGGCCCGCACGAGGGGGTCCGCGGGCAGCGGCAGGCCGTATGCCCGGTGCTCGGTGACCGTCCATGCCTGGGCGATGGCGGCGCCGGAGGCTGCGACGCGGCAGACCGCGCAGCACCGGTGATCGGAGTCTGGGCAGAGGAGGAGATGCTCGCCGACCGTGGTTGCGATTTCGTCGAGGACCGCCCAAGCGGTACTGGCCAGCACGGCACCGACGTCTGGCTGTCCGAATCCCGCGGTGTCGTTGTGGTTGCAGCAAGGCTCGCCTGCTCCGGGCTGCTCGCTGGAGACGAGGACGGGTTCGATGAACAGGGTGTGGAAGTAGGCGATGCGTCCCAGGAGCTGGTGGATGGTGGCCGTGTCGCCGGGCTTCACCGCAGCGCCCCCTCGGGGGCTTGCGGCAACACCGGCAGCGGGCAGGCGCAAGCGGAGTCGGCCTTGGGGCGTTCGGCGTCGAGGGCTGCGGCCAATACAGCGGCGGCCTCGTTCAGGCGAGCGAAGTATCCGTCCCACCCCTGACCGGAGCCGGGGTCCAGGCTCAGGTCGAGGACCGGGGTGGTGGTGCCCGTGTTCTCGCAGGTGAGCTCTGAGCGGCCGACGTTGACCTCGATGCCTGCGGGGAGGAGGGCGCTCGCGAAGGCGGCGGCCCGACACAGGGCCGCGGCAGTACGGGCGTACTCCTGGCGGTCGCGGGGGAGGAGCCCGACGCGCAGCCCCGTGGGAACCAGGTCCGCGCCGGTGTACTGGTGGCCCTGGCAGCTGTCGTACGTGACGAGCCCCCAGGCTCGGGTGACCGTGTCGACCAAGGGCCAGACGCCGGGTTCGATGGCCGCCCGCCACATTGGGTGGGCAGGGGTCAGGTCGTCGGCCTCGTGGATGCCGGCGAGGCCCACGGTGTTGATGTTTCCGTGCTCACTGGTGTGCAGCCTCACTTCGCCTCGGGCGAGGTCGGGAGCGTCCCAGCTGGTCAGGAAGGCGTTCACGTCGCGCATGCTGTTCGGGGTGCGCGGGCGCCAGCGCAAGTTCTGGCACCAAGCACCGACGGGATGCGCCGGCTGGGCCAGTAGCGCGGCGACGCCGTCGATCATCCGCATGCGGTAGTCGCAGTACGCATCGTGATCGTCGACAGGGTCCTGGCGCCAGCGGGTAGCAATGCACCCTCCGCCGCAGGTGGTGCGGTAGTCGCAGGTCGTGCACTTGTCCATGAGGGCCTTGCCCTGATCCAGGAGGAGGGAGTCCTGCTGGGCGCGGACCACCTCGTGCTCGTCGGCCGTGGACTCCAGCTGGGTGAGGCGGGCCTGGGGCCAGGGAAGTTCGTCGCAGCTCCCGAGGCGGCCATCGGGGTAGAGGGTGAAGACGTGATCGCACTTGAGGTCGGAGAAGTGGCAGAAGCCTGTCGTCAGACCCCGTAATCGCCGGATCGTGGAGACGGCTGGTTCGAGCTTGATGCGGGCGAAGTGTCCGGCCGTGATCCAGTGAGAGGTGGCGGCAAGGACGAACTGGGCGTACTCGTCGGGATGGATCGCCCAGGCCGGGCCATCGGCTGCGTTCACAGCAGCCTGCTGAAGCACCCGGCTGGCCGACTTGCGCCTGCTCGGCAGGGCCGTGGAGCGGCGGACCGTGGAGTCGAAGCAGGGGACGAAACTGATCGCGTTGACCGAACCGAAGCCGGCGAGGTGGTCCAGCACCTCTTCGGCGCGGTCCAGCACCGCCGGGGTGACCGCGGCGATCACACCGACGCTCCGGCCCCGCTCCGCGAGCAGGTTCAAGGAGGCGGCGACGCGCGGATACACGGGCTTGCCGTCGTAGCCGACACGCCAGGCGTTGCCCTGAGCGTCACCGTCGAGGGAGATACCGATCCGGAGGTCCGGGCAGAGGGCGTCGAACATGTCCAGCCAGTCGGCGTCGAGGAGGACGCCGTTGGTTTGCAGGCTGACGCGGACGACCTGCTGCATGCTGGCCAGCTCCGCGAGGATCTCGCCGATGTGCTCCCGCCCCGCCGTCAGGGGCTCGCCGCCGTGGAGCTCGACGGCGAGCTTGCGGCCCTTGAAGATGTCGGCCAGGCGCCTGATCTGGTCGGCGCTGACCCGGGCACCCCCAGGGGCCTCCTTGCGCTTCTCGTAGCAGTAGAGGCAGTCGATGTCGCACGTCTCGCCGCGCGTCTTGACGATGACCGACACCGCGGTGCCAGTGTCATCGGCTTCCAGGCTCCGGTAGAGCCCCTCGATCGTGTGGCGCTGTTCTGTGCTGAAGTTCATCGGCTGCCCCTCCTACGCTGCCGTGACCGGGTGAGTGGCTAGTCGGACAAACGCCCCAGCAGGGCTCCCTGGCCGGACTGGAGAATGTGCGCGGCCTCCAGCGGGATCCAGAAGCACTCGAAGTGAGTCGGCTCCTGCTCGCCGTCGTGGTCCTCCTGGCTCATCCACCGCTCCGGGGTCGGCTCGGTGAGCTCCAGGTGGAAGACGTGCCGGTGCTGGATCTCGAACCGGTACGGGCTGATGTCGTACTCGGTCTCGCCGAGCTTGCGGACGATCTTGAAGTCCGACAGGCCGGTCTCCTCGCGGGCCTCGCGCAGAGCGGCGGTCTCCGGGGTCTCACCGGGGCGGATGCTGCCCGCGGGGACCTGGATGCCGACCTCCTCGTAGGAGTAGTCGGTGTGGCGGAACACCAGCAGGCGCCCGTCACGCACGACGTAGACGAGGACCTTTTCCTTCGTGACCTTCTCGGGCATAGCGAAAACCTCCACTTGGTACAGGAGCTGATTCGAGGGACCGGCCCAGTGGAGGACCGGGGACGACGTGTCCCGTGGTCGACCGTGATCGGCCGGAGCCCTGGGGAAGCCCACGAGTCTAGGCCCCCAACTGGCTGTCAAATCAGCGGTATTCAGTCGATCAGATGACGCGCGTAGTGCCTGTCGGCTGCCGCGACCAAGGTCCGACGCCTGGCCCGCATCCGGGTGTGCGACGACGAGTCGGCTGCTGATGTGCGAACCGTCGTCGCCGCGCGATCAGCCACTTCGCTGGCGCGACCGGAGGGCAGTCGCTGATCGCGTCCGCTGTCCTGATCTGCCCTTTGACCAATCGGGCTGCTGGGCAGGTCGAACTCCGCCCAGCAGCGCTTGCCCGTCGCCGTCAGATCAGCACCGTGCCGGTCGGCGAGCACGGACACGAGATACACACCGCGCCCAGACTCGGCGCTCCAGCTCAAGGCTCCCGGCTGCGGCAGCACCTTCGCCGCGTCGTGCACCTCGACCACGAGCACCGGGCCCTCCTGGCAGACGCTCACAGTGACCGGCCCCGACTCGGTGTGGCGCACGGCGTTGGCGACCAGTTCGCCAGCCGCCAGCTCGATGCCGTCCAGTGCCTCCTCGTCGAGCCGTATGCCCCAGGAACGAATGCCTGCGACGACGCGGTGTCGCGCCTGCTGGGCGCCGGCTGCCGAGTGGGCGACGGTGAACGCGAGCTGGTGGTGCGCTGCCATGAGCGGGCCTCCTGAGCTACCTGGCTTGCGTAACCACGGCGGAGGATCGGCCTCGCTGGGCCGCTGTCTTGCCGGGGCGAAGACGAAGTGTTCCCGGCGGCCTCTGCCTGAACGAGGCCCTGAGCAACGCCGAACGCGGCCCTTTCGTGCCTAACCGATGTCTATTCGCTGTCCACCTGGAATTTCTGGACAACAGATCTGCGATCAGCGGCTGTTGATGTCTAGCGTGGATCCCGGACAAGGACCCCGGCATGTGGGAGCGGCTGTGGAGCCATCAGGACCGACCCTCTTCCAGACCCTCATCAACCAGCGGGGCTGGCAGGACTACCAGGTCTTCAAGCGGCGGTACGAGCAGGCGGCCAAGCAGTTAGCCGAGCTGGAGGGCCCACCCTCGATCGCGACGGCGACGATCGAGAAGCGGCAGTTCTTCCGGTACGCGCACGGAGAGGTCCGAACCCCGCAGACCGTCGGACGCCGCGTCCTCGAGTTCATGTTCCCGGGCATCCCGGCCGCCCGACTCCTCGGGCCTGCGGAGTCCAAGCCGGGTGTCTCACCGCACCACCCGGCGGCTGACGACCGCAATGCAGTGGATCCATCCGAGTACGGCCTTGAAGACCTCGTCATGGCGGCGGCGAACGAGTCGGCGCAGTTCGCGGCCAGGGCAGAGAGCAGCAACGTGGGACCGCACACGCTGGAACAGCTGGAAGCTGACATCCGCCGCCTCGTCATGACGTACCCCAACCGGCCCGTCGGGCCCCTGTTCCGCGAGGTACGTGCCCTGCGTGACCGCGCCTTCGAACTCCTCGAAGGACGTCAGCCACCGCGGTACACCTCCGATCTCTACGTAGGCGCCGGTGTCCTGTGCGGCGTACTGGCGAATGCCAGCTTCGACCTGGGCCGCTATGACGCGGCCGAGACACAAGCCCGCACCGCCTTCCTGTTCGGCGAGCTCGCCGGCCACAACGGACTGCGTTCCTGGGTGCGCGGGCTCCAGGCACTCATCGCGTACTGGGACGGGCGCCCGGTAGACGCCGTACGCCTCGCCGACTCGGGAGGCGCGTTCACCCCGGAATCCGGCACGGCGCAGATCCGGCTGGAGAGCATCAAGGCGCGTGCCTTCGGCCAGCTCAACCGGGCCGGCGACGCCTTGGCGGCCCTCAGTGCCGCCGACCGCCTACGAGACCAGCTCGTCGAAGGCGACGAGCTGCCCGGCGGGATGATGGCCTTCCCGGTCGAGAAGCAGCTGTTCTACTCCAGCAGCACGCACCTGTGGCTGGCGGGCACACAGCACCTCAGCGACGCCGAAGCCCGCGCCGACGAAGCAGTGGAGCTGTTCCAGTCCGCGCCTCCGGAGCAGCAACGACTCGGTGAGATGTCCCTGGCCCGTATGGACCTGGCGATGGCTCGGCTGGGCCGAGGGGACATCGACGGAGCAGCGACCCAGATCCACGCGGTCCTCGGGGTCAGTGCCCGGCGCCGCACAGAGAGCGTCGACCGCCGGATCGGCCACTTCAGCCGTCAGCTCGCGCTGCACCCCGGGGCCGGATCGCCTGCCGCGATCGGCCTCCGTGAGGTGATCATTGCTCATCAGGAACGCATGCCCGCTCAGCTCCCGCCAGGAGGCAGCCAGTGACGACCGTGACCCTCTTGCACCCCGGCGCCATGGGCGCGGCGGTCGCCGCCCAAGCCGTCGCCGCAGGCCACGAGGTGCTGTGGGTGCCGGAAGGCCGAAGCGAGGCGACCCACCGGCGGGCGAAGGAAGCTGGCGCCACCGCCTGTGACTCGCTCGCCGAGGCGCTGGAGCGCAGCGAGATCGTCCTGTCGATCTGTCCGCCGCAGGCTGCCGAAGACGTGGCCTCCACGGTCGCCGGCCACGCCTTCGCCGGCGTGTACGTGGATGCCAACGCGATCAACCCTCAGCGCATGCGGCGCATCGCGGAGGAGATCAGACCCGGCGCCACGGTCCTCGACGGAGCGATCTTTGGCCCGCCGCCCGGTGGCCAACGGACTACTCGTCTCTACCTGGCTGGCGAAGCCCAGGCCGTGGACACGATGGAGCCCTTGTTCAAGGACACCGCGTTGCACGTCCGCCGTGCGAGCGGCAGCGTCGGCTCCGCCTCCGCGCTGAAGATGGCGTTCGCCAGCTACCAGAAAGCCGCCCGAACCCTCGCGGGCGTGGCCCACGCGCTGGCCGACGCCCACGGCGTCGGCGATGAGCTCACGGCCGAGGCACAGACGATGGCGTCCAACATCCTCTCCGACCCTGGATACCTGCCCAGCGTGGCCGCACGCGCTTGGCGCTGGGCACCGGAGATGAAGGACATCGCTGAGACCCTCCGCGCGGCGGGTCTACCAGCAGACATGGCCGAGGCCGCAGTGGCGGTGATGTCGCGCTGGGAAGGAGACAAGGACCGGTACGACCTGGAGCTCGCCGACGTCTTGTCCCACCTACGGAGCCAGGGTGAGTGAGCAGCGACCAGTCCTCTCCCCGGACGAAGTCCAGCAGCAACCCGTCGCCGCTGCCGTGGTCGTCCACGAGGGGCGGGTGCTGTTGGTGCGACGCCGCGTGGCGGAGGGACAACTGTCCTGGCAGTTCCCGGCAGGCAAGGTCGAGCGTGGCGAGACAGGGGAAGCCGCCGCTGTACGGGAGACGAGGGAGGAGACCGGCCTGCATGTGACCGTGGTGACACTGCTCGGTGAGCGCGTCCACCCCGTCACCGGCCGGCTGGTGTCATACGTGGCGTGCGCGGTGGAGGCAGGGACGGCGCAGGTCGCGGACGCTGACGAGATAGCCGAGGTCGCCTGGGCGACCCTCGCGGAGATCCCGCGGTACGTCCCGTACGGACTCTTCGCGCCAGTGCAACAGCACCTCGACGCCGTGATCGGGTGAGCAGAGACGTGTCAGTCCCCGCTTCGTTCCGTCCGCAGGAGTTCGATCTCCTGCTCCAGCGCAGCCACGCGGCGTTCTAGCTCAGCCCGACTGCGTCTTGTCGGCGCAGGCGGCGCTGCCTTCGATGGGGTGGGTGGCTCGCCGGCGAATCCGAGGGGCTCGAAGGCCACGATCGTCGAGGGGTTCTTCCCACACTCCGGGCAACGAATCTTGCGGCTGTGTTCGGCATTCTCGCAGTGACGAGAGGTCTCGACGATGTGCCCGCAGTAGAGCCGAACCCTCCACCGCATGATCATGTGTTCCGGTGTCTTGAACGACAGCATCAGCTTGCAGACCTCCTCCAGGTTCTCCCGCTGGCGCTCCGCCATCTCGGGATTCGCCCGGACCTCGGCAAGGTGTTCATCGACCTGCCGTCTGGCAAGGTCACAGATCCCCTCCAGCTCCTTCTGCCATCGGTGGTCGCGTCGCGTGAGCTGGTAGTCCTCCAGTGGGACGCCGTGGCTCTTGTATTCGACCTCGCGCATGGGCGGCACCGTAACCGCCGAGGATCGGATAACAGGGGAAGAGCGTGTTGCCTCTCGCCTAATGACACGACTTGAGCGCGTCGGGTCGGTCGACTACTGGGTTTCGGGCAAAGCCGATCGGGTGCTCCCTCTGATCGGCTCTGCCTCCGCGAACCGCCGGGGCGCACTGTGAAGCCGCTCCCGGCGGCTGCGACTGCGGCTATCGGCGGTGTTGGTGTTGCTGGCTCGCAGGAGGCGTAGGCACTGCGGGCTGACGGCCACTGGCCGTGTGAGTGGGAGCCTGGGCGCCCATGGAGGTCGAGCGTCGACGGGCTGCGTCAGCGCTGCGGTTGGGGGCGGGGTCCCGGCTGGTGTGCTGGAGACGGGTGATCAGGACGCGGGCCGGCTGGCGGGCTGTGGCCAGTTCGCGCTGGGCTGCGGCCTCCTTCAGGAGCCGGTGGGGTTGGTGGCCTCGGGCCTCCGCGTCGGCCAGGAGGGCGGCGAGGGCGGGCCAGCTGGGGTCGGTGAGGATCCGGTCGGCGTGGCTGGGGACGGCAGCGCGGACGTCGTGGGCGAACGTGCGACGGGTCTCCTGCTTTGGCTGACGCTGTTCGAGTACGGCGAGCGTGGGGGTGAGGGCCTGGTCGGCGGCTGCCTGTAGGTGGTGGAGGGCTTGGCGGGCGGCGTCAGCCTGGTGGGCGTGGCCCTTGGCCTCGTGCCAGCGGTTGGCGATGATGCCCGCCCACAGGAGGGCCGCGAGGAGTGCGGCGAGGGCGCTGCCGTCGGGGCCGGTGGCGGTGTGGATGACGTCGCGGGCCGCGTTGCGGATGGCGTGGGCGGCGCGGTCTTCCGCCCGGATCTGGGAGCGCTGGGCGCGTGCGAACGCCTTGGATGCGGCCTGGAGTTCGGTGCGGAGGTGGGTGGGGGCTTTCTGGGCAGTGGCTTCGAGGAGTTCACCGAGGGCGGTGATGTGCGCCTGGGCATGGGTGTCGTCGGCGAGGTCGGTGCGGAAGCTGTCGAGGGCTTCGGTGGCCTGGTGCCAGGCGGTGTTCGGGCGGTTGCGGCGGGCGGTGGGGTGTTCCTCGGGCCGGCCGGTTTCGAGGCGGGCCTGGAGTTTGGGGAGGGTGAGGTCAGGGGCGATCTTCCCGCCGGGATGGAAGACCTGTTCGCCGTCCTTGTTGAGGTCGCCCGGGCGGCCGGCGGCGTAGCCGAGGAGGTCTCCGGAGGGGCCACGGCGGGCCTTGATCTCGATGCCGTCGGCTTCGAGGTAGGCGAGGAGTTCCTCGGCGGTGCGGGCGTGGGGGATGGCGGTGCGGATGCGGTCCTGGAGCCATTCGCGGCTGGTCTGCTCCCAGCCGAGGCGCTGGGCCTTGTGCATCTCGGCCTGGGTGGGGGCTCGGGTGCCGGTGCGGTCGCCCTTCTTCAGGCGGCGCAGACCGTAGTCCTTCTCGATCTGGCGGCAGGCGTCGCCGACGCGGATGCCGCTGTCGTGGAGCTTGGGGCGGCGGCCGTCCTCGCGGACGGTGGTGGCGAGGATGTGGATGTGGTCGTCGGCGTGGCGTACGGCGATCCAGCGGCAGGCCAGGTCGTCGCCTTCGGGGGCGATGCCGGCTGCGGCGACGATGCGCTGGGCGATTTCGCCCCACTCGGCGTCGGAGAGGTGGCGGTCTTCGGGGGCTGCGCGGACGGGGCAGTGCCAGACGTAGTCGGTGATCTTCTTGCCGAACTCGCTGTTGCGGAGCCGGACGGGCTCGTCGAGGTAGCGGGCGAGCTGGGTGAGGGTGGCGTTCTCGTCGCGGCCGGGGTCGGGCATGGCGAGCATGGCGAAGCCGGCCACGATGTGCGGGTCGGTGTGCTCGTCGTGGCGGCCGGGGCCGTAGAGGTAGGCGAGCAGTCCGCGGGTGTTGGCGCCGGAGGGCTTGATGGCGGCGATCACGGCGGTCAGGCCTCCTGCGGGTCGGCGGGCTCGCGAAGGGCCTCGGCGATCAGGGTGAGCAGGTCGTGGAGTTCGTCGAGGCGCTGGCGTACGTCGGGCGGGGTGAGGTCGCTGTTGAGGGCGCGGGCGATCTGGTTGATGTTGACGCCGATGCGGTTGCACTGGCGCAGGACCTGGGCGCGGAAGACGTGGGTGCGACGGCGGTCCTCGGACAGGGGGAGGTTGGCGGCGAACCGCCCGTTGATGAAGGCGAGGACGATGTCGGCTGCGAAGCCGGATTCGCCTTTGTAGCCGTGCTCAGCGGCTGCTTCCTGGAGGCGGGGGCGTTCGTCGTCGGTGAAGCGCAGGGGGCCGACGCGGTCGCCGCGCTTGTTGCCGGTGAAGCGGCGGATCGTTGGCTGGACGCTCTTCACCGTCGGCTCGCCGGCGGCCGGCTCGGCGCTGCGTTCGGCGTGGAGGATCTCGCGCTGGACGGCGTGGAGCGTGTCCTGGTCGGGGCTGCCCTCGGCCCCGACCTCACGGTCCGGCGCCCCCTGGCGCTGGGCCGTCTCCGCCACCCCCGGGGCGGAGACTCCCGAAGACCGGACTTGAGTCGGACTCGGGGTACTACTGGCTCCGCCAGGAGCCGCTGTCATCCCGAACGCACGCCGCCAACGAGGGATCGCCGGAGGCCACTTCGTGCTCGCTGCGCCGGTGTCGTCGGGGGCAGGATCCGGGTGATGCGGGTCGTGCACGGGGTCTCCGTCTCGGGGCGTGGTTAGGGGAGCCTTGCGGCTTCGGGATCAGGGGTGGGATTGCTGGGCGCGGCCTTGAATGGGGCCTTGGTCTGGTTCTTGAATGCGCGGACAATCCGTCCGACGTCGTCGCTGGCGACGGTGTAGCCGGCGGCGCGGACGGAGTTCTCCACCCGGTCGCGGGAGACGCTTCCGGTCTCCTCGTACATGCGGCGGGTGCAGTCGAGGATGGCCTCTTCGGTGGCGCGGGGTTTGCGGTCCTCCTGCTTCTTCCGGGCCGCCCGTTTTCGCGTGCGCCTGCCCGGGGCGCTGCCAGAGGTGTCGCCCGTGGGCAGCGGGCTGCCCTCGGGCGGGCGGACACCAGACGCCGCGCGTGAGGGCGTTCCGGGAGCCGCGCGGGCAGATTGCGGGCGGGCTGCTTCCGGGCGGGCCGTCGGGGGCGGCTGGTCGCCGCTCGGCTCTGACGGGTGCGGGCGGGCCGTTTCCGCTGCCCGCCCGGCTGGTTCCGGGCCGGCAGCCCAGTGGGCGTCATCTCTGCCCGCATCCGACGGATGCGACGGATGCGGATGGCGCATCACCTTCTGCCTCGCCGGGGAATCGACAGGCGGGCGGCTGGGACCTATGTCGCGGACTTGGTACGGGGTCGGGGTGTGCCATCGCGGCGGCAGGGTGAGAGAGGCGAGGCCGAGCGCCTGTTTGCGGGTGGCGAGCTTACGCAGCAGCAGCTCGTCCTGGAGCGGATCACCGTCGACGTCGGCACGCTCCAGGGCCTGGTGCAGGCGATCGGCCAAGCGTCGCCCGCGTCGCTGGCCGCGCTGCTGATCGGTCATCGTCTCGGCATGGAGGATCAGGGCGACCGCTTCGCTCAGGGCGCGCTCGCGGATGAGCCGGGCGGCATCCGCGTCCTGGTCAGCGATGCCGAACCACGCCAGCAGGCGTTCGCGTGCCTGCCGGACCAGCACAGCGGCCAGGCTGTGCGAGGCGGCCTCGGGGGTGCGGTGGCGCAGTTCGATGCCCATGGCCAGGTGCCACAGCATCGCTGCCATGACCGGGCCGACGAAGGCGCGCACAGTGCCGCCTACGAGCCCGAACTCGGCGAAGGCGGGGAGGATCTGCACTGCGGTGATCACCCACACCAGGACGCCGGGCACACCCGGTGCCCGCGTCGGCCCGTTCAAGTTCTGGCGTGCCATCAGCGCGGTGGCGAACAGGGCCAGCTCGGCGGTGGCGAACATGAAGGCGCGCTCGACGGTGCTGCCCATGTCCAGGTAGTCGGCGGCGAACCGCCAGCTGGTATCCGCGCTGTAGGCGGTACAGCCGACCGCTGCCAGGCCCGCGACCTTGACCGCAGCACTACCGGAACGCCTGCCGCCCGTACGGGTCCGGTCTCGCCGGATGAGCCATCCGGTCAGCAGCATGGTGGCGGCGAGCAACGGCGCGACGATCGCGAGGAGGGGCACGGGGTCGAGGGGGATCACGGCGAGGGGCAGGGTGTGGGGGTGGGTCATGCAGCTCCCTGTCGGGCGGGTTCTGCTGCGGCGAGGTCGAGGCGTGTCGGGTGAGGCATGGCGCGGGGCGCGTTCCCGCGGGCCCGGCCGTCGGGCCCCACGCGCCGGCTGCGGCAAGGTTCGCCTTCACGGGCGTGGCACCAGTGGCATGGGACGGTGAGGGCGTCGGGGTGTCCTGCCGCGATGGCGGCTTCGCGGGCGGCGCGGGCGGGCCGGTAGCGGGCCAAGTCGGCGCGTGCCGCTGGTGGGATGCACGATCCGATAGCTCGCAGCCGGGCCTCTACATCGGGGGGCGGTCCGCCGGCGGGGAGCTGCCGGTGTGCCGAGGGCTCGGCCGTTCCGGTGGCCACGGCCTTGCGGGTACCGATCAGTTCGGCCTGCCAGGCGGCCGGGTCGTCCGGGTCGGCGGCGGGGGTGGGGTCGGTGTGCCGGTCGAGGCGGTCGCGGCGGTAGCTGCGCCACTTGCGCGCGACGTCGACGGGGAGGATCGGGTAGGGCGAGTCGAGGACGTGCGCCCGTATCGCCTCGCGGACATCCCAGCCGTAGTCCGTGGTGAAGGGTACGTCGTGGACCAGCTCGTGCCATTGGGCGAGCTGGTCGCGGGCCTCGCCCGGGTCGGTTCGGATCGTGCGGGGGTCGAGGCGGCCGGTGTAGGCGAGGATGGCGGCGGTTTCGCGGCGTTCCAAGGGGGTGTGTTACTCCGTTCCTGTCGGTTCGTCGAGGGCGGCGAGGAGGGCTGCGGTGTGTGCTTCGGCTCGGGTCATGCCGCCTGCGAGCGGGGCGCCGCCGCCGGGCAGGGCGCGCAGGTTCGGGCGGCCTGCGGCGGGAGCGTGTTCCCTGGTGATCCAGGTGCGCCAGTCGGCACCCCACGCGGCGGCCGGGCGGGGCGGCCATGTCGCCCGGTAGGTGCGCCATTTCTCGTCAGCCGCTCGCAGGGCGTGCTCTCCGAGCCGGGCGATGTGCCCGTGGTCCCGTAGCCAGGCCTGGGTGGCGGCGTCGATCTCCCAGTCGGCTGCGGTGATGAGGAGGGCAGAGCTGCTGCTCTTACCGTTCAGCTTTGGTTCACTACCGTTCTGGGGGCCGTAATCCGTGCCCCCTGAGGGCCGGATTCCGGTCCCGCCGGGGGACGTGATCCGGTCCCCG
This sequence comes from Streptomyces sp. NPDC090445, assembly GCF_044769385.1. Taxonomy (NCBI): domain Bacteria; kingdom Bacillati; phylum Actinomycetota; class Actinomycetes; order Kitasatosporales; family Streptomycetaceae; genus Streptomyces; species Streptomyces sp. NPDC090445. The sequence goes on along the minus strand of NZ_JBIVXV010000041.1, from coordinate 35,857 downwards.
GGGCCGTTATCCGTCCCCCCTGTGAAGGCGTCAGCGGGGTCGGATTCCGGTCCTTCCAGGGTCGGATTCCGATCCCCCTTGGGGGCCGGGTTCCGGTCCCCCTCGTCTGCCTGGCCGGCGAGGGAGGCGGCGGCGATCGGGAGGTGGTAGTACGTCTCTCCGCGCGGCCCCTTGCGGCCGGTGAGCTGCACCAGCTCACCGCTGGCGATCAGCTTCGCAAGGGCGTCTCGCACGGCCGTACGGGAGGCGTTCGCGCGCTTCATGAGGGTGGGCACGGACGCGTACGCGATGCAGCGGCGATCGAGGCACCGGTCGGCGATCAGGGCGAGGACCATGCGGGCGGTGCCCTTGCTGCTGCTGTGGTCCCACACCCATTCGCGGGCGTCGTAGCTCATCGGGTGGCGGCTCCTTGGTCAGGGCAGGCAGGTGCGACGGGCCCTCTTCGGGCAGTGCTGGGGTGGGGAGTGGGCCTCGGTCCCGGGGCCGGATGCGTCTGTGAGGACCGGGCGGGCGCTGGTGCGAGGGATCACCTGGCCGCAGGTGATTCCCCGGCCTCGGCGTGCTGGGGTTTCTGTTCCCGCATGCCGGCGCTCCGCGCGCAGCACCAACACAGCCACACCTGCGCGCGAAGATCCAGCATTCCGCCGAGAAACCACACAGCCCACGGCGAACGCGTCATGGGGTAGGGATTCAGCGGTGGGCTGGGCCTGCCAGGGAGCAGCTCCTTCGCCGGTGGTCGCGGGCCGGCACCAGGTGGTTCCGCGCGGCGCCGATCATGGGAGCCTGCGGCATCACCGGGCCTGAGAATCCCCCATCCGGTCCTGGCCATTGCCCGCCGAGGGGGCAGCACGGACAGGACGTACGGCCCCGACCACAGTCCAGCATTCCGTGTCCTCTCGGCGCAGGATTCTCCGATGCGGCACCAACGCGGTCATGCGGCCAGGCCCAGCAGACTCAGCAGGTCGGCCGTCACCACCCGGTAGGCGTTGCCGAGCCGAAGCACCTTGCACGGGTACTGGCCGCGCTTAGCCAGCTCGTACCCCTTGCTCCGACCGAGACCCAAGGCCCGGTTGCCGGTGTCCAGGTCAACGGCCACGGGAAGGGCCAGCAGCTGCTCCCGGCTCATCCCCTTTGCCGGACCGTCCTTCTCGTCGTCCCGCACGCGGCGCTCCTCTCCTCACAGCCCACGGCGAACACGGCATCGCATTCGACTCCAGGCCTTGATTACCAAGTCTGAAGAAGCAAATGTGTCTCCATGACACAAAGCGATTTCGATGATGGAAACGAGGACGACGTCCCGGAATGGGCCGACCGAGTCATGGCCGACGTGGCCCGTGAAGTCCGGCGGCGGAGGAAGGAGATGAAGTGGACCGCGCAGAAGCTGGCCGACCGGTGCGAGGAGATCGGGTATCCGATCCCCCGCAACGTCATCGCCAACATGGAGTCCGGGCGGCGGGCGGTGCTGCCGCTGGTCGAGGTGATGGTGCTGGCCAAGGCCCTGTACACCCATCCACTCCGCCTGATCTACCCGGTCGGCTACGTGGAGGAGGTCCAGCAGCTCCCGCTCACGTATCCGGTCGACACCGCGAAGGCGATGCGCTGGTTCGCAGGCCTGAACGAGAACTACCAGGCCGACCACCGCATGCTCCACCACCACATCGCCCACGCCTCGGCACTGGAGAGGGCCCTCTTCGCCGTCCAGGGCGAAGAGCGGCAGCGGTGGGCGGCCGAGAGAGCCATCGATGACACCGCGCGGGCGAAGGCCCTGCGCACCCAAGCCGACTTCGCCGAACGCGCCGCGCGGGCAAAGGACGAGCTCTGCCAAGTGCGCAGTGCAATCGCCGCGGACGGCGAGCCGCTCCCCGACCTGCCGGACACACTCGCGGACGTCGACCCCGCCGAAGGCTACGAAAGAGACACCGATTGAAGGGCTCCACCTACCGCCGTTGCTCCTGCCGCGACCCCAAGACCGGCAAAGAACTCGGCACTTCCTGCCCCAAGCGCAACAGCAGGAACCACTGCACGTACTCCATACGCCAGGAGCTGCCGCCCCACGAGGACGGCAGTCGCCGATCCTTCGCTCGTGGCGGCTACACCAACGCCAAGGCGGCGCAGGCCGACCTCGACCACGTACGCGCCCTCCTGGGGCTCGTGGAGGCCGACGACCCTGAAGGCACCCAGCTGGTCGCCGAGATGCTGGCCGAGGTCAGCGGCGAGAAACTGCCCCTACCCGACGTGGAGGAGACTCGGCGGCGGCTCAAGGCCGGCCAGGACCTCGTCGGCAGCCTGACCGTCGCCGAGTGGCTGGACCGGTGGCTGGCGGGCAAGCGGATCCGAAAGTCGGGCATCAGCCGGTACGAGACCGACATCCGCGTGCACCTCAAGCCGCACATCGGGCACCGGCGCCTTGACCGGCTGCGGGTAAGCCACCTGAGCGAGATGTTCACGGCCATCGCCGACGGCAATGCCGAGGTCCTGGAGCAGAACGCCCAGCGGCGTGCTGCCGTAGAGGAGTTGGCGACGATTCCGTGGAAGGGTGCCGAGAACCGTGCTCGCCGGAAGGCGCTGAAGGCGGCGATCGACGCGATGCCGGCCTTCCGCCGGGTGACCGGGCCCGCCACGCGCCAGCACGTGAAGGCCACGCTCCGCGCGTCCTTGAACGACGCGATCGGGCAGCAGATCATCACGTTCAACCCGGCGGCCCACGTCGAGATCGACCCGGTGCGCAAGCCGAAGGCGCTCGTGTGGACGGACGAACGGGTCGCCAAGTGGGAACAGACCGGTGAGAAGCCCTCCCCGGTGATGGTCTGGACGCCGGAACAGACAGGCGCCTTCCTCGACTTCGTCGCCGACGACCGCCTGTACGCGATGTGGCACCTGATCGCCTTCCGCGGCCTGCGGCGTGGAGAGGCGTGCGGGCAGCCCTGGTCGGAGACCAACCTCGACCGGCATTCCCTCACCGTGACCGGGCAGCTCGTCCAGGACGGGTGGGAGGTCGAGGCGTCCGAGCCGAAGACGGACAGCGGCTTCCGCGTGGTTGCGCTCGACGACGACACCGTCGGCGTCCTGGAGCGGCACCGCAAGCAGCAGGAGGCCGACCGCGCGGAGTGGGGGTCGGCCTGGGTGAACACCGGGCTCGTCTTCACGCAGGAAGACGGCTCATGGCTGCACCCGGGCAAGGTGACCGATCTCTTCGAGCGGCTCGTGGCAGCCTCCGGACTGCCGCCGATCCGGCTGCACGACCTCCGGCACGGCGCGGCCACGCTCATGCTGGCCGCCGATATCGACATCAAGATCGTGTCGGACACGCTCGGGCACAGCGACACCCGGATCACGCGCGACATCTACCAGAGCGTGCTCCCCCACGTCGGCAAGAGCGCCGCCGAGGCCACCGCCAAGCTGGTCCCCCTCCAGCGCAAGGCCGAGCAGGAAGAGCAGGTCCGCAAGGCCGCCAAGGAGGCCAAGCGCGCCGCGAAGGCGAAGGCCAAGGGGAAGAAGAAGGCCAAGGCCAAGAAGGCGGCCAAGAAGGGCTGACGGCCCCTCCGCTCACGCATCGCTCACGCAGGCAAAGTCACGGCACCGCGGCCGTGTGACCCGTCATGCCCCGAGCAACAGAAAAGGCCAGGTCAGAAGGTATCTGACCTGGCCTTTCTCTGAGCCGCCTTCGGGATTCGAACCCGAGACCTACGCATTACGAGTGCGTTGCTCTGGCCAACTGAGCTAAGGCGGCACCGCTGGGCGATGAGAGGCCCCCTGGGGGTTCGCTCATCAGCAGCGGCGCCTAGTCTACAGGCTCGAACAGGGTGCCCCGAACCATGTGATCGTTACGTGCACTTTTTGCCGTTTGCCGGGGGCTTGCCCTCCAGCAGGTAGGTGTTCAGCGCGTTGTCGATGCAGGTGCTGCCGCGGCCGTAGGCCGTGTGGCCGTCGCCGTCGTACGTGAGCAGGACGCCCGAGTCGAGCTGGCCCGCCAGGGACTCCGCCCACTTGTACGGGGTCGCCGGGTCGCGCAGGGTGCCGACCACCACGATCGGCGGGGCTCCCTTCGCGGTCAGCGGGCGGGCCGCGCCGGTGGCCTTCACCGGCCAGTACGTGCAGTTCAGGGAGGCCCAGGCCAGGCCCGCGCCGAAGACCGGGGAGGCCTTCCGGAAGGAGGGGAGGGCCTCGGCGACGGCGTCGGGGCCGGAGAAGGCCGGGGGCTGGTCGAGGCAGTTCACGGCGGCGTTGGCGTACATCAGGTTGGCGTACTTGCCGTCCGCCTCGCGCTCGTAGTAGGTGTCGGCGAGGCCGAGGAGGCCGGAGCCGTCGCCTCCCATCGCCGCGGCGAGTGCTTCGCGCAGCTGCGGCCACGCGCTCTCGTCGTACAGCGCGGCGATCACGCCGGTCGTGGCGAGGGACTCGCCGAGCGGGCGCTTCGGGTCGCCGCTCGGCACCGGCTTGGCGTCGAGGGTGCCGAAGAACTCCTGCAGGCGTTCGGCGATCGCCTCGGGGCTGCCCTTGCCGAGGGGGCAGTCGGGCTGCTTGGCGCAGTCCCGGGCGAAGGAGCGGAAGGCCGTCTCGAAGCCCTCGGTCTGGTCGCGGTTCATGTCGAGGGCCTGGCGGGAGGGGTCCATGGCGCCGTCCAGGACCAGCCGGCCGACCCGGCCGGGGAAGAGGTCCGCGTACGTCGCCCCGAGGAAGGTGCCGTACGAGGCGCCGACGTACGCCAGCTTCTCGTCGCCCAGCACCGCGCGGAGGATGTCCATGTCGCGGGCGGCGTCGACGGTGGAGACGTGCGGCAGGATCCGCCGCGAGCGCTCCTGGCAGCCGGCCGCGAACTCCTTGAACGACGCCACCAGCGCGGCCCGCTCCGCGGCGTCGTCGGGGGTCTGGTCGACCTGCGTGTACTTGTCCATGGCCGGGCCGGTCAGGCACTCGACGGGGCTGCTGCGGTCCACCCCGCGCGGGTCGAAGGAGACCATGTCGTAGCGGGCGCGGACCTGCTCCGGGTAGCCGATGCCCGCGTACGCCTGGAGGTAGCCGATGCCGGAGCCGCCGGGGCCGCCCGGGTTGACCACGAGCGAGCCGAGCCGCTTGCCCGGCCCGGAGGCGGGGCGGCGGGCCACCGCGATCTCGACGTCCTGCCCGGAATCGGGGCGGGAGTAGTCCAGCGGGGCCTTCATGGTGGCGCACTGGAACCCGGGGACACCGCAGTCACGCCACTCCAGCTTCTGCTCGTAGTACGGGCGCAGGGCGGCCGGGTCGGCGGTCGGCCGGGCCGACGGCCCGGTGCCCCGGGTGGCGGACGCGGCGGCCCGGGAGCCCGCCGAGCCGTCCGAGGTGCAACCGGAGAGCAGCAGCCCGGCGGCGGCGATCACGGTTCCGGTGGTGCGCAGCAGGCGACGGGTGTCCATCCCCGGAGCCTACGTCGTGCCGGGCCGGTCGGCCGGGTGGCTGCCCGCCGCGAGCCGCCCCGGGCCGCCGCGCGCCCCGTGGCCGCCCCGTCCCTGCGGGGCGTGCCCGTCCCCGCCGGGTCGCCCGTACGGGTGAACCGGTCAACCGGTGTGTCAGCCGGCGCGCAGGGCCATCGTCATCGCCTCGACGGCGAGGAGCGGGGCCACGTTCCGGTCGAGGGCCTCGCGGCAGGCGCTGATCGCCTCGATCCGGCGCAGGGTGCGCTCGGGGCCGCCGGTGCGGGCGACGCGGTCGAGGTCCGCGCGGAGGTCCTCGTTCGCGATGGCCAGCGGGGAGCCGAGCTGCAGGGCCAGCACGTCCCGGTAGAAGCCGGTGAGGTCGGTCAGCGCCAGGTCGAGGCTGTCGCGCTGGGTGCGGGTGCGGCGGCGCTTCTGCCGGTCCTCCAGCTCCTTCATCACGCCCGCCGTGCCGCGCGGCATCCGCCCGCTCGTGCCGGCCCCGGCGCCGAGCGCGGCCTTCAGCTCCTCGGTCTCCTTGGCATCGACCTCCTCCGCGAGCGTTTTGGCGTCCTCGGCGGCGGCGTCGACGAGCTCCTGGGCGGCCTTGAGGCAGCCCCCCACGTCGTCGACCCGGAGCGGGAGCTTCAGCACGGTGGTGCGGCGGGTCCGGGCGCCCTCGTCCTGGGCGAGCCGGCGGGCCCGGTCGATGTGCCCCTGCGTGGCGCGCGCGGCGAACGCGGCGACGCCGGGCTCGATGCCGTCGCGCCGGACGAGCAGGTCGGCGACGGCGGTCACGGACGGGGTGCGCAGGGTCAGCATCCGGCAGCGGGAGCGGATGGTGGGCAGCACGTCCTCCATCGAGGGCGCGCACAGCAGCCACACGGTGCGCGGAGCGGGCTCCTCCACGGCCTTGAGGAGCACGTTGGCCGCGCCCTCGGTCAGCCGGTCGGAGTCCTCCAGGACGATGACCTGCCAGCGGCCCACGGCCGGGGACAGCTGGGCCCGGCGGACCAGGTCGCGGGTCTCCTTGACGCCGATGGACAGCAGGTCCGTACGGACGACCTCCACATCGGCGTGCGTACCGACCATGGTGGTGTGGCAGCCGTCGCAGAACCCGCAGCCCGGCTCGCCGCCGAGGGCGCGGTCGGGGCTGGTGCACTGCAGGGCGGCCGCGAAGGCGCGGGCGGCGGTGGCCCGCCCGGAGCCGGGCGGGCCGGTGAACAGCCATGCGTGGGTCATCTTCGACGCGGCGGGCGGCTCCTGCCCGGCGCCGACGGCGGTGACCAGGGCGTCCGCGTCACGGGCTGCGGCGGCCAGCTGCGCCTGTACCCGCTCCTGGCCCACCAGGTCGTCCCACACGGGCATCCCGCCCACCGCCTTTCACATGCCGTCCATGCCGACTCACATGCCGTCCATGCCGTCCACGCCGACCTGCTTGTACTGCTCTACTGCTCTACCGCTCGTGCCGCTCACCCAGTGTGGCGCCTGCCGCCGACAATCCCTGCCGCCCGCGGCCGCGGCACCACCCCGTCAGCGGCGGCGGCGCGGGCCGCCCTCGCCGTCCTCGCCGTCCTCGTCGTCCCGGTGGGAGCCCAGCAGTTCGTCCGCCAGGGTCGGCAGGTCGTCCAGCGGGGTCTCCTCCGCCCAGGAGGGGCGCGGCCGGTCCGGGCGGCCCTCACCGTCGAGGACGGGGAGCTCGCGGGTCACCTCGTCGCCGGCGTCCCGGAAGATGCCCGGCGGCACCCGGTCGGCCGGGTCCTCCTCGGGGCGCCGGGCCGTCGGCCGCACGGCGGAGTACGCCTGCCGCCCGGACGGCACGGACGGCGCGGACGCCCGGTCCCCCGCCCCGCCCTTGCGGGAGTCCGAGCCGGAAGCACCGGACGTACCGGAAGGGCGTACGGGCGGCAGTACAGCCGTCTCGTCCGCGGCTCCGGACGCCTCGACGGCGGGCAGCACGGAAGTCTCCGCCGCCGGGTCGGCCTTCGGCATCGGCACGGCCTTCGGCATCGGCACGGTCTGGGTCACGTCGTCCGGCCGGACGAGCCGCTTGTCCACCGGGGTCCTGACCGGCGGGGCGACCAGCGGGGTCTCGACCGTCACCGCGTCGTCCGGGTGCGGTTCCTTGCTCATGGACACCTTCGGGGCGGGCGCAGGCGCGGCCGCGGGCTCGGCCGGGGCCTGCGGAGCCCGGGCATCCGCGGCCGCCGCGGCTGCCGCCGCCTGGGCCTCCGCCTGCCGGCGCGCCTCCTCGGCCTTCAGCAGGGCCTCCTCGGCCCGCCGCTGCTTCTCCCGGCGCCGCTCGTCGGCCTCGGCGCGCAGCCGGGCCTCCTCCTCCACCTGCAGGCGGAGCCGCTCCTGCTCCGCCGCGCGGGCCTTCTCCTCGGCCTCCGCGCGCCGCCGCTCGGCCTCGGCCCGGGCACGGGCCTCCTCCTCGGCGCGCAGCCGCTCCTCCTCCGCCCGGCGGGCGGCCTCCTCCTCGGCGATCCGGCGGGCCTCGGCGGCCTCTTCCTCGGCCTTGCGCCGGGCCTCCTCGGCCTCGCGTGCCGTGCGGGCCTCCTCCTCGGCCCTCAGCCGCTCCTCCTCGGCCTTGCGCGCCGCCTCTTCCTCCGCCTTGCGCCGGGCCTCCTCCTCGGCCTTGCGGCGGGCCTCGGCCTGGGCGGCCCGCTCGGCCTCCGACAGCGGCAGCATGCGGTCCAGGCGGTGCCGGACGACGGTGGCCACCGATTCCGGGTCCTGCCCCGCGTCGACCACCAGGTAGCGGCCGGGGTCGGCGGCGGCGAGGGTCAGGAAGCCGGAGCGGACCCGCTGGTGGAACTCCGCGGGCTCCGACTCCAGCCGGTCGGGCGCCTCCGTGAACCGCTCCCGGGCGGTCTCCGGGGACACGTCGAGCAGCACGGTCAGGTTCGGTACGAGCCCGTCGGTCGCCCAGCGCGAGATCCGGGCGATCTCGGTCGGCGACAGGTCGCGGCCGGCGCCCTGGTAGGCGACCGAGGAGTCGATGTAGCGGTCGGAGATGACGACCGCGCCGCGCTCCAGGGCGGGGCGGACCACCGAGTCGACGTGTTCGGCCCGGTCCGCGGCGTACAGCAGGGCCTCGGCCCGGTTGGACAGCCCGGCCGAGGAAACGTCGAGGAGGATCGCCCGCAGCCGCTTGCCGATCGGGGTGGCGCCCGGCTCGCGCGTCACGACGACCTCGTGGCCCTTGCCGCGGATCCACTCGGCCAGGGCCTGGACCTGGGTCGACTTGCCGGCGCCGTCGCCGCCCTCCAGGGCGATGAAGAAGCCGCTGGCGGACGGCGCCTGGTCGGGCTCCCCGCCGCGCAGCGCCTCGCGCACGTCGCGGCGCAGCGGTACGCCGGCGCGGTCGTCGGCCTTGACGAGCACCACGACGGCGGCCGGCAGCAGCAGCGCGCCGACGATCATCAGGGTGTACGCGGCGCCGCCGTACGCGAAGACGAGGCCCGCGAAGGCCAGCCGGTGCGGGCCGATCCCCGCGGCCACGACGGGGCCGAGGACGGCGCCGAGCGCCACCGCCACCCGTACGACGGCCTGCAGGTGCTCGGTGGCCCGGGCCCGGCGGAACTCCTCGGTCTCCTGGTCGAGCAGGGTGTGCCCGGTGTTGGCGGCCACGCCCGCGGCAAGGCCGGCGACCAGCGACAGGAACACGCCGGTCGCCAGATCCGTGACCAGGCCGGCCAGCAGCAGCGCGGTGCCGGTCACGGCGATCGCGAGGGCCAGCAGCCGGCGCCGGGACAGCGTGGGCAGCACCTTGCCGGACTGGCCGGCGCGGATGCCGGCGCCGGTGCCGCCGAGCAGGCCGAGCACGAGCAGGGCGAAGGTGGCCGGGCCGCCGCCCAGGTCGAAGGCGTGCAGCACGGCCACGGCGGCGGCACAGGCCACCGCCCCGGCGACCGCGGCGCAGGCCAGGACGAACAGCGGGATCGCCCCCGTACGGCCCTTGTCGGGCCGGTCCCCCGCCTTCGGGGCCCGCAGGCCCTCCAGCGGGGACCGCGGGCGCGGCGTCTTCCCGGCGGGCAGGATCAGCGGCAGCAGCAGCGACAGCGACGCGGCGAACAGGCCGGCCGCCACGTACGAGCCGAGGGCGGCCTGGTTCGCGGCGAACCAGTCGACGCCGAGGCCGAGGACCTTGCCGACCAGTGTCGCGGCGAGCAGCGCGCCCGCGGCGGCGGGCATCGTGGCGAACGTCGTGCGCAGCGTCAGCCGGCGCAGGGCGTCGAGGTGGTCGGGCAGCGGCCGTACGGTCGCCCCCTCCGGCGGCGCCTCGGGCAGCAGGGCGGGGGCGGCGCTGTCCTTGGCCAGGGTCCACAGCCGCTCGGCGGCGCCGGCGACGAAGACGGTGGCCAGCAGCGCGGTCAGCGCGTGCGCCGGGATCCAGTCGAGCCAGAGCGGGGCGACGACGAACAGGCCGATCCGGATCCCGTCGGCCCCGGCCATCGTCCAGCGGCGGTCCAGCGTGCCGCCGGGGGCGGTGAGCTTGGCCAGCGGGCCGAGCAGGACCGCGCCGAAGAGCAGGGTGGCGAGGATCCGGACCCCGAACACGGCGGCCACGGCCAGGGCCCAGCCGCGGTAGCCGGTGCCGAAGGTGCCCTGGGATACGGCCGCCTGGAAGGCGAGCACCACCAGGACCAGCAGGGCGAGGGCATCGCCGATGCCGCTGACCAGCTGGGCGCTCCACAGGCGGCGCAGCCTGGGGGTGCGCAGCAGGGCACGCAGCGCCCGCTCGCGGGAATCCGCGGCGAGGGCTTCGTCGTAGGAAGGGTTCGGGGGGGCGGTCACGCCAGTCGGCTGTTCGGCTCGCGTCATCCGCCCAGCCTATCCGCTGCGCTCGGCAGGTGCGGAGGGCTGTGGATAACCCCGGGGCGGGGCCCCGGGGTGGCCCCACGCCCCCGCGGCCGGGGCCACCGCTGTCGGCCGGGTGCCGGCCGGCCGGGGTTGCTCGCGCAGGTCCCCGCGCCCCTCGCGGGGCGCTCACGCCGCCGCCCCGTGCCGGACGGATCGGGGTGCTCGCGCAGTTCCCCGCGCCCCTCGCGGGGCGCTCATGCCGTCGGCCCGGGGCCGGGCGGATCAGGGTGCCGGCGTTTCCGGTGGGGCTAGGACTCCGCGGGCGGGGTGGCGGCCGTCTTCTTTGCGGCCGTCTTCTTCGCCGTCGTCGCCTTCGCCGTCGTCGCCTTCGCCGTCGTCGCCTTCTTGGCCGTCGTCGTCTTCTTCGCCGCCGTCTTCTTCGCGGCGGCCGTCTTCGTGGCCGTCGCCTTCTTCGCCGGGGCCTTCTTCGCCGTCTTCTTGGCTGGGCCCTTCGCCCGCTTCTCCGCGAGCAGCTCGTAGCCCCGTTCCGGCGTGATCGTCTCGACGTCGTCGTCCCGCCGCAGCGTCGCGTTCGTCTCGCCGTCCGTCACGTACGGGCCGAAGCGGCCGTCCTTCACCACCACCGGGCGCTCGCTGACCGGGTCCGTGCCCAGTTCCTTCAGCGGCGGCTTGGCCGCCGCGCGGCCCCGCTGCTTCGGCTGGGCGTAGATCGCCAGCGCCTCGTCCAGCGTGATCGTGAAGAGCTGGTCCTCGGTCTCCAGGGAGCGGCTGTCCGTGCCCTTCTTCAGGTACGGGCCGTAGCGGCCGTTCTGCGCCGTGATCTCGACGCCCTCGGCGTCGGCTCCCACGATCCGCGGCAGCGACATCAGCTTGAGCGCGTCGTCGAGGGTCACCGTGTCCAGCGACATCGACTTGAAGAGCGACGCCGTGCGCGCCTTGACCGCGTTCTTGCCGGTCTTCGGCGTGCCCTCGGGCAGGATCTCCGTCACGTACGGCCCGTAGCGGCCGTCCTTGGCGACGATCTCGTTCCCGCTGACGGGGTCCTTGCCGAGCTGGAACTCACCGCTCGGCTTGGCGAAGAGCTCCTCCGCGTACGCGACCGTCAGCTCGTCCGGAGCCAGGTCGTCCGGGACGTCCGCCCGCTGGTGGCCCTCGGCGTCCTTCTCGCCCCGCTCCACGTACGGCCCGTACCGGCCCACGCGCAGCACGATGCCCTCGCCGACGGGGAAGGAGGAGATCTCCCGGGCGTCGATCGCGCCCAGGTCCGTGACCAGCTCCTTCAGCCCGCCGAGGTGGTCGCCGTCGGCCGGCCCGGCCTGGGCGGCTTCGCCCTCCGGCCCGAAGTAGAACCGCTTGAGCCACGGCACGGCCTGGGCCTCGCCGCGCGCGATGCGGTCGAGGTCGTCCTCCATCTTGGCCGTGAAGTCGTAGTCGACGAGCCGGCCGAAGTGCTTCTCCAGGAGGTTGACCACGGCGAACGACAGGAAGGACGGCACGAGCGCCGTGCCCTTCTTGAAGACGTATCCGCGGTCCAGGATCGTGCCGATGATCGACGCGTACGTCGACGGGCGGCCGATCTCCCGCTCCTCCAGCTCCTTGACCAGCGAGGCCTCGGTGTAGCGGGCAGGCGGCTTGGTCGCGTGGCCGTCGGCGGTGATCTCGTCGGCGGCCAGCGCGTCGCCCTCGGCGACCTGCGGGAGGCGCCGCTCGCGGTCGTCGAGCTCGGCGTTCGGGTCGTCCGCGCCCTCGACGTACGCCTTCATGAAGCCGTGGAAGGTGATCGTCTTGCCGGAGGCGGTGAACTCGGCGTCCCGGCCGTCGGCGGCCGTGCCACCGATCTTGACGGTGACCGAGTTGCCGGTCGCGTCCTTCATCTGGGAGGCGACGGTCCGCTTCCAGATCAGCTCGTACAGGCGGAACTGGTCGCCGGTCAGAGCGGTCTCGGCGGGAGTGCGGAAACGATCACCCGAAGGACGAATCGCCTCGTGCGCCTCCTGGGCGTTCTTGACCTTCCCGGCGTAGACGCGCGCCTTCTCCGGCAGGTAGTCGGCCCCGTAGAGCTGCGTGACCTGCGCCCGGGCGGCCGCGACGGCGGTGTCCGAGAGCGTCGTGGAGTCCGTACGCATATAGGTGATGAAGCCGTTCTCGTACAGCTTCTGCGCCACCTGCATGCACGCCTTGGCGCCGAGGCCCAGCTTGCGCGAGGCCTCCTGCTGCAGCGTCGTCGTACGGAACGGGGCGTACGGGGAGCGGCGGTACGGCTTGGACTCGACCGAGCGGACGGCGAACGAGCTGTCCGCGAGGGCGGCGGCCAGGGCGCGCGCGTTCGCCTCGTCGAGGTGCAGCACGTCGCTCTTCAGCTGCCCGTTCGCGCCGAAGTCGCGGCCCTGGGCGATCCGCCTGCCGTCGACGGTGTTCAGCCGCGCGACGAGCGTCGAGGGGTCGGAGGAGTCGCCGGCCCGGCCCGTGGCGAAGGTGCCGGTCAGGTCCCAGTACTCGGCGGAGCGGAAGGCGATGCGCTCGCGCTCCCGCTCGACGACGAGTCGGGTGGCGACGGACTGGACGCGGCCCGCCGACAGCTTCGGCATGACCTTCTTCCACAGGACCGGCGAGACCTCGTAGCCGTACAGGCGGTCGAGGATGCGGCGGGTCTCCTGGGCGTCGACCATGCGCTGGTTCAGCTCGCGCGGATTGGCGACGGCCTCGCGGATCGCGTCCTTGGTGATCTCGTGGAAGACCATCCGGTGGACGGGGACCTTGGGCTTGAGGACTTCCTGGAGGTGCCACGCGATGGCCTCGCCCTCGCGGTCCTCATCGGTGGCGAGGAAGAGCTCGTCGGACTCGGCCAGCAGGTCCTTGAGCTTCTTGACCTGCGCCTTCTTGTCCGCGTTGACGACGTAGATCGGCTGGAAGTCGTGCTCGACGTCCACGCCGAGGCGGCGGACCTCACCCGTGTACTTGTCGGGGACCTCGGCGGCGCCGTTCGGGAGGTCGCGGATGTGCCCGACGCTCGCCTCGACGACGTATCCCGGGCCGAGGTAGCCCTTGATCGTCTTCGCCTTGGCAGGGGACTCGACGATGACGAGTCGGCGGCCGCCCTGTGCGGTCTCGCTAGTCGGGGACAACTTGGCTCTTCTCTCCGGTCGGCACTCGGTCGCAGTACGGCGACGCTGCGGAGTGTGACGGTACAACCCGCACCCGTGTCAAACGGCACAAGCCCGCAACGGCCACTCGAACGGTAACCCGACAAGTGCCATTCCTGCCGCCCGGATACCCCGCCGGATCCGTCTCGATCACTGGCCCGAGTGGCCAGGGGGCCGTCTGGCCGCGGGGCCGCACCCCGCCTGACGTCCGGTTTCCCCCGTAGGACCGCGTCGGCGGGCTTCGGTCGGCATTCGGCCGGGCCGGCCGGCCGGAATCCCGCGGTGCCGGGCGGTGTCGGGCTCGCGGATGTGTTCGCCGACGTCCCGGATTCAGAGCCGCGTGAGGCACCACACGCCGAGGGCCACCGCCGTCGCGCCGCCGAGCAGGGCCAGCGGTACGGCCACAGCGGGGCGCACGTCCTCGGCCACCGGCGCGCCGCGGCGGGCACGCGCCCCCGTCCAGGCCAGCAGAGCCGTTCCGAACAGCAGGAAAACGGCTGCCGCGAAGATCGCCGGACCGCGTTCCATGCCGTTCCCCCTCGATGCCGGGCCGTGAGCCGGGCCGCGCCCGGGCTCCCCCGGAATCCCCCCGGGCATCCCGGGGTCCCCCGGCCGGCCTCGTACCCGGGGAGCCTGCCAGCCGCGGGAGAACAGCGGGCGAACCGCGGGTTACATCACAACTGCGGCTGCGACGGCACACCGGCCCCGGCCGCCCCGAGACGACCCGGCCGGCACACGAAGCCCCGGTCGGCCCGCGGCGACTCGGACGGCCCGCGGCGGCCGCGCTGGCCCGCCGCGCTGGCCCGCCGCGCTGGCCCGCCGCGGTGGCCGCCGCGGCACGCGTACCGGCTCAGCGGTCGGCGACCGGCTCCAGGAAGCCCTGCTCGACCAGCATCCGGATCGCCCCGGGCGTCCGGTCCCGGAGCAGGACCGGGTCCTCCTGCACCAGCTGCGCGATCGCGTCCAGGATCCGGCCCGCGGTGAGCGAGCCGTCGCACACGCCGGCGAAGCCCGCCCCGACCGTGTCCACCGTCGTGGCGCGCCGCATGCCGCGGTTCTGGCGGAGCACGACGTGCTCCGGGTCCTCCGCGCCGGGCGGGCCGACCTGCTCCTGGACGACCTCCTCGACCAGCACGAAGCGGCCGTCCAGCAGGGCCGCGTCGTCGTGCTCGCGCAGGTAGTCCTGGCGGGCGAAGTGGGCGAGGACGGCGTCGCCGAGCGGCTGCTCCACCGTGTGGGGCCATTCCTCGATCACGATCGACGGCTCGGCCGCGTCGGTGCGGCGCAGGGTGATCCAGCCGAAGCCGACCGCCTTGGTCTTGCGGGCCTCGAACTCGTCGAGCCAGTCCTCGTACCGCTGCACGTACTCGGCGGGTTCGGTGCGGTGGTCCCCCGCGTCGCGCAGCCACAGCTCCGCGTACTGGGTGACGTCCTGCACGTCGCGCTGCACGATCCACGCGTCGCAGCCGCGCGGCACCCAGGAGCGGAGCCGGTCGCGCCAGTCCTCTCCCTCCACGTGCTGCCAGTTCCCGAGGAACTGGGCGTACCCGCCCGGGTTGAGGTGGGCGCCCGCCTGCTGGACCAGGGTCCGGCACAGGTCGTCGCCGCCCATGCCGCCGTCCCGGTACGTCAGCCGCGCGCCGGGGGAGATCACGAACGGCGGGTTGGAGACGATCAGGTCGTACGTGGCCTCGCCGACCGGCTCGAACAGCGATCCGAGGAGCAGCTCGGCCTCCGGCGCCCCGGACAGCGCCAGCGTCAGCCGGGTGATGCCCAGGGCCCGCGGGTTGACGTCGGTGGCGGTGACCCGGGTGGCGTGCCGGGCGGCGTGCAGGGCCTGGATGCCGGAGCCGGTGCCGAGGTCGAGGGCGTCGGCGACCGGGATGCGCACGGTGATCCCGGCCAGGGTCGTGGAGGCGCCGCCGACGCCGAGGACCACGTCCTCCTCGCGGCTGCCGATCCCGCCGGCCCCGCCGACGGCGCAGCCGAGGTCGGAGACGATGAACCAGTCCTCGCCGTCCGGGCCCCCGTACGGGCGGATGTCGACGGTGGCGTGCACCTCATCGCCCTCGCGGCGCAGCCAGCCGTCGGCCAGCGCCGCCTCGACGGGCAGCGCCTCCGCCGCGTGCACGTACGGCTCCGGCTGCTGCAGCAGGAACAGCCGCACCAGGCTCGCGAGCGGGCCGGTGCCCCGGCTTCGGGTGGCGCGCAGGGCGGGGACCGTCTCGCTGCGGGCCAGCGCGGCGTAGGCGGGGGCGCCGAGCAGCTCCAGCACGCCGTCGGCGGTGAAGCCGGCGGAGAGCAGGGCCGCGCGGAGCTCGGCGGCGCGGTCGGGCGTGGGGAGGCTGGTGGTACTCACGCGTCCATTGTGTCGGCTGACACGGCGGATCCGTGCGCCGCACCGGCCACGGCGCGGCCGCCGGGGCTCACTTGGCGGGCGTGGAACACCTCGGCGGATGTCACATGACACCTGGCGGGCGCCGGGACACCTCGGCGGGCGTCACGACACCTTGCAGCCCTTCTGGCCGGGCGTCACGACACCTTGCAGCCCTTCTGGCTCTCGACCGCCTTCTTCAGATCGCCCACCGTGACCTTCGCGTACGCCTCCTTGCTGCCCTTGTTGGCCTCCGCGATGGCGCCCGACATCTGGCTGAGGCCATCGGCGAACTTGGTCTGGTCCTTGGGGTCGAGCGCGTCGATCTTCGTCTTCAGGTCCGCGTAGGCCTTGGACGCGGCCTCGAAGCCCTGGACCGCCGCGGTCTGGGCCGCCTGGCCGTCCTCGGTCGGCGGGGCCCCCGCCGACGACACCGCGGCGCTCATCGCCTTGTACGCGTCGGACTGGACCTGGAAGGCCGCCGAGTCGGTCTTCTGCACCTCGTCCGGCTTGCTCGTCGTACCGGACACGCGCTTCATGTCGGCACTGGCCACCGCGACCTTCTGCAGCTCGGGCGCCCACTTGTCGCAGACCTTCTTGGCCCACGCGTTGACCTTCTCGCCGCCGTCGTCGCCGCCGCAGCCGGACAGCACGAGCATCAGTACCGCACCGCCGGACACCGCGGACGCAAACTTCTTGTTCACCGGATCGGTCCCTTCCAAGGCTCTCGGCCCGGAAGATACACGGCCCTCCTCCGGCCACGCAGAACGGCGGACGGACAGCGCGTCGGTCCGCGCCGCCCGCCCGCCGTTCGATTGTGCCTTCGAACCCCGGGGAAACGGGCCGTGTCAGGACACGACCGCGGGGTCGGCCGGCTGCTGCGCCACCCGCTCGGTCCCCGCGCCGTCGCCGCTGTCGCCGACCGCGATGCCGCGCCGCTTGGAGACGTACACGGCGACGACGATGACGGTGATGGCGACGGCCGCGACGACCGCGCGGACGGTCGGGCTGGTGTCGGCGCCGTAGCTGAACTGGACGACGGCCGGCGCGATCAGCAGCGCCACCAGGTTCATGACCTTGAGCAGCGGGTTGATGGCGGGGCCGGCGGTGTCCTTGAACGGGTCGCCGACGGTGTCGCCGATGACGGTCGCGGCGTGGGCGTCGCTGCCCTTGCCGCCGTGGTGGCCGTCCTCGACGAGCTTCTTGGCGTTGTCCCACGCGCCGCCGGAGTTGGCGAGGAAGACGGCCATCAGCGTGCCGCAGCCGATCGCGCCCGCGAGGTACGCGCCGAGCGCGCCGACGCCGAGGACGAAGCCGACCGCGATGGGCGCCATGACGGCGAGCAGGCCGGGGGTGGCGAGCTCGCGCAGCGCGTCCTTGGTGCAGATGTCCACGACGCGGCCGTACTCGGGCTTCTCGGTGTAGTCCATGATTCCGGGGCGCTCGCGGAACTGGCGGCGCACCTCGTAGACCACGGCGCCCGCGGAGCGGGACACCGCGTTGATGGCGAGGCCGGAGAACAGGAAGACCACCGCCGCGCCGAGGATCAGCCCGACGAGGTTGTTGGGCTGGGCGATGTCGAGGCTGAGGTTCATCTCCCCGGCCTTGGCTCCGACCTCCTTGACCGCGGTGGAGATGGCGTCGTTGTACGAGCCGAACAGCGCGGCCGCGGCGAGCACGGCCGTGGCGATGGCGATGCCCTTGGTGATGGCCTTGGTGGTGTTGCCGACGGCGTCGAGGTCGGTCAGGACCTGCGCGCCGGCGCCCTCGACGTCGCCGGACATCTCGGCGATGCCCTGGGCGTTGTCGGAGACGGGCCCGAAGGTGTCCATGGCGACGATCACGCCGACGGTGGTGAGCAGGCCAGTGCCGGCCAGGGCCACCGCGAAGAGCGCGAGCATGATCGAGGTGCCGCCGAGCAGGAAGGCCCCGTAGACGCCGAGGCCGATGAGCAGCGCCGTGTAGACCGCGGACTCCAGGCCGACGGAGATACCGGCCAGGACGACGGTGGCGGGGCCGGTCAGCGCGGACTTTCCGATGTCCCGGACGGGACGGCGGTTGGTCTCGGTGAAGTAGCCCGTGAGCTGCTGGATCAGGGCTGCGAGCACGATGCCGATGGCGACGGCGACGAGGGCGAGGACGCGCGGGTCGCCGGAGTGCTGGGTGATCGCCGGGTTCTCGACGCCGACGAGCTCCTCGTACGTGGCCGGCAGGTAGGCGTAGACGGCGATGGCGACGAGCACCAGGGAGATCACGGCGGAGATGAAGAAGCCGCGGTTGATGGCGGCCATTCCGCTGCGGTCGGAGCGGCGCGGGGAGACCGCGAAGATGCCGATCATGGCGGTGATGACGCCGATGGCGGGAACGATGAGCGGGAAGGCCAGGCCCAGGTCGCCGAAGGCGGCCTTGCCGAGGATGAGAGCGGCCACGAGGGTGACGGCGTACGACTCGAAGAGGTCGGCCGCCATGCCGGCGCAGTCGCCGACGTTGTCGCCCACGTTGTCGGCGATGGTCGCGGCATTGCGCGGGTCGTCCTCCGGAATGCCCTGCTCGACCTTGCCGACCAGGTCGGCGCCGACGTCGGCGGCCTTGGTGAAGATGCCGCCGCCGACGCGCATGAACATCGCGATCAGGGCGGCGCCGAGGCCGAAGCCCTCCAGGACCTTGGGGGCGTCGGCCGCATAGACCAGGACGACGCAGGAGGCGCCGAGGAGGCCGAGGCCGACGGTGAACATGCCGACGACCCCGCCGGTGCGGAACGCGATCCGCATGGCCTTGTGGGAGACGTCGGTGAGGTCCTTGGCGGGCTCCCCGTCGGCGGGGGTGGCCTCGCGGGCGGCGGCGGCGACGCGGACGTTGGCGCGCACCGCGAGGCGCATGCCGATGTAGCCGGTGGTCGCCGAGAAGAGGGCGCCGACGAGGAAGAACGCGGAGCGTCCCGCGCGCTGCGTCCAGTCGTCGGCGGGCAGCAGGAACAGCAGGAAGAACACGACGACGGCGAAGATGCCGAGGGTGCGCAGCTGCCGGCCCAGGTAGGCGTTGGCGCCTTCCTGCACGGCCGCGGCGATCTTCTTCATGCTGTCGGTTCCCTCGTCGGCGGAGAGAACCTGGCGGACCAGGATCTGCGCGACGACGAGTGCGGCAATTGCCACGGCCGCGATCACCATCACGATGAGCCGATTGTCATCGGTGAGTACCGCGGCGGCCAGATCGGTTGTGCCGTCCGGCGCTTCAGGGGTGAAGAGCCCCGTCATTCGTCCTCCTTGACGTGATGAGCTCAAGATGTGGACGGATTGTAGGGAGCCGGTCCCGAGCAAAACAGTGCGCAGGAAACGGAATTGGCCTGCTCTCGCCCCCCACCAATAGATCGCGCCACTCCATTACCCCCGAAAGAGGTAATGGGACAAAGGCATTGACACATGGTCATGGATCCAGGAATTGCGTGCGGGCATGAAAAAGGCCCTGCTCAGCAGGGCCTTGAATAAGATCGAATAATACGCGGGGCGGGCCGGGAGCGGGCTAGGAGAGTTCGGGGTTCGCCGAAACGGGCCAGCTCATCCGGATGGTTCCGCCCCGCTCACTGCTCGTCACCTCGACGTCGTCGACGAGCCCGCTGATCACCGCGAGCCCCATCTCGTCCTCGGTGTCCGCATCCGGGTCCAGGGCCGCCTCAAGCCCGGGAACGGTGTCTCCCGGCCCTCCGCCCGGCCCGGGGACCTCGTCGCCGACCTCGATGGAGAACAGCTTCTCCTCCTCGGTCAGGACGACCCGTACGGGCGCGGTCAGCCCGTTGCTGAGGTGCAGGCCGACGGCGCGCGAGCAGGCCTCGCCCACCGCGAGGCGGACCTCGTCGAGCACGGCCTCCTCCACGCCGGCCCGCCGCGCCACCGCGGCCGCGACCAGGCGGGCCGTCCGGACGTGCTCGGGCTGGGCGCTGAAGCGGAGTTCAACGGTGGCCATTGCGTCCCCCTCTGACTACGGGCGTGCCTTACAGGGGCCCGGACCGTCCAGCGGCCCGCGCCCCCGCTCCTCTTCGGCTCCCTCCCCGGGCGCCGCCGTGCGGCGCACCGGGGGCGGAACTCGTCAGTCGGTGGCTGCGACGGCGTCCTCCACCGTCGTGTGGATCGGGAACACCTTGGTCAGGCCGGTGATACGGAAAATCTTCAGGATGCGCTCCTGGTTGCACACCAGGCGCAGCGAGCCCTCGTGCGCCCGGACGCGCTTGAGGCCTCCCACGAGCACACCGAGACCGGTGGAATCGAGGAAGTCCACCCGCTCCATGTCGACAACCAGGTGGTAGCTGCCGTCGTTCACCAACTCGACCAACTGCTCGCGCAGCTTGGGCGCGGTATACACATCAATCTCGCCACCGACCTCCACGACCGTGCGGTCGCCGACAGTGCGAGTCGACAGGGACAGGTCCACGGATCCTCCAGCACCTTGCTATCGAGCGGCGCCCCCCAGGGGCCTCCCCACCCGAGAGCGGGGGAGGGATTGGCTGCCGCGATGGCATTCAATCACTTACCGGCAGGCGCGCACGACGCCTTCTGACCATTGTCCCGCACGCCGGTGACACACTCGGTTCCAATGGCCAATACTCACCGTCCCGGTCGTCCCACGGCACCTGAGGACCCGCGACCCGCTCCCGACACGGTTCTGGACCGTCTGTCACGGGGGTCTTTTCGAGCTGCGCGCATCACCCATACGGAGCACTTGCCCCGCCGGGAGGGTCGTCATGCCGTGTGGCCCGACCGCATCCGAACGGACGTAGTAGCCGCGATCCAGGCCGCGGGGATCGAACACCCGTGGGAACACCAGGCCGCGGCCGCCGAGCACGCCCTGGACGGCGAGTCCGTGGTCGTCGCCACCGGCACCGCGTCGGGCAAGTCGCTGGCCTACCTCGCCCCCGTGCTCTCCGCCCTCGCGGACGGCGCCGAGGCCCCCAACGGAAGGGGCGCGACCGCCCTCTACCTGGCTCCGACCAAGGCACTGGCCGCCGACCAGCGACGCTCCGTACGGGACCTCGCCGCGCCGCTGGGCCACGCGGTCCGGCCCGCCGTCTACGACGGGGACACGCCGGTCGAGGAGCGCGAATGGGTCCGCCAGTACGCGAACTACGTCCTGACCAACCCCGACATGCTGCACCGCGCGATCCTGCCCGGGCACGCCCGCTGGTCCTCCTTCCTGCGCGCCCTGCGCTACGTCGTCGTCGACGAGTGCCACACCTACCGGGGCGTCTTCGGCTCCCACGTGGCACAGGTGTTGCGGCGGCTGCGGCGGCTGTGCGCCCGCTACGGCGCCGAGCCGGTCTTCCTGCTGGCCTCCGCCACGGCGAGCGACCCGGCGGCCGCGGCGACCCGGCTGACCGGTGTCCCCGTCACCGAGGTCGCCGACGACGCCTCGCCGCGGGGCGAGGTGGTCTTCGCCCTGTGGGAGCCGCCGCTGACCGACCTGCGGGGCGAGAAGGGCGCGCCGGTGCGCCGCACCGCCACGGCCGAGACCGCCGACCTGCTGACCGACCTGGTCGTCCAGGGGGTCCGTACGGTGGCCTTCGTCCGCTCGCGCCGCGGGGCGGAGCTGATCTCGGTGATCGCCCAGGAGCGGCTCGCCGAGGTGGACCGGTCCCTGCCCCGCCGGGTCGCGGCCTACCGGGGCGGCTACCTGCCCGAGGAGCGCCGCGCCCTGGAGCGGGCCCTGCACTCCGGCGAGCTGCTCGGCCTGGCCGCCACCACCGCCCTGGAGCTGGGCGTGGACGTCGCCGGCCTGGACGCCGTCCTGATCACCGGCTACCCGGGGACCCGGGCCTCGCTGTGGCAGCAGGCGGGCCGGGCGGGGCGCGCCGGGCAGGGGGCCCTGGCCGTGCTGATCGCCCGGGACGACCCGCTGGACACCTACCTCGTCCACCATCCGGAGGCCCTGTTCCGCCGCCCGGTGGAGGCCACGGTCCTGGACCCGGACAACCCGTACGTCCTGGCCCCGCACCTGTGCGCGGCCGCCGCCGAGGCCCCGCTGACCGAGGACGACCTCGCCCTGTTCGGCCCCGCCGCCACCGGCCTGCTGCCGCAGCTGGAGGCGGCGCGGCTGCTGCGCCGCCGGGCCACCGCCTGGCACTGGACGCGCCGGGAGCGGGCGACGGACCTGACCGACATCCGGGGCGGGGGCGGCCGCCCCGTGCAGATCGTCGAGGCCGCCACCGGGCGCCTGCTGGGCACGGTGGACGAGTCCGCGGCGCACACCGCCGTCCACGACGGGGCCGTCCACCTCCACCAGGGCCGCACCTACCTGGTGCAGCGGCTGGACCTGGAGGACTCGGTCGCCCTGGTCGAGGAGGCCAGCCCTCCGTTCTCGACCACTGCCCGCGACACCACCTCCATCTCCGTCCTGGAGACCGAGACCGAGATCCCGTGGGGCGGTGCCCGGCTCTGCTACGGCTCGGTGGAGGTCACCAACCAGGTGGTCTCCTACCTCCGCCGCAAGCTGATCACCGGCGAGGTGCTCGGCGAGGCCAAGCTGGACCTGCCCCCGCGCACCCTGCGCACCCGCGCCGTCTGGTGGACCGTGACCGAGGACCAGCTCGACGAGGCCCGGATCGGCCCGGAGATCCTCGGCGGCGCCCTGCACGCCGCCGAGCACGCCTCCATCGGCCTCCTCCCGCTGTTCGCCACCTGCGACCGCTGGGACATCGGCGGGGTCTCCGTCCCGCTGCACCCGGACACCCTCCTGCCGACCGTCTTCGTGTACGACGGCCACCCCGGCGGGGCCGGTTTCGCCGAGCGGGCCTTCCACACGGCCCGGGCCTGGCTGACCGCCACCCGCGACGCCATCGCCGCCTGCGAGTGCGAGGCCGGCTGCCCGTCCTGCATCCAGTCCCCCAAGTGCGGCAACGGCAACGACCCCCTCCACAAGCGCGGCGCCGTCCGCCTGCTGACCCGTCTCCTGTCCGCGGCCGCCTGACGCCCGCCGCCGCCCCCGGCCACAGCCGGGGCCGGGGCCGGGCCGGGCAACGGACCCGGGCCCGGACCCGTGTCCACCGGCGGCGGGCCCTGGCCCGAAACCGTGCCCGCCGACGGCGGGTTTTGGCCTGAACCGGTACCCACCGGCGGCCGGCCCGGTGCGGGGTCGGCCCCCGGTGCGTCCGGTTCGGCGGCTTCCTGCGGCGGGCCGGCCCGGGCGGTGATCGCGGGCCGGAAGGGGCCGGCCGCGGACCGGGCTGCGACCTCGGCCACCTCGCCCCGGAGGGCGCACGCGGGCAGGTCGGCGGCCTGGGCCCGGGCCACCCGGCGGGCTGCGGCGCAGGCGGTCTCCGGGCCGTGCGCCCAGGTCGCCGCCGCGGCCAGGGCCGCCAGGTCGGCGGCGGCCGCCGCGCGGTGACGGGCGAGCACCGCCTGCCCGAGCAGGAGCACCCCGCCGAACACCGCCCCCAGCGCGGTCGCCACCAGTGCCGCCCAGACCGTGGCCGACCCCCGGTCGCCCCTCATGGCGGCGGCCCCACGCTGTCCTCGGCCAGGGCCACCGCCTGGGCCCCGAGCCGTACCGGCAGCCCGGCCGGTCCCGGCGCCGGCGCCGCCACCCGCACCCGCCACAGGTCCCCCTCCCGTTCCAGCGCCACCTCGGCCCCGGGCGGAGCGGCGGCCCGGGCGGCTGCCACCGCCTGCTCCGCCGGCTCCGACCGGGCCGCCGCCCGGGCACCGGCCCGGGCCGCGTCCACACAGCGGATCTGCGCGGCGGCCGCCATCAGCGCCCACACCAGCAGGGCCGCGAACAGCACCAGCGCGGGAATGACCAGCGCCGCCTCCGCCGTCACATATCCCCGGTCTCCTCTCCGCCCTCCGACAGGCCGCGGTTTTCCCTCAGAACGGCACATCGAGCGCCTTCCCGATGGTCGACTGGAGTGCCGTGGACACCACGTCGCTCGTCACCACCTTGTACAGAACGGCCGCGAATGCACACGCCGCGATCGTGCCCATGGCGTATTCGGACGTGGACATCCCCGCATCACCCGCCCGGCCGCCGACCGCCGCACGCAGGCGAACCCAGATGATCCTCATGACAACCTCCTGCTGATATTCGTTCTTGATGTGATCTCAGTTCCGATTTCCACACCGGACGGGGTTTCTCGATCTCACGTTCCGGAGAGAAGGCCCGAGGCCATTCCGATCACCACGGGAGCCACTCCGACCGCAAGGAACGCGGGGAGAAAACACAGCCCCACCGGTGCGGTGACGAGCACCGCCGCGCGCTGCGCCCGCGCGGTCGCCTGCCGGGACCGCTCCTCCCGCAGGGCCTTCGCCAGCCGTGCGACCGGCTCCGCCGCCGGCGCCCCCGTCCGCGCGGCCCGCTCCAGGCACGCGGCGAGCGCCCCCGCGCCCGGTATCCGCGCCAACCTCCCCCAGGCCGCGCCCGGTTCGCCGCCGAGCCGCACCTCCGCCCCGGCCAGCGCCAGCCGCTCGCCCACCGGGCCGCCCAGCGACTCCCCCACCGCCTCGGCGGCCTCGACCGGCCCGGCCCCGGCCGCGAGGCAGGCGGCCAGCAGATCGGCCGCGAACGGCAGCTGACGCTCCGCCTCCTCCGCCTCTGCCCCGTCCGGCCGCCTGCCCGGCATCCGGCGGCGCAGCCACCACATCCCGGAGGCCGCAGCGCAGCCCGCCGCCGCCCCCGGCGCCCCGCCGACCAGCACCCACACCGCCAGCAGCACCCCCGCCGGGCCCCACCACTGCGCCGCGAGGACCCGTATCCGCGCCCCGAGGACGGCCGGCCGCCTCCGCCGGGCCCCCGCCGGCAGCAGCGCGGCGATCCTGCGGGAGGCCGCCCGGGCTCTCAGGTGCGCGGCAACCGCGGATGCCGTACCGAGCACCGCCACCGCCAGGCACAGCGCTGTCCCCAGCCTGTGGACCGCGAGCCCGCCCATCACCGCTCCCCCGCCCGTACGATCCGCCGGCACCACAGCAGCCCCAGCCCCTCCAGCACGCCGCCCGCCAGCAGGCAGCCCCAGCCGACCGGGGTGTGCAGCAGCACGCGCAGCGGGTCCGCCCCGAGCCCGGTGCCGATCAGCAGCCCGACCAGCGGCAGCAGGGCGAGCACCGCTGCCGTCGACCGGGCTCCGGCCAGTTGGGCGCGCAGGGCCTCCCGGCGGTCCCGCTCGGCCCGCAGCGCCCCTTCCAGCCGGTCGAGTCCGGCGGCCAGGCCCGCGCCGCCGTCCACCGAGATCCCCCAGCAGGCGGCCATCCCGGCCAGCCCTTCCGCTCCGGGCTCCCGCGCCGCCTGGCGCAGGGCGGCGGGGACGTCGCCGCCGAACGCGGCGGCGGCCAGTACCGCCGTCTCCATCGGGCCCGGGCCGCCCGGGCCCGCGGCGGTCCGGCGCATCGCCGCCGTCAGGGCCTGCCCGGGCTGGGCCCCGGCTCGCAGTTCGCCCACCGCCGCCCCGCACAGCGCGATCACCCCGGCGGCCCGCGCGGACCGGTCCCGCTCCCGCTGCCGGGCGGCGAGCCGGCGCCGCACCAGGGGCACCGCCGCGGCGCCCGCCACCAGCGGGATCACCGAGCCGCCCAGCACCGCGACCGCGAGCCCCGCCCCGAGGCAGGCCCGCTCCCGCCGGCGGAAGGCCCGCGTCCAGGCCGCGGCCAGGAGCCGCTCCCGGCGCACCGGCCCGCCGGGCACCGCCGGCCCGGGCCCCGCGAGCACCACCCGGGCCCGCCGGGACACCCGGTCTCCCCCGGCCAGCACCCAGGCGGCCGTCCCGGCGCACAGCACCCCGGCGAACACGGGCACCGGTACCGCCGCCGCGCCGCTCACCGCGCACCCCCCAGCAGCGGCCCCAGCCGCTCCCAGCCGGGCTCCCGTACGAACCCGCGGGCCGACCAGCGCAGTGCCGGAACGGTGACCACCAGCCCGGCGGCATCCCGCTCCAGCACGTGCACCTCGGCCACCCTGCGCCGCCCGGCCCGGTCCCGGACCAGGTGGACCACCAGGGTCAGCGCGGCCGCCAACTGGCTGTGCAGGGCGGCCCGGTCGAGGCCCGCGGCGGTTCCGAGCGCCTCCAGCCGGGCGGGGACGTGCCCGGCGGCATTCGCGTGGACAGTGCCGCAGCCGCCTTCGTGACCCGTGTTCAAAGCGGCCAGCAGGTCCGCCACTTCACTTCCCCGCACCTCGCCGACGACCAGCCGGTCCGGCCGCATGCGCAGCGCCTGCCGGACCAGGTCTGCGAGGGTGACCAGACCCGCGCCCTCCTGGTTGGCGGGCCGGGTCTCCAGCCGCACCACATGGGGGTGGTCGGGGCGCAACTCGGCGGAATCCTCGGCGAGGACGATCCGCTCGCCGGGTCCGACCAGCCCCAGCAGGGCGCTGAGCAGGGTGGTCTTGCCGGTGCCGGTCCCGCCGGAGACGAGGAACGACAGCCGGGCCTCCACCATGTCCCGCAGCAGCCGCTGCCCGCCGGGCGGCAGCGTCCCCGCCGCGACCAGCTCGTCCAGGGTGAACGCCCGGGGCCGCACCACCCGCAGCGACAGGCAGGCCGAGCCGACCGCCACCGGCGGCAGCACCGCGTGCAGCCGGGTGCCGTCCGGCATCCGGGCGTCCACCCAGGGGCGGGCGTCGTCCAGGCGGCGCCCCGCGACCGCGGCCAGCCGCTGGGCGAGCCTGCGCACGGCGTCGGCGTCGGCGAAGGTCACCCCGGTCAGCTCCAGCCCGCCGCCCCGGTCCACCCACACCCGGTCCGGGGCAGCCACCAGCACATCGGTGACCTCGGGATCGGCGAGCAGCGCCTCCAGCGGGCCGGCGCCGACCAGTTCGGACCGCAGCTCGGCCGCGGCTCCCAGCACCTCCGCGTCGCCCAGCAGTCGGCCCTGGGCGCGCAGGGCCGCCGCCACCCGGGCCGGGGTAGGCTCCGCCCCGGTCTCGGCGAGCCGCCGGCGCACCGCGTCCAGGAGCACCGTGCTCATGCCGTCACCCCCCGGTCGGCGGCCGGGCCGAGGACCCGCCGCCAGAACCCGTCGCAGAACCGGGCCAGCGCGCCCCGCCCGTGTGCGCCCGGCGGTTCCCCTTCGGCGACCCGCCCCGGGAGCCCCACCTCGACCGGCACCTCCCCGGCCAGCGGCACCCCCAGCAGCCCGGCGACCGCTTCGGCGTCGAGCCCGCCCGGCGGCCGGCCCCGTACGACGACGCGCACGTCGCGGGCCGCCATCCGCACCCCGGCCGCGACCCGGCCTGCCGCGGCCACCGCCCGCAGCTCGCCCGGTACCACCAGCAGCACCAGGTCGAGCTGGGCCAGTGCCTCGGCGACGGCCTCGTCGACCCGGCGGGGCAGGTCCACGACGACGACCCCGCCCCGGCGGCGCGCGGCGGCCACCACCGAGCGCATCGCGGCGGGCGGCACCACCACCCGGTCCCCGCGGTCCCAGCTCAGCACGCGCAGCGCGTGCAGTTCGGGCAGGGACTCCTCCAGCGCCCCCGCGGCGACCCGGCCGCGGGAACCGGCGAGGTCCGGCCAGCGCAGCCCTTCGGCGCTCTCGCCGCCGAGCAGCACGTCCATGCCGCCGCCGAGCGGGTCGCCGTCGATGAGGACGGTCCGCTCGCCGGCCCGGGCGGCCCTGACGGCCAGGGCGCACGCGAGGGTGGAGGCCCCGGCGCCGCCGCTGCCGCCGATGACGCCGACGGCCAGGGCGCTCTTCCCGGCCCCTTCGACCACATCCGCGATGCGGTCGACGAGCAGGGTCTCCGCCTCGGGGAGCCGCAGCACCTCCTCGGCGCCGATCTCCACCGCGCGCTGCCACACGAGGGGTTCGTCCAGGTCCCTGCCGACGAGCAGCACCCCGGGCCGACGCGGTGCACCGCGCACCCGGCGGGCGGCGTCGTCCCCGACGAGGACGAGCGGAGCGGTCTCCCACCCGGCGCTTCCGGCCGGACCGCCGCTGCCGTCGGACGGCCCGTCGGCGCTCCCCGGCGGCCCTGCGGCGCTCCCGCCGCCGTCACCGCCTCCGCTCGGCCCGGGCACCGCGTGGTGCACGTGGGGCTCGGCGCCGGCTGCCGCGCACAGCCGCAGCAGGTCGTCGAGGAGCAGCGGGTCCTCGGTGATGATCAGCGGTCGGCCGCCCGCGGGCGGCGGCCCGCCCTCCGGCGCCACTGGCCTGATTCCGCTTGCCCCGACGAGCTCGCCCGGTTCACACGACTTCGATCCAGCCACGATCTCCGCCCCCTTCTCACGGCAAATGCCGGTGCCGCGGACTTCGCGGCCCGGAATCACCGTGCAGGGATCCGGAAAAAGAAGTGGATCTTGCTCGAAAACCGTGGACACCGGGAGCCTTGTGAATAACTCCGTCACTCCAACAGGTGAGTTCCAGAGCGCGGCGGAACCACTACGCACCGTGACGAGTCTGAAGGGGTGAGGGCCTCCAGCACGCAGGCCCGCCGAGGGGAGGAGGGCCGGAAGGATGGGCGCTTGGCGCCGGAGGCGCGGACGCAAACCGCGTCCGGACATGCGACGACCCCCGCCGGGGGGGAGAGCGGGGGTCGTCCCCACGGTCCGACTCGGGGGGGGAGGAGCCAGACCGGGTTAGCACGGTCGCGAACGATCCGTGACTTCCATGGTGTACCCGAGAGCCTTCTCAGGCAAACCCACGCGCCACACCTTACGCCGAATGGTGGGCGCATATGCTCGGGGCGTGGAAATCCAGCCCTTGCCGCACTCGTCGCCCCGTACCGCAGCCTTCTTCGACCTGGACAAGACGGTCATTGCGAAGTCAAGCACTCTGACGTTCAGCAAGTCCTTCTACCACGGCGGTCTGATCAACCGCCGGGCCGTACTGCGCACCGCGTACACGCAGTTCATCTACCTGGTCGGCGGCGCCGACCACGACCAGATGGAGCGGATGCGGGAGTACCTGTCCGGGCTCTGCAAGGGGTGGAACGTGCAGCAGGTGCGCGAGATCGTCGCCGAAACGCTGCACGACCTCATCGACCCGCTGATCTACGACGAGGCCGCTTCGCTCATCGAGGCCCACCACACCGCAGGCCGCGACGTGGTGATCGTCTCGACGTCCGGCGCGGAAGTGGTCGAGCCGATCGGCGAGATGCTCGGCGCGGACCGGGTCGTCGCCACCCGCATGGTCATCGGTGAGGACGGCTGCTTCACCGGCGAGATCGAGTACTACGCGTACGGCCCCACCAAGGCCGAGGCCGTGCGGGAGCTCGCGGAGTCCGAGGGCTACGACCTGTCCCGGTGCTACGCGTACAGCGACTCGGTGACCGACATCCCCATGCTGGAGGCGGTCGGCCACCCCCACGCCGTCAACCCCGACCGCGCGCTGCGGCGCGAGGCGGTGGCGCGCGAGTGGCCGGTGCTCGTGTTCAACCGGCCGGTACGGCTGAAGCAGCGGCTCCCCGGGCTGTCCATGCCCGCCCGCCCGGCGCTGGTC
The DNA here is from genome assembly GCF_044769385.1 of Streptomyces sp. NPDC090445. Taxonomy (NCBI): domain Bacteria; kingdom Bacillati; phylum Actinomycetota; class Actinomycetes; order Kitasatosporales; family Streptomycetaceae; genus Streptomyces; species Streptomyces sp. NPDC090445. Next base: position 6,714 of record NZ_JBIVXV010000041.1, on the reverse strand, counting down.
GCCGCGGCGGCGGTGGGTGCGGCCGCGGCCACCGCCGGGCTCGTCTGGTACGCGAACCGGCGCCGCTCCGGCGCGCTGGCCGCCGCCGCCGCTGCCGCCGCCGCCGCGGGCACAGCCGCAGCCGCGGCCGCCTCCGCCTGAGCCACCGCCGACTGCGGCCGCGCAGCCGTACCGCACCCCGCACCGCGCCCGCACCCGCACCCGCACCGCGCCCGCACCGGACGCCCTACCGCGTGCGCATACCGCATGCCCGTATCGCGCGGCCGCAGCCGGCCCGCCGCGCCCCGCCCGCGGCCGTGACCTGCACGGACACCGCCTGTCCGGTTCGCCCGCGATCATCCCGGAAAGTAAAAAAAGCAGCCAGGGGTTCCGCTTGTCACCGAAGCGGAGTACAAAGGAGTCACGGCCCGCGAGACCGAAGAACATCCGAGAGGATCATCTTTAGAACGCAGTAGAGGCCCACGGACCGCATGCAGGAACGCCGAGCACCCACGCGACGTCGACCCGTCGATTACGGGCCAGCCGCACCAGGTAACCGGGCAAAGACCCCGACCTGATGGGCACATATCGAGGACGCTTGGTAACTGGGCGTGAATGCCAGCGGCGACACCACAGCAAGACGGTGTCGCCGCAACCCTGTGTACGGGCCTTTACGCCCTTCCCCCGCGGGTGAGCGCCCTACGCCGCGCCGCGCTGCAGGGCCTCGCAGACCGCCGTCGTCTCCCGGGCGCCCAGCTCCACGGCCCGCCCGCAGTGCACGATCCACCGCGCCACGCCCTCCGGGGTCCCGGACACATAGCCGGCGAAGGCCTCCAGGTACGCCTCCCGCCCCAGCTCCGCGTGGCCGACCTCGGCCGGGCAGATCGCCTTCGGGTCGAGACCGCTGTTGATCAGCACGATCCGCTCGGCCGTCCGCGCGACCAGCCCGTTGTACGAGGCGAACGGGCGCAGCGCCAGCAGCTCCCCGTGCACCACCGCCGACAGCACCAGTGCCGGGGCCGCGGAGCCGGCGATCACCAGCCGCGACAGGCCGTCCAGCCGGCCCGCGACCTCGTCGGCGGAGGGCAGCGGCTGCTCGACCAGGGGTTCGTCGACCGGCTCGCCGGCCAGGCGGGGGCGGCCCACCACGTCGCCGTCGGCCGTCGACCCGGAGGCCACCAGGTGCAGGCGGGCGAGGACGCGCAGCGGCGACTGCCGCCAGATGCTCAGCAGCTGCCCGGCCTCGGCCGTGAGCCGCAGGGCGGCCCCGACGGTGCGCGCCTCGGGGTCCGCGCCGAAGTCGGTCCGGCGGCGCACCTCCTCCAGCGCCCAGTCCGCCCCGGACAGCGCCGCGCTCCCGCGGGACCCGCGCAGGGCGGCTTCCGAGGTGAGCTCCGCGCTGCGGCGGCGCATGATCCGGTGCCCGTAGACCCGGTCCACGGCCTTGCGTACGGAGTCCACGGTCTCGGCGACGCCCGGGAGCGAACCCAGGGCGGCCAGCGGGTCGGCAGCGCTACTCATAGGTAGGGAGCCTACGCACTCGACGCCCATAGCACCGACCCCTCCTTGGAGTGGCCTTCTTCACTCGGTTGCGCAACCCAAAGCGATCGAGCGGCTACGCTTCGTGAACATGAAGATCGCTTTCGTGGGAAAGGGCGGCAGCGGCAAGACGACGCTGTCCTCCCTGTTCATCCGCCACCTCGCTGCGGCCGGGGCTCCGGTCGTGGCGGTGGACGCCGACATCAACCAGCACCTGGGCGCCGCGCTCGGCCTCGACGAGGAGCAGGCGGCCGCGCTGCCGGCCCTCGGCGCGCACCTGCCGCTGATCAAGGAGTACCTGCGGGGCTCCAACCCGCGGATCGCGTCGGCCGATTCGATGATCAAGACGACGCCGCCGGGCACCGGCTCGCGCCTGCTGCGGGTGACCGAGGACAACCCGGTGTACGAGGCCTGCGCGCGCCCGGTGGCGCTCGACGGGAGGCCCGTACGGCTGATGGCGACGGGGCCGTTCACCGAGTCGGACCTGGGCGTGGCCTGCTACCACTCCAAGGTCGGGGCGGTGGAGCTCTGCCTCAACCACCTGGTCGACGGGCCGGACGAGTACGTCGTCGTCGACATGACCGCCGGCTCGGACTCCTTCGCCTCGGGCATGTTCACCCGCTTCGACGTGACGTTCCTCGTCGCCGAGCCGACGCGCAAGGGCGTCTCCGTCTACCGCCAGTACAGGGAGTACGCCCGGGACTTCGGGATTGCGCTCAAGGTGGTCGGCAACAAGGTGCAGGGCGCGGACGACGTCGCGTTCCTGCGGGACGAGGTCGGCGAGGACCTGCTGGTCACGGTCGGGCAGTCGGACTGGGTGCGGGCGATGGAGAAGGGCCGGCCGCCCGCGTTCGGGCGGCTGGAGGCGGACAACCGGCAGGCCCTGCAGGTGCTGCGGGAGGCGGCCGACGGCTCGTACGCCCTGCGCGACTGGGAGCGGTACACGGCGCAGATGGTGCACTTCCACCTGCGGAACGCGGAGAGCTGGGGCAACGCGAAGACCGGGGTCGACCTGGCGGCCCAGGTCGACCCCGGCTTCGTCCTGCGGGAGGAGGCCGGCGGCGCGGCGGGAGCGCTCAGTCCTCGCCCTCGGCCGCTCCGGCCGGCTCCGCAGCCGGCTTGACCCCGGCGGGGGCGGCCGGCCCGGCCGGCGGCCCCGCCGTCAGGAGCTTCGTCCAGCCCTCCTTCGGCGCTTCGCCGACGTCGAGGGTGCGCAGCTGCTCCAGGACCTTCGGGTCCTGTGCGTCCAGCCAGTCGGCGAGCTCGCGGAAGGGCACGCAGCGGACCTCCGGGCGGGTGCAGACGGTCTTGATGGTCTCCTCGACGGCGCGCATGTAGGTGCCGCCGTTCCAGGATTCGAAGTGGTTGCCGATGATCAGGGGCGCACGGTTGCCGCCGTAGGCGCGCTCGAAGGCCTGGATCAGGCCGTCGCGCATCTGGTTGCCCCAGTAGGCGTGCTGCGAGGGGTCGCCCTGGGTGGTCGTCCCGGACTGGTTGACCATGTAGTTGTAGTCCATGCTCAGCGTCTCGAAGGCGCGGCCGGGCAGGGGCACCAGCTGCAGCGGCAGGTCCCACAGGCCGTCGGTCTTCTTCGGCCAGATCTGCTTGCTGATGCCGCTGGAGTCGTAGCGGAAGCCGCCCATCTCCTTGGCCGCGAGCATGAAGTTCTTCTGGCCTTCGAGGCAGGGGGTGCGGGCCCCGATGAGCTCCTTGTCGTAGTCGAAGGGGAGCGCCTCCATCTGCTCCAGGCCCGCGTTGGTCTTCCAGTTCTTGACGAAGGACTTCGCCTGGCGGATCTCGCTCTTCCACTCCTCGACGGACCAGGTGCCGACGCCGCCGTCGGAGCCGCAGAAGTGGCCGTTGAAGTGGGTGCCGATCTCGTTGCCCTCAAGCCATGCGGCGCGGAGCTGCACGGTGGTGTCCTTGATGCCCTGCAGGTCGCCGAAGCCGATGTCGGAGCGGCCGGCGTCATGCTGCGGGGCGGTATAGAGGGAACGTTTCCCCTCCGGGAGCAGGTACACGCCGCTGAGGAAGTACGTCATCCGGGCGTGGTACTTCTTGCCGACGCCGCGGAAGTGCGAGAACAGCCTCTGACCGTCCTCGCCGGCCCCGTCCCACGAGAACACCACGAACTGCGGCGGCTTCTCGCCGGGCTTCAGCCTCCGCGCCTTCCGCACGTTCGGCTGCGGGCCCGTGTACGCGGTCGAGCCGTCGCCGATGGGCCGGTTCACGCTGTCGGGGGCCTGCGGGGCGGCGGCGCCCTTCTTCGCCGGGGGGCGGGCGGACTCCGAACTGCTGCAGCCGGCCGCCCCCAGCACCAGGGCCATGGCGACCAGGCCGCCGGCGGTCTTCTTCGTGGCGGCGATCATCCGTCCACCTCTCCTCCAGTTGCACCGCGGGACTTCGCTTCCGCGCCGCAACGTCCCACGCAGTCCGCCCTGGAGAAGGTGTGACAAGCCGTACAAAATGCTTAATCACCCATGGGTGGGATTCTCTAGGCCATTCGCTCGTATCTCCTTTCGCGGAGCTTTACTCTCCATTACCTTTCATTTACTGAGTGTTGATACTTCTGACAGTTTTCCGCCACTTCCCGCCGCTTCATCCCTCACAGAGGAGACGGGACCCGTGACAGCCACCTTCCCCAAACGCCCCTCCGACGAGCTCGGCAACACGCCCGGCAAGAAGCCCCGAACCGGCCTCGCAGCGGACCTCTCCGCCTCCCTGACCGTGTTCCTGATCGCCCTGCCGCTCTCCCTCGGCATCGCCCTGGCCACCGGCGCCCCACTCCAGGCCGGCCTCGTGGCCGCGGCCGCCGGCGGCATCGTCGCCGGATGCCTGGGCGGTGCGCCGCTCCAGGTCAGCGGTCCCGCCGCCGGACTCACCGTCGTCACCGCCGAGTTGATCCAGCGCTACGGATGGCGCACGACCTGCGCCATCACCGTGCTCGCCGGCTTCTGCCAGCTCGGACTCGCCGCCCTGCGCACCGCCCGGTCCGCCCTGATGGTGAGCCCCGCCATCGTGCACGGCATGCTCGCGGGCATCGGGGTCACCATCGCCCTCGCCCAGCTGCACATCGTCCTCGGCGGCACCCCGCAGAGCTCCGCCGTGGCCAATGTGCGCGGACTGCCGGGCCAGTTGGCCGACATCCACCCGACCGCGCTCGGCATCAGCGTGCTGACCCTGGCCGTCCTGCTCGGCTGGCCGCGGCTCCCCGGGCGGCCGGGCCGGGCCCTGCGCAAGGTGCCGGCCGCGCTCGCCGCCGTCGCCACGGCCACCGCCTGCGCGACACTGGCCGGGCTCAGCCTGCCGCGGGTGGACCTGCCGTCCTGGAGCAGCCACGCCCTGCCCGGGCTGCCCGAGGGCCCGGTCCTCGGACTCGTCGCCGCCGTCCTGACGATCACCCTGGTCGGCAGCGTGGAGTCCCTGCTCTCCGCGGTCGCCACCGACAAGCTGATCGCCTCCGAGCGGTCCACGGCCGACCGGCCGCCCCGTGCGGACCTCGACCGGGAGCTGCGCGGCCAGGGCGCGGCGAACATCGTCTCCGGGGCCTGCGGCGGACTGCCGATCACCGGTGTGGCCGTACGCAGCGTGGCCAACGTCAAGTCCGGGGCGACCAGCCGAAAATCGGCCATGTTGCACGGCCTGTGGGTGGTGCTCGCGGCCGCGCTGCTGGTCCCGGCCCTGGTCCTGATCCCGCTGGCGGCGCTGGCCGCCCTCGTGATGGCGGTCGGGGTGCAGATGGTCAGCATCACGCACATGCGCAACATCACCCGGCACCGGGAGTTCCTGGTGTACGCCGCCACGGTCGTGGCCGTGGTGCTCGGCGGCGTCCTGGAGGGTGTCGCCCTCGGGATCGCGGTCGCCGTGGCCGTGGCCCTGCACCGGCTCACCCGGACCCGGATCACGGTGGAGGAGCTGGACGGCGTCCGCCACCTGCGGGTGCGCGGGCAGTTGACCTTCCTCGCGGTGCCGCGGCTGAGCCGGACGCTGAACCAGATCCCGCACAAGGGGCACGTCGTGATCGAGCTGGACGGCTCGTTCATGGACCACGCCGCGTACGAGACGCTGCAGGACTGGCAGGACTCCCATCTGGCGCACGGCGGTTCGCTGGAGATGACGGGCCGCCCGGCGGAGGGGGCCCACGGCCACCACTGCTGCCGGCCCTGGACGCCGTGGAAGAACCACTGCGACCACCGGGCCCCGGCCCCCCGCAGCCGCGGCGCCAGCCGGCTCGCCAGCGGCATCACCGCCTTCCAGCGCGACACCGCCCCGCACGTCCGCGACGAGCTCGCCCGGCTGGCCCGCGAGGGGCAGCGGCCCTCGCAGCTCTTCCTGACCTGCGCCGACTCCCGCCTCGTGACCAGCATGATCACGGCCAGCGGTCCGGGCGACCTGTTCACCGTCCGCAACGTCGGCAACCTGGTCCCGCTGCCGGGCGCCGAGACCTCGGACGACTCCGTCGCGGCGGCCATCGAGTACGCGGTGGACGTGCTGCGGGTGGACAGCATCACGGTGTGCGGGCACTCCGGCTGCGGTGCCATGCAGGCCCTGCTCAACTCGGCCCCGGGGGACCCGGCGACCCCGCTGAACCGGTGGCTGCAGCACGGCCGGCCCAGCCTGCGGCGGATGGACAGCCGCCACCACGCCTGGGCCCGGATCGCGGGCCGGCTCCCCGCGGACGCCGTCGAACAGCTCTGCCTGACCAATGTGGTGCAGCAGCTGGAGCACCTCAGGGCGCACGAATCGGTGGCCCGGCGACTCGCCGACGGCACGCTGGAGCTGCACGGAATGTACTTCCACGTGGGCGAGGCCCAGGCCTACCTGCTGTCGGAGGGGGAGGATTTTTTCGACTGTCGGGTTTTTGACACTGTCGGCCAACACGCCTGAATCCAGGGCCGCCTGAACCGATACCCTCCCGTATCCGCGCCACCGGCCGGCTCCTTTCCGCATCCTGCAGCGGGAAGGGGCCGTTCGCGCGCGTGTCCCCGGCGTGCCATAGGTCTAAACCAATTCTGGGCTAACCCTTGTCACCTGGGCCTCTGACTGATGAGCTATGCCCGGGGACGCAACGGACACCCTGGGAAAGGGAGATGTCGTGAGCAACGAGAGCCTGGCCAATCTGCTCAAGGAGGAGCGGCGGTTTGCTCCGCCTGCCGATCTGGCGGCTGCCGCGAACGTGACGACGGCGGCGTATGC
>NZ_JBIVXV010000040.1:0-54811 GCF_044769385.1 Streptomyces sp. NPDC090445 | reverse complement strand
GCCTACCGGCACACCTCGAAGACGAGCATCAAGTACGGGATGCAGTCCGCGCAGCTCAAGGGCATCCGGGCTTTCGACCCGGAGCGTCAGGGCCGTTGGTCGTTCAGCTCGCAGCAGGCCACCTTGCGCCGGCTCGACAAGGCATTCCAGGCGTTCTTCCGGCGCATCAAGTCCGGCGACACCCCGGGCTACCCGCGCTTTCGCGGCGTGAACTGGTTCGACACCGTGGACTTCCCCAAGGACGGGGACGGCTGCCGGTGGGACAGTACGCCGCACGATCCGGTGACCCGCGTCCGCTTCCAGGGCGTCGGGCACGTCAAGGTCAACCGGCACCGTGCGGTGGTCGGCAAGGTCAAGACCGTCAGCGTCAAGCGTGAGGGCCGCAAGTGGTTCGTCGTGCTCACCACCGAGCAGGACCGGCCCGAGCCGCTTCCCGCGACGGGCAGTGTGGCCGGGATCGACCTGGGCATCGCCTCGTTCCTCACCACGTCCAACGGCGAGCACATCCCAAACCCGCGCCACGCCCGCAAGGCCGCCAAGAGGCTCGAAGCGGCACAGCAGGCGCTCAGCCGGTTCCCCCGCCGCAAGGCCAAGGATCGCACCCGTAATCATCAGCGCGCTGTGGAGAAGGTCGCGGCCCTGCACGGCAAGGTCCGCCGCCAGCGGCTCGACCACGCGCACAAGACCGCCCTTGACCTCGTGCGCGACCACGACTTCATCGCGCACGAAGACCTCAAGATCCGCAACATGGGCCAGGCCCCCAGGCCGAAGCCCGACCCCGACACACCGGGCGGCTTCCTGCCCAACGGGGCCTCGTCCAAGGCCGGGCTGAACCGCTCGATCGCTGATGCCGGTTGGGGGGTGTTCCTCGCGATCCTGAACGCAAAGGCTGAGAGCGCCGGGCGGGAAGTGATGGCCGTGGACCCCCGCAACACCTCCCGGCGGTGCCCCGAATGCGGGCACACCGCCAAGGAGAACCGGCCCACACAGGAGAAGTTCCACTGCGTCTCGTGCGGCCACATCGCGCACGCCGACACGGTGGGCGCTCTGAACGTTCTACGGGCCGGGCTGGTCCGTCGCGACGCCAACCAGGCATAGCGAGAAGCCCCCTCGTTCACGAGGGGGAGGAGTCACGAGTTCGGGTAGTCGATGAACACCGTGAGCGCCCCGCAACGCGGGCACTGCGCGCTCTCCGGCTCCATGTCGCCCTGACCGCCCGCATGGTGGTGCCGGCCCGTGATGACCGCGAGCGGGCCCGGTTCCCAGTCTGTGTGCTGCACCGCCCGCTCCCACCGGGCGGCCGGTACGGAGGCACGCGATGACCGAGACGACCGCCCGTCAGCAGGAGCGCAGGCACAGCTACCCGGAAGCTGTCCGGAGTGACCTGGCCCGGGTCGCACTGCACCAGGCCCGGGAGGTCGCCAAGGCCTGCGGCGAGGGCGGCACGCAGAAGGCCCATCGGCGTACCCGCATCGTGGCCGGGCCCGCGACGGCCGGGTTCGTCGCCGGGGCCTGATAGCAGAAGGCCGTCGCCGACTGCTTCCTGGACCATTTTCGACCGGCCCGACGCCCGGTCCGCACGTGCGACGGCCCCGACCGGACACTTCTGGTCGGGGCCGTCGCACGTCCGGGCTCAGTTTCCGGCGAGCAGGTGTTCCTGCCGGGCCTGGACACGCGCCATGCGGAGCGGACCTCGTCGTGGATGGGCGCAGCGTCGTCTTGCTCTTCAAGGGCCGTACCCCGGGGGGCCTCCGGGCAGTCGACGGCGTGGACGACGTCTCGGCCGGGCCCGCGGCTGCCGCCTCATTCGCAAGAACGGCATGAGGAGTGAGGCGACAGCAGGGATCGCCGGCAGGGAAGGGCACACCGTGGCCAACATCGTCTGGCACGCAAAGCTCAAGATGCTTCTTGATCTCAAGCAGGAAAACCTTGGGCAGGACACGATCGCTGACCTGTGGGACTTCCTCTACAAGACGGATCGGGTCCTGGCCCAGCGCAACGTCCCCGTCTCCGAGCGGGAACAGCTGTGCGGGGGAGCCTGCAGGGACGCCGGCGTGGTCGCGTGGATGTACTTGCGACAGCAGGCCAACGGCCGCCGCGAAGCCGTCCATGAGCGCAAGGAAGACGAGGAGCGCCACAAGGCGCCGATGAGCGACGAGCACAAGGCCTATCAGGAACGGATCCTGCGTGCGGCCCGCCGTGATCGCGCAGGGCCTGGGTGTGGGCGGCGTAGTACGCGGTCGCGGTCGCGGACATGGGCATGGGCGGGTCTCCTTCGGCATGCCGTGGACCCGGCTGCCTGACCGGCATCGGCGCCTTCGCCCCGTGAACGGGCCGGTGGGTTCTGAGTGGCGGGGACGGGATCGCCCTGCGGGATGCGCTGCTCGCCGGAGGTGTGCAGGCGGCGGGCCGGCGATTGGGGAGCCTCGGCTTCCGGATGCCCCTGAGCCTGCTGGACGCCCCACCACCTATTTTCCCTCCAGGAAAGAAGGTGGTACTTTCCTCATGAGAAAGTACTCGGAAGTTCGATGACCAGGGACGCCACCCATGACTCCTTACGACGCCCAGACCGCCCTCAACGCCATACACCACCGTCAGGAGCAGACGCTCAGCGAGTACATGCGCTACTCCCGTCCCTACGTGATCATTTCGGCGCTGGGCCTGTTCGCCGTGTGCTCGTCCTTTGATCTGCCGAGTCCTTGGAACACCGCCGCGGTCCTGACGGGGAACTGCCTGACCCTGGGCGGGCTGTTCGTGCAGCAGCGCCGGGCCCCGGTCCGCCGGAAGGTCGTCGGCTCGGAGGCGCTGTTCTATGCGGCCATCGGGGTCTTGCTTCTCGCGCTCTTCTGGACGGTGGCGATCGCTGCCTACTTCCTCAGCCTGCCGGCGCGGCACACGCTCGCCGCAGCCGTCACCGCCCTGGCGGCCGTGGTCGCCTCGTACGCGCTGCGCCCGGTCGTCGAGACCATCATCCGCAGGAACGGCCACGGCTGATGGATCCCGACTTCGACGAGTTCCTGCACGTTCCGGCGCGACTCGCGGTCGTCGCGCTCCTGGCCCCGGCCGACTGGGTGGAGTTCGGCTTCGTCCGGGACACGGTGGACACCAGCGACTCGGCCTTGTCCAAGCAGGTCTCCGCGTTGGCGGACGCCGGGTATGTCGAGGTCCGAAAAACACGGAACCGTACAGGACGCCACACCCACCTCCGCCTCACCCCGCACGGGCGTCAGGCATTCCAGCGGCACGCATCGGCGCTGGAGAGGATCGTGGCGGCGGCGCGTACACCTCTGGAATAGGCGGAAGACCCGCACCTTGCCAGCCGTGCCGGCTCCAGGGACACGGGCGGTTCTCGATCGTCCTACAGCGCGGCATCGGCCGCCCGCTGGAGCTTGCGCAGGTCTCGGTCACCGATCCCGTCCGGGGTCGCGGCACCGACCGACGCGGCGACGTCGACCGCGCGGCCGTCGTCCAGGACAACTGGCGTGCACATCATCCGGACCAGCTGCTCCAGGCGCCGCTCGCGACGGCCGGCGGGCAGCTTCAGGACGACGGCGAACTCGTCGCCCCGAGGCGGCCGACGGCGGCGCGCGGGCATGGGATGTCAGCGACCGGTATGTGACGCTCACTCTCGATTTCAATCCGCCTGCCCCAGCTGCCCCGGTGCCGACCTTGCTGAAGGTGTCGATCCTCCGGCAGCCCACCGCCGGCGCCCGCAGGACCGGTTCCTGTGCTTGCGAGGCCCCGAGCCTGCTCCTCGTGTTCCCTGACGGTGTCGAGGTGGTGGAGCCGTGTGAGGAGAACACCCTGGCGTCGGTATTTCTGACGGCCCGCTGCCAGGACTGCGACGGCCTCTACGAAGGCCCGTGGCGCAGGATCGCGGCCGCGGTGTAGCTACCCACTCTCGTTGATCGACGCACTCGACCTCCAGAACGGCAGCAGCAACGCGCTGGGGTCGAGATCATCCGCCCACTGCGGCCAGGTGACGACGTGGGCGCGCGCCTACAGGAGCGGTCCGGTCGATCTTGGATTGTGGGAGGATGCCGTACATGACTTGCATCCGAAGGGGCCGTGCCGCGTAGGAAGCCGGCTTCACTTCGACCGCGGGAACGCGCTTGGAGGAGGCCATGGGTTCGGTATCGCGATGTCCCAGGTCTGTCGGGGGCGGCGAATGCCGCCGTCCGCGTGCTCGAACGGGAGCGGTTGTCTCCAGGCGTCGTGTCAGTGGCGCTGAGCGTATGGTCCGTACGCGTCCACGGCACCAGGCGCCGGTGGAGGCAGTGGGAGGCCGAATTCACCTGCTCGTGCTGCGGCGAGGGCTGGGCCCGGGACAGGCTGCAAGAGGCTCTGTTGTTGCTGCCGCCGAAGGCCGCCACCGAACTTCGAGTGCAGGTCGAGCGTCTGGACGTGGTCCTGCTCAGGCGAACACACCATGAGCCTCTGGCAGATCCGGATTCGGAGTGGTGGCATCGTAGATGCTGACCGTGTCCATGCCGCCTACTGATTCCGGCCGCCCGGGCCGAGGGCAAGGACTACCCGGCAGGCGACGACGGAGCAGTGAGCGGGCAGAATCACGCTTGTATGAATTCACCGTCACTCCCGCCACCCGCAGAGCCCGGCGCTGTCTCCGGGGGCAAGGGACGCAAGCAGCCGCTCCGGTCGCGGGTCAGGCACGGCAGCCCCACCTGCGCCGACTACGGCTGCACGCGGCCCGAATGCAGGGCCGCAGCACGCCGGGACCGCGCCCGGCGCACCAACGAGCTCAAGGCCGGCCGTCCCGCCCGGATTCCGTCGGCCGAAGCCGCCGCGAGGGCCCGCCGGCTGCAGGAGACCGGACTGTCGGCAAGCGACATCGCCGAGATATCCGGAGTAGCCGTCACACTCGTCCGGCGCCTGCTCCGCCCCGCCGACGTACGGCCGGACAGCATCCACCGCACTACCGCGGAAGCGATCCTCGGCATTCCCCTCGCCAGCATCTTCAGACGGGACCGGCTGCTCCCGGGCCTGGTCGGGGTGGACAAGGCCGCCACCTGCCTGCAGGACCTCGCCGAACGCGGCTGGCCCACGAGCTTCCTGGCCGCCCAGCTGCAAACCAGTACGCACACCCTCGCCGCGATCCGCGGCCGGGAACGCCGGCGCCTCGCCCTCACCCTGGACCGCAAGATCCAACGCCTCGCCGCGCTCCTGCTCACCAGTGACCCGGCTGACCACGGCATCGCCGTGTACAGGAGTCGCCGGGCCCAGGCCGCGGCCCGGCAACGAGCCCTGCCGGCAACGTCTGCGATCACGGTCCCCGAACCCAGGCGGATGCCCTGATCGCTCAGCCCGCGGCCGCCCGGATGTCCTGCTGCAGAGCCTGGACGGTCTTGTGGACGCCCCGCCGTATCTGTTTGTTCGTCAGCTCGGCGAACCATCGCTCCACAAGGTTCAGCCAGGAGGGCCTGCGGCTGACTACTGGTCGGCTGCATCCCTCGGCTTCGCCATGATCGCGTTGCCGCGTACCTTCACGATGCAGCCGTGATCCTGAGCGATGACGACGATGCCAGTGGCGGGCGATACGACGATCACGTCGGCCCACATGAAGTAGTCACGGACGCGGGTGTCGAAAGCCTTGACGAAATCGACGAGGTGTGAGGCTTCGACGAAGTACGGACCCTGATCCGGGTAGAAGCTGGTGCTGTTCACCACGATGAGAGGGCCTTCGAGGTCCTCGCAGTACGACAGGAAATCGTCCTCGATGACATCGGCGTCCCGTTTTTCGAGGTCGAAGGGCTGCCAGTCTTCCAGGGGGATGCCGGTCATCTTGTCGGGGTTGTACGCCGTCGACCCGGGGAGTACCGCGTCCAGTACCCTTTCCGCGAACTCCCAGTTGACGTGCCTCTGTGCTGTGGTCACCTGTATGCCCCCCTTCGCGGCGCGCTCCGCCGCCTCGTCGAGTATCGCCGCCATGGCGGCTCCCCTTGCTGTGGGGGTTCTTCTCAGCGCCAACGGCTGTACCGATGTTCCCCGAGGCCGGTCATGACGCAGGAACTCGCCAGCGATGCTTTCGACGAGGAGTCCGTGTACCGGCGGCTGAGCGAGAGGGCCATTGCGGGCGGCAACCTGATGGCCGGCGCGCTCCTGACCCTGGTCGCCGAGGAGACGTCCACCGGCGAGGTCGTCGGCATGGTGAACGCCGGCCCTCCCGGCAAGTGGTCGCACCACGCCATCACCCAGCTGCCCGCGCCAATGGTTCACCAGCTGCACGAGAGGGTGGTGGAGGTCTCCGACATCGCCGCCCTACCCGCCTCGCGCCGCCAGGGGATCGGGGCAGGGCTGCTGAACGCCGCACTCAACAGCGACAGCGAGACCGCCCAGGCCTGGCGGCTGGCCCTCTGTTTCTTCCACCAGGGGATGGGCATGGGCGCCTTCCACCGCGCAATGGCATCGGAGTGGCCCACCGGACAGCCGATCGCCTTCCTCGACTCCGCCCGGAACGTCGCCCTGTTCCGGACGCTGACCGGGGACCTGCGCGCCTGTGGGGAAGAACCCCACGGATCGGCACGGTGATCCGCCGGGGTGGCAGAAGGGCCAGGGGTACAACCGAGCCCACCTCCTTGGCGCACAGCTCGGCGGATCCAACTGGGATCCAGCGAATTTCGTCACCATGCACGCCTACGCCAATTCTCCCGTCATGCGGCACATTGAGAACCGGGTCAGGGCCGCAGTGGAAGGCGGTGAGACAATCCAGTACAGCGTCACCCCCGATACAGCCGGACTGATAAAATCTCCACCGGGGTATACGTTGAGGGTTATGGATCGAACGGCTTCAAGTTCACTCAGCACCGTAGCGCCGGAATAACTGAATCAGGCAACACCGCATTCATTCCCCATCAGCCGAAGGGGTGATGAGAGCAGTCGAGTAGGTGCGACTCACCTTTACCTGCCCGCCTGCTGTCATCCCGTCCGTCCGGACTCACCAAACCTTAGGAACAGGACCCCCGCCGTGACCAATGCCCTTGCACGTCTTCTCGAAATCGCCCCGGTGCCGAGCCAGCCTCGCGACAAGGATTGGGGCGAGGTCGAACGTACCCTCGCGGCCGAACTCCCCGACGACTACAAGGAACTCATCGGCGTTTACGGAGGTAGCTACTGGGACAACTACCTTTACGTCCTGGAGCCCGACTGCCCCAACAAGCACTACGACCTCCTCAACTGGGCCAAGTACCAGTTCGAAGACCTGGAAGACCTGTGGACGGTCGAGAAGAAGCCGGCGGAACTGGAGGCCGAGGGGTCCGTGGTCATCCCGTGGGCGACCACGGACAACGGAGAATGCATGTACTGGCTCGTTCTTCCGGGCGTTGAGCCGAACGAATGGACTGTCATGGTGAACGAGGCGAGGGGCCCCCGATGGGAACATTACTCCGTATCGTGCACGCAATTCCTCGCGTCCGCCCTTACCGGAGAGTTGCAGTCGAACATCCTCTCCTCATTGTTCCCCCTGGCCACCCATGAATTCCGCCGCCTCGGTCCGGTGTGACGATGTGGCGCGCTCTGCCGACACGGGCACCCTCGGCCCGGCGGGGTGCTGGGCGGTCCAGCCCAGCAACCGCTGACACGCCTGACGGCGCGACGGCCAGCGCGCGGAACGGCCTGCCTCGCACCGCCCTGCTGCACAGGGTGGACCAGTAACGGCCTGCTGATCAGCGCCGCGTCATGTGCTCTCCGCGCGAGCGGAGGTGTCCCGGAGCACTCCGTGGTCTCGGCGACGGTTGAACTCGGACCCTCTGGCGGCGATGCCGATCCGGGCGATCGCCCGGCATCTGGGGATCTCGCGGAACACGGTCAAGCGGGCTCTGGCCACGGACCGGCCGCCGAAATACGAGCGTGCAGCGAAGGGCTCGGCCGTCGACGCGGTCGAGGTCCAGATCCGCGGGCTTCTGCGGGAGACCCCGACGATGCCGGCGACGGTGATCGCGGAGCGGATCGGCTGGGACCGCGGGATGACGATCCTGAAAGACCGGGTGCGTGAGCTCCGGCCGGCCCGGCCGGCACTTCTCGGGCCCTGACGACTTCAACACCCAGCTGGCCGCCTGGCTGAAGGCCGCCAACCGCAGAGTCCACCGCACTCTGGGCGCCCGTCCGGCCGACCGGTGGGAAGCCGACCGGGCCCAGATGCTGACCGTTCCGGCCGTCGACCCGACGACCTGGTGGCGCTTCCAGAACGAGCCTCCGTCATCGTCACCAGCAACAAACCCTTCGGGCGCTGGGGAGAGGTCTTCGGCGATGAGACCGCCGCCGCCACCGACGCCGACGACAGGCACCACCACGTCCCGGAACAAGAAGTCGACCACTCCGCGACCCGCCGCACAGGTTGAAGATCAAGTCAGTTTCTGAACAGGAATTCATGGATGTGGTTGTCCGTGCCGCGGTAGACCACGTGCTGACTCTTGTCGACATCCCAGGTATAGCCATACGGATTGCTGGCGGCCAGAGGGGCTGTACCCCCGCTGGCAGCGGACAGGTCCGTGTCGCTGCGCCATCGCGGTACACGATGTGCTGCGTGAACGGTGGGACGATGGCTTGGGCGTGGCCCCGGGGAATGCTGCCTTGCAGGAACTTGCTCCCCGGGGCACTGTGGTGCCACTTGGTCCCCCGCTCTTTGCTGTCAGGTCGGTGTGCTGCCAAGACATCTCGGGCTCCTTTGTCGAAGGCCTTCCGATTCCTGTCCCTTCAAGTGCAGCAGCCTGCTGTCGGCATGTGCTCACGGAGCTCTGACCCCGTCGACGCACAGCGCCTACCGGACCTCGCGCTGTGAGGGCATACCCCCAGGTCAGGACCGGATCGCCGGGGCTCCCCCGGCCGGAGCAACCGGAGTAAGCGCTAGGCCGATCGGGTGACGCTTTCGTTGGACTCGGCGCGGACGTGGCGATGAGGCTGCGACCCACCCCCGCGGCCCTGCCGAACCGACCGGAGGCCGGCCGGGACCAGAAGCAGGCGACCGACGTTGCCCCGATGGAGGAGACCGGCGCAGGCTTCCTTTTCCGCGCCCGTGACGGTGACTCCAAGCCCTCGGCCAGGAACAGCGGGCCGGGGAAGTCGGGCCTGACCGCTGTGTCATTGCCGGTGACCTGCACATCCCTGGTCGGCTTCACCGCCTTTCTGGGCCTGGCAGCAGCTCTCCGCTGCGTCAAGCGACTCGTCCGCCTCACCACCTGGGACGCGGTCTCCATCGCAGGGCTCGGCGCCTCGGGCCGCCGCGGCGGTCACTTCTTCAGGGTCGGGGCGGCCAGGACGAGCCGCCCCATCCCGCACGTGCGACCGGGGTCCTCGTAGGAGATCGCGAGGCGCTTGCCATTCGTGACGTCGAGCGACAGCCTCTTCGGTGATCCGATCCGGATTTCGCCGGTCCACACGGACGCGCCGTCCACCTCCACGTTGATCCGGGCCGTGGGTTTCCGCGAGGAGTCGTCGACGCCCGCGACCATGGTCAGGGTCTTCCAGGCGCCGCCCAGGTCGTACTGCGCCGCGCCGTCGCAGATCTCGTAGGGGCCGGCCGGCACCAGGGCGGTGTCGTAGCGCTGGGCGCTCAGCGTCCCGTTGCCCACGTCGAACCACGCGTACTCGCTCTTGGCGACCGGGGCCAGGGTGGTGAGCGAGACCCCGGCAGGGTCGGCCGGGACGGAACCCGAAGCCGAAGGCCGCGACGCCGGCCGGTCACCGCCCGCCCGGTCCGGGCCGGCCGCGTCCTTGTCGCCGAGCAGCGGTACGCCCACCACCGCGGCCGCCGCCAAGACCAGCACCCCTGCCACCGCGCTCAGCACCGGGCCGGTCCGCCGCCTGCGCGGGGGCGGGGCGGGCGGCAGTGGCGGAGCCGGCGGCATCGCCGGTATCGGCGGCGTGTCCTGGACGTCCCGCTCCGCGGAGTCCACCGCCTGGCGGACGTCCCGTACCCACGCGGCCAGGCTGAGCGGCCGCTGCCCCGGGTCGGCCGAGCAGAGCGCGGTGATCCGTGCCCGCCGTTCGGCGTCCAGGGCCGCGACCTGCGGCAGAGCGGCCATCGCGTCGGCGAGCAGCCCCGGGGTGGCGGGCGGCGACTGCCCGCTCAGGAGGAAGTAGGCGATAGCCCCGAAGGCGTACCGGTCGGTGCCGGGCGTGCGCCTGCCGTCGAAGACCTCGGGGGCCGCGTAGCCGGGCGTGAACCAGATCTCGGCCGTCTGGTGGTCGGCGGTCAGTTTGCTGAGGCCGAAGTCCACCAGGGTGGCCTGTCCGTGCGCGTCGACCATCACGTTGCCGGGGGAGAGGTCGCCGTGGATCACTTGGCGCCCCGACGGGGTGGCCTTCCCCGAGTGCAGCCAGTCCAGTACGTCCGCCAGCTGTTCCAGGGTCCGTACGATCTCGCGCCGCTCGGCGGGCAGGGAGAGGTCCCGCTCGGCCCGCCAGTCGCGCAGGTCGAGCCCGTCGACATGGTTCATGACGAGGACCAGGGCGCGTCCGGCCCGGTCCGAGGCCTCCCCGGGCCGGTGAACGGGCGGTCCCTCGAAGTGCTCCCGCACGCCGACGACCCCCGGCCGGTGGACGAACCGCAGCAGTTCCGCCTGCTCGTTCCACCGCGCGCTGATCCGCTCGAACTCCTCGGACGTGAGCGTCGCCCTGGAGTCCAGCACCTTGACGACGACGGGCTCGGATCCGCCGGCGAGCTCGATCTCGGCGAGATGGATCACGGCCTCCCCGCCGCGCCCGATGGACCGCAACAACCGGTACGGTCAGGTGCCGTGTCAGGTCCGATGTGCAGGCTCTCGCCGCTCAACCTGCCCCCGAAAATCGGCCATTTGATTGGGGATCAGCTTCGTCGGCGCCAGCGCGCGGGGTCAAGGAGAAACCGCGCTTCCAGCCTTCCGGATGCCTGTGAGAATCGCGACTCCAACGGGTGGCGTCGCCGATGAACGTGGCCCAGGCAGCGGGGGCGCTGCGGCCGGGGCCTGGTGAAGAGCCGCTTGCACACTGTGTGTCGACGTCGCCGATGTCGACCACGTGCCGCCGCCAACCACCTGGTGGCGGTCGTGCAGGACCACATCGCGACCGGGAGGCGGCTCTGCTCGTCAGCGCTCGCTCGTGGTCGTGGGTCGGTGTGCTGCTCCGCCTCATCCCCTCGCGGGAGGGACGTACGCGGGCGGGGCGATCCGCCGCTCGGGCGTCACACCGAACGCCTCTGGGTGCCTGTACTTGCCGCTCTCCTCTCCGTCCTTGGAACTCTCCACGACGAGGGGGTTGGCGCGCGCGTAGGGGTCCTGGCGGACGCCGGTCACTTGCCAGCAGACGCGTGTGCCGGGCTCGCCGCCGGCGATGGTGAACCGGTTGTCCGCCAGGTCCTGCGCCACGTGCAGGTTCGGGGCGGCCTGGCCGACAGCGGTGAGCTGGTAGCGGAAGCGCTCGTTGAGCGCCTGGAACCAGTCCGGCAGGACGATCTCGGCGCTGCCGGCCCCGTCCAGGACGGCCTCCCCGTCGTAGACGTTCTTCATCTCGTCGCTCTCGACCGCTCCATGGCTGAGGTACTTGCCCTCGGGGTCCAGCGGATGGTCGATGACGAACTCGAGGGCGCTCTTGGTCAGCTTTCCGTCCACCATGACGTCGCCGCGGAACCACGCGGCCTTGAAACCGCCGCTCGCGACCACGCCGTACGTGGTTGCGCTGGTCGCGTCGACTCCGACGCCCGTTTTCGAGAACGCGTTCACGGCGTGGCTGCTGTTCCCCCCGCCTTCCGTGCTGTTGCTCACCTCCAGCTGGGCGGCGAACGGTACCCAAGTGGGGTCGAACCTGCCGATGGTCACTTTGTTGCGCAGCACTGCGATGCCATCGACATCCAGTTCGGGGTCGTCGGACACGGTTCCACTCCTCACCCGAGGTGTCCCGGAGAACTTCCATGTATACGCGTACGGCCACGGGCATCGTTCCAGCGTCTGCCCTGTGTGGCCGGGCGGCGCGCGGGTGCCCCCTCGATTGGCCGGGACCCGGGTTGTACGGCCCCTGCCCCGGCCGGGGGAAGCAGATCGGTCCAGAGGCCGACTACAGCCGCGCGACTCCAGTGGTACCGGACGGTCTGCATCAGCGTGTGCACCGCACCGAGGCCAGGGGCATCGGTCATCTCGATCCGGTCCCGGCGCCTCCCGGATCGCCGCCGGAAAACGCTGTACCGGCCGGGAGACGGCTCGCCCCTCACCGGTAGGGACACCTGGCAGCGACCACGGGGCCGCGCGACACCGTCAGCGCACGCATCCGACTCGTCACAACCCATACCCCCCGGCCGGCCGCCGTCACGCCGCCCGGACGCACGCGATCCGACCGTACCGGGTCGGGACAATTCCGGGACGGCCGCCCCGTGATCGTGGGACGGGTTACCGGTCATTCTGGCGGGGTTCGCCCGCCCGGGCGACGGAAAGGAGTGAACGATGCCGCAGCTGGAAATCGAGTTCCCGGCGGTCGCCGAGAACTGGCTGGCGGTGGAGAGCGTCCCGCAGATCGGGCGTGATTCCGCCGAGGAGCGTGCTTGGGTTCCCGCGTACTGGGCCACGCCTGCCGCTTCCTGATACGCAGTCGGCCGGGGGCGGCTTCGGTACGATGCCGCCCCCGGCCACCCTTTTTCGTACCTCCCGCACGAACGGTGGCCCGATGTCTGTCGCTGCAATCAAGAACAACTCCGGGGAAGCTCTGGATCCGCCGGAATTCCAGGCCTTCCCGGGAGTCGCGGAAGCAATCCGCCTGGCGGACCGAATGCTGGTGGAGGACAGCAGGTTCGGGGATACCCGCGCCATTGAGGAGCGGAACGTCGCCCGGTTCTCCATCGGCGCGGAACTCCTTGCGGAGCAGGATCCGCGGCACGAGGCTGTACTGCGCCGCGTCTCCCGGGCCGCCCGGGACCAGCTGCTGCCGCTCCTCGGCGACCCCGTCCTGCGCAACGCGTTCGAGGACGACTTGGTGAAACTGGAGAACGGGGTGAGGACCGGCTTCGGTT
Organism: Streptomyces sp. NPDC090445; assembly: GCF_044769385.1. Lineage (NCBI taxonomy): Bacteria > Bacillati > Actinomycetota > Actinomycetes > Kitasatosporales > Streptomycetaceae > Streptomyces > Streptomyces sp. NPDC090445. Next base: position 41,823 of record NZ_JBIVXV010000040.1, on the reverse strand, counting down.
TCGGAGCGCTGGCATCACGGATCCCCGCCGAGCCGGCGGGGCTCGGCCCGTGCGAGCGCATGGCGACCCCGCATGTACGGCCGTGGCCCCACCACGGCTCCGCCTGGGTCTGGACCGAGATGAGCCCGGCCGACCGCGTGCCGGGGGAGATGGCCACCCGGCTGCGGCAGCTGTACGACGGGAGCATCGAGGGCGGCCCGTCCTCGGACCCGGTCGTGCCCGGCCCGGAGATGTGCCAAGCGCTGGGCCGAGGAGCGGAGCTGCTGACGGCACTGCTGCCGCAGGTCGGCCCCAGTGTGCTCCGCCACGTGTCTGTGGTCGGCTTCACCCGGGGGGAGTCGGCGGACGGCCCGTTGCAGTCCCTGTCCGGTGGCGACCCGCTGCCCTCGGCGATCCTGATGGCCCCCGAGCGGCTGGCGGATCCCTGGACGGTCGCGGAAACGCTGCTGCACGAGAGCGTGCACCTCAAGCTGTTCGATGCGCTGCGGGCGGGCGCCCTGCTGACGGAGCCTGAGCACGCCGTGCCTATTCCGTGGCGGCAGACACCGTGGCGCCTCATCCGCGTCCTGGTGGCCCTCCACTTCTACGTGCACCTGCTGGTCTTCCAGGAGGCCGTCCGCAACGCCGGTCCGGAGCTGCGGGCGGAGTTCGGCCGGCCCCCGGCGGGCGAGGTCGTCGACGAGGTGACCCCTGGCACCCAGGCCGCCCGGGAGGGCACCTTCGGCTCCGGCCTGGAGCGGGTCCGGTACCTCGCCGGGTACGTACGCGGGCTGCCCCCGGGCACGCTCACACCCGCGGGCAGGCAGTTCATGCGCTGGCTGACCGATGTCACTGCAGTGATCGACCCGGAGCCGGACACCGCCACCGCCCCGTCCGGCGGGCCTGCCGGATCCGGGACCGCCGCGGCACGGGCAGGAACGTCCGTGCCCGCAGCAACGGGTGAAGCCGTCGCGGGTGACGCCGTCGCGGAGGAATCCGTCGCGGAGGAGTCCGTCGCGGAGGAAGCCGTACCGCGCCGCACCGACGGGACCCTGGCCCGTCCGATCCCTGCCCACGGCGAGCTGCTCCTCGCCGACGCCGGGACGTGCACCCTGCACTGGCTCAACGCCCGCTCGTGGCTCGTCTACTCGCTGTGCGACGGACGTGACGTGGCGTCCGTACGGGCGGAATACGCCCGCCGGTCCGGTGCCGACGAGCCGACCGCCGCCGCCCAGGTCGCGGCCTGTCTCGCAGAGCTGCGGAATTCCGGATTGCTGTCCTGATGGAATCCGGGCCGGTGTCCGGGACATTTCAGGGACAGCGGTATCAGGAATCCGGGACATCGGCTGAGTGAATATTTCCTTGTCCGGATCGGACGCCATCAGAAGGAGAAAAGAAATGTCCATTTCCCTCATGGAGCCGGTTGTTCAGGATTCCGTCCTGGACGACTTCGACCTCGACGTCCGTATCACCGTCAGCGCGGACTTCGAGACCGCCGAGGCCGGGTTCAGCAACTGGTACTCCTGCAAGGGGACCTGTGTCAGGGAGTGCCTCGGCGTGTCCGTCAACCGTTGCAAGTGATCTCGCAGGATAACTGAATTCGGGCGGCCTGCCAGTTCCGGGCAGGCCGCCCGTTCGTCATCGGAAGGGGTGCACTGCCGTGTCGGCGGAGCGGGTGTTCGTCATATCTCCCAGGAAGTCCGGAACCCATCTGGTCCAGGAACTCCTCGTCCACCTCGGATACCGGATCTACGGGGAGCCCGTGCCGCCGCCCGAAGGCCGGCCGGACTTCAGCTTGCGTGAGCGGCTCGCCATGGCGGAGCGATACCTCGATCCTGAGGAGTTCCGGGCGCTCGACCCCCGCCGCGACCGGGAGGGCTTCATCCGCACCACCGACCAGGTCTGGCTCCAACTCGCCTGGGCCTGGCAGACGCGGATGGCCGTGGCACCACTGACCCATGTGGAGGCCGTGGCCCCCGACGCCCGGTTCGGCCCGAGGATGAGCCCGGACATCTGGACAGCGCCGTTCTCGCAGACCCCGCCCGGTATCGCCTGGATCTTCCACTCCGTCGACGTCTGGCGGATGGACCCAGCCTTCCTCGCCGAGTGGGTGAACACCGGCTCGCCCAAGGTGATCCTGAACTACCGGGACCCGCGCGACGTCCTGCTCTCCCTGGTCGACTTCTTCTCCCGGAACAACGGCCTGCGGTTCCGGCGGTTCCCGGAGTCGGCGGTCTTCGGCCCGGTCCTGGAATCGATCGCCGATGACGCGGCCAAGATCGACTACGCGCTGTCCGACCCCGCCATGCCCCTGCTCTCCGACTACGAGTCGGCCATGAGCTTCCTGCGCCACCCCAACGTGTGCGCGGTCTCGTTCGAAGAACTGGTCGGCCCCCAGGGCGGAGGCAGCCAGGAAGCCCAGCGCGATGCCGTTCGCCGGGTCGCCGCATGGCTGGACCAGGACGTCGACGTCGACGCGGTGGCCGAAGAGCTTTTCACCCCCCGCTCCTTCACCCTGAACAAGGGCCGGGCCGGCCGGTGGCGCGAGGCCTTCACCCCCGCACACACGGAACGGTTCGAAGCGCGGTTCGGCCATCTGCTGGACACCTTCGGCTACACCCGCGAGGTGTCCCAGTGATCTCCGGATCTCTCGCCGGGCAGGCGCGCTCGACCGCGGCCATGATCACCTCCAGGCTCGCGGACCCCGCCCACGTCGAGGCCGCGGTGGCCGCCTCCGTCCCCGACCCCAACTCCGTGGGGCCGCGCCCGCCGAGCTCCCTGCTCGCCGGTGACGCCGGGATCGCGCTGCTGCTCCGCCACGCCTCCGACGCGCCGCTCGAGGAGGCGGACCGGTGGCGCCGCGCTGGCCACGAGGCGCTGCTGCGGGCGGTCCGCAGTACTCAGGACGCCCCGCTCACCCAAGCCGGGATCGTCTCCGGATCGGCCGGACTGGCCTTCGCCATGGCCGAGTTCGCCGCGGCCGACCCCCGATACCGGCCCTCCCTCGCCGGCCTGCACAGCGGCCTGGCCGACCAGATACGCCACCGGTTCGCCGACCGGGGACCCGACCACGGCGCCCGGTTCGAGGACTACGACGTGCTCGGCGGTGCCTCCGGCGTACTCGGCCACCTGCTGACCCAGCCCCCCGACCACGCGAGCGTCCACGCCCTGATCGACGCCCTGGTCCGGTTCTGCACGGCGGACGGCGAAGGACAGGAGCCCCGCTGGGTCGTCCCCCTGGAGCACTACCCCAACCCGCCCCACACGACCGAGGAGACGCACGGCTTCATCAACCTGGGTCTTGCCCACGGCATCCCGGGCCCCCTCGCCGCGCTCGCCCTGGCATGGAAGGCCGGCTACCGCCGTCCTCGTATGGGCGAGGCCATCGCCAACGGCGTCGCGGCGCTTTCCGCGGCCGCCACGCGGGACGACTTCGGGGTCACCTGGCCCAACGAGATTCCGGTGGGACCCGAGGGCCGGCACACCGAGGGGCCCCGTCCCGCCCGCTCGGCCTGGTGCTACGGCGTCCCCGGCATAGCCGCGGCCCTGCTCACCGCCGCCGACGCGCTCGCCGACCAACGGCTCCGGAACTTCACCGTCGAGGTGATGGAGACAGAGCTGCGGCGGGCCGAGGCGGCCCTGGACCACCTCTCGCCCTCGATCTGCCACGGCCTCGCCGGGCTCCTCGCCATCGTCGAGGTGTTCGCCCGTACCACCGGCAGCGCGAAGACCCGGGCCTTCCTCCCCGTCCTCACCGAACGCCTCCTCGCCCATTGCTCCGCGGACCTGCCGTTCGGCGTGCAGAACCAGGAACCGCCGGACCTGCGCATCGACAACCCGGACTTCCTGTGCGGTGCCGCCGGGGTGGCCGCCGCTCTGTGGACCGTGTCCATCCCGGTCTCCCGGAGCTGGCAGCGCGCCCTGCTGATCGCCTGAACCCCGGCCCGAACTCCCTCCGGCCCGAACCCCGCCCCCGCCCCGAACTCCCTCCGGCCGGACTCCCCCCGGTCCGGCTTCCCCCGGTCCGACTCCCCCCGCCCCGAACCCGCCCGCCCCGAACTCCGCAGCCCGTCCGACCCCGCGTGGAGAACGAACGACCGATGAACCTGTACACCCCCGCGGGATTCTTCCTGCTGCGCACCCCCACCCTGCCCTTCACCCCGTACGCGCAGGCCCTCGACAGCACCGGGGCAGCCGGCCGCGACCGGATCAGGGAGCTGGCCGGCCGGCCGCTGGTCCGCCAGGCCCTCCGGGTCGCGAGCCGCAGCCTGGCGGAGCAGCTGACGAAGGACACCCCGGGCACGAAGGCCGACGCGGCCCTGCTGCGCTACGTGTCCCGGATGAGTTGCAGGCCCACGCCGTACGGGCTGTTCGCCCAGGTCGCCGCGGGGGAGTTCGGACCGCGGACGTCCCTGGCGCGCACCGGCGAGCAGCCGGCGGCCAGCCGGACCCGGGCGGACATGGGCTGGCTCCAGCGACTCGTCCAGCAGATCGAGGACGACCGGGAACTTCGGCCCGAACTGACCGTCACCGTCAACCCGCTGCTCCAGCGCAGCCGTGACCGCCTCACGCTGCCCGTGGCCCACGGCCTCCGGCCGTCCGACCAGCAGGTCAGCAGCGTCCGGGTCACCCGCGCCGTCGAAACCGTCCTGGCCCGTGCCGCCACCCGCCCCACCTGGGCCGAGCTGGCCGCCGCCGTCGCCCGGGACTTCCCGGCCACGCCCCCCGACCGGATCGACGCCCTGCTCACCCGGCTGTGGGACCTGCGCATGCTGACCAGCGACCTGCGGCCCCCGCTCACCCACCCCCGGCCCGAAGCAGCCGTGCTCGACCGGCTGGCCGGGCTGACCGGCGGCGGGCGGTACCGCACCGCCCTGAGCCGCACCCGCGACCTCGCCGCACGCGCGGACACCGCACCACCGGAATACGCCGAGCAGCTCCTCGCGGAACTCCAGACGCACCAGCACAGCGTCGTCCCCGACCACACGGAGAGCCCGCTCCAGCTCGACGCCCGCGCCGCGCTCACCGCCGACACCCTCGCCTCCGAGGTGGCGGACGCCGCCGCGGACGCCGCCGACACCCTGCTCCGCCTGGGCCGCCACCAAGACCGGGACGCGGCTCTCGCCGCCTACCACGAGGCCTTCCTCGACCGGTACGGGAGCGGCGCCGAGATCCCGGTCCTGGAACTGCTGAGCCCCGAGACGGGCCTCGGCGCTCCCGACGGCTACCACTTCCCGCCCCGTGAACTGCCACTGGAGCGGGTGCCGAGGGCCCGGCAGCCCGGCACCGGGGAGGCCGCGCTGACGGCCTTCGCCGCGGCCGCCCTGCACCAGGGCCGGACCGAGGTGGAGCTCACCGACAGGTTCCTCGACCGCTGGAAGCCGCGGGACGAGGGAGGCCGCGGACCGCACGCCCGCCCCTCCCTCGACATCCTCGGACAGGTGGTCGCCGACTCCCGGCAGGACCTGGACGCCGGACGGTGGAGGTTCGTCCTGACGCCCGGGGCGGTGCGGGACGGCGGCCGGATCGGCGCCCGGTTCTTCGACGTGCTGGGCGAGGACTTCGGCCGGCGGATGGCGGAGTACGCCGCCGCAGAGGAAGCCCGCTGTCCCGGGGTGCTCTTCGCCGAGCTCAACTACCGCCCGCTGAACTCCCGTGGCGGCAACGTCGCCATCCACCCGTCGGTGCGACACCACCAGATATGCGTCAACACCGAGCCCACCGAGGACGTCGCACAGATCGGCCTCGGCGACGTGCTGGTCGGCGCCACGGAGGACCGCCTCTACCTCCGCTCCACCCGCCACGACCGGGAGCTCAAGGTGACCCAGAGCCACCTGTTCAACTGGAGCACCGCACCGAACATCTGCCGGTTCCTGCTGGAGGTCTCCGAGGACGGCTGGGCGCCGCTCGCCGAGTTCGAGTGGGGCGCCGCGCTCCAGGACGCGGCCTTCCTTCCCCGGGTGACCAGGGGCCGCCTGGTCCTCAAGGAGGCCCGCTGGCGCTTCGGCCCCGGCACCCCCGGCTTCCCGGCCGACGCCCTCGCCGGAACACCGAACGCGGAACACTTCTTCGAGATGTTCCAGAACTGGCGCCGGGAGTGGCACGTACCCCGGTGGGTTTGCCTGGCCGTGGTGGACCACCGGCTGCTCCTCGACCTGGACAGTCCCCTGTGCGTGGCCGAGATCCGGCGGGAGCTGTGCTCCGCCGAACACCACAAGCAGGGAGCCCTCACCCTGGAGGAGGTCCTCTTCGACCCCTTGAGCCCCCAGTGGCTGCGCGACGAGGCCGGCCAGTCGTACACGGCCGAGATCGCGGTGCCCCTGCTCGCCCGGGAGACGGCCGTCGCCCCCGCGGTTCCCGTCCCGCCCACCACGGCCACCGCCGCCGCCCGCACCGCGGCAAGGACGCCCGCGCTCGCCAAGCACCAGCTTCCGGGCGGGGACTGGAGCCACCTGAAGCTCTACGCCGCGGCCGCCCGCCACGAGGACGTACTGACCACTGCGGTACCCCGGCTCGTACACGGACTCCGCGAGGAGGGGCTGATCGACCGCTGGTTCTTCATCCGCTACGCCGACCCGCACCCGCATCTGCGGATCCGGGTACGGCGCTCCCCGGGGTCCGCTCCTCACGAGGCCATGAACCGGCTGGTCGACTGGGCCGGCGAGCTCGTCGGGCAAGGACTGGCACGAGACGTCGCCCTGGTGCCGTACGACCGGGAGACCGAGCGCTACGGCGGACCCGTGGCCCTCGACGCACTGGAAGCCGTCTTCGAAGCCGGCAGCGACATGACCACGGCCCTGCTCGCACTCCTCCGCGACCGGCCCGTCACGGACCGCGACATCATCGGCGCGCTCGCCCTGCACCGGCTGTACGAGGCATGGGGAATCCGGGACGGCCGACCCGCCCCCGCAACCGCGCACCGGCCGGTCGAAGCCCGCGACCGGGAGGCGTTCCGTGCCGTACGCGCCACCCTGTGCGACCTCGTCGCCCCTTGGGACGCCCACCCCGATCCCCGCGCCCGGGAATGGGCCCCCGACCTCGACCGCATCCTCGCCGCCCAGACCCAGGCGGTACGCGAAGCCGGGGAACTGGTGCGCCGGCTCGCCCGGTCGGGGGAGCTGACCTGCACCGAGCAGGACGTCCTGGACAGCCTTGCCCACATGCAGAGCAACCGCCTCCTGGGCATCGACCGCGGCAGTGAACTGCGGTGCCACAGCTTCCGGTCCCTGGCCCTGCGCGCCGTGCGGGGCCGGCCGTGAACGGCCGGTCACGACAGGTCCTCGGCCTGCTGTGGTCCATCAGCCCCCGGCAGATCCTCGGAGTCACCGCGACCTCGCTCGCCACCGCCCTGCTTCCGGCCGCGCAGGTGCTCCTCACCGCCCTGACCGTGCAGTCCGTCGCCGACGCGCTGACCTCCGGCCCGGCCGCCGGCCGGGGGGCACTCCGGGCCGGCGCCTGCCTCGCCGCCCTCATGGTGGCCGGGCACCTGCTGGGCGTTCTGCACGGCCACCAGGAGGCGCTGCTGCGCAGCCGGCTCCCGGATGCGCTCACGCTCCGGATCATGGAGAAGGCCTCACGGCTCACGCTCGGCCAGTTCGAGGAACCGGACACCTACGACAACCTGCAGCGCGCCACACGCGAGGCGGCGTTCCGGCCCCTCCAGGTGTTCACCGGCATGCTCACGGTCGTCTCGGCCGCCCTCTCCTTCCTGGCCGTGGCCGCCGTACTGCTGCGCGAGAGCATCGCCATGGCCGCGGCCATCTGCCTAGCCCCGGTCCCCGCCGCACTGGCGGGCCTGTGGTTCAGCCGGCGCACCCACGCGGCCCATCACGCCCAGGCAGAAGGACGGCGCAGGCTGACCTACCTCGAACACCTCCTCACCAACGACCGCACGTACAAGGAGACCCGCCTCTTCGGCCTGGTACCGCTGCTGCTCGACCGGTCACGGCAGCTCACCGACGACTTCCACGACACGAACCGGCGGATCGAGAACGGCCAGGCGCGCTGGACCGCCCTGCTGGGACTGCTCAGCACCGGCACGACCGCAGCTGCCGTCGTGCTGGCCGTGCGGTCCGCGCTGCACACCGGGCAGGTCGGTGCCCTCGCCGGATACGTCGCGGGCGTCGCCGTCATCCAGGCCGCCGTGTCCGCCCTCTTCACCAGCGGTGTCCAGCTCTACGAGAACGGGCTCTTCCTCCGCCACCTGTTCGCCTTCCTGGAGATGCCGGAACCCGCCCTCCGGGAGGGAACGCTCACCCTGCCACCCGTGCTGTCGCAGGGCATCGAGTTCCGCGATGTCTCCTTCACCTACCCCGGGCAGCGCGAACCCGTCCTCGACGGGGTCTCCTTCACCGTGCCCGCCGGCGCCCGGGCAGCCCTCGTGGGCAGCAACGGCGCAGGGAAGTCAACCCTGATCAAGCTGCTGGCCCGGTTCTACGAACCCACCGGCGGCGTGATCCTGATCGACGGAAGACCCCTGGCGGACTACTCGCTCCAGGGGCTGAGGGAGGGCATCGGCGCCATCTTCCAGGACTACCAGGAGTACGAGGCCCCGGCCCGCGAGAACGTCGGCTTCGGCAAGCCCGCCCTGCTCGACGACGACCGGCGGATCCGGGAAGCCGCCGGCAGGGCGGGAGCCCTCGCCTTCCTCGACGCATTGCCCGACGGCATCGGCACCCAGCTCGGCCGCTGGTTCCCGGGCGGCCGGCAGCTCTCCGGCGGCCAGTGGCAGAAGGTGGCCCTGGCCCGGGCGCTCGTCGGAGACGCACCGGTCCTGATCCTCGACGAGCCGACGGCGGCCATCGACGCCGCCGCCGAGGCGGAGGTCTTCGACGTCCTGCGGAAAGTGCGCCCGGGGGCGACCTCGCTGCTGGTCGCCCACCGCTTCTCGGCCGTGCGGACGGCGGACCACATCGTGGTCCTCGACCAGGGCAGGGTCCTCGAACAGGGCCCGCACAACCAGCTCATGGGCTCCGGGGGCCGGTACGCGTCGCTGTTCGGCCTCCAGGCCGCCGGATACCGGTAAGCGGGCCGGTCACACCCGGCACCCGGCACCCGGCTGTGCGGCCCCCGGCTGTCCGGCTGCCGGGTGTGACCGGCTGCGACCGTCAGCCGGGGCAGCCGTCCGGGGGCGTCAGCGGGCTGATGTCCCCAAGCCGGCGTCCCGGGCGAGCACGATGGCCTGGCCCCGGCTCGACACGCCGATCTTGCCGAGGACGGCGGACACGTGGTTGCGTACGGTCTTGTCGGCCAGTGTCAGCGCCCGGGCGATGCGCCGGTTGTCGTAGCCCCGTGCCACCAGGTCGAGGATCTCCCGCTCCCGGCGGGTCAGCACGGGCAGCACATCCGGCTCCGGCGCCCGGGACCGTGCTGTCAGCAGTCCGCTCAGCACCTGATCCACCGGCGATCCGGCGACCATGAGCCCTCGCGCGACCATGTGGACGGCACCGACCACGTCCGGCCCGCCCGCGTCCTTGGCCAGATACCCCCGTACCCCGGCGAGCAGGGCGGACCGCACCAGGGCTTCGTCGATCTCCCGCCCGGTCATGCCCAGCACCGCCGTACGCCGCCCCGTACCCGCCACCAGCTCGCGACACGTGTGAAGGGCAGCGGAACCAGGCAGGTCCAGGTCGAGCAGGACCACATCGGGTGCCGCGGCGCCGACCAGCGCGCCGAGCCCCGGGACCGCCCCGGTGTCCATCACCACCTCGATCCCCCCGGCAGCGCTCAAAGCTGCCCGGATCCCGGCCCGCAGGAGCGGATGGCGCTCGACGACGGCGACGCGGAGAGGGCTGTGAGAAACGGATGCATACGTGGTCAAGGCTGCGACTCCGATGTGATTCGGACAGGTTGACGCAGCATGAGGAGAACCCGCTAGCGGATCACTAGGGAGCGGCCCCTTAGTCTCCGGACATGCATGCTGAGCGGGGCGCGATGTTTGAATACCGGATCCTGGGGCCGCTTGAGGTGCGGTGCGCGGGGGAAGCCGTGCCCGTCACCGCCCCCAAGGAGCGTGACCTGCTCGCGCTGCTCCTGCTGAAGTCCGACCAGACCGTCCCGGCGGAGGCCCTGATCGACGGACTCTGGGGCACCACGCCGCCGGCAACCGCCCGGACCACGCTGCAGAACTACGTCAAGCGGCTGCGCCGGATCCTCCGGCAGCCCTGCGCCGGACACCCCGAGGTGCTCGTCACACAGCCGGGAGGCTATCTCCTGCGCCTTGAGGACGCCTTCCTCGACCTCAAGGAGTTCGAACGGCTGGTCCAGGCCGCCGCCGAGGCCACTGCCCGCGGGGACGATGCCACGGCGTCCGCCCGCCTCGGCGCGGCGCTCTCCCACTGGCGCGGCGAGGCACTGGCCGGCAGCCGCTCGGAGTACCTCCGGCAGCTGGAGATACCCCGCCTTGAGGAGTCCCGGACGGTCGCCTTCGAACAGCAGATCGACACTGCCCTGAGGCTGGGGCGGCACGCGGCGGTCATCGCCGAACTCCAGGGCGAAGCGGCCAGGCATCCGCTGCGGGAGCGGCTCCAGGCGCAACTGGTGCTCGCCCTCTACCGTTCGGGACGCCGCGGCGACGCACTGGCTGCCGCCCGACAGGCCCGCGAAAACCTCGTCCAGGAGCTGGGCCTGGAGCCCGGCCCCCAACTCGCCGGACTGTACGATCGCATCCTGGCCGACGATCCGGCTCTGATGGACGCCCGCTCGACGGCCATTCCGGGCGATGCCGCGCCGGGCGGGTACCGCCCGTCCTGCCCGTCCGGTCCCTCGGGTTCGTCAGGACCGTCCGGTCCGGTCGGCCACGGCGCCGCCGCACCGACCCCGCTCGCTGTGCTGCCCGCCCAACTCCCACCCTCCACCATGGTGTTCACCGGCCGGGCCGAGGCGCTGCGGAGACTCGACGAACTGCTGCCCACCGCCGGACCGCAACCGCCCGGCGCGGCCCGCATCGTCCAGATCAGCGGCCAGGGCGGAGTCGGCAAGACAGCCCTTGCCGTGCACTGGGGACACAGCCGGCGCAATCGGTTCCCGGACGGACAGCTCTACGTCAACCTGCGCGGACACGGCGGTGACCGGCCACTGCGGCCGACCGACGCGCTCAGCGGCTTCCTTGAGGCGCTGGGCGTTCCGGCCCGCGACATCCCGGTGACGGAAGACCGCGGCGCAGCCCGGTTCCGCTCACTGTGCGCCGGCCGGCGGCTGCTGGTGATCCTCGACGACGCAGCATCGGAAGAGCAGGTCAGACCACTGCTGCCGGGCAGCGCGGACTGCATGGTGATCGTGACCGGCCGCCGGGCCCTGGCCGGTCTCGTGGCCCGCGACGGAGCCCTGCCCGTGCCCCTGCCGGTGCTCGAACCGGCAGAAGCGGAACGACTGCTCATCAACGTCCTCGGCTCCACCCGCGTCTCGCGGGAGCCGGGGGCGGCCGCCGCACTGACCGCCGCCTGCGCCCGGCTGCCCCTCGCCGTCGGCATCAGCGCGGCCGACCTCGCACTCCACCCCGAGCGGACCCTGGCCCGACAGGTCGAAAGGCTCGTCGGGGAGGACAACCTCTCCGTGCTGGAGGTACCCGGGGACAGCAGCAGCGCCGTGCGCACCGTCTTCGCGATGTCGTACGCCACCCTGGACACCGACGCGGCCCGGATGTTCCGCCTCCTCGGAATCCTGCCGGGCAGGGACACCACAGTTCGCGCCGCAGCCGCCCTCGCCGGAGTGCCACTCCACCGCTCCCGCACCCTCCTGGACGACCTGACCCGCTGCCACCTCCTGGAGGAGGGGGCCGTCGGCCGGTACGCCTTCCACGACCTCCTGCGCGCCTACGCCCGGGAACGCGCCCACGCAGAGGAGACGCAGGACGCACGCACCGCCGCCCTGGAGCGCCTCTACACCTGGTACTTGGCGAACGCCGACAAGGCGGCCAGGGCGATCCAGCCCGAAACGGTGCGGCTGCAGTCCTACGCGGACGGCGCCGACCTGACCTTCGCCACACTGGAAGACGCGGCCGGGTGGCTCGATTCGGAACGGGCCAACGTGGTGGCCATGGTCCAGCGGGCCGCGGAGCACGGACCCCGGGCGGCGGCGTGGGGTCTGGCCGACGCCTTCCGTCCGTACCTGATGCACTCCTCCCACACCGCCGACTGGCTGACGGTGGGCAAGGCCGGACTGGCAGCGGCCGAGGCGGACGGGCACACCCCCGGCCAGGCAGCCAGCCACCGCATCCTGTCGAGCGCCTACCTCATGCTGGGCAGGTACGACGAGAGCACCCGACACGACCTCGCAGCCGCAGAGCTGTACCGGAGCCAGGGGCACACGGCCGGTGAAGCGGCGGCCTGCAACAGCCTCTCACTCGCCGCGTGGTACGGAGGCAGGCTGAACGACGCGGTGGAATACGGCAGTCGCGGGCTGGCCATCGCACGGCACATGGAGGACAAGGTCCCCGAACTCATCATCAGTACCAACCTGGGTGCCATCCTGCACGAGGCCGGCATGCTGCGGGAGGCCGAGGAACACTACAGGGGCATGATCGGCAGCCGGGTCATGGACCAGGCCCCGACGACGGAAAGCCACACCCTCAGCAACTTCGCCGCTCTCCTGCACGACCGGGGCCGGCCGGAGCTGGCCGCAGACTTCCTCGCGAAGGCCGAGGCGATCAGACGCCGGGCAGGACAAGCCCCCAGCAGCCTGGCCTACACCCTGTACTGGAAAGCGATCATGGCGCTCCAGGCCGGAGACCGGGCGAGCGCCCTGGAGCAGGTGGAGGAGGGGTTCTCGAGCGCAGGAGGCGACATCAGGGCACAGGCGCACCTGCACGTCGCCCGAGGGATGCTCGCCGAGCGTACCGGGGGCCATGAGGCGGCCTTGCGAAGCTTCCGGCAGGCCAAGGACCTGGCCCAGCAGTGTGCCTCGCGCAAGCCCGAGCTCGAGGCCCTGACAGGAATGGCGCGCTGCAGTCTGCGGACGGGCCGGGCGGACACTGCGCGCGCGTTCGCCGAGGAACTGCTCCAGGACGCCACCACCAGCGGCTACCGGCTCTTCCACGGCTACGCGCTGACCCTCCTGGCCGAGATCGCGTGCGAGGAGAAGGACTACGCCGAGGCAGAGCTCCGGGCAAGGGAAGCGATCGCCGTCCAGGAAGAGAACGCCCATCCCAGAGGCCAGGCAGAGGCCCTCATCGCCCTGGCACACACGCTGCGAGCGACAGGCGACACCAAGGGTGCGCGGGCCTGTATACACGAGGCGGCGGAACTCTGGTCCGCCTTCGCTCCGCGACGCGCGGAGGAGATCACGAGACTGTCCTGCTGAGACCACGCGACGTGCGACGCCCGTGGTGCGGGGTTCATGTGGCAGGGCGGACGCCGTACGCCTCGGCAGGGCGGTGCCGGGGAATCACCACGGCACCGGGCCGTCCACGCTGAAACATGGTGCTCCAGCAGATCTGCCGAGGTGGCAGTGCGCCGGATGCACCTCCTGCCGTGCCCTGCCAGAAGGCACCAAGCCGCCCGCGTAGCGGGCCGGCCATCGGCCCGGCGGCCTGCGGCAGCCAGGGGAAGGCGGTCAGCAGCGCCCACAGCGAGTGCGCGTACAGGTCCACGTACCCCGCCGCGTCCAGCCACTGCACCAACCCCACGTCCGCACCCAGCGCAGGAAGCCGCCGACGAAGCTCCAGCAGCGCCCCGGCTCGTACGTTCGCCAGCGGCCGCCGCCCGGACTCCCACCCCTGCACCCTTCACCCCGCCGCCGTTCCTTTCCTCGCCTGTCCCCCGTCAGCGCGTGCACACGGCCATCCGCCATCACCAGCCGAACGCGCCACAGCGCCTGGAGATCACTCAGGGGATCCCCCTCGACCACCAGGAGGCCCGCGAGGAGACCGGGCACGTCGCCGAGGCAGCACGGGCTGCAGGCGCCGACGGGATCGTCGAGGCGCTGCCCCGCGGCTACGACACGACACTCGGCTGCATAGGGGGCTGTGGGCGGTTGGCCGATGTCATCGACGATGAGGGATCCGGTGTGCAGGAGTTCCATGGCTGCGATGAGCGGCCCGGCCTGCTCGCTGTCGGCGCCGAGCAGGCCGATGGCCTCGCAGACCGGGACGGGCCGCCATCGCCGGCGTGCGGCGTCGCCGTCCGGCGGCGATCCGGTGCCGGCCGGGTGTTCCTCGCGCGGGGTGGCGGTCATGGTCAGGCCGCGGGGCATGGGGGTGAGTTCCCGGTCACTCTCACCGATGCCACCGTTTGGGGTACCACCATGTCCATGCCCGGCCGCCTGATCACCGCCGTGTTCCTCACCTCCGTGCTTTCCGGCATGGCGGCGCCACTCGCGTCGACCGCGTACGCCGCAACCAGCCCGGGCGGCATCGGCTGGGACACCACCCCCACGTACGCCACGGTGGCCGCGGCGGGCACCGCGCACCACAACGGCATCGGCTGGGACTGACACCACATGGTGCCGGTCCATCTCACCCTGGTGCCAACAGGAGGAGAAGCGCCCACCGAGAGCCAAGCCCACTCCCTCGTCGACATTCTGTGGGCCCACGCCACGCCCGAATACGGCATGGAACACGTCCGGGCCCGTACGACTCAGACCGGCATCGGGATCGTCTTCTTCATCCGCGCCGCCAACGCAGACATCGCGCAGGCCAAGGCCGGATGCCTCATGACCGCCGCGCTCGCCTCCGGCGCCGCCGGCACGGCCGCGAACAGCCGCAGAGCACCCACCCTTCGCCGACACACCTCGGCCAGCCCTTCATACAGCCTTGCCCAAGGAGATTACGTTGTCCATCAAGTCCAACGCGGTCCGCGCCACCGGCACTCTCGTGGCCCTCTCGGTTCGCCACGGCTCTCTTCGCGGCCTCCCCCGCCGGCGCCGCCGGACTTCAGGCCGGACCCATCGGGGGCAACGCCTCACTCACGGCCACCGCCGACGTGGACCGTCCTCAGGGCAGGCCCGGCCCCCTCAAGACCGACGGCGCGAAGAACTCGTTCTCCGCCTCCGCAACCGCCATGGCCGCCGAGGAGGGCGGCCCGATCAGCCGCAGCGACGTCGTCGCCCGGGCCAAGACCTGGGTCGACGCCAAGGTCCCGTACAGCCAGAGCAGCTACCGCAGCGGCTACCGCACCGACTGCTCCGGCCGCGTATCCATGGCCTGGAACCTTGGTACCAACGCCTGGACCGGGAACCTCGACACCTATGCGAACCGGATAACGAAGAGCGAGCTGCGCAAGGGAGACATGCTGCTCTTCCACAACGCCGGCAACCCGGTGAACGGTTCGCACGTGGTCCTCTTCGAAGGCTGGACCGACTCCTCCAAGACGTCCTACATCGGCATCGAGCAGACCCCGCCGCACGCCGTGCGCCGCGTCATCCCCTACACGTACTTCAGCAACTCCAGCTCCTACATCCCGTACCGCTACAAGAACATCGTCGAGGACACGGCGGCCCCGTCGACGTACAGCGGTGACCTGCCGGTGTCGGGCCGTTGGAGCAGTGGTTCGGCGACGACCGTGGGTGTGTTCCGGGATGGTACGTGGGCGCTGCGCGATGCGAACGGCGCCACTGCATCGGTGGGCTTCGGGCGGGCCGGTGACGTTCCCATGACCGGTGACTTCGATGGTGTGGGCCATGACCAGCTGGGCATCTTCCGGCCGAGCACGAGTACGTTCGCGGTGCGTCACGACGACGGCAGCACCACCTCGCTGACGTTCGGGCAGGCCGGGGACATTCCGGTGCCGGGCATGTGGGACAACAACGGTCACGCCCAGATGGCTGTCTACCGCCCCGGCACCGGTACCTTCATCGTCCGCCACGACGACGGCAGCGTGACCACGGCTGCCCTGGGCCAGGCCGGCGACATCCCGGTCGTCGGCGACTGGGACGGTGTCGGCCACACCCAGATGGGCATCTTCCGCCCCGGGGCCAACGCGGGCGACGAGAACACTTTCGTCCTTCGCCACGACGACGGCAGCCTGTCCACCGTCACCTACGGGGTCAAGGGCGACCTTCCCGTCGTCGGTGACTGGAGCAACAAGGGCCGCACCACCTACGGCGTCTACCGGCCCGGCAACGGCACCTTCGCCCTCAGCAACGCCTACGCCGGCACCACCGACACCGTCTTCACCTACGGCAACGGCGGCACCTGGTCCTGAGTCGTCTATCGCGCGAAGTCCAATGCTCGAACCCAGGGGCGAGTGGAGTGCGGCGCTGTCCGTCCAGTGCCCGGTCTGCTGCGCCCCGGCTTGGCGGCCATCCCCGCGAACGGCTGCGGGTCAACCCTGAGCATGAAGATCCGTGGCGCGCCCGAGAACCGCGCCTCCCCGGAGAACCTGGTGGCAGTCGCCCGCGAGGTCCACGCCGTCCTCACCGGGGGCAACGCCTGACACGTGCAGCCCGAGCCCGTGCGGTGGCGGTGTCCGATGGCCACGGCCCAACCAAGCTGGTCGTACGCCATGGCGCACTCGGTGGTGTCACGGCCGTGCAGGACGTGCAGCATGTCACTCATGTCGCCCCCCGTGTCCGCTTCAGAACCTTAGGTGATGGTCGCGACGAGAGCGTCCCGCCGAAGCAGAAGCGCGACCCACAGGAATCCTGTAGGCCGCCCAACTCGCATATGCACCCAGATGTCAGGACACCAGTTCCATCCCCCGCACCAGGCCCGACAGGGCCGCAGCCTGCGACGGAACGCCCCGGCGCACCAGGTCTCCGACGAGCTCGCGCGCCATCGGGTGCGCGTGTACATAGTGGGGCGCCCGCTGTGCGGCCTTCCACAGAGTCACCACTGCCTCGCCCGAGCGGCCCAGCCGGTGCATCGCACGCGCTTCGTCGATCCGATAGTGCGTGATCCGCTCCCGGCTCGGCATCGCGGGCACATCCACCTCGTCCACGAACGACAGGCCGGTGTCCGGCCCATCAACCTCGACCCCGCCTCGGTCGTGTGCACCAGAACGTTGGCCCGGGAGAACACGGTCCGCCATCGCAGATCGTGATGCCCCGCCGGCAAGCGGTCTGATACCTCGAGCGCCCGGGCCGCCTGGCTCCACGCCCCATTCGCGTCTCCGGCGCGAGCACAGGCAATCACCTGCCGCAGCACCAGAGCTCCCTCCAGCACGAGGGCGTCCGTGTCTCCCGTCGCGGACAGGGGCGTCAGATCCTGCAGCGCCGCGTCCGCGACGGCGTGCGTTTCGCGCGCGGATCCCTGGTGCAACAACGCCCCGCACCGGTCCCATGCGACGGCCGCCTTCACGATCGGGTCGTCGAGCTGCGTCGCCGCTCCGGCCGCGACCTCCGCCGCCACCCACGCAAGGTCAGGCAGCCCGGTCTGGTTCTGCGTCTGCCGCGCATTCCTGGCCGCGTCCACCAGCAGCCGCAGCGCCGCGTCACGCTCCGCCGTACCCCGCTCGTGCAGCAGGATCGTGGTGTTCAAGTCCTCCAGTAGCGCAGGCAGCAGCCCGGCCACCGCAGGAAGGTTCGCGCCCTGCCTGTGCCGGTTCGTCGCCGCAGCCCGCTCTCGCACACGCTGGGCATCCGCTGCCGGGGCGGACGGGACAAGCCCCGGACGCCCGGACAAGATCAGCGAGGAGTTGATGCCGACGATCCGGCACGCCTGTTCGTTGCTGAAGCCCTGCTGCATGAGCTGGAAGTATGTCTCCCGCTCACGCAGCAGCTTCTTCGGCCCCTGAGCCGTCCGGATCTCCCGGATCTTGAAGTCCATCGCATCCCCTGAGCTGGGGTGTTGCGACGACCACTAGAACCTAAGGATCGCGGGATGCAGGGCCTTCGGGTGTTGGGGCGCCGGAGCCGTGGCGGTCACGCGCTCACCCCCGCGACGGCGACGGCCAGGAGTGCGGTGACGTCGGCGCCGTGCGGGTCGGTGTGGCTGTCGATGCTGTTGAAGTTGAACACGGCGCCCTTCGCGGTGACGGTGAAGCCGGGGATCACGGTGGCGGCGCGGCCCGTCGGCTGCGTGTTGAGGCGTTCGGCGTCGCGGGAGGCGAGCCAGGTCTGGGTGTAGGGGCCGAGGCGCAGCGGGGTGTAGCCGGTGGTGTCGGTGCGGCGGACTTCGACGTGGACGCCGTAGTGGGCGGGGGTCATGCCGATGTCGTCGGGGAGGGGGAGAGGGGCGGCGGCGTGGGTGAGCGTCGCGTAGGCCGGCTGCCAGGCTCCGAGGATCGTGGTCGTCTCGCAGCACAGCCAGCCGCGGCCGTAGCCGACCTGGCGGCCGTGGAGGTGGCGCGGCGTTCGGGGCATCGGGGTGGACCAGGGCGACGGCGACTACCTCGGTGCCGTGGTCGTCGCCGGGCCGGGTGTGTGCCCACTCGATGAACGGGCCGATGCGCACGGCGACGTCCCGGCCGCTGCCGGGCGTCCACGGCTCCGGGGTGCGTACGGCGGCGACCATCGCGCGGAACTTGTCGACGGCGGCCTGATCCTCGGGGGCAAGGGCGCCGGCAGCGTGGCCACAGCGGAGGAAGCGTCGGATCATCGTGCGGTCTCCTGCTCGGTGTAGGCAGTGGGCGCCTTGAGGACGCGTGGCAGATGGACGTGGAGGTGCTCGACTACGACCTCGCGGCCGCGGTCGCGGAGTGTTCGGGCCAGGAGTTCGGTAAGGCCGCTGGCTCGGTGCCGCCCCCGCAGCCGATGGCGATGTGGCGGGGGCCGGCGGGCAGGTCGGCGTAGTCGACGAGGTTGGCGAGCAGCTCGCGGGCGCCGGGGGTGTTGAGGACGACGTCCTGGACGCGGGGGTTGAGGCCGTCGAGGTTGAGGATGTCGCGGGCGGCGGCCGGGTCGCGGAGCCGGTCGCGGACGTCTTCGATCCGATCGGCGGCGGCGGGGCGGGGGAGCCGTCCTGGCCGGTGGGCAAGTGCAGGTAGCCGAACGAGGTCAGACGGATCGGGCGCATGGTGCCTCCAGGACGCTGGTGAGGAGGAGAACGGCGGAGCGCCGCCCCGGCCGGGAGGCTGGGGCGGCGCTCCGGGTGGTGGCTGGTCAGGAGTACGGGGCGCCTCCTACGCGGCCTGGCCGGTGAGGGCGCGGAGCAGCAGCTGCTGGTTGTGCTGCTGTGCCGTGGGGGTGAGCGGGGCGCGGCGCAAGCGGGTGGACCAGTTCGGATGCGGTGCCGGCTCGGGATAGGCCAGAGCGCGGTCGTTGCCGACAGCGTCCGGCTGGGCCGGATTGTGCCGTGTCTGCGAGGTGCCGCTCATGACCCGGCCTGCAAGCGCAGGTGGGGGAGCTGGTGGAGCACGCGGGCCACCAGGTCCGGCGACGGCCGCCACGGTCCGAGCTGCCCACGCTCGATCGGGATGGGCAGGGCGAGGGCCTGGACGTCGGCGAGGAGCAGGTGGTGAAGGCCGGGCTGGGCCCACTCGGAGCAGAGCCGCTCGTCGTTGGGGTCTTGGTGGGAGCCGGTGATGCGGGCGACGCCGACCAGGGCGCCGGTCACCAGGTCGCGGCCGCGGATCGTGCGGGCGACCAGCGGCAGGCGCAGGGCGGGCCGGTAAGTGGCGGCATGGAACCTGCGGGCGCGGGCGCGACGAGAGCTGCGAGCCGCGCTGGCCCCTGTCGACGCACGCGTCCTCAACCGGACGGTAAACGACCCTTTCGCCCCAGAGCATCTGCACTGGTGGCACCGCCGTATCGAAATCTGAGGAAGCCATGACGCGTCTGGCCCCGCCGAGCACTCTCTATCCGGCAGCCGTTCCACCACTCGTCCCCGGCCGGGAGGTCGGCCAGGGCCAGCGGGTGCGGGTGCGGCCCGTCGGCGGCGCGGCTCACGCGCGGGCCTTCTCCGCTTACTGCTGCTCCTGGCCGTCATGGTCGTCATCCTGGCCGTGGCCGGTGTTCGGGCCGTGAACGGTGTAGACGATGTCCTCGCTGTCGTCCAGGTCTCCGTTGAGTGCGCGGACGAGGCAGGTGGCGCTGTACGGGGGCGCCCAGGCCCGGCCGGTGCATTTGTCGCGGTGACCGCGTCGCGGAGTGCGACGCGCGGTTTTCCCGGTGGGCTTCCATCCTGGAAGGAGGGCTGTGTCGTCGACGGCCCGCGGAGCGCGGCTATCGGAAACCTGCTGGAGGCCAAGATGCCCCGAACTGTCGCGGCCCGGAAGGCCGAACGCCGCGAGCATGCCGACTACACCGGCGCCGTCTACGGATCGATGCTCGCGGCTTCCGTCATCATCGGTGCCGGCAGCCTGGGCGACTTTCCACACCTGGAACTCATCACCCTGCTTCTGCTCACCGGCGCGGTCTTCTGGATCGCGCACGTGCACGCGACAGTGTTCGGCGAACGGTTGGCGCAGCGGGCCCCAACCCGCAGGATGGTGCTACGTGCCTGCCGCGACGAGTGGCCGATCCTCAAAGCGGCGATTCCGCCCGCCGTGGCGGTGGCGGTCAGCCCACTCTTGGGCCTGGATATGCCCGGCACCCTCTGGCTGGCGCTCGGGGTCGCGATCTCCGGTCAGATTGGCTGGTCCATGGCCGCCGCCCGCCGGGCCGGAGCGTCATGGCGCCAAGTCGCCGTCACCGCCACGGTCAACCTGCTGATCGGCCTGCTGATCGTCGCCTTCAAGCTGCTGCTGAAGCACTGATACCGGCTAGTAGTACTTCGTTAGGTTGAGTCGGGTGGGTGGGTGGGGCCCTTGCTGGGCCGGGCTGGGTAAGCCTGCGCGACCGCCTGCCCGAACACGCCCACGCCGCCGGGTATTCGATGATGTACGCGGTCCAGGGCGCCGGATACAGCCTGACGGCCTCGCTGTCGGCGCTGGTACTGCGGGTGGCCGACGCGTCCACCGCCATCCTGGGCGGGGTGGTGGTCGCCGTGGTGATCACCGCGGTGAGCGCGCTGGCCGAGCGGGGGCCCGCCCGCGTGGGGCGGCCCCTCGGAGCAGGGCAGGACGCGCCCGTGTGAGACGCCGCCGCTCCGGCCCGGATCCGCGGCCCGCATCGTTCAGGCGGTGTCCAGCGGGAGCCGGGCCACCAGGCGGGCGCCGCCGAGCGGTGATTGTCCGGCGGTGAGGGAGCCGCCCAGGCGGGTGGCGATGTCGCGGGCTATGGCCAGACCCAGGCCGGAGCCTCCCCGGTCGCAGCTGCGGGCGCCGTCGAGACGGGTGAACCGCTCGAAGACCCGCTCCCGGTCGGCTGCCGGGATGCCCGGCCCGTCGTCACGTACTTCCAGGACGGCCGTGCCCCCGGCCTCGTCCTCCACGTGGAGGGTGAGGCAGACCTGCCGGTCGGCGTGGCGTCGGGCGTTGTCCAGCAGGTTGGTGACGAGCCGGGAGAGCCACAGGGAGCTGCCGCGGACCGTGGCCCCGCCGGCGATGTCCACATCGACCGGGACCCGGTCGCCCCGGCGGCCCCGCGCCGCTTCCCGCGCGAGGTCCGCCAGATCGACCGGGGCGTCTGGACACCCGCCACTGGGGCGAGGCCGGACAGCTCCCACCTGCGGAACTCGCCCGGCTCCTGGGCGTGTACGCGACCCGGGTCATGACGCCGCGCGGCTCCACCGCCGTCACCGGCCTGGAGCAGATGACCGCGCTGCACCCGCCGACCTACGCCGTGCGGGACGAGGAGACCGGCGCCCTGCGCCAGGCCGCCGAGAAGATCCCCGGCTCCCTGGGCAAGGACCCGGTGGCCTGCGCGCCGTGCGAGGCGCCGGACGGACACCCGCTGCTCAAGGACTTGGGGCGCTTCCACGTCCGCGGCCCCGGCGAGCGGCTCTTCGAGGAGGCGTACGACTGGGACCCGGCCCATGACCGACGCCGAGCGCGCCCTGCGCCACCTCGTCGGCCTCGACGTCAACATGGCCTTCGCCGCGGGCGCCAACGGGCTGCCCGTCGGCCTGGGCGCGCCCACGCACGTCACGAACCCCGTCTTCGACCCGAAGCTGCCCGGCTCGTGGCTGGTCGACCTGAGCCACGTCGACATGTCGAAGGTGAAGGTCGGCAAGGAGTGGGTGCAGCTGGACGGCTCGCTGCTGCCCTCCCCGTTCACTCCGCAGGGCGAGCGAGGCCCCGACGGGGCCGGCCTGGTACGCCACGCCGACGGTGGCGTACGCCGTGGAGCTCGGCTGCGACGTCGCGCCGACCGAGGCGTACGTGAGGTACGACAACGGCCGCTACCTGGACGGCTGGTACAACCGGCTGCGGGACGCCTACCTCGCCACCATGGCCGACCTCGGCGTCGACGCCGACCTGTCGCCGGAGGACTTCCTGGCGGCGATGGACGGCTACAAGCAGCGTGACCCGCAGATGGCGATCGTCGCCTCGGCCATCAAGGCGACCGTCAAGGGCGGCCTGGGCAAGCTCCGCGAGCGGCCCCGCGGCGAGGGGTGGCGACCGGGCGAGCCGTGGCGCGCGCTGGCCCGTCCGACGTGGCGGCCGGACATCCGCGCGGCGGTCATGTCCCGCACCCGGATCAACCTGCACCGCAAGATCGTCAAGCACACGGCGTTCACCGGTCAGTACCCGATCGCGATCCTGTCCGACTGCGTCGTCTACGCCGCAAGCGGCGAGACCCCGCTGGACTTCCTGTCCTACCGGGAGGGCAAGCCGCTCCCGGGCGGCTTCAAGCTCGGGGTGAACCCCGGCCTGGTCAAGTGGGAGGGCACCCAGAGCGTGCTGTGGGGCGAGGAGGTCCGCGAGCGGTTCAACGCCCCGGAGCTCAGCCTCGCCCGGTACATCAAGGACGGCAACGTCACCGACGACGACAACGGCGAGTAGAGGAGCAGGCAGGCGATGAGCACGGAGTTCGGGGACGGCCTGGACGCCGCGGTGCAGAAGGCGTTCACGCGCCCGGCACCCAAGGGCGCGGGCACGCAGATGCGGTACCTGGTCAAGCAGCTCAAGGCCACCGAGACGGTCGCCGACCTGCTCGGGATTTCCCAGCGGCAGGTGGAGCGGTACGTGGCGGGCCAGGCCAAGAGGCCGCGGGCCGACCTCGCCGCGCGACTGGAGCGCGAGGTGAAGAAGCGGAGGCAGCCGCAGATCCGGGCCAAGGCCCGGGAGAAGGCGGCGACGACCGGCGGCATCGTCATCGACGCCCACGCCCGTCTCGAGTACGCCGGAGCGCCGATGGACACGACGGACGAGGACTGCATCCGGCACCTCACCGTCGCCCTGCCCCCGCAGCACGCCGCCCGGCTCTTCGACGCCCAGCAGCAGGGAGCCGGTGAGAACACGCTGCGCAAGCTCACGGCCGAAGCCCTCAAGGAGGTCTACTTCCAGGACGGCGGCCGCCGCGCCGGCTCCCTCGAAGAAGTCGAGATCAACGACGTGCTGGACCTCGAGTTCGACCTCTAGCCAGGCCGCACCCCGAACAGCCCGTGAGCCCCTGTGGCTGAGCGCTTCAGTTGGCGAGTGAGCGCGATGCTTGGCGATCTGAGTGTTGGGTGTCGGGGCTGGCATGATCGCCGGGTGACAGATCTTTGCTTTCTCGCATGCCGGGGATCGGTGCGGCTGTGCTGCTGGGGTGGTTGCTGATGGTTTGGTGGTTCCGTCGGCGGTCGAAGCCGGACGAGGAGCTGGCCAAGCTGCTGGTTGAGGCGGAGCTGGGCGACGACGTGGCGATGGGGAACCTGGCGACGGCCCTGCATCTGAAGGGCGACCGGGCTGGCGCGCTGCGTTGGTGGGGCCGGGCATGGGCGGCCGGGAACGTGGTTGCCGGCTTCAACCTGGGCATGCTGCACGCGGTGGCTGGTGACGCGAACCACGCGCAGGTGATCTGGGAGAAGGTCGCAGCGCTCGGTGATCCGGACGCCATGCTGGGTCTCGTCAAGCAGGCGCTCGATCGTGGCGATGCGGCTGGTGTCGAGCGCTGGGCGCCGGTGATCCTCGCGCAGGACGAGGCGTTCCCGATCACCGCGCTGGGCGTGGCTTTCTGGGACCACGGCGATCTGGCGCGGGCCGGGCAGGCGTTCCTGCGCGCCGAGGATCTGGGCGACGGGTACGCGATGGAGTACCGGGCCCGGATCCTGGCCGCCCAAGGGCAGGACGAGGAGGCTGACGCGCTGCGAGCACGGGCGGCGACGGCTGAGCGGATGCTGTAGGAGCGCGGCAAGCCAGCTCCAGTTTCCATCCGCGTGAACCGGCCCAGCAGACGCTCAACTCGCCAACTGGAGCGCACCTGGCTGCGGCAGTGGGTCGCCTCGCCCGCAGGACGCCGCATGGGCCTGGAGGCGATCCCTGACGAACCGGTGAACCCCCGCCGCCTGCGGCGGACGCTGTCTGTCGAGATGGCTGCCCGCCCCGGTGGACTGCTGGCCACCAAGGTCTACTTCAAGCACCTCCAAGTGGCCACCAGCGAGGGATACGCCGGCTGGCCGGGCGGCGCCCAGGCCGTCTTCCACCACGACTGGAAGAAGGATGGCTTCGTAGGTGAGAACGGGGTTCTGGCACAGATCTTGGGGAGCCAGCGCGGAGAGTCATCACGGTGTTCGAAGATGCGGGAGGGCCTGAGCCTCGGATCTGCATCCGCTGACTGTCTCACAACCTCCAACAGTGATCAGCCGATGGTCACGTCTCGTGCATGGACTCGTGCTGGGTCGAGGTGGAGTTCGTACGCGGTGTAGCACTCGCTGATCTCTGTTCCCACTGCGGTGCCGCACGGGCACAGTCGATTCAGCCCGCCCTGGCCGTGCAGCCCGCAGCAGCCTCCGTGGTCCCCTTCAAGGTCGGGCAGCAGGTCCGGCGCGTCGTCGGGATGGAGAACGATCGTATTCCGGGGGCCTGCGGAGGTGAGGAACCCGTCTCCGTCGGGATCGGCAACAGCCGGGCCTCCGGGAAATACTGCGACGCATTCGTTCGTGGGAAGGAACGGGGCGCCCCATGGCTCGGGCTCCAGAGCGTAGAACCCCTGGTTCATGGTGGCCTGGGCCCGGCGGTACCCGTCAGGTCCGATCCGTCCGTCGAACTCGGGCCTGACCAGGATCTCGGACAGCTGCACAGCCCTGGTCAGAGGGCGAGCGCAGGCGGCACACACAAAAGTGATCACATGAAGTTCTAGCCCGCCGAACCCACATCAGCAAGAGTCTGCTTCCGGGCTACTGCAGCAGGATCATCTTCCGGAGCAGATGGAAGCCGGCTCGGCCGTAGAGCTGTCTCTTGATCTTCTTGATGCGGTTTACAGCTCCCTCGATGCTGCCCGAGTTCCAGTCCAGGGTGAGGCCGGCGGTCACAGCGTCGAGATCTCGCAGCAGGTGGAGCGCGAAGCCGGTGAGCCCGGGCAGCCGGCTGGCGTCGACTACGTCGATCCAGGCAGGAAGCGTGGCGCCGAGGCGGCCGGCGAGCATCTCGCCGAAATCGCGGACGTGTCCGGCGGCCGTGTCCAGTTCGGGGCAGCGGGTCAGGACGCCCTTGAGGCCGACGCGGTCTTCCTCGGTCAGGGCGGCGGGGTGGCGGGTGAGCCAGCCGGTCACCTGCCGTACCGTCGGCGGCAGTGGCGGTGCGGCGGACGAAGTCCCGCGCAAGGTGGCGATGTGGGCTCGGACCATGCCGTAGGTGACGGGAGCCTGCTCGGCGACCAGTTCGCCGTGGAGTTGGGTGACGCTGGTGCATCCCTCGGTGAATCGTCGTTCGAGGTAGGGCTTGTAGGGATCGAGCCTGCTGGGCCGGGGCCGGGTCTCGCGGATGGTGTTCTGCCAGCCTGCGGCGTTCGCGTACCGGAGCACGGTGTTGAGGCCCCAGCCCAGGTGCCGGGCGATCGCCCGGCGTGAGTGGCCCTGGGCGAGCATCTCGTGGACCAGGGCGTGTGCGGCCTTCTTTCGCGCGGCCCGCCGGCCGACGGGCTCTGCGTCGTCTTGCGATCGCCCTGAAGTCGGTCGGGTGGCCTCCGGCAACGTGCCGCTGGGCGCCGGGGTGCGCAGGCAGTCGCGGTGGGCGGCGACGCAGGTCTCCACGGCCCGGCCGAGGCCCTGCCACAGATGGAACCGGTCGGCGACCTGCAAAGCGTCGGGTGCACCACGCCGGGCGCCCTCCGCGTA
Organism: Streptomyces sp. NPDC090445; assembly: GCF_044769385.1. Taxonomy (NCBI): domain Bacteria; kingdom Bacillati; phylum Actinomycetota; class Actinomycetes; order Kitasatosporales; family Streptomycetaceae; genus Streptomyces; species Streptomyces sp. NPDC090445. The sequence continues at coordinate 15,887 of NZ_JBIVXV010000040.1, read as the reverse complement.
GGCACCCGCCCGGTCCCGGCAGATGATCTCCACGCCGGGATGGCGGTCCAGCCAAGCTGCCAGCGGCCCAGCTTCACGGGTCGGGAGCACGTCGACCACGCGATGGTCTTCGACGCTGGCCAAGACGGTGGAGTAGGTCTGGCCGCGACGGATCGCGAAGTCGTCCACACCCAGCACGCGTGGAGTACTGAATCGCGGATCGGGCAGTGCCATGACCCTGCGCAGCAAGGTCATCCGTCCCGCACCGAAGCCGAGCTGGGCCGCCAGTCGAGCGCCGGCTCGTCCCGCCAAGGCGAGTCCCACCCGTTCCAGGGCGCGGTTCAGCCGCATGGTGAACCGCGCGTACGGCACGGCCAGCCGGGAGAACGGCTCGGCGAACGTCCGGCGTGGACAGACCGCCGACCCGCAGACGAAACGCCGGACCATCAGCCGGATCACCAGGCCCTGCTCAGCGAGCGGAAGGTCCCTCAGCCTGCGCCGGTAACGATCGTGGACCCGGTCCGAAAAGCGGCCGCAGTCCGGACATGCAGCGCCGGCCGCTCGGCCTCTCGCCACCATCTCGACCGTACCGAACACGGCCGTAACCGCCTCGACCTCCACCTCGTCGATCCCGTCGAACACCAGCGAATCCCAGAACGGTGCATCGGTCTGCATGACCAGCACCATCACTGTTCACAGCCAGCCAGAGCAGCGAACAGAATGCACCTGAGGGAGCGTCACTTCCGGCCGTCAGACGCCAAGGCGTACGCCGTCTCGCACGAGCCAGTCACTCGCAATCGAACACCGAGGTCACGCTCCGCAACGACTCCCCAAGATCTGTGCCAGAACCCGCAACTCACCAACAAAGCCAAGTAGGAGGAGGCGAAAGAGAAACTCAAGCGGACCGTCGAGGCACACCGGCAGTTCGAACAGGGCCAGATGCCCGCCGGCCCCGGAGCCGACGCGCTGCCGGCTTCCTTCCGGGCCGTTGAGAAGGAGCTGGCCGACCACGAACCGGGCCCCGCGAAGGTGGTCACCGACCGGCAGATCGAGCTGCTGCTGAAGAAGAGGGCGTCGGTCCTGCACTTGTCCGCAGCGAACTACTGCTGGTTCGAGGATCCGGCGAAGGCGCTATGTCTCAAGCTCGCCGGCACGAGGTCCGCACCAGCTCCGCTGACCGGACTGTGTGACAGCTCCCGCTGCCCGCAGGCCACCCACCACATGGTCCACCGTTCCGTCTGGCAGACCACAGCCGACAACGGCGCCGTCCTGCTGGCCAGCCCTCGAATCCCGCCCGCAGAGAAGGACCGACATCGAGCCGAGCACGAGCGGTCCACACAGGTCCTCGAAGAGATCGACACGGCAGCCGGAAAGGCAGGATGACATGGCCCTCAGCCAGCAGCAGCGCGATCAGATCGAGCGGCGCATCCGCGCGGCCATCGACCGGCTGCTTGCCGGACAGATCCCACCCGGCGGCGCCTGCGACGTCCAGACGCTCGCCCGCGAGGCCGACATCTCCCGCGCCTCCCTCTACCGGACCTGGAGCCACCTCAAGGACGAGTTCGAGAAGCGGAGGGCAGCCCTCTGGGCAGCTGGCCAGCAGCCCGCCCCCTGCGAAGCCCGCATCGCCCGACTACGGGACCTCAACCAGCGGCTCACCGGCAAACTCGCCCGTACCCACACCGCGCTCACCCAGGTCAAGGAGCGTCATCGGCTCCTCCTGTTTGTCCAGGCCGCCAAGGACGACGAGCTCCAGCGGCTCCGCCGCGAGCTGAGCACGTTCGACAACACTCTGGGGTCAGTCTCGGATGTGGACCAGGGTGACGACCCTGCTGGTGTCGTCACCCTGCCACGCCGCTGATGTCACACCACGATGACCGGCAAGGTCGAGCCCCACAGACGACGCGGTGGCCTCATGGGGTCTGCGGCGCCCTCGTATCTTTGCGCCATGACGAGCGAGAGAGAGCCACAGCTCTACGTGAACCGCTGGGGTGACACGTCGGATCCGGCCCCGGAGCGACGCGGGATTCGCCAGGATGCTTGCGCGTGTTTCGACCAGTCCAGGCCGCATCCGCGAGCCCGGGTCGGATTTCACACCGAGCGCCAGGACACGTCCGCCCCGGGCTGGCTGCGTCTGCTGGAGCTGATTGACGAAGCCGCGGCCGACGGGCGCGAGGAATTCCGCCCTCTCGTGGAGCTCAGCCCGGAGGAACGGCGGCAGATCGTCACCCTGCCTCCGAGCATCGCGCGGCTGACCATGGTCAAGCACCTTGTGCTCTACGGCAGCAACCTGGTCCGGATACCGCCCGAGATCGGTGCCATGACGAGCCTTGAAGAGTTCACGCCCTACACCTCTTACCGGTTGCACTGGTTTCCTTACGAACTCACCCGGTGCCAGAAGCTGTCCCGCAGCACGGTGAGCACACGCGCAGTGTTCGGCAACTACAAGCTGCGACCGCCCTTTCCCCGCCTGCAGCCTGACCTGGACTCCGTCACGGAGCTCGCCCTGGAAGACCTCGATCCCAGACGCTGGGGCACCACAGCCATCCACAGATGCAGCGTCTGCGACCGCCCGATCGAACAGGCTGGGCTCCAGCAGATGTGGATTTCACTGCGCGTGGCCACAGACGTATTGCCCCTGCTGGTGAACGCCTGCTCCTCGGCTTGCGTCGCCGCGCTGCCCAGCGGTGCGCGGGACTACATCCACACGCCGCACAAGGGGGGCCGAGTCGACCAGCCGCCGTCCGATTGGGACTGACCAAGCGGGCGCCGGACGTCATGCAACGATCACCCCGAGAGCTGCACTCCGGGCCGAAGCGTTGACGCTGGACTACCGAGACACCAATTCCACCGCACTGTCCCAGCTCCGGAGAGGGCTGGGGCGGCACTGAGAAGGCTTCCGCTTTCCGAACGTAGTCGCTGAGTTTCCGCTGGTCAGGCAATGGTTCCGGCTGTTTGGTGGGAGAGTCGGCGCATCGTGTCGTCCGGGACTGTAAATCGTTTGGTGTAACTCCCGATCATGGAGGATGCACCGATGACCAGTGAGAACGTGACCGAGGCCGAGATCAGCAAGGCAGCCGAGCCGCAGCCAGCGAGGGCGGTGGATGACCGGCTGATCGACGAGTTGGTTTCCCGGGCTCAGGCTGAGGGCCTGCAGCTGACGGGCGAGGGCGGGCTGCTGCAGCAGCTGACAAAGCGGCTGCTGGAGTCCGCCCTGGAGGGCGGGATCACCGATCACCTCGGCTATGACAAGCATGACCCGGCCGGGAAGAACGGCGGCAACTCCCGCAACGGCACCCGCGCGAAGACCGTGCTGACGGACGTCGGACCGGTGGAGATATCCGTGCCCCGCGACCGTGACGGATCCTTCGAGCCGAAGATCGTCAAGAAGCGGCAGAAGCGCCTGTCCGGCGTCGACGAGATGGTCATCTCCCTGTCCGCGAAGGGGCTGACGACCGGCGAGGTCCAGGCCCACCTCGCGGAGGTCTATGGCGCCGAGGTCTCCCGGCAGACGATCTCCACGATCACCGACAAGGTCCTCGACGGCATGGCCGAGTGGCAGAACCGGCCGCTCGACCCGGTCTATCCGGTGGTCTTCATCGACGCGATCCACGTGAAGATCCGCGACGGCGCCGTCGCCAACCGGCCCATCTACGTGGCCCTGGCCGTCACCAGCGAAGGCCGACGCGAGATCCTCGGGCTGTGGGCCGGCGACGGCGGCGAGGGCGCCAAACACTGGATGCACATCCTCACCGAGATCAAGAACCGCGGCGTGAACGACGTCCTCATGCTCGTCTGCGACGGCCTGAAGGGCCTGCCCGACGCAGTCGAGACGGTCTGGCCGAAGACGATCGTGCAGACCTGCGTCGTCCACCTGCTGCGGAACTCTTTCCGCTATGCCGCCCGCCAGGACTGGGACAAGATCGCCAGGCTCCTCAAGCCCGTCTACACCGCGGCGACCGAGGAAGCTGCACTCGAGCGGCTCGCCGAGTTCGCCGATGCCTGGGGCCGGAAGTATCCGGCGATCGTGAGGCTCTGGGAGAACGCCTGGGAGGAGTTCACCCCGTTCTTGCGCTTCGACACCGAGATCCGTCGCATCGTCTGCACCACCAACGCGATCGAATCCGTCAACGCTCGCATCCGGCGGGCGGTCAAGGCCCGCGGGCACTTCCCGAACGAGACCGCAGCCCTGAAGTGCGTCTACATGGCGATCATGTCCCTGGATCCCACGGGCAAGGGCCAGGCCCGCTGGACCATGCGCTGGAAAACCGCCCTGAACGCCTTCGACATCACCTTCGACGGCCGGCTCTCGGCAGCACGTCAGTAACCCCGAACCCCCTCGTTACACCGCTCGATTGACAGACCCCTCCGTCGCGGCTACGGCTTTCAGGCGCGGACCGGGGCGGACTCGCCGTCCCGGGCAGCCCGGCACCACACGCGCCGGGCTGCCCCGGCCTACGAGACGGCGCGCACCGAGTTCGCGGTGGGGAACCGCGGCGGCCGGGGGATTTGGGCTTCCACCGGCCCGCGGTTTCCCTTCTGGCTGGAGAGGGGGAGTTCGCCGTCGTTGACCTTCCGCAGGACGTCGCCGGTGTTCTTGAGGGCTTGGGAGACACGGGTCTGCAGTCGCGGGTGGAAGGGCAGGGTGAGGGGCACAAGGGCGGCGAGCGCGGCGGGGTTGGGGAACGATGTGCTCTGCAGCTGACGGATCACCTGGTCGAAGGCGATGCCGAGCTTGAGAGGCAGTTGTACCGAGGAGCGCTCCAGGGAGCCCAGCAGGATGGCTATTGAGCCGAAACGGTTGGGGTTCTGGGTCGTTGTAGTGGTGTGAGCGATCTGGTGGGGGACGCGCGGCACCTGTCGCCGACGGCGCAGGAAGTGTTGCGGCGCGGCGCCGGGAACCGCGGCGGGCGCGTGTGTCTCCTGACCGGCAGGAGCGCGAACGTGACGCCGTTTCCGTAGTTGTCCGTGATGGTGGCGTGGTCTCATCACGCGGTGTCCGGTCCTGGTGGGGGAGTGGGCTGTCGCGGTGAGTCGGCTACTGCATTGGGTGCCCTTCCCCATGTTGTTCACTGGTCCGCTCTCAGTCTGCTGCCAATGATGTTGGTCGCAATCTTCAGGACCCGCGTGCGTGCGGCAGCGAGCGATCGCGGCTGTTTGTGCCCTGGTCGTTCGTCTGCGCATTCGACAGCATGAGGGAGCATCATGCGGGCTGCACGCCTTACGAGGTTCCTACTGGGGGCGGCTTTGCCCTTGGCAGCGAGCTTGGCCTTCGTACCGTCCGACGCGCATGCCCGGACAACGGATACCGAAGCACGGCTGGCACCCATTGCGGGTTCACCGATGGCGGGAGCAGGCGAGAGGGCGGCGACGTCCAGGCGTGTCTGCAATTCTGCACCAGGGACAGACAGGGCAACCTGTCTGTCCCTGCTCCGCACTGACCTCCCTGCGGTGGCGTCCCTGGCACCCGGCAGCCTGCCGCAGGGGCTCGGCCCTGCCGACATTCGCAGCGCCTACCAACTACCCCGCTTCGCCGGTCAGGGGCAAACAGTAGCCCTCGTCAATGCATTCGACGACCCCAACGCGGAGAGCGACCTGGCGGTCTACCGCAGCACGTTCGGCCTGCCCCCCTGCACCACGGCAAACGGCTGCTTCCGCAAGATCAACCAGAACGGTGGCACGACACCGCTCCCCCCGCCCGACCCCGACACCAGCTGGGCACTGGAGACCGCCCTGGACATCGACATGGTCAGCGCTGCCTGTCCCGCCTGCAAGATCCTGCTCGTCGAGGCCAACGACGACACGTTCGGCAGTCTGCTCACGGCAGTGGCCCAGGCCCGCGCCCAAGGCGCGAAGTTCATTTCCATGAGCTGGGTCGACCCGAACGGTGAGAACAACATCCAGCCCGTCCTCGACCAGATCTACTTCAATGTCCCCGGTATCGCCTTCGTGGCCGCCTCCGGCGACGTCGGTGGCGTCGTTCACTGGCCGGCCGCCTCCCAGTACGTCACCTCCGCCGGGGGCACCTCGCTCAGGCGGAACCTCCTCCCCGTACCGGGCCCGCAGCTCCTGCGCTTCGGGTGGTACGAATCGGCGTGGACCGGCGCTGGCTCCGGCTGCTCCCAGGTCCAGCCCAAGCCATCCGTCCAGACGGACCCCCTCTGCCCCCGCCGCACCTCTGCCGATGTCTCTGCGGTCGCCGACCCGTCGACCGGCGTGGCCGTCTACGACACCTTCGGGCCTGGTGACCCCGGCTGGAAGATCGTCGGAGGCACCAGCGCGTCCTCGCCGCTGATCGCCTCCATGTACGCCCTGGCCGGCACCCCGGGCCCGAACGACCGCCCCAACTCCTACCCCTACGCCCACCGCCTGAACTTCTGGGACATCGACCGCGGCATTGCCGGCCCGTGCCCGAGCAACACCTACCTGTGCAGAGCGGTCCGCGGCTACGACGGCCCCACCGGCGTCGGCAGCCCCCGAGGAGTCCGCGGCCTACGCCGCTGACCGCAGGACAGACACGGAGTAAAGCGGCGGTGGCCAGGACGCGACCTGGCCACCGCCGAACCATGCATCTCAAGACTTCGCTCCCCATGCATCCGCCTCGTCTGCAGAGTGCACGGATACGGCCGATACTGACTTCGGCTCGTCAAGGTGGCGCCGGGGTGTCGAGGACCAGGTTGGTGCCGGCTATGCAGCGTCGGGGGTGTCGGGCCTGCACTGAAGGCGTTTGAGCCGGTTGCGTACGAGGGCTTCGAGTCGGTCGAGGGTGACATGGCGAGGTTGGCCGGGCTGCGCTTGCGCGCACCGGGTGCACGCGAGAGTGCCGGGCATCGTCGGAATGGCGCGTGCCCCGTGCGGTGCGGGACATCGTGGTGCGCGAGAGTGCGCCTCCGCCAACTTGAAGTTGCTGGTCAAAGGGCTGGTGTGACTGGTGCTCGGAGTGCTCGTGCTGATGGTGGGCGGAAGCCCACGTAGAAGATCATCCGTCACCGGTTGACTTCGAGGTTCGTCAGGACGAGCAAGGCTCGAAGGAGTTGGGTGGCGCGGGCGGGGTCGGTGCGGAGTTTGGTGAGGATTCGCCAGTTCTTGAGGTGGGCGAAGCCGTGTTCGACCGGTGCGCGTCCGACGGCGAGGACGCGGTTGGCCTCCTTCTCGCCCGGGGTGAGTTTGTGGGTTCGGCTGGCGGCGTAGCCGGTGACGATTACGGGGTCGAGGATGTCGTTGTCCAGGCCGAGGAAGCCGAGGTCGGCCAAGGCCCCGAGGCCGACGGGGCGGGGGCTGCCCGCGACGGATTGCCCTGCCCCGGGACGGATTCCTTCGTTCTGCGTTTCCTGGGCGCCCGCCGCTGGCCAGGCTGCTCTCCCGGCGCAAGAACCACGCACTGGCTGTCGCTCCACTGGTGCCGGTCGTTAGTCTTTCGGTATGTCCGAGCGTGTTGTCCCGGGCCGGGCAGATGGTCTGGTCACTCTGGCCGCCGCCGACGGTGTGTGGGCCAGCCTGACGGCCGGTAGCGCGGTACCGGCGATTTCCGCGGTATTCACCGGCTTTCCTTCTGATGTCCGGCCGGGGCGGTACGTCTTGCTCGGTGCCTGTGTGGTGGAGCTGGTGAGGACGGGCGGCGGCCGGTGGAGTGTTCCGGAGGCGGAGGTGCGCCGGGCGGCGGCGGCATGGAACGCGGTGGAGATGGAGGCCCTGGACCTAGTCCGTATCGGCCCGTTCCGGGGTGTGCCGGAGCAGGAGCGCGCGGGTGGAACGCTGCGTGGCTGGCGCCGGCGCATTAGTTGGGAACTGCAAGAGGCAGATCGTCCCGGACGCCAAGCCGGCCATGAGCCCGGACCGTGGTCTCATCTGGCGGGGGTCGACTGGCGGCGGCTGCTGGTGCAGCGGTCCCGCGGCAGGGTGGAGCGGTCGTGGTGGCTTCCGCGTGCCGTGGTCAGGCTGCTGGACGCGGCCGAGCACACCGAAACCGAGTGGCTGCACACCACGCGGGCATGCCAGGCGGACACGGCTTTCACAGAACAGCACCGCCCCCGGGCCACTGATAGCCAGTCCACGACGGGCGTGAACGGTCCCCCCGTCCCGCGGCGCCCGTATACGGGGGAGCTGCGAGGTCAGTTGTACTCGGTGCTGAGCCGCAAGCCGGGTATGTCCCGCCAGGTGGCCGGGTGGGTGTGTGCCGTCTGCGGTACGGCGCCGGCTGCTGTGCTGGATCACTGCCATGAACACGGCTATGTCCGTGCCCCGGTCTGCCCGTCCTGCAACACGCTGGAGCGCCCCGACCACCTGTACGACAACGACATCCGCGTCGCCGCCCGTTACCGGCGCCTCTTCGACACCGACGCGGTCGGCTGGCTGCGCCACTGGCACCGCTGTCCGGGCTGCCGCACCCGCACTACCCTGCCTCTGCCTCACCTCGCCGCATGGACCGCCCACACAGCCACCCGCACCCTGCGCCCCTCCCACCCTGGGTCTCGCGGGCGGAAGCCCTGCGGGGTGCTGCGTGTCTCGTGGACGGGAAGCCAGAACACACCTCGCTCCTGCCTGCTCACCGTCTCCGTCGACTTCTGCCCCTCCGGTGAGCACCGCGTCCTGGCACGGGTGCCCTACCGGGAGGCTGTCGAGCGGTTCGGTACCTGGCTGGCCGAGACCGCCCCTGCTGTGGCGGCCGCCGCCGGACCCGACCGCCTGGACGGTCTCCCTGTCGCACCTCGGCCCGTCATCGCCGACACCAGTGGCGAAGGCCTGGCACTCTTCTGACCGAACACCAGCAAAGTGGCTCCAGAGTGCCGGACGGCCTCGTCGCCTTCGACGCGAATCTCTACTCGGTGCCAGCCCGCAAGGTCCGCCCCCGCCAGCTGGTCGAGGGGTGTGTTCGGGCGGATCGAAGCCGAGTTCGCAGAACTGCCGGTGGGGTGTGGGGCCTTGGCGGTGGGCCCACGTGCACTTCCGCAACCCGTCCGGCCACACCGGGCAGGCCCGCACCGCGAGCCTGCCTGCAGGCGCGTTGGCCGAGTGCTTCGGCGCCGAGGGTGCCCCTCGACTGAGATGTCTGGCGCTTTCCCCGACCCGAATCGGGAACAGCGCCAGACACCGGTGGAGCCGTGCTCGGCGTGTCCATCGGCGCTGGGGATCAGCCGTGACTGCGGCGCCGGCCAGATGGTCGAGCTGGTCGCTGCGGTGTCAAGGCCCGCCACGGCTGTTGGGTGGTGTTGTGCGGTTTTCCGGGCGCGTCATGCCGGGGTGTGGCATGCCGGGGGTGCGGCCCCGGCAGGCGAGGCCGGGCCGGGAGGCAAAGGAATGGGTGGGACCGTGCGCGTGGGGCAGGCGAGGGAACTGATCGGTCAGGCGGTGACGGACGCGGTGCGCTCCGCGTTCACGGCCTGGTTCAACGACATGGACTACGCGTCCGGCCCCGCCCCTGGCCTTCCAGGCCGGGCGCGAGCGCGCGGGCCACGAAGCCTCCCGCATTGATGACGCTCTTTGAATTTCCCCACCCGTGCTCAGGTGTGTCCCCAAACCTGCTCAGTTGATCTCACCTACCCCGCCCGGCCAGCTGACCGGCAGCCCCCGACCACCCACGACCAGAGGAACTTGGAGAACCCGACCACCGCGCCGGCCCCTCGCCATGCCCACCAACCAGCAGCACCGCCCCAAACGACCCCGCTCGGCTACCCAGCAGCCGCAACTGAAACGGCGAGGTTAACGCCCACTGAACCCGCAAGAGGGCATCTGGTCGCTGGTCAAACGCGACATCGGCAACCTCGCCGCGGCCGACCTCGGCCAGATCACCCGCGCCGTCAAGCGCAGACTCAAGCAGATCCAGTACCGCCCGGACCTGGTCGACGGCTGCCTGGCCGGCACCGGCCTGATCACGGACGACTGACCGACATCACGAATTCAAGTTCAGTAGCAGCGACCAGGCGGCCGGGCCGCGTAGCCCAGCCCCCGGGTCGGCGTAGCGGGCGCCGTAGTGGTGGAGGGCCCAGCCCACGGCGCTCAGCGCGATGCCGGGCTTGCGGCTGCTCGGGCTACTCCGGAGGGTCCGCCGGGGGGCCTCCGGCGCCGGCTCGTAAGGGTTCGGCGGAGCCTTCTCCGGAATGTCCAGCGGCTCATCAGGCTCCGCCGGACGGGGGCAGGACCTGGTCATAGCCGTGCGGCCGTGCGGATCAGGCCGGCCAGGGCGAGGGAGCGGCTGTGGGCGGGCCAGGCGATGTGGGTCACGACGGGATGCGCGTCGGTCAAAGGGACGGCCGTGTGCTCGGCCCACAGCCAGGAGCGGGCTGAGTCGGGGACGACCGCCACGGTGCGTCCGAGGGCGATCAACTGGGCCAGTTGCGTCTGGTTGTGGATCTCGGGGCCCGGGCCGGGTGCGTAGGTACCGTGGGTGGGCCAGCGGGCGAGCGGCAGATCGGGGACGTCCCTGACATCGGCCAGGGACAAGGTCTCGCGGGCGGCGAGCGGGTGCCCGGCAGGCAGGACGGCGACCTGTCCCTCGGTCGTCAGTGCCTCGCTGTCGAACCCCGCGAGGGAGTTCCACGGCGCGTGCATGAGCGCGACATCAGCACGTCCGTCGCGCAGCAGCTCTTCCTGCTCGCAGATGCCGCACGGCAGCACCTCGATCTCGGCGCTGTCGGGCTCGGCCGCGTAGGCGTCGAGAAGCTTCCGCAGCAGTTCGTGCGACGCGGCGGCCTTCACCGCGAGGACCAGCCGACCGCTGGGGCCGCCAGGGCTGTCGGCACCGCCGGCGCGCCGGGTGCGGCGAGCGGCGGCAGCGGTCGCGTCGAGGGCCGCCCGGCCCTCGTGCAACAGCACCTCTCCGGCATCGGTCAGGCGGACACCACGGCGGTTGCGCTGCAGCAGGCAGACCCCGAGGCGCCGTTCGAGCTGCTGGATCGCCCGCGACAGCGGCGGCTGGGCCATGCCGAGGCGCTCGGCGGCGCGCCCGAAGTGCAGTTCCTCGGCGACGGCCACGAAGTACCTCAACTCGCGGGTCTCCAGGGTGTCCACGGCCGCAGCATACGCGGTGATACCTGGCAGGTATGACAGGGCACCGTATCGGTGTTGGCCGCGCCACTCGTCCGCGAGCCAACATCATCAGCATGAGCGAAACGATGATCGCGCTGGTGACCGGCGCGAACAAGGGCATCGGGTACGAGATCGCGGCCGGGCTGGGCAGCCTCGGGTACCGCGTCGGTGTGGGAGCCCGCGACGCCGCCCGACGCGAAACCGCCGTCGGAAAACTGCGCGCCGTCGGCGTGGACGCGTTCGGGGTACCACTGGACGTGACCGACGACCGGAGCGTCACTGATGCCGCGGAACTGGTCGAACGGCTGGCCGGGCGCCTGGACGCCCTGGTCAACAACGCCGGCATCTCGGGCGAGATGGGCCCGGGGTGGGAGCAAGACCCGACCGTACTCGACCTGGAGGTGCTCCGCACGGTCGTGGATACCAACGTCATGGGTGTCGTCCGGGTGACCAACGCGATGCTGCCACTGCTGCGGCGCTCGGCCTCGCCACGCATCGTCAACGTCTCCAGCAGCGTCGGCTCCCTGACCCGGCAATCAGACCCCGACACCGAGATCGGCCCGATCATGGCGGCCTACGCGCCGTCGAAGTCATTCCTCAACGCCCTCACCGTCCAGTACACCCGGCAGTTCACCGGGACGAACATCCTGATCAACGCCGCCTGCCCGGGCCTGGTCGCCACCGACTTCACAGGCTTCCACGGACCCCGCACCCCCGAACAGGGCGCGGCCACAGCGATCCGGCTCGCCACACTGCCCGACGGCGGCCCGACCGGTTCGTTCTTCGAGGACGACGGGGTCGTCCCCTGGTGATCACAAACCCGCCATGGTTCCGCAGAAACCAGAGGCAACCCCGCAGCTCAACACAAGATCCACAGACAAGCCCAACGCAACAGGACATCCGCGCAACGCTCCAGGGCACCGGCGCGTACCTCCACCGGGCCGGTGACAACTGGGCTGCGGAATCGGCGCTGGTGACAACGGGCTCGCGCATCTGGTCACAAGTGCCCCTGCGAGTCCGGCGCGGGCCGCAGGTCGGCCGGCGACACCGATGACATCTAACGCTGCAATGCACACCTTCGGGTCCGACGCCTCGCCACTCCACGAAGTCGGGGTCGGTGAGGTCTACGTCTTCGGCGTTCTCCAACCCGGCGGCCGCGAGGAAGACCCTGATGTCCGCTGGGTGGTGCGCGACCCCGATGGCGACGCCGTCGTAGCGCACCCGGCGCCGACCCTGCTCGTCGGGCGGGTAGACGATCAGCTTGGCGGACATGTGCCCAGCCTCTTCCCCGCCCTCCCCACCGGCACCCGGCCGCGCGCGAACGGGTGACGCACGCCCCGGTCAGCAGCTCGCGGACAGCCGCGCCAGCACTTCCGGCCGCTGGGTAGGAAGTACGGGGTACGGCCCTGGCCACCCGACAGCACGAGAGCGCCCTGCCGGGCGATGCTCGCGGCCGGAGCCAGGCTCCGAATCCCTCGTACAGGTGAAGCCGAGGCCGCCGGCGAACCGCCTCGGTTCCCCCGCCGTCGCATCGGTCATGAAGCTGATCGACGAGCAGCACATCGCGGAGCCGGCCTGGTGGTGCTGGACCTCACCGGCGAGAACGAGGACACCGTCCGGGCCGTCATGGCCACGCTGGAAGAGCGCTGGGCGACCTCGGGCATCGCCCCCGTACGCCGGGATCCCGGCGAGCCCGGTGTCCGGTCCCGGATCTACGCCGACATCCTGCGCCCGGGGCGGGAAGGCCCGTAACCCGGCCCTGGGCAAGCCGCCCTCGCGGGTGGCTTGCCCAGGGCCGCCTTGGGCTTGCCCGGCCGCCGGCGCCCACAAGGGGTGAGCACGCCCCGTGCTGTGGCAGTTGGAGCACGGTCCGCCGCCGGGCGTGCTGTGCGCGTCGATGGTGTTGACGGCGTCGCGCAGGAGCTGGGTGAGGCCGTCGACGTGGGCCGGGTGCAAGGCGAGGTGGTGACGCTTGCCCACGAGGACCTCCAGCGTCTCCCCTGGAAGGGCGTACCCCGGTTCCGTGCGGGCAGAGCCGCCCACCTGCGGATCTTCCAGTTCAGGTGGGCGGAGAGGTTGTCGAGGATGCCAGTCGGCCGGAGTCTGGGGCGTCGTCATGGGGGCAACGCTGGCTAGTCGAGCATCCTCCGGAAATCGAAGGTGTTCCACTGTTCGGGCCGCATGTGGATCGCGACGTTGCCGGCCGCGGACTCCTCCGTCGCGTTCACGTAGTCGGTGGCGGCGTCGCCCATGTAGCGCGCGGCCATGTCGAAGCGCTCTTGCTTCGAGGTCGGCCTGATCTCGGTCACGGGACCTTCCACCGACACGTACCGGTAGTCCTCGACATCGGCCACCTGCGCGCACAACGCGAACCGGCCCGCCTCCTCGATGAGCCGGGCCTTGCGCGCGCCGGGGGCTGTGATCACCATGACAGACCCGCCCGGCTGGTACTCGTACCAGATCGGGGTGGTCAGCGGGGCGCGTTCCGGCTCCGCCGTGACGCTCAGGATTCCGACATACGGTTCTGCGAGGAATGCCTCTCGTTCCTCTTGGGTCATCGGACGCATAACCGACACCTTAGCCACCGCCGGGCCGGCGCAGAGGGCCCTCAGGGTTAGGCAGTCCTCCGGCGCGCCCGGCCTCCGCCTCGGCCCAGCAGCGCTCCTGGGCCAGCACGACGCAGTGCAGGCCGCCGCCCACATGCCACACCATCACCGGATCCGCCTCGTCGCCGTGTTCAACGCACCAGGACACCGGGACCACGCCGCCGCACTCATGCCGCACGCAGCCGCAGGCCTGGCACGGGCCGGCATACGCCACCCCGTGCCGGACCACCCCACCCCCGGCCGCCAGCTCGGCCAGCGCGTCGGCATCCGCGCCGACGGCGAGGACGCGGTTGGCCTCCTTCGCCGGCTAGCTGTTCGCTCACCCGTTCAAGGACTCGCTCGGTGACGGCGAGTTCGTCCCGCTCGGTCCGCACCTCCGCCAGCGGCTTGGCCAACAATTCCTCGAGTGCGTCCAGTTCCGCGCGCGCCGCGCGGTGATCCGTTCCAGCAGCTCAGGATCCAACGTGCACCGGATCGTAGAAGACCGCCCAACCATCGCGGGCAAGAACCGGCGGTCAGCTTCCTGCCTCTGCTGTCGACTGCTTGACCAAGAACTGTTTCGCCGCCTCGACCGCTTCCCTGTTGAGTTCCTCAATGGAGACTCCCCAGCTCTCCTGGCAGTCGTCCCAGCTGAGTGCACAGGAGACGAGGGGTTCCAGATCTTCGGGATAGCCAAGGTCATAGGCGATGTCTGCCCAGATGATGTGGGTGCCGGTGGCAGGGGCCAGGGATCCGTCAACGATCTGACCAGCGACCCAGTGGGCCATCGCCCACTTCGCGGCGCGTGGATCAGCGGGGGGTTGGAAGACCAGTCCCAACTCCTCCAGCACCTGATCGAAGAGCGCTGGGGCTTCGGGCTCTTCGGTCCGGAGGAGGCCGGCCAGCATGGAGAGGGAGGGGCTCTCAACCCCGGCAATCAACGCGTCAAGCCCTGCCTGGATGAGCCGGTCGGACCCGACGTGACTGCAGAATGCCCGCTCGCGCGCGATGTGACTGAACTGCTTGAGGGCGTCGTCGGGGGTCATCAGCGTCTTCTCGGTCGGCGTCTGGGAGCAGAAGGCTTGCACATCCGCCGACGGTGTTGCATCGCGATTCTCTTCGACCCAGCCGTGCTGACAGACGATCTCCTCCGCAGACGCACGCCCACGACCAGCACGAGTACCTTGGGGACCGATCACACCAGCCTTTTGACCTGCAACTTCAAGTCGGCGGCAACTCAGTCGAGCTCCTCCCACTGCCCCACGTCACCGACGCCGACCCTGCCCACCACACCGACCACCTGGGCACGTACCACCAGCCGTACTCGGACGTGCGGGCGGAGCCCATCGTGGTCCGCGGCTGACACGAGCCCGCGGCCCGGCCCGCTACAGCTGGTACAGCACCACCCGCACCCCGCTGGCACCAACCTTCCGCCCTCTCCACCACCACGTCGCCTTCCATCTCCCTCCCCCTTCCTACCTACAAGTCCGACCAGTCACCAGCTGCATTCCGAGGGCTGACCAGGCAGGGTGCAGCACAACCGCAAGAACCGCTTCCCCCGTTGATTCCCCCCTTGCCTCCCCCCACGTTTCCCTCCATGTGTACCCCCGTGGTGCACGCCTGCCGGGCCCACGTCAGGCACTCCGAGCGCTGCCCGCCGCCCTCCCACAAGGAGGTCAATCCACCGACCCATGCGCGGCCGGTGCTGCATACCGTTGGGCATCAGGTGCGCACAACCCTCTGCACGGACGCTTCCGACGTACTGGCCGCCCTCGTCATGTCAGCGGCCGGGACGGCGGCGACAGACTCCAGCTGCGACGCTGCCGCTCGTCCAAATGCGGGAACAACACCGCGAACTTCACAGTGAGTCGGTCACGAGTCTCGTCCGGGATGCGCATACCACACCAACGAGCCTCAGAACGGGAAGCAACACCTTGATTCCCTGCAAGCCCTTAGGAGCGTGTCCAGTAATCAACGCCGGGCCTGCCATCGGGCGATTGCTCCACTCATCCGAAAATATGATGTCGTATTTCCGCCAGCGTTGGTGTGTCGCCCACGAGAGAGTCGGCGACGGTTCGTGTTCCTGATCGCGGACCTGTCTGTCTGGCACTCCGCGAAAGGCACAGCGCATGCATGTCGTCCCCGGGCTCAAGGTCCTGTACTTCGGAACTCCGGTGGTGCTGATCAGCTCACTCAACGAAGACGGGGCCTCCCCCTGAGTGGTGGACACGCTGATACTGGATCTGCTTGATCCGGAGGAAGCGAGAAGACCGCCGATGGCGATGAGGGACTACTCGG
>NZ_JBIVXV010000039.1:0-59338 GCF_044769385.1 Streptomyces sp. NPDC090445 | reverse complement strand
GCACGCCTGGAAACCCAGATCGCCCTCACCCATCTCGTCCACCGCCTCAACCAGCCCACACTGTCCAACGACCCACCCCCGTACCGGAGCAGCCCAATTCTCCGCGGTCCGATCCACCTCCACATCGAGCAAAGCGACGGCCCAGGCGGCAGCCTCTAAAAGGGTGTGGATCTCATCGTCGTACGCCTGGAGGCTCGGAAGCAGCTCATCCCCGAGTTCAGGCCGCGGTCGCGACCGCACCCCGTTGCGCCGAAGGAGCGTCGGCGTCGGGGCGGGACCGTCGTCGCCGACTGCCGTGGGCGAGCGGTCGTCGACCGCTCCCGGCGCGCAAGGGCCACCCGAGTGGCCGATAGGGGACGCAGGGGGGCTTACCGAGATTCGGAGCAGTCATGGATCGCTACCCCCCCATCGCCGAGCACGGCCTGGTGGGCGACCTGCAGACCGCCGCGCTCGTCTCGTCGCAGGGCGTCGTGGACTGGTTCGCTGCTCCCCGGTTCGACTCGCCCAGCATCTTCGCCGCCCTGCTCGACCACGACGGCGGCGGGTACATGCGGCTGGCCCCCCAGCACCCCGAGGCGACCTGCAAGCAGCTCTACTACCCCGACACGGCCATTCTGGTGACCCGGTTCATGTCACCGGACGGGGTGGGCGAGGTGGTCGACTTCATGCCGCCGGACCGGACCCGCACCGCCACCGACCGTCACACCCTGATCCGCGTCGTGCGCGCCGTGCGGGGGACCGTCGACTTCACGCTCGAGTGCCGGCCGCGCTTTGACTACGGCCGGGCCGAGCACCAGCTGGAGCTCGGCGAGAACACCGGCGTGTTCCGGTCGCCGGGGATGGACGCGCACCTGCAGACCTCCTTCCCGCTGGAGCGGGACGGCCAGGACGTACGCGGCAGGGTGACGCTGAGCGCCGGCGAGTCGGGCGGCGCCGTGTTCACCGTCTGCGCGTCCGGGGGCGAGGCACCCCCGCCCCTCACGGTCGACGGACTGACCGCACAGGTCGATGACACCGTCCTGTTCTGGCAAACCTGGTTGCGCCAGTCCCGCTACCGGGGCCGCTGGCCCGAGCTGGTGCACCGTTCGGTCATCACCCTCAAGCTCCTGACCTACGCCCCCACCGGAGCCCTCATTGCGGCGGCGACCATGGGCCTGCCCGAACAGGTCGGCGGAGAACGCAACTGGGACTACCGGTTCACCTGGGTACGCGACAGCGCGCTGTCCGTGCGCGCCATGCTGGACCTCGGCTTTGCCGAGGAGGCCACGGCCTTCCTCCACTGGCTGGTCGAAAGGCTGCAGGAGCGCGAGGGCAAGGAAGAAGAGCCACTTCAGACGATGTACCGGGTCGACGGCAGCCCCGACCTGCCCGAGGAGACACTCGGACACTTCGAGGGCTACCGAGGCTCCTCTCCCGTCCGCATCGGCAACGGAGCCGCCGACCAGCTCCAGCTGGACATCTACGGTGAGGCCCTCTACGCGTTGTCCCAGGGCCGCGAGATCGCCCAGCAGGCCACCTACCGGGGGTGGAAGGCTCTGGCCAGGACACTGGACTGGTTCGCCGAGGCCTGGGACCGGCCGGACGAGGGCATCTGGGAGACCCGCGGCGGCCGCCAGGACTTCACCTACAGCCGGGTGATGTCCTGGGCCGCCTTCGACCAGGGGCTGAGCCTGGCCGAGCACTTCCGCAGGCCCGCCGACACGCAGAAGTGGCGCAACGCCAGGGACGCCATCCTGGAGCAGGTGATGGAACGCGGCTGGAGCGAGCAGGAGGGCGCCTTCGTCCAGCACTACGGCGGCGACGTCCTGGACGCTTCCCTGCTGCTCATGCCAAGGGTCCAGTTCATCGCCCCCAGGGACCCGGCCTGGCTGTCCACCCTCGACGCGATGGACCGCAAGCTCGTGTCCGACAGCCTCGTCTACCGCTACGACCCGGCGGCATCGCCGGACGGGCTGCGCGGCTCGGAGGGAACCTTCAGTTTGTGCACGTTCCTCTACGTCGACGCGCTGGCCCGGGCGGGACGGCTGTCCCGGGCCCGCTACACCTTCGAGAAGATGCAGACCTACGCCAACCACGTCGGGCTCTTCGCCGAGGAGATCGGTCCGAGTGGCGAGCAACTGGGAAACTTCCCGCAGGCGTTCACCCATCTGTCACTCATCATGGCAGCCACCACCCTCGACGAGGCTCTCGACGCAGAGAACGGGCACTGACCCAGGGCCACGCATGCCCGTACGGCAGGACAGCCGCGGCTCCCCGAGGCCGAGTTCGGCCCATCTTGTGCTCGACCTCGCGACCGCAGGCGGCGGGTCGCAGGCCGTGTGGCCCATTTGGCGCCCGCCCGGGCGGCGGACTCCCAGTACGCCACCCTCTCGAACCGTTGCGGTCGGACGGGCCCGGCCTGACCCCTGACGCACCCGATACTTTGGGAATTGGTGCCGAATGTTCCGATTGCGCGAGTGTCCGTCCGGAATAGGGCAGCCCAGAGGGCACCAGGCGGGTGTTACGGCCAGGACAGCCGATGACTCCTAGAAGGGGGACCCTCATGGCCGACGATCAGCACTACGACGTCATCGTCATCGGTACGGGAGCGGGCGGCGGTACGCTCGCCCACCGGCTGGCCCCCACCGGCAAACGGGTCCTGCTCCTGGAGCGCGGCGGCTACCTGCCACGGGAGCGGGACAACTGGGACTCCACCGCGGTCTTCGTCAAGGGCAAGTACCGCGCTCCCGAGTTCTGGTACGACAAGCACGGCAAGGAGTTCCCCCCGGAGGTGAACTACTACGTCGGGGGCAACACCAAGTTCTACGGCGCCGCGCTCTTCCGGCTCCGTCCCGAGGACTTCGGCGAACTGCGCCACCACGACGGCATCTCTCCGGCCTGGCCGATCCGCTACGAGGATCTGGAGCCGTACTACACCCAGGCCGAACACCTCTACCTGGTGCACGGCCGGCATGGCGAGGACCCCACCGCAGGGCCGACCAGCGCGCAGTACGCCTACCCGCCGGTCGAGCACGAGGCGCGCATCCAGCAACTCAGCGACGATCTGGGGAAAGCCGGCCTGCACCCCTTCCACCTGCCCATCGGCGTGAACCTCGCCCAGGACGAGCACGGCCGGGCCAGCCATGACAGCGTCTGTATCCGCTGCGACCGGGTCGACGGCTTCCCCTGCCTGGTGGGCGCCAAGTCCGACGCGCAGGTGATCTGCGTCGACCCGGCGCTCAGGTACGACAACGTCACGATGGTGATGGACGCGAACGTGCGGCGTCTGGAGACCGACCCGACCGGACGCACCGTCACCAGGGTTGTCGCCGAGCTCAAGAACGGAACGATCGGCACGTTCGGCGCCAACATCGTGGTGGTCGCCGCCGGGGCGGTCAACTCCGCAGTCCTGCTGCTGCGTTCGGCCAGCGACAAACACCCCGGTGGTTTGGCCAACAGCTCGGACGTGGTGGGACGCCACTACATGCGTCACAACAACCTCGCGTTGATGGCGGTGTCGAAGGAACCGAATCCCACCAGATTCCAGAAGATCCTGGCGCTGAACGACTGGTATCTCGGAGCGGACGACTGGGAGTATCCGCTCGGCGGCATCCAGATGCTCGGCAAGTCGGACGCCGACCAGATCCACGGCGAGGCGCCGCGCTGGGCGGGTGCCGTCATGCCCGACATGCCCTTCGAGGTATTGGCGCACCACGCCGTCGACTTCTGGCTGTGCGGGGAGGACCTCCCCCTGCCCGAGAGCCGGGTCACCCTCGACAAGGACGACGCCATCCACCTGGCTCTCGATGAGAAGAACAACATCGCCGGGCTCAAGCGCCTCCAGCACAAGCTGCGGGGGATGCTGGGGCACCTGGGCATGCACGAGCACCACCTGCTGGATCACAGCATCTACCTGCACAAGGGGATGCCGATCGGCGCCACCGCGCACCAGGCCGGCACCGTACGGTTCGGCGACGACCCGCGCAGTTCGGCCCTCGACGTCAACTGCAAGGCCCACGACCTCGACAACCTCTACGTCGTGGACACCAGCTTCTTCCCCAGCATCGGCGCGGTGAACCCGTCTCTGACCGCCATCGCCAACGCCCTGCGGGTCGGCGACCACATCGCCGCCCGGCTGAGCTGACGGGGAGTCGCACGCGGCGTCGGAGCCGACGGCAGGTGGACGTACCACCCGCCGTCGGCTCCCTCGTTGCTCGAACCTGCGCTGCGCCGCTACAGGTTGTCCCCAGGTGCTCCGGCGGCCCCGGTTCGGCATTGGTGACCTCCTCCAGCTCACCCGTGGGGGGCGAGCCGGGAGAGCAGCACGAGCGTCGGACCGACCAGCACGATCGCGATGCCTACCGCAAGGCCAAGGCCTGGAAGAAGGCCCTCGCAGGCCTCGGCGCAGCCGGCAAGCTCACCCGCGTCCACCGGCCGGAAACCAACGGCAAGGTCGAACGCTTCAACCGCACCCTCCTCGGCGAATGGGCCGGCCTTGGGCCCCTGCTGCGGCAGCCGGTGAGGGATGAAGAGTAGGACCGGTCACCCGGTGAAGTCCGACAGATGCGGCGGGCCGGCCTTGACCAGCCCGGCCGGCGGGCGACGTGGGGCAGCACTGCCCCACGTCACCGGGGACGCGGGTCTCCGCCCGGCCGTTCCCGGTCGTTCGCCGCCGTCCTGCCATCTCGAACGCCTCGTAGATCCGTCGGCGGATGTCCAGCGCGTCGTCGAGGTGGAGATCAGCCCCCGGTGGCGAAGCCGGGGAAGAGCGTCATTCCGCCGTCGACGTAGAGGGTGGTGCCGACGACGTAGTCGAGCAGGTCTGACGCCATGGCGACGACGGCGTTGGCGATGTCGTCGGGGTCGCCCACTCGGTGGTACGGGATCAGGCGCAGGAGATCGGCCTCGGCCTCGGGGGTGGACCAGGCGTCGTGGTTGATCGGCGTGCGGATGGCGCCTGGTGCGACCGCGTTGACCCTGATCCGCTTGGGGGCCAGCTCCTGGGCGAGGGTCTGCATCAGCATGCCTACACCGCCCTTGGAGGAGGCGTAGTTCACGTGCCCGGCCCACGGGATGATCTGGTGGACCGAGCTCATACAGATGATCTTTCCCGCCGACCGGGAGACCTCCTCCACCACGCCACGCCGGATGAACTCCTTGGCGGCCTCTCGCGCGCACAGGAACTGACCGGTCAGGTTGACGTCGATGACCTTCTGCCACTGGGCGAGCGTCATCTCCGTCACGGCCGCGTCCCGCTGGAGGCCCGCGTTGGCCACCATGATGTCGATGGTGCCGAACTCCTCGACCATCCGCGCGACCATGGCGGTTACCTGGTCCTCGTCGGACACGTCGGCTTCGTGGGCGTAGGCGCGGACACCGAAGCCCTCAATCTCTTTCACGACTTTCTCTGCATCGTGGGCACCCACGACGTAGTTCACCACGACGTCTGCTCCGGCCCGGCCCAAGGCAACGGCGGTCGCCAGGCCGATCCCCGAGTTGGCACCGGTCACCAGTGCCTTCTGGCCCTTGAGGAGCTGTGCGGACATCACCCCGCGGCCCTCCTTGACGTTTCCTGCCACCACGATCACTCCTTCTGCGTTTCGGACGGCGCCCTCAGCCTCCGGACGACGTGCGCAGGAGGCTGGATGCCAGTCGGCCCGCCAGGACAGGTACAGGAGCCGTTGGATACCCGGCCCCCAGACGAAAGCACCTTGCGTCGCGGGTGAGGCGGACCGGCGCGCAACGCAGCCGCACTTCGGCCGGACACGTCACACCGTCGGGCTACGCCCGCCCCGAGGCAGGAGACACCGAAGTGTCACCGGCGATGCCGATGTCCGGCCCGTGGTGGGGTGGCAACTGGTGCAGTCCCGGTCCATCTGCACGAGACCGTTGACGGGATGCACGGCTTGGAGGTGCGTGGGATGGGAACGCCGGTGACTGATGGCGGCGCATTGCCCCAGCAGAAGGCGTACGGCGGCATGGTCAATGGTCCGCCGTCGCCCGTGGTCGCCGCAGTGGCACCGGCGGGCCTGGACTTGACCTCCTACCAGGACCAGTCGGCGACGACCGCGGTTGAGGAGGGCGAGCTGTACGGCGCGTACGTCACCGGCGGGTCCGGTGACACGCTGATCGTGGCCCCGGCGAAGAGCTCCTTCGGCTCCATCGACATCAAGGCGGCGTTCCTGGACGCGGCGCACAAACTGGGCCGGTCGGTGACCGTCGAGATGGTCAAGCCGCTGCCGTCCAGCGATCCGATCGGTGCGGTGACCGGGCTGCTGCTGGTGCCGCTGCTCATCGGCGGGCTCCTGGCACCGTGCTTGTCCTGATCCTGCTTGGTCATGGTCGGCCTGTCGAGTTCCGGCGGAGTCGGCGCCCTCCTGCTGCCGATCTACGCTTCGGCGCGCAAGGCGCGCAACAGGCCTCGGCCGCCCCTGCGAAGTACGCGGGAGTGCACCACGCTCGTCGGGCCTCACCGCTAAGGAGACCGGTGCCTGTGCACTGACCGGAAAGACTGGCTCTTGTGGTCACAAGCCTATGCCGCGCGCACATCGCCCGCACGCCAGGAAGGGGATGTCACACCAGCATGGTGCCGGAGCCACCTGGGATATCTCCCTGCTCGGAGGTCCCCCGCGGGCAATTGCGGCGAATCCGGCACCCTGGCTGTACAGGCCCTGAGGCAGAGTCCCGCCCAGAGAGTGGACGAAGCCGCCGCCGAGCTAGAGGCGGGTGGACTCGCCGGTGTAGGCGGGCGTTTGGCTGCGGAAGAACCGCCCGGTTCCTTGCGCGCGGGCGAAGTGGGCGTAGTCCTTACGGACACACACCATTTGCTCAGCGGCGGCTGCGAGTTCTCCAGCCATCCGTACTCGGAGACGGCGACGTATCCCGCGGGCGCGACAGGGCGGTAGAGGGGAAGGACGAGATTGCCGTGCTTGAGACGCGTGGCCTTCTGGGCGGGGCGGAAGATGATGCCGGGTGACACGTCCTTGACGAAGGCGCGCACCCCCTCCACGTTGCTGAAGAGCGACCCGTCCGGGGTCGGGATGTACTCGTCGTCTCGTTCGGGGCCCCGAAGCAGAACTCCACGTCTCCGAGCGCGTTCAGCCCCGGATCGCCTTCGAAAGTCTGCTGGGCGCGTTGCAGGGTGGGCGGGTCGCCTGGCGGGTAGGCCGCTGCGGCATGTTCGGGCCCTGTCGACCTCCGGCGGGTGGGCCCGGCCGGGGAGGCCACCCCTTCCCGCTGGACAGGTTGGGCACTGACACGAAAGCGAGAGATCGTACGCCGGAGCCCGCCTCTGCGGGGTGAAGGAAGAAACCCTCGTGCGGTGTTGCCGATCGGGGCTGGTCGGTTCTGCCGTTGCGGGCAGTGGCGTACGGATGCCGTGGGGATGGGTGCGGGGTTGTCTTCGGTGGGGTTGTGCGGGTCGCGTCGCGGTGGTCTTGGTGAGGTCGCAGAATGCGGCATATCTGGCGACTGAGGTGATCGAGGGCGGCCATGACTGGTACGGGTGGACGAGGTGGACGGCCTTCTGCTCAGGGGAGGGCTGTGGGCTGGTGGTCGAGGGTGTTCGAGCTGAATCCTTCGGGGCTGAACTGGCAGCGCGGGGTGGCGATGCTGGATGTCGGTCTGGTGCCGCTGTTCGTGTTCTGGGCGATCGGGTATGAGCAGTACCTGCTCAGCGCGTTGTTCGGTCTGATGTTCGCGGGGATGACGGACCCGGGGGGTGGTTTCGGGTACCGGGCGTCGCACATCGCTGTCTTCGGGCTGCTCGGCGCGGGGCTGACCGCGCTGGGGTTCGGCCTTGGGGCGGTGGATTGGGGCTGGCTGACGCTTGCGGCTTTCGCGGTCACGCTTGCCGCCGGTCTGGCCGTTGCGTTCGGTGTGCGGAGATTCGTGGCCGCGCTGCTGCTGAACGTGTGGTTCATCATCGCCCTCGCGACGGCGTTCGGCTTCCACCAGTCCCCCTCCGCCACCAGCTACACCTGGGCTCAGGTGGTGGCCTGGGCCGGCGGGGTGGCGCTGTGGGCCGCGGTGGCGTTCGTGGTCTGGCTGGTCCGTGGACGGCGGGACATGCCCCGGCCGTTCGCGGAGCTGCCCGGCGACACCTCGCGGCGGAAGCTGACCTGGCCGGTGATCATGTTCGCGGTGATCCGCGCGGGGGCGGTGGCCGCCACCGTGGCGCTCGCGTTTGGGCTGAACCTGTCCCACGGCTCCTGGATGCCGTTCGCGGCCCTGGCCGCGATGAAACCGAGCCTGGAGCAGGCCACCCTGATCGGCGTGCAGCGCCTTGCCGGAGCGGTGATCGGCGCGGCGGCTGCGGCACTGCTGCTGCTGGTGCCCGCAGGCGAGCAGGGAGAGCAGCTGCTCGCGGTCGAGCGCGGACTCGAAGTGGTTGCGCTCATCTTCTTCATGCACGCCATGGCGGTTCGCTTGGTGAACTACGCCTTGTATTGCGCGGCGATCGCCGCGGGGGCCCTCATCCTGTTGGAACTTCCGCAGCCCTCCGACTATGCCGCCGAGGGCTACCGGGTGCTGTGGACTTTGTGCGGCGTGGCAATCGGTGTGCTCACCATGGTGCTTTCGGGCCCGCTCGCCACGCGCACGGCCAAAGACCTGTCGCGGCCGTCCTGAACAGGTGGCCCGGGGCATGCTGCGGTGGCGTGCCGGCGCAGCCGCACCCTGGCGGACCTCGTCGCGGGTGCATCAGGGGAAGGGGGAGTTGCCCCAGGACCACTCCGTGTCGATCGCTTCCTGGAGGGCCGGGGTGATCTCGACGGACAAGCCGTACCGTCTCAGGTGCTTGGCTGCGGCATCGGATTAGTGCGGCTCTTCGTGGTCGATGCGGGCGAGGATCATGGTGGTCGGTCCGGTGCTGCGGAATCCGTGGTCGTGAGGGTGGGAGCGGGCCGCGTCGCTCGTCGGCCCGGACACCGTCGCGACGACGGCTGGGTGATGGTCCGGGTGGAGGTCAAATCGGATGCGGGCGTCTGCGGGGGCGTGGTGGAACATGGAGGGCCTTCGGTCGGGTTGCGAGTGGTCAGCGGACTGGCCGGGCGGGTGCGCGGGGTCGAGGGCCGGCCCGTGCGGTCGGGGTGCGGACCGCGGGAGCCCGGGGAACGACGGGCCAGCCGGAGGGGGGAGTTTCGGCGAGGGGGCCGATGGCCTGGCACCAGCGCCCGCGGACTGCGGACAGGGCCCGGCGGCTGCCGGTGGCCAGCTGGTGGACGGAGGTGGCCTCGTCGGCGGTGAGAACTTCGATCCGTGCGGCCACGGCACTGGCCTGCTGGAGGAGCGAGCGCTGGAGGACCTTCTGGCCCCAGTGCTCGGGTGCCCCTGCGGGATGGGCGAGCAAGTCGAGGATCTCGGCGGGGCCGAGTCCGTCGCGGAGCAGGCCACGTTGCTGGGCTTCCCACAGCAGGGTGATCGGGTCCACGGGTGCACCCCTGCGGGCGAGCGCCGTCAGGCTGGAGAAGAGGGCGGCGTGCAGGGGGATGGTGAAGTCGCCTTCGTGTAGCCACCGCATCCGTACCAGGTCATCGGGGTGGGCAGTGGCCGTGGCCAGGAGTATCCGCTCGTCGTCCTCCGCTTCGACCCATGCCTCTGGGACCGGGCCGGGCGCCTGAGGGGTCCGGGGCATCGATCCGGGGTGGGAGGGCAAGGCGGTGACGAGCTTGTCCAGGTATTCGGCGAGCTGGTCGGCTCGGGCCAGGACGGACCCGGCTGGGCCGGGGCCCGGTACGCGGGCCGCCTGGGCCAGGAAGCTGGCGTGTCGGCGTAGAACGCGGCGGGCGTGTCCGGAGCGGACGATCTGCGCGTAGGCCGGGGCGTGGGCGTCGGTAGGACAGAGGCTGATGAGGGTGTGAAGGTAGGCGGCTGTGAGGGCACGGGCCTGGGGCTGGGCGGTGGCGAGGAGTTGGTTCGGCCACAGAGGGCTCGACCGGTGAGCCTCGGGCGCGGGCGGGGGCGTGGTACGCATCGCCGAGAACAGCGCGCTGGGGGTGGTGTTGGCGAAGTGCTGGGGCTCCGAGGAGGCCGATGGTCTTCAGCCGTTCGGGCACCAGGAGCAGGGCGCCCAGGAGAGCCCTCCGATTCCTGCCCCGGAGCTGCCCCCCACGCACCTGAAGCCCAGGGGAAGGCTCCGCTGACCTGCCAGCTACGTGTGGGCCTTGGCTGGGTGCGGTGCACGCGCTCAGCCCTCCGCTTCCGACTCCTCATGTGAGGCTGCCGGAGGTGATGCGACGGCCTCCGGTGCCGGTGGTCGACCCCATGACCGGGCGGCAGAGAACGGGCAGGGGCGGGAAGCCGTGGGAGCGATCGTCACTGGGGAGGTGCTCCCAGCTCCCTAGTCTGGGGGGCCATCGCCCTCCTCGTCGGCCGCGCGGTGTGTCCCTCGACCGGGTCGGGCCCCGGCGCGGTTGAATTCGAGACATGACCAAGCGCGATGACTCGGCTCTGTTCGGTAACCGATTCCTGACGGTGCCCGCTCCGTCCGAGACCTTCCCTGAGGAAGGCATGGCCGCGACGGACGCGATGAGGCTCGTGGACGTGGATCTCGCCATGGAGGGCGACCCGCAGCGCAACCTCGCCACGTTCGTCACCACGTGGATGGAGCCGGAGGCCCAACGGCTGATCGCCGAGAACCTTCACCGCAATTTCATCGACCATGCGGAATACCCCATTTCCGCCGAGATCGAGCAGCGCTGCGTACGCATGCTCGCCGACCTCTTCCACGCGCCCGGCAGGACGACCGGATGCCGGACCCAGGGCTCATCCGAGGCGATCATGCTCGGTGCGCTGTCGCTGAAGTGGAAGTGGCGCGAGCGCCGCCAGGCAGCCGGCCTCTCGGTCGACCGACCCAACCTGATCTTCGGCGGTGACGTCCACGTCGTGTGGGAGAAGTTCTGCCGCTACTTCGACGTCGAGCCCAGGATCGTGCCGCTCGCAGAGGACAAGTACACGATCGGCCCGGAGGACGTGGAGCCGCACCTCGACGAGAACACGATCGGCGTCGTCGCCGTCCTCGGCACCACGTTCACCGGCCACAAGGACGATGTCGTCGGGATCGACAAGCTCCTGCGGGACGTCCGCAAAAAGCGGGACCTCGACATTCCGATCCATGTCGACGGCGCCAGCGGCGCATTCGTGTGGCCTTTCCTCTACCCGGACTCGAAATGGGACTTCCGGCTGGAGCAGGTCCGTTCGATCAACGTCTCGGGACACAAATACGGACTGGTCTACCCCGGCATCGGATGGCTGGTCTTCCGCGAAGAGGCCGACCTCGCCAAGGACCTCGTCTTCTACGAGAACTACCTGGGCAAGACCGACGCGACGTTCACGCTGAACTTCTCCACCGGTGCCTCGATGGTGCTCGCGCAGTACTACAACTTCGTGCGGCTTGGTCGCCAGGGCTACACCTACGTCATGAAGGCGATGCAGGAGAACGCCCGCGCACTGGCGGACAACCTGCGCAGCAGTGGCCGCTTCGAAGTGATCGGGAGCGACCTCGAGCAGCTGCCGCTGGTCGCTTTCCGTCTCGCCGGCGAGCACGCCTACGACGAGTCCGACATCGCCTGGCAGCTCTCGGCCGAGCGGGGCTGGATGGTGCCGGCCTACACCCTCCCGCCCAACGCGGAACGGGTGAAGATCCTGCGTGCCCTGGTCAAGGAGACCCTGAGCCGCGATCAGGTCGACCGCCTGACCCAGGACATCGCCGACGCGTGCCGCACGCTGGACGGCAAGGGAGCGACCCACAGCATCGAGCGGTCCCAGGTCAAACGCGGTACCGGCTACTGACGCACTGTGACAGAGCGGTTTTCCGGGTGACCGCCGAGCGGAGGCCGGTGATCCCGCCACCTGCCACAACGCCCTCCCATCGGGGTCGCGGGCTGCGGCACGGGCGGGGATTCTCGTAGTGAGGGCTCGTTTCGCCGCACGGCCGGCCCCGCCGGGGTCGGTCCGGTCAGTCCGGGCCACTGGTCGGTCCCGGGTCGGAGGTGGCGGTGATGGCCGGGTTCGAAGTCTCGGCGATCTTCAAGATCGACCGGCAGGGGTTCAACCTGCGGCGGGGCGTCTCTGTCCTGCTGGTGATGCTGATCCCGGTCGTCGTTCTGGGTGCTCTGGGCGAGGAGGAGTACTTCGTCAGCGTGGCGCTGGGGGCGTTGTTCACCGGCTTGTGCGACCCGGGCGGGCGGTACTCCTACCGCGCCCCGCGGCTGGTCGTCATCGCCGTCTCGGGCGCCTTGCTGACCGCGCTGGGTTACTGGCTGGGGGCGCAGGCCTGGGGATTGGTGGTGCCGGCCGCGTTCCTGGTCACCGTGCTGGCCGGCCTCGCCGTGACGTACGGTATGCACCGGTTCGTCGCCGCGTTGTTGCTGAACATCTGGTTCCTTGTCGCGCTCGCCCTGCCGGCCGCGTACCGGGCGGACGGGGTGCACACGAGTGCCTGGCCGCAGGCCCTCGCCTGGCTGATCGGGTCGGGCTTGATGATCGGGTACATCGGTCTGATGTGGCTGGCCAGCGGCAGCAGACCGGCGCGGGGCGCACGACGGACCCGTCATCGAAAGCGACTCTCATGTCCCCCATGGACAAAGTCTGGCATGCGCAGGCGAGTTCGTCAGCGGTTCGGGATCATCGTCGGTTCCCATCCTCTTACCGGGCCGACGATGCCACGGCAGGGAGCGTGCCACGGCCAGTGGAAAGCCCTTGAGGCGGCGAGAGTGCGGTGGGACTGCGGCAGGCCACACAGTTGGTAGGCCGTCGGCGCCACGAGCCGTGGGTATGCCGGGCGCCGTACCAAAGCGCCAGTCGCGATGAGGGGCCGCCGCTGCGATGTCGATGGGGGCAGCTGCCGTGTCGAGGCGGTGTCCCCGTGTGGCCTTTGTGCGACTGGGCCTACTCGGACCAGGGGGTGTCCTCGCCGAGGAGTTCGGGCGCGGGGGCGGCGCGGGCACCGTGCTGGCGGACATCTGAAACACGCTTGGCCTGTGGAAGGGTGGCTGCTGCCTCGCCGGTGTGCAGAGTCAACCACCGGATCGGCTCGGGGTGGCAGGTCCGCGGGGTGTGCGTCGGCAGGCCTCATGGCAGCTGCGCGAAGGGCTGCCCCTTCCCGCCAATCCGGCAAGCCGGTGGACGCCTCGGCGGCGATGACGCGTGCTACTGCGTACAGGCGCTGCCGCGCTGCAAAGGGAGGCGGGCCCGGTCGTGTCCGGGGCGCCGATGCCTCGGCGGATACCGGCATCTGTCCAACCTCGCGCCTTGAGTGCGGGCGCAGTGATCTCTTTGACCGCATGTACACGTTGATGACCATGAATCGGGTGCCGTACCGAGAAGCCTGTGCCTCCCGCGGCGGGTGCGGCAATCAAGTTCCGGGAGGAACAAGTCCTCCCTGGTCGTGCCTGTAGAAGAGCGCGCCGATGCTGACTTTTGCTGACTTTGAGGGACTCGCAACGCTCTGACCTGCGGAAACGTCGAGCGATTCAATAGTTCTGGAACTGGATTGGCCGGTCCCACGAGGATATCGCACAGGCCCGCGAAGACTGGATGAACGGGTCCCGATTCGGTGAGGTGAAGGGCTACGACGGCCCTCCGATTCCGTCCCCCGAGCTCCCGCCGACGCACCTGAAGCCCAGGGGAAGGGTGCGTTGACCTGCCATTTCATTCCGCCCCCGGCCGGGCGCAGCGCGCGCGGCACCCTTTCCGCTTCTTGTTGCCGAGGGGGGGGCGTCGGACATTGTCCGACGGCCTTCGGGGTGCGCGATCGAGTCTCAGGTGTTGCAGGCTGTAATCAGCTCTGGTTGGACGAGTGCTGACCTTTTGCTGACTTTACTGACGAGTAGTTAGATCGGCCCTAGGTTTGCGCCGGATTGCCTTGCCCGCAAAGGACGGCGGATGCTGCCCTTGCCTCGTCGGCTCCGACGGCCTTGTTGGCGGAGCCGGTCAAGGCGTTCGATCTGTCGCCGGAGTGGGCGCGGTGGCGTGTGGTGGACCTTGTGGACAAGTGACAACAGCCTCGCTGCTCCGGTCCTGCCCGCCAGCCACTGGCGGGAAACTGTGCGGGTGCTGGAGGTTGCGCCTCCGGGCAGACCAGACGTAGCTGCTGCTCGGCGAGGAATGATGCGCTGATCGCCTAACTAACGAGCTCGTGCATGGTTGGCGGTGTGACGCTGGATCGTGATCCCTGATCATGTTCGGTGTGGTGGGGAACGGGGCTCGTGCAGCGATCGTCAGCGACCGGAGGATCACGGGGCTGTCGGCCGATGTGATCGCCGAACTTGTCGCTGAGGTCGGTCCGTTATGGCATGAACGGCACCAGGCGAGGTTGGAGGCGAGGCCGCGGAAGCGTGCCGTGGGCGCTGGCGCCAAGTACCGGCTGGTCTTCATCGACCGGCTCCTGGCCACCCTCGTACACCTGCGTCACGCTGCCACACACGATGTGCTGGCCTGCTGGTTCGGCGTCGACCGGTCCACGATCACCCGGGCGATCGGCGAGGTGCGGCCGCTGCTCGCAATCCGCGGCTGCACCATCGCGGCCGGGATCCGGCTTCGCACCCTCGCCGAAGTCATCGACCACCTCGGCGCGAGCGGACAGACCGGGATCATCGACGGCACCGAGATCCGGGTCCGCAGGCCCGCCGCCGGCTGCAAGGACCGGGAGAAGTTCATCTCCGGCAAGAACAAGCAGAACGCGGTGAAGGCCATGGTCCTCACCGACGCCAGCGGCAGGCTCCTGTTCTGCAGTCCAGCCCAGCCTGCCAGCTGTGCCGACATCACCCATGCCCGGCAGTTAGGCCTGGTCAAGCATCTAATTGGCGGCACGGCCGTGGAGATCCTTGCCGATGCCGGCTACCAGGGTCTGGGTGCCCAGACCGGCGGTCGCGTAGTGACACCACCGCACCGCAAGTTCAAGAAGAACCCGCCGGAGTGGTACGAGGAGATCTACGAACGCCATCGCAAGGCGCATTCCTCACGCCGCATCCGCGTCGAGCACGGCATCGCACATCTCAAGAACTGGAGGGCACTAGCCCGGCACCTAGGCCGGCGCGAGCACATGAGCGACACCGTCCAAGCCGTGGCCGGACTGCCACCCTCGCGGTCTTCTTCCGCCATGCCGCACTTGGCGAATGGGACGACGTCCCGACCCGACCGCTGATCACGGCTGCGGACATGCCCCGCCGCATCGAGAAGGTTCCCCGCTTCATTCCCGAGCACCAACTCGAACCGGTCATGGAACGCATCCGAGCCCTGACCTGCCCGCTGCAGCGATGCGCGCTGCTGGTGGCCCGCTGGAGCGGCGCCCGCCGCACCGAGATCCGCAAGCTCCATCTGGACTGTCTGGACGCCTACCCCGACGGCACCCCCGGCTGCGGCTCGCGGCCGGCAAGGCCCTCAAGGAACGCACCGTCCCCGTCCACGAGGAGGCGGCAGATGCCATCCGCACCCTTGCCCAGCTGCGGCACAACCAGCACGACCGGGGCATCTACGATCCCGACCTCGGGCAGCCAGTGCGCTACCTGTTCCTGCGCAACGGCTGCCTCGCCCACCCCGACTACCTGTTCGCCGACCCCCTGGGCCAGATCTGCACAGAACTGGGGATCCTCAACAGCGAAGGCAAACCCGCTATCCACGCGCACCGCTTCCGGCACACCCTGGGCACCCAACTCGCCGAGAAGGGCGCCCGCATGCAGACCATCATGAAGGTCCTCGGGCATAAAAGCCCGGGCATGTCGATGACCTACACCCACATCTCGGACCCCAGCGTCCTGGCCGACTACCAGTCCGTCCTTCAACCCGGCGCCGTCATCGCCGGACCGCTCGCCGAAACCCTGCGCGTCGGCCAGCTCGATCAGGACGCACTGGACTGGCTGAAGACCAACTTTTACAAGACTGAACTTGAGCTGGGCCGTTGCCTGCGCCTGCCACAGGAAGGCCCCTGCGAATGTGACCTCTACCTGACCTGCGCGAAGTTCATCACCACACCCGAGTACGCACCCCGGCTGCGGGAACGCCTCTGCGTCGAGCGGCAACTGATCACCGACGCAAGGGACCGCGGCTGGGAGCGGGAGATCGAGCGCCACCAGCGCATCACCGGCCTCCTCGACGACCTCGGCGAACCGCACGACGATCCGGCGGACTGACCGGTGCGCCTGAGAAATGCACTGGTCAGACGACTTCGTCCAGGACAGGATGCGGCTATGCGTTACGCCCACGAGGACCCCGAGTTGCTCGCTCTTGTCCGCCGCTATGTCACGCCCGACCGGCGCTACCTCAAACTCGGCGGCCCCGTCATGCGCATGACCGAGCCTGACCGCGCCAAGTTCACACGGGAGCTCGGCGAGGCCGCCAGCGATATCACGCCTCGTGAGCTGACCGTCCTGCTCGAAGGTGGGTGGCGCGAGCGCAAAACCGCAGCCTGGCTCATCACCGTCGCCCGCAGAACTGAGTTCCGTGAACGCCTCGGCGAACTCCTGCTTGCCAGCGAGGTCTGCTACGCGGGCACCGCCTACTGCGTCACCTTCGCCACCTTCGGCACCCCTGCCGACGCGGACCTGTTGGCTGCCTACCTCGATCGCTACCTGCGACGCCCCGATCTCTACTACGACCAGCCAGCCGCCATGGGTGCACTCCTGCACCTCGATGCCAAGCTCCGTGCCGATCAAGCGGCCCGTTTCCTGGCCCGAGACGGCCTCTGGCATCAGTGGATCGACGGACCACCGCGCAAGGAGCACCACGGCACGCCGGACAGCTATCGCGAGATCATCAGCCAGTTCTGCGTCCTCGCCGATGAGGGCACCGAGCACTGCACGGCAAGGAAGCGATGACACCGCCCCCAGCAGAGTGACACCTGATCGGAGGAACCCACCGCCGCACAACTCGAAGTTGTCCAGATAAATCAGGATCGCTCGCCGCCTCGTCTGAGGGACCCCGTAGCCGCCTGCGTTGAGGATGCCGCTCCAGGTCGAGAAACCCCAGCCGCGCAGCACGGCGGCATACTGCTTCCACACGGGCGCGACGTCCGGAACCTCCTCAATCAGCACCCATTCCGGCTCGCCGGCCTGGTGCAAGGCGTGGAAGTGACGCATCGGTTCGGCAGCCAGCAGCGACCGTGGGCCCCGGCAGGCATCGAGCAGTTGGGGGCGGGTGCCGCGGCCGACAGACAGGTGGACGTGGCGTCCCAGATGGTCCCGGCCCTCCCCATCCTCTTCGAACAGAGCGGCTTCCGGACGCTCACCGGCAAGAACGTCCTCCAGGACCACGGCTCTCCACCTCGGAGTCCCTGAAGGTGAGCGTGCACGGCGTGCAGCCGGTCATGTGGGTCGGATCGGTCGACAACTGGCTGAACGTCACACCCGCCAAGGATTCCGTGTCCGTGAGCCGCACGGGCAACGCGTATCCGGACATGGAGGTCGTGCAGTACCGGAAGCACCAGAAGCCGCGGTGGATCGCCCACGACAGCATGGCCCACACCAGCGGCTACGATGCCCCGACGGTCTCGACGCCTCTTCTGCAAGGACCGTGATGACCGGACGTGGATCAATGGCACCTGCACGAAGAGCTGCTGAGATGAGAAAGCTGCTATGGGTACAGGAAGATGGTTGTGGGTCTGCCTGCAGCGCTACGTCATGACCGCCGTTCTCGGCTGGGTGGCCGCGGCCCTGGTGCTGCCCGTTCTGGGCGATGATCCCTTCTGGGCGTCGTTCGGCGCGGGGCTGGGAGTGGGGCTGATCGTGGTGCCGCTCCTGACGGTCGTGACCATGTTCGTACTCGTCCTGCTGGCCGGTCGGCGGTTCGAGCCGCCGACCGGCGGTGCCTCGCGGATCCGGGGCGGCTGGCTGATCGTGCTGCCCCTGGTCCTGCTGCTGCCCGTGGCCCTGCTCGTGCCACTGCAGTACCTGATCGTGCTCGGCACGCAGCTCGTGTACCTGGTGTGGGTGCTGCCCTGCCAGGACGCCCGCGACACGGCGGACGTGCTGCGCTCGCTCGCCGACCCGGCCGTCCCCGCGGAGCAGCGGGCCCGGACGGCACGGGCGGTCGCGGGACTGCAGGGCAGGCCGGTCGTCGAAGCCCTGGTGCAGACCTCGGCCGACGCGGAGCCGGAGGTCGCCGAAGCGGGTCTGGAGACCCTCTGCACCATCTGGCGGCGCGACGGAGTCGTCGACGAGGACCTGCTGCTGAAGCTCGACCCGCAGGCCCAGGACCGCGTCCGGGCCCTCGGCGTCAGGGTGCGGAGCCCTTGGTGAGAACGGCGGCGATCGGCCGCGCATGACACGGGCCCGGCCCTCCCGAGACCACTCGGGACGGGGTCGAGGACACGGCCGGCCCGCAGGGCCGTGCGCTCCCGCGCTCCTCCCCGAAGGCCAGTGATCGTGCGCCCGGTTCGCCGAGTCGGCGCTCCTCCAGTGCGGCGACGCTGAACCGCAGGTACCGCTCGTCGGAGGGCGTGACGAGGGAGCACGGCGACGTCCTGTTCCCGCCATCAGCGAGCGGAACCGGTCGAGCTTGGCTCCGGTCTCCAGAGCGCGTGCGCTGCGCCGGTCCAGCGCCCCTCGCAGGCCGGCGATCGCCGCCTCCTGGGCGATGCCGGGCGCGCAGATCGTCATGCATTCCAGCAGCTTGCCGGCCCACGAGGAGATCGAGCAGTTCCGCAGGGACTGGATGGAGGGCACCCGCTACGGCGAGGTCAAGGGCTACGACGGCCCCCCCGATCCCGGCCCCGGCCCTCCCCCCGACCCACCTGAAGCCACGGGGAAGGTGCGTTGACCTGCTGTTTCGTGTGGATCCGGGCCGGGCGCGGTGATCGCGCCCAGCCCTCCGCTCCCGGCTTCGGACGGGGAGGCTGTCGGACAGGGGGCGACACCCCCCACTGCCGGTGCTCTGTCCGGCGTGGGGTGAATCGTCATTTAAGCTTCAGGCGACCGCGGGGCGGTGGCTCAAGGTATGCGACGACCACGGAACGGTCGGTACGACCGTCCGACCGGGCGGCCTGCGTCGGGTCCTTGGTCCGGGCTCGGGATCCCATGGCGCTGATCATGAAGCTCCCGGGGCACCGGGTGAGCGCCTGCACGCGTCCCAGGGGTACGGGGTGCCCAGCCGTCCCCCGTGAACAGAAGACCCCCAGGGAGAAGTGAGGTATGCCGGTGATCTGCGTCGGAGGCATGATCGGAATCGGCAAGACGAGCGTGGCCGAGCTGATAGCCAAGGAGCTGGGCAGCGAGGTCTTCTACGAGAGCGTGGACGACAACCCCATCCTCCCGCTCTTCTACACGGCGAGCCCCGAGGAGATCCAGGCCAAGCGCTACCCCTTCCTCCTCCAGCTCTACTTCCTGCAGACGCGGTTCGCCTCGATCAAGGAGGCGTACAGGAAGGGCGACAACGTCCTCGACCGGTCCATCTACGAGGACTGGTACTTCGCCAAGGTCAATCACGATCTGGGCCGGATCAGCTCTCTCGAGATGCAGGTGTACGAAGGGCTGCTCGAAGAGATGATGCGCGAGATCGACGGCCTGCCGTACCGCAAGGCACCCGATCTCATGGTCTACCTCAAGGCGGACTTCGAGACGGTGCTGCACCGCATCGGGCTGCGGGGCCGCGATTTCGAGCAGGACGAAAGCCTCGTCGAGTACTACCGGACGCTGTGGTCCGGCTATGACGACTGGGTGCACAAGCACTACTCGGCCAGCGAGGTCCTCGTCGTCGACATGAACCACACGGATGTGGTGCACAACCCCGACGACGCCGCCCGCGTGGCGCGGGAGGTCAAGGACGCCGTGGCCGCGGCCAGGGCCCGGGTCTGAAGCCGAGCCGTCCACGCCGGTGCCTCCCGGCGGAGATCCCGGCCGCTCTGACCGTCGCGGACCCGACAGGGCGGCCGGGGGTCCGGCTGCGGTAGCCCGTCGAGGCCGGGAGGCGACGCCGTCGCCGTCCCGGCCGGCACCCTTCGTGGGCACGTGCGGTTGGCCGACGACGGCCGTGAGCGCCAGGCCCGAGCCCTGTTCGGCGTATCCGCTCGGGCGGTGGTGTCCGAGGTGCACGGGCGGGCCCGGCGCCGCACGGATCAGGGCTTCACCTCGCGAGAACCGCCGCGGGCGCTGTCCTCCACGTCGGCGAGCAGGTCCTGCCGCGTCGCCTCGTCCGTGTTCCTGCTCTTCAGCCAGATACCGGCGAGGTCGACGCCCTGCGTGCTCAGGCGGTTGAAGCGCTCCTCCTCCGGGGTCTTCTCGAAGGTCCCGAGCCAGTCGGCCGTGATGGTCGCCCCCGTACTGTCCGCCCCCGTCCCCGGGGCGGCGAGGCCGCGCGCGACCCCTTCCACGACCGTCGCACGCCAGGCCCGGGCCTCGTCCTTGTCCAGGCGGTCCACGATCACGTTGGCGATGCCGTCGAGGACGCCGAGGGCGCGCGCGCCCTTCGTCGCGGGCAACGAGAAGGCCGCGTCCTTGGCGTCACGGGGGACACCGGCCAGTTCCCGGGCCACCTGCCGGCTCTCGGCCGTGCGCAGCAGGGCGTAGGCCCGGGGATCCTCGGAGACCGCGCGCACGACGTGCCGGAAGACCGTGCTGTACACCGAGAGGTGGTGGGTGCCGCCCGACTCCCACGGCGGATTCGTCCTGCCCCCTTCGAGGACGTACTTGCTGTCGAGGGTGACGAGCAGCTCGTGGACGTCGGGCGCGTAGTCCGCCAGCGCGGTTGCGAGAGGGAGCCGCAGCGCCGGATCGAGGGTGAGGCCGTCGGGCTGCGCGGACCCGAGCGCGAAGAGCACGTCCTTCAGGGCCTGGGCCTGCTCCCGGCTGTGGATGCCGGGCTCGGACCCCACCGTCCCCTTCACGATGGCCTCACCGAGTGCAGCACAGAGCATGCCGGGCTGCACGGCTGCGCCCAGGGACTGCTGGACCCGCTTGTCCTCGGCCAGACCGTTGCAGGTGGGCGAGGGGTCCCGGCCGAGGACGAACCAGGCGGCGATGCCGCCCAGCAGAGTGATCGCCACCCCGACAGCGGTCCATACCGCCAACGGCCCGGCACGGCGGGCAGTGCGCCCCGTCATGGTCATTCCCTTCTGTGGGCACCCGAGTCAGTTGCTCGTGTCCGTCAGGTACTTCTGAGCGGTCTCGGTGCCGCGGACACGGCCTTCGAGAACGTGCCGGGTGTAGCTCTGGACATCGTCGTCGGAGGTGTTCGGCAGCCCGTTGGCCCATTCGCTGACGAGAATGGGCACCTGCTTGTTCACGGACAGGTATGCGTCCGAGACGGCCGGGTTCGCCTTGGCGTCGACCTCTGCCTTCATCTCGTTGCCCCACTGCCATGCCCAGGTGTCGACACCCCGCTGGATGGCGTCGCCGAAGGCGACGGAGACTCCGCCCGCGGTCGTGAAGTAGAGGGGCGTCACCGCTCCGCCGATGACGTGGTAGGCGATCTTGGCCTTCCAGTCCGCCTCGCTGTAGCCGGCCATCCGGCCGTCGTTGATCACGTCTTCCCGGATGGAGGCCATCGCACCCAGAGCCGTGCCGGCCTTGTTGAGCGGGTTGGTCAGCTCGGCGCCCTTGGCGCCCTCCGGGATCTGTTCCAGCGAGAGGTCGATGTAGCGGGACTCGGCCTTGTGGAGCGTGCCGTAGGCCTCCGGATCCTCGGAGAGGCCCCGCATGAACTGCACCAGGTCGTCCTGGGGAACAGCCAGGTGCGTCGTGCCGCCTTCGGTGAAGAAACCGGTTCCGGAAGCCTTGACGTAATCGGCGTCCAGCCCGGCCAGCATCTCGTGCGTGTCCGCCGTGTAGGAGGCCAGCGATCGTGCCAGCGGCTCGCGCAGGTTCTCGTGGACGCTCTGGTCGGGCCCGAGCGTCCCGATGACGTTGTGCATGATCCGCGCCTGGGCCTCGGTGTGCGGCGTCGCGGGCCACGGGTCCCGGCCGGGACCGAGGGGCGTGTGTCCCGTCGTCGCCGCCTCCAGGGCGAGGCCGAGACCGGTGCGGACGTCCTTGTCGGCGGTGTCCTTGCCCGTGACCTCGATGTTGCCCCGCCAGTCGGTGGTGTTGACGGTGTCCCAGTCCCGGTCCTTGAGCAGGTACTGCAGACGGTCCTTGTCGGCGTTCGGGTCGAGGTAGCCGGTGGCCGCCTCCGGGTCGCGGCTCATGACGTCGAGGACGCCGTCGACGGGGTCGTTCTCGAACCAGCCGTCCTTGCCGTCGAAGGACCCGTAGAGGTCCCAGATGTTCTTGTCGTTCTTCTCGGCGGCGATCATGTCGTCCGTCAGGTCGCCGAGGAACTGCGGGGAGTAGCCGCTGCCCTGCTGCATGAGCGTGGCCAGGCCCTGGTAGCCGCGGATCTGCTGGCCGTGCCCGGTACCCACGGCGATCTTGTCGCCCGCCACGTCCAGGTCGTACTGCGCGACGCCCGCCGTCTTCAGGCCGCCCCTGAAGTCGTTGTAGAACTTCGCGTCCGAGGATGCGGACCACTTGGCGAACGCGTCCTGGTACGCCTTCGTCCCGTACGCGAGCTTCCTGCCGTCGGAACCCTTGAACTCCGGTACCGCCGTGGCTCCCGCCAACGTGTCGGCAAGCCCCTTGTTCACGTCGCGGTACAGCCCGCGCTGCGACCGGTCACCCGAGTGCGCCCGGTCGTTCAGGGCGTTGGCCAGCCTGATGGTGCCGTCGGCGCCCACTCCTGCGATGAAGGTCTGGCTGAAGGCCTTGTTGTCGGCGTTGTCGCGGAAGGAGCGGTTGAGCTCGGCGTAGTCGGCGGCGGAGGCCTTGCCGCTGTTGATACGGGTGGCGATGTCCTCGGCCTTTTCGGCCTCGTAGAGCTCGATGTCGCCCTTGGCGCCGGCGTTGAAGCCGTTGAACTGGTCATCGCCCTTGCCGCCGATGTCCTTGTTGCTGTCGATGCCGACGGCGTCGAGGGCGATCTTGACGCCCTCGTCGGCGTCCGAGACGGCCTTCACCCGGTCGTCGAGGTGCTTCTGCCACTTGGCGACACCTTCGCGGACCGCCTTCTGGCCATCGGGGTCGTTGGTGTAGGCCCGGCGCTCGGCCGGGGAGAGCCGGGCGTGGTCGAACGAGACACGGCCCTGATCCGAGACGGCCATTCCGGCCTCGACGGCATCGGCCCGCGCGGAGTCGAGCTTCCCCTTGAGGTCGACGAACTGGGTGTGGGCGTCGCGCAGGAGGGAGGCGATGGCCTTGGCCTGCGTCTGGGCGGCGGCGTACTCGTAGCGGGTGCCGGCGAAGTTGGTGTGGGCGGCGACGGCGCTGGTGCCGAACCAGTTCGGGCCCATGGTGATCTTCTGGACGGAGTCCTTGTAGCGGTCCTCGACCTTCTTGATCTCGCCGGCCATCGAGTCCCACTTCTCCGCGGCCGTCGTCAGCGCCCCGAAGTCGGTGGTCGTGATCTCTGCGTACGTCAGCATGTCGTCGTCCCCCCGTCGGCACGGTGCTTCCTCATCGCGGCGGCGCCACGTCGTGGACCTTGGACTGCGACAGCGGCGCGAACTGCCCCCGGATGTCCAGGTCGTTCCGCGCGAAGTAGCCGGACGCCCCGCGCAGCGCGTTCTTCTCCGAGGACAGCCGGCCCATGAGGGTCTTGACCTGCCGGTCCCAGGTCTCCTGGACCTTCTTCAGGCCCGCGGCCGTCTGCCAGCCGTCAAACGTCTTGATGGCCGCGTCGGACGACTCGTCGGCCCAGTCCGTGGACTTCTTCGTACTGCCCTCCAGGTCGTTCTCGATCGTGTTGGCCGCCGCCTGCTTCTCCGCCGGAGACGAGCCGAAGGCCCCCGGCCCGCCCCCGGGTGCCGGCCCCGAGGGGTCGTCCGGCACCCGGTTCAGCCGCATGACCGGCCCCTGCCGATCGGCCGCTTGAGCACGCAGCGCGGCCCACTCCTCATCGAACCCCATGGAGACCTCCCCCGTCCCTGGGCCCACGCAGGGCCCCATGACCGATAACCGGACGCTCCGAAATCGGCGCGAACTCCCCTGCACCAACAGCGCGATGAACCCGCCAGGACCGTCATCACCCGCCCCACCAGGACCGCGAGCGTTCCTCGACCCCACCCTTGCCCCTGGCGCCATCCGGCCGCATCGGGGCCAGCACCCATCTTCCGGTGGCGTAAACGCGTCCGGTTCCCGAGAGCGAGCAATTCCTCAAGGACGGGAAGGAGGGCACCCGTTACCGCGGGTCAAGGGCTGTGCATCCGGGGGTTTGCCTCATGGCCGGTCGGTTGCAGACGCGATAGCGTCGCAGAGTGCCGGGCCCACCAGGGGCCCGGACCGGTGTTCTCGTCGTGCCCGCTCGGGCGATTCTCCAGAACTGGGGACCTTCATGCGTCAGTTACTCCGCGGCCTCGGGATCCTCGCGGCGTCCGGCGTCGCCGTCGGCTCACTCGCCTCGTGCAGCATCGCGCGGGGGGAGACCTACGAGGACGACAGCACCCTCTCCGGCCCGATCACCTCGGTGCGCTTCGACAACGGGTCGGGCGGTGTCACGGTCAACGGAGTCCCGGACGGCGCCCCGAAGCTGCACCGCAAGATCCAGTT
Organism: Streptomyces sp. NPDC090445; assembly: GCF_044769385.1. Lineage (NCBI taxonomy): Bacteria > Bacillati > Actinomycetota > Actinomycetes > Kitasatosporales > Streptomycetaceae > Streptomyces > Streptomyces sp. NPDC090445. The sequence goes on along the minus strand of NZ_JBIVXV010000039.1, from coordinate 34,850 downwards.
CCGGGGCGACCGGCCCGAGGGGGCCACCCACCGGATCGAGAACGGCGTGCTGATCCTCCGCGGCTGCGGCTACCGCTGCTCGGTCGACTACACCGTCGACGTGCCGGCCGGCATCCCGGTCAGCGGGGAGGCCTCCAGCGGAGCGGTCCGCCTCGCCCGGGTCGGACCGGTGCAGGTGGCGACCAGCTCCGGCCGCGTCGAGATGAACGGCGTCACCGGCACCGTTCAGGTGCGGACCAGCAACGGCCGGATCAAGGGCACGGGCATCAAGGGCGACCGGATCCAGGCCGAGACCTCCAACGGCAGGATCGACCTGGCTCCGGACACCCCGGCCGATGTCCGCGCCCAGACCTCCAACGGCGACGTCACCCTCACCGTGCCCCGGGCCGGATACCGGGTGGCCGTCGACTCGGGCCATGGCGACCGGACCATCGACGTGCCCAACGACCCGAATGGCACGTACGAGCTCCGGGTGCGCACCGGCAACGGCGACATCACCATCCGGAACGGCTGAACCGGGCGGGCCGGGCCCGCATTCGCGAAGTGGATGGGGCGGGCAGCCGCACCCCGTCCGCCCGCACCCCCTTCATACAGGACGACCGGCCGCAGGCAGGCGTTCCGCTCGGCTCTTTAGCGGAAGTTGCGTAAGCGGCTCCGCCGGCGGCCGGGAGCGCCGAGACTGCCTGGTCATGCACACCGGATCGCCTCCTGCCAGGGCGTCACTGACTGTCCTGGCGCTGGTCGCCGCCGTGTTCGCCCTGGTCATCGGCGGGGCGGGCACGGCTTTCGCGCATGCCGGACTCAGCGGCTCCGACCCTGCGGACGGCGCCGTGCTCAAGGCGGCGCCGAAGCAGGTCACGCTCACCTTCACCGAGTCGGTCGGCTTCTCCGAGGACTCGGTGAGGGTGCTGTCGCCGGACAACGAGCGGGTGAACCCCCGCCCGGCGCAGCACGCGGACGGCAAGGACAACACCGGTCGGGTGGAGCTGTCCGACGATCTGCCCCAGGGCACCTACACGGTGGCCTGGCGGGTCGTCTCCGCCGACGGCCACCCGATCTCCGGCGCGTTCGTCTTCTCCGTCGGCAAGCCGTCCGGGACCGCCGCCGTCGTGCCGACAGGATCACTGGACGACACGGCCGTCGGCCGCCTCTACGGCTTCTTCCGCTACACCGCCTACAGCGGGCTTGCGCTCCTCGTCGGCGCCGCCGCGTTCGTCCTGGTGTGCTGGCCCACCGCGGGGGCGGACCGTCCGGTGCGCAGGCTGCTGGCTGCCGGGTGGGTGACGCTGGCGCTGTCCACCGTGGTGCTGTTGCTGCTGCGCGGCCCGTACGAGACGGGGGGCCAGCCGGCATCGGCGTTCGACCTGTCCCAGATGGGCCGGACCGTCACCGGGAGGCCCGGGGGAGCGCTGATCGTCCGGCTCGTGCTGCTCGCCGCGGCCGCGGTGCTGCTGAGGCGGCCGGCCGCACTCCAAGGTGCCCGGGTCCGCTGGGCCGGGGCGGTGCTCGCCCTCGGGCTGGCGTTCACCTGGGCCGCCGCCGAGCACGCCGCCGCCGGCATCCAGGTGCCGCTCGCCGTCCCCGCCGCCGTCCTGCACCTGCTGGCCATGGGGGTCTGGCTGGGCGGCCTGATCACGCTGGTGGTCCTGCTGCGGAGCCGGGGGCCGGGCAGCCCTGTCGTCCCGGCGTCCGCCGTCGGCCGCTTCTCCACGCTGGCGTTCACCGCCGTTGCCGTCCTGGTCGGCACCGGGGTGTACCAGTCCTGGCGGCAGGTCGGCTCCTGGGAGGCCCTGTCCACCACGTCGTTCGGAAGGACCCTCATCGTGAAGATTGCTGCCGTGGTCCTCGTGCTGTGGGTGGCCTCCTTCTCACGGCGTTGGACCGCCCGCCTCGTTCACGCGGCGCCTCCGGCGGCGGAGACGCTGACGGTACCCGTGCCCGAGCCTGCGCCAGAGCCCGCGCCCGAGCCGGTGAAGGTCGCGCAGACGGTCGGCGGGCCGGCTTCCCCGGTGCCGACGGACCCGCCCGGCGACGTCCGTCCCGAGCCGCCCGGTGCCGGCCGTCCCGAGCCGCCCGGTGCCGGCCGTCCCGAGCCGCCCGGTGCCGAGACCGACGGGTACCGGCGCAGCCTGCGCCGTACGGTGGCCGTCGAGGCCGCACTCAGCGCCGTGGTCCTGGCGATCACGACCTTGCTCACCGGTACCCAGCCCAGCCGCGCCGCGGGCGAGAGGATCTCGGCGGCCGCGGCGCAGCAGCCGCAGGTGAAGGTGGTCATGGTCCCCTTCGACATGGGGACGGCCAACCACCAGGGCACGGTGCAGATCACGCTGGCGCCGGGACGCGTCGGCGAGAACACCGTCGAAGCAGTGGTGTTCACCGCGGACGGCGGCCTCGCGACCGTTCGCGAACTCCGGCTCAGCCTCACCCAGGACGAACTGGACATCGGCCCGATCGACGCCCGGCTCAAGGACCAGAAGGGGTACTGGGCCGCCTACGACCTGCGGCTGCCCATGCCGGGGGAGTGGACCATGAACGTGACGGTGCGCACCACGGAGATCGACCAGGTCACCGTCCGCGAGACCGTCCGCATCACGTCGTCGTCGCCGTGAGGGTCAGGAGTTCCTCGATCGTGCCGCGCTCCGGGTGGTGCGGGTCGCGTCCCGCCAGCCGCCGGTACAACCGCTGCCAGGCCGCGTCGTCCGCCGCCGGCAGGTGCTCGCGGACCAGTGCCGTGAGCTCCTCCACCGCTTCCGCGATCTGGGGAGGGGCGTCCGGACGGCACCGGGCGTCGCCGAGGTGGCGCAGTACGCACGGGCCGTGTCCCACGTGCCGCAACAGGTCGTCGGGGGTGACGAGCCCCTTCGTCAGCAGGTCGTCGAGTTCTCCGGTGCCCTCGTCGTGATCGGCGCGGTAGCCGAGCCCGGAGCGGAACGCGTCCTTGTCCGTGATCCAGTGCTCCGCGTAGGAGCGGTGCCGGCGGTGGTCGCGGCGTACCGCGTCGATGTGGCGGGCCGCCACGCCGGGCGGCGTACCGGGGCGGTTGACCATCTGGGGCCAGTACCGGAACGGCTCGCGGGCGTGCTCGGCTTCCAGATGGCTCCAGTCGGCGTTCGGGAACAGCGCCATCAACCGGTCGGCGGCGTTCGCGCCGGCCTGCGGGCCGAGGCGGCGCAGGCGCGAGGCGAGCTTCGGCGTGGTCAGCTCCTTCTCCACCCGGCTGCGGAGGGCGGCCGACGGGTCGGCGGCGGCCAGCGCCTTCTCGCAGATGCGGGTGACGGCCGGGCCCACGCGGCCGGTGGCGAGCAGTGCCGACAGCCGGGCCGGGCCCGCGTGCCGCAGCAGGTTGAGGCAGCCCGTCAGCTGCTCCGGCATTTTGAACGTCGACAGGTGGCTGCTGGCGAACGCCGCCTCGATGAGTTCCGGTTCGCCGGCGTGGAGGCAGTCGGGGAGCGCGTTCCACGGGATGCGGTCGACGTGCGGCGCGAGCGGCACCGACGGGTCGGCGACGACTGCGCGGCGTTCCTCGGCGCCGATGTGGAAATGGAGGTCCAGGACGGCGAGGTGGATCTCCGGATCGCCGCATTCCAGGAGCCGCAGCGCGGTGCCCCGGGTCAGGTCGACACCGCGGGCGATCACCAGCAGGGCTTCCCGGTTCCGGCTGCGCCGGAGGTGCTCCAGGACTCCTCTGGGCGTGCCGCGGCGCACTGCGACGAGGTACTGCGCCAGCAGCGTGCCCGTTTCCGGCGGCAGTTCGGGCATGAGGACGTCCAGGACGTCGGCGTCGCACCGGCGGAGCACCTCGCCCGCCGGCCACCACCACAGGGCGCGGAACAGCTGGTCCTCGACCTTGCGGCCCGTCGGCGCACGGTCGGGCAGCAGGCGGGCCGGGGCGGCCGCCTCGGCATCCAGGGACCGCTGCACCAGCGCCGGCCAGCCGAGCAGCCTGTCCGGGCCCTTGCTTTCGGGCCGGCACAGGACGTCAACGGTGGTGAGCAGCCTGAGCCAGGCTTCCGGGTCGGTCCCCAGCGAGTCCGCGAGGTGCGTCCGCAGTTCCCCTTCGAAGGCTTGGCGCGTCCGGTCGCGGTCGGACAGCGGGCGGAGCTGCATCGTCCAGCGCGCCGGGAACGCCTCGACGATCTCCGCGGCCCGGAGCGTCCCGGCCTCGTAGGCCGCCGACAGCCGTTGGAGGTGGGACGAACGGCGGTGGGCGGCGGGATCGCCCGCCGCCACGTCCTGCCGCAGCTGCTCCAGCGCCGCGGCCCCGTCGGCCCGAGACGCCGGGCGGGGCAGACCCGGCGGGTCGCAGTCCGCCGGCGGGCCGCACCGGCGCCACGCCTCGGCCAGCCACTCGGGGCGGCCGACGGCCTTGGGGTACCGGTTCGGGTGCGTACGCCCCAGGAAGCGCACGACCTCGGCGTCGGCGGGCAGCGGAGGCGTGCCCCCTCCCTGTTCCGCAGCCAGGCGACGCAGCAGGTCGGCGGCGGCCACCGCCGCCCGGTGGACTTCTTCGTGCGGTGCGTCGTATCGACGGGCTCCCACGGAATACCCCTCCCCATGGTCGTTCTCGGGATCAAGAACAGTGCACCACGCGGGTCTGACAGCGCGGCGGCCGGACCGCACCGGTACCGGTCCCGGGCGGGAGGCCCGCCAGGGCGTTTCCCGCCGAACCCGCCCAATCGTGATCTTGATCTCGCGGCGGCTCGGCGCTCAGGCCGGTGGCATGGATGGTGCCCGTGGCCGGCCGGCCCGGGATCGGCCGCGCGTCGTCGCCGGGGTCCCGGCCGGTGCGGCGCACGGGGAGGGGAGGGATGTTCGGTCAGCGCGGTGGTGGCTTAGCCACAGCGAGTACGCCGAGTTGGAGAGCGGCCGCATGGCCGTCTTCGAGAGGACGGCCGAAGTCGTCGAGCTCGTCAGCGCCTTCCTCGACCGGGACTGACCCGGCAGCCCACGTCCGCGGCGGGGCGGGGCGGGGCCGGGCAGGGGAGGGCGGGGCGGTGCGTCAGGCGGCCGGTTTGCCGGGCTGGTCATGGGTGGAGCAGTGGATGCCGCCGCCGCCCGAGGCGATGGTGTCGATGACGACCGGGACGACGTCGCGCTTCGGGAAGTGTTCCCGGAGGATGGAGCGGGCCCGGTCGTCGGCCTTGCGGTCACCGAACCGGGGCATGAACACGGCGTCGTTGGCGATGTAGAAGTTGGCGTAGGTGGAGACGAAGTCGTCGCCCCGGCCCGTGATCCGGTCCAGGTCGGGCTGGGGGAGGTCGATGACCTCGAAGCGCCGGCCGCGGGCGTCCGTCGCCTTCGACAGGACGGACTTCGCCTGGTCGGCGGAGCGGGACCAGGAGTCCGGCGGGGTGCTCGGGTGCGCGCGGTCCAGCAGGACCACGCCGGGTGCGGTGAACCGTACGAGGCTGTCGACGTGGGCGTCGGTGATGTCCTCGCCGCGTACGCCGGCCAGCCAGATCACCTTCTCGACGCCCAGGGTCTGCTTGAGCTCGGCCTCGACGGTGTCGCGCGACTTCCCCTTGTTGCGGTTGTCGTTGACGATCGAGCTCTCGGTGATCAGCAGGGTGCCCTCGCCGTCGGGCTCGAAGGAGCCGCCCTCCGCGACCAGCGGGGCCTGCACCCGCGGGATCCGGTACTGCTCCAGCAGGGCGCTCCCCGCCTTGGCGTCGTTGGTGTGCTCCTGCTTGTTGCCCCAGCCGTTGAAGTTGAAGTCGACGCCGGTGACCTTGCCGCCGTCCTCGACGAAGACGGGGACGGTGTCGCGGGCCCAGAGGTCGTCGACGGCCAGCGGGATGACCTCGACCTGCGAGCCGCAGGCCCGCTGGGCGGCCGCCACCTGGTCGGGGCGGGCCATCATGGCCACGGCCTCGTACTCGCCCACGGCGCGGGCGATGCGGGCGATGTCCTCGCGGACGTAGCGCAGGTCCTCCTCCCACACGCCCGCGGCGAGGGCGGGCCAGGACATGAAGGTCCGGGTGTGGCTCTCCCACTCGGCGCCGAGGCGGCGCTTCGGTCCGCCGCCGGGCGCCGACGAGGAGGATCCGGCCGGGGAGCCGGAGCGCAGGGCGGTCTCGGCGGGCCCGCAGGCCGCGGCGCCGAAGACGAGGGCACCGAGCCCGGCGAGGGCGTGGAGGGCGGTCCGGCGCGTGGGACGCAGGTTCGACACGGGGGACTCCGATCGTGGACCGGCGGAACGCATGGGTCCGGCCGGGGCGGGCACGGGGGTGCGGCAAGGGGCGAAGCCCCCCGGGCTCCTCATGGCAAGAGTGCGCGCCGACCCCGCGATCGGCCGTTCGGCGGGAATGCGGGACGGCCGCGTGCCGCCCACTCTGGCACTGACTGAATTTTCAGTCAAGTTGCGAGGCGTCCGTCGGAGCGTCGGCAGCGGCGGCGGCGGCGCCAGCGGCGGAATCCACCGCGTCAACCGGCAGCAGCCGGTCCCATGGGCGGGGCCCCGCATCCGGACCAGGGACGTTCGGCCCCCGAGGGGATGGGGCCGGGGACGTTCGGGCCCTTCTCGGCCCGGTGGGTCCGCGTGTTCACTCGTGATTCGGGTCCGCCCGTCGGTGACGGCGCGCGGACCCGTTCGTACGCGGGACGAGTGGAGGCGGCGCCGGATGGCGGGGAAGCGAGCGGGCGGATGATCGCGGCGGTGGGTCATGCCGATCTGTGCCCGGACACGCTCGAACTGGTGGAGTCCGAGGTGCGGGCACGGGTCGAGCGCTGGGCGGGGAACGCCACCGCGGTGGTCCGCGCGGGTGCGGGGCTGCCGGTGGCGTTCGGGCGCGCCGTGCACGAGGCGGGCGGGCGGCTGGTGGTGCTGCTCGCGGCCGAGGGGGCGGTGCCCGCCCCGCTGCCGCAGCGTGACCGCACCGCGGCGGGCGAGCTGCTCGTACTCGCCGACCGGGCGGGCCTGGTGGAATTCGATCCGGACGACCGCGGCGCGTGTATCGGCGCCGACGAGTGGATGATCCGGACCAGCCGTCGGCTGCTGGCCGTGTGGGACGGTTCGCCGTCCGACGGCCGGGACGCCACCGCGCACCTGGTGGCCTATGCCCGGGCCCGCGGCCTGCCGGTGGACGTGGTCTGGCCCGAGGGGGCGACCCGGGACCGGGGCTCCCTCCGGCACCTCCGCGCGGTGGGGAGTGCGGGCGGCGGGGGGAGTGCGGGGCGTGCTCCCGTCGGTACGGCGGCGAGGGGGGACGGTGGCGATGTCCGGCACCCTGCATGACCGCACGGCCGAGGTGCGCACCCGCCGGGAGGGCGTCGCCGCCCGGCCCGGTGTGATCGGCGCGGGCCGCGGCTTCGCCTGGCTGCTGATCGTCACCGGGGCGGCCGGGCTCCTCGCCTCGTTCGTGATCACCCTCGACAAGTTCGAGCTGCTGCGCGACCCGGACTTCGTCCCCTCGTGCAACCTCAGCCCGGTGCTGTCCTGCGCCGACGTGATGCGCAGCGGGCAGGCGTCCGTGTTCGGCTTCCCCAATCCCGTGATCGGTCTCGCCGCGTACGCGGCGGTCGTCGCGATCGGGTTCGGCCTGCTCGCGGGCGCCGGCCACCGCCGGTGGTTCTGGGCCGGGCTGAATCTCGGGACGCTCCTGGGCGCGGGCTTCTGCATGTGGCTGATGAGCCAGGCCCTGTACGGGATCGGGGCGCTGTGCCTGTGGTGCTGCCTGGCGTGGGCGGCCACCATCGCCATGTTCTGGTACACCACGGTGCACAATCTCCGGCACGGCGTCATCCGGGCTCCCCGCGCACTGGTCAGCGGCGTTCAGGAGTTCCACTGGGTCGTGCCGGTCACCTGGTACGGGGTCATCGTGCTGCTCATCGCCACCCGCTTCCAGGCGTACTGGGAGACGCTGCTGTGACGTTATCCCGATCGGCGGCGATGCACGGAGGGTGCGCGGGGAGGGCCTGTCGGCCTCCGCCCGGAGAACGCGGGCGGCAAGGAGGCAAGCACAACCGGAAGAAGCACACGACGTGAACCAGTACGACAACTACCACGCGCTCCTGGCGCGGCAGGACGCGATGCGGCTGCGGCGGCAGCTGATGGCCCCGGCCCGGCAGCCCGCCGCGGCCCGCCCGCACCCGGACTCCTACGACGGGGCCGCGGACCAGCGCCTGATCACCTCGAACCTGCCGCTGGTGAGTCCCTCCGGGGAGCTCATCGACCGTCTCTACGACGCCATGTTCGAGCACCACCCCTATCTCCGCGGCCTGTTCCCGGACTCGATGGCGTTCCAGCGCGCCCACCTGGAGCAGGCGCTGCGCTACCTCATCGACAACCTGCACCAGCCGGACGCGCTGGCCGCGTTCTGCGCCCGGCTGGGCCGCGACCACCGCAAGCTGGGCGTGCGGCCGGTGCACTACGAGGTCTTCGAGGCGTCCCTCGTCGAGGCGCTGCGCGGGTACGCGGGCGGGGGCTGGAGCCGAGAGTTGGAGCAGGCGTGGCTGCGGATGCTGCGGTTCGCGGTCGCGGCCATGGTGGCCGGGGCCGAACAGGCGCTGGCCGAACCGCCCTACTGGAACGGGGTGGTGACCGGGCACCGGCTGTGCGGGCCGGACCTCGCCGTGGTCCGCGTACGCACCGCCGAGCCGTACCCCTACCGCGCCGGGCAGTACGCCCATCTCCAGACGCCGCGCCTGCCGCACGCCTGGCGGCCCCACTCCTTCGCCTGCGCACCCCGCCCCGACGGCGAGCTGGAGTTCCACATCCGCAGCGACGGCACGGACGACGTGGCCGAGGCGCTCGTGGCGCACACCGGCACCGGCGATCCGCTGCGGATCGGCCCCGCCCAGGGGACCATGACCGTGGACGGAGCGCCGGACCGGGACGTTCTGATCGTCGCGGCAGGGACCGGCTGGGCCACCGCCAAGGCGCTGCTGGAGGAACTGGAGCGGGGGCCCCGGCCGCGCCGGACCCACCTGTTCCTCGGGGCGGGCACGCTCGACGACCTGTACGACACGCCGGCCCTGGCCGGGCTGGAGGACCGCTGCCCGTGGCTGCGCGTGGTCCCGGTCATCGGCGAGGGCGCCGCCGGCGCCGACCGGTCCTCCGTGGCGGAGGCCGTCGCCCGGGGCGGCGACTGGTCCGGGCACCTCGCCTACGTCAGCGGCCCGCCCGCCATGGTCTCCGCCACGGCGAGGCAGCTGGCCGCCATGGACGTGCCGTCCGACCGGATCCGCCACGACCCGGTCACGGGTGCGGGCACCGTCCACCTCGACCAGTATCCGCACCCCGGGCCCGCGCCGACCCGTGCCGTACGGCACTCGCAGGGGGCCATACGGCCCTGATCGCGGCGGGGACGGAGGGACTGTTCGGCCCTGCCGGACTCCCTTCCCCTGCGCGGATCATGGGGCGGCGCCCGGGGGTGCCGATTCCCCTTTGCATGCGGCACCTCCCGGTTCGCCATGGGTACAGCTACAGGGAGGGCAGCGTCCGGTGGACGTGACAGGGACGAAGCAGACGGCGAGCGCGGGGCCGGAGACCGCGCCAGGCGCGACAACCGGAACCGGAACCGGAACCGGAACCGGGACCGGGACCGGAGGCGGAACGGTACGGCGCGCCTCGTGGGTCGAGTGGCTGACGACCACCGACCACAAGCGGATCGGCACGATGTACCTCGTGAGCGCGTTCGCGTTCTTCATCATCGGCGGCGTCATGGCGCTGATGATGCGTGCGGAACTGGCCCGCCCGGGCACGCAGATCATGTCGAACGAGCAGTTCAACCAGGCGTTCACCATGCACGGTTCGATCATGCTGCTGATGTTCGCGATGCCGCTGTTCACCGGTTTCGCCAACTGGATCATGCCGCTGCAGATCGGCGCGCCGGACGTGGCGTTCCCGCGGCTGAACATGCTCGCCTTCTGGCTGTTCCTCTTCGGGTCGCTCATCGCGGCCTTCGGCTTCCTCACCCCGCAGGGCGCCGCCGACTTCGGCTGGTTCCTCTACGCGCCGCTGTCGGACTCGGTGCACTCTCCGGGGCTCGGCGCCGACATGTGGATCATGGGCGTGGCGCTGTCCGGCTTCGGGTCCATCGCGGGCGCCGTCAACTTCATCACCACGATCCTGTGCATGAGGGCCCCGGGCATGACGATGTTCCGGATGCCGATCTTCACCTGGAACGTGCTGCTCACGTCACTGCTGGTCCTGATGGTCTTCCCGGTGCTGGCCGCGGCCCTCTTCGCGCTCGAATGCGACCGCAAGTTCGGCTCCCACGTCTTCGACCCCGCCAACGGCGGGGCCCTGCTGTGGCAGCACCTGTTCTGGTTCTTCGGCCACCCCGAGGTGTACATCCTGGCGCTGCCGTTCTTCGGCATCGTCAGCGAGGTCATCCCGGTCTTCTCGCGCAAGCCGATGTTCGGCTACATCGGCCTGATCGCCGCGACGATCGCGATCGCCGGCCTGTCCGTGACGGTGTGGGCGCACCACATGTACGTCACCGGCGGTGTGCTGCTGCCGTTCTTCTCCTTCATGACCTTCCTGATCGCGGTCCCGACCGGGGTGAAGTTCTTCAACTGGATCGGCACCATGTGGAAGGGCTCGCTGTCCTTCGAGACACCGATGCTGTGGACGGTCGGCTTCCTGATCACCTTCGTCTTCGGCGGGCTGACCGGCGTCATCCTGGCCTCGCCCCCGATGGACTTCCACCTCTCCGACTCGTACTTCGTCGTCGCGCACTTCCACTACACGGTCTTCGGCACCGTCGTGTACGCGATGTTCGCCGGCTTCCACTTCTGGTGGCCGAAGTTCACGGGCAGGATGCTGGACGAGCGCCTCGGCAAGATCACCTTCTGGACCCTCACGACGGGCTTCCACCTCACCTTCCTCGTCCAGCACTGGCTGGGCGCCGAGGGCATGCCGCGCCGGTACGCGGACTACCTCGCCGCCGACGGCTTCACCGCCCTCAACACCCTCTCCACCGCAGGATCGTTCCTGCTCGGGCTGTCGCTCCTGCCGTTCTTCTACAACGTGTGGAAGACCGCCAAGTACGGCAGGAAGGTCGAGGTCGACGACCCGTGGGGCTACGGCCGTTCGCTCGAATGGGCGACCGCCTGCCCGCCGCCGCGGCACAACTTCACCTCCCTGCCCCGGATCCGGTCCGAGTCCCCGGCGTTCGACCTCCACCACCCGGAGATCGCCGCCCTCGATTCGGCCCACCGCTGAGCGGGAGCCGGATCCGGCATCCGGCATCCGGCATCCGGCCGGCATCCGGTATCCGCCGGCCCACGGACTCCCAGGGAGAGGTGCTCATGTCCCATGCAGTTCCGGCACTCGCCGTCGCGGTCCTCTGCGCCTCCGGCTGCGTCTGGTACGTCCCCGCGATCGCGGACGTACGCGCGGGCGCCGACCGCCCCGCATCGCGCCGGACGGCGGCCGCGGCCTGCCTGACCGGCTGGGGAACCGCGGCGCTCATCGTCCCCCTGCTGCTGGCCGCGGCGCCCTGGGCGCTCGTGGCCGCCGTGGCGGGTGCGGGAGCCGCATCATCGGCGGCCCTGCTCCTCCACGGCCGGGCCCAGCACGGCACGGAACAGCGGGAGGAGGCCCGCCGCTGGGCGGAACTGGGCTGCGTGCAGTGGGTGGCCGCGGGCCGCAGGCCGGGGCGCGTACGGGTCGCCTGGGCCCTGGCCGCGGCCACCGTCCTCCCCGGTACGGCGGCCGCGGTGCTCCTGGCCGGCCGGTGACGGTACGGCACCTCAGGGTGGCGGGCGCCGGTCAGACCAGCGCGGCCACCAGGTCGGGGCGCTCCTCGACCAGGAGGTGCCCGGCGTCCGGCACGACGTCGAGCCCCGCGCCGAGCCGGGCCCGCACCGCCGGGCCGAGCCGGTGCGGCGGCAGGAACGTGTCGTGGGCCCCCGTGACCACCCGGTACGCGACCTTCCGGCGGGCCTCGGCGAGCCCCGGAGCCCCGCTCGACCGCGCATGGCGGGCCACCAGCGTCATCCACTCCACCAGGTCGGCGCGCGGCGCGTACCCCGGGGCGCCCATGGCGCGCAGGAGCCGGGCGCTCCGGGCCGGGCCGGGACGCAGGTACCAGCCGGCGGACGCGGCCAGGAGGCGGGGCGTCAGACGCAGCCGGCCGAAGCCGCCGGGGGAGAGCAGGACGAGCCGCCCGACGCGGGGCGAGGGGCAGGAGAGGGCGACGGCCGCGCCGAAGGAGTGCCCCATGACGGTCACCGAGCCGGTCCCGGCCGTCCCGGCCGCCTCCAGCACATCGCCGAGCCAGTCCCCGTACCAGGACAGCCGGCCGCCCGCCGGCTCGCGCGCGCCCGAGCTGAGCCCGGGCTGCCCGGGGACGTCGGGTAGGACGACCCGGTGGCCGGCCGCGCACAGGGCGTCGGCGAGCGGGAGGGAGACGGCGGCGTTGAAGTTCGTCCCCGGGACGTAGACGACGGTGACCGGGCCCGAGCCGGCGGTCACGAGGTGGGTGCGGGCGCCGCCCGCGGTGGCCTCGGCCCGCTCGTGCGGTCGCCGCCAGCCCTCGAGCCGGTCCAGGCACCAACGGCGGACGGCCTCTTCACCCTGTTCGCTCCGGTAGATCGACTTCACGGGAAGAGTATCGCCGCTCCACCGGCCCCCTGTCCGGCGTCGGGCCACACCACCGTCCCGCGCTGCGGCCCGTGGTCAGGCGGGCGTGCCCCAGGCCGTGGTCAGCCCTTCGAGCCAGGCGGGCGGCAGCTCGGCGGCGTCCCACTCCTCCCGCAGCGCCGTCGCCGCCGTGAGGAGCCGTTCCAGTACGGCGATGCTGGTGGGGGAGTGGAGCAGGGAGTACCGGCCGTGGATCGCGATGGTGCTGCCGGGCCCGTACTCCGCGTACATCCGCTCCAGGCGCGCGCGGTGGGCGTCGGCGAACCGCGTCAGCTGCCCCGCGTACCCGGTGCGCTGCCGGGTGGTCAGCGTGCCGAGCACGGCGGTGAGCACCTGCTCCGAGACCTCGGGATCGAGGTCGGAGACCGCCGTGAACGAGAGGTAGAGCGGCAGCACCGCGACCTTCGCCCGCTCCAGCTCCATCCTCCCGGCGGGGGGACGCGCGTCCAGGGCGTCCGCCGACGCATCCGCGCCGACCGCGTCCCTCAGCGCCCGTTCCGCGATGCCGCCGAGCTCGTCGGCGACGGCGCGGGCGCCGTCGAGCCAGCCGGACGCGTAGAGCTCGCCCTTCTCCGTCGGGGCGGTACCCCCCTGCCCGCTGATCCGGGTGTGGGCGACCGCGAGCGTGCCGGCCTCGACGACCCCGATCAGCTCGCCCGCGTCACCGGGGTGGACCCCCGCCCGGACGAGGAGCTGCACGAGTGTCGTCTTCGCGTTGAGGACGCTGATCGCGTCCAACTGCTGTAGCCCTTCCCCGGCGGGGTTCATGGGGTCCTCCTCGGTCATAGGGGCGCCGGAGCGAGCCTATGCAAAGGTCCCGTCCGTTGTTGCTCAGCGGGCCGCCGCGGGGATCTTCGCCGGGGCCGGGCCGGGGGCTGCGTCGGCCGTGGCGATGAGCAGGTCCAGCAGGGCGAGCAGGACGCTGCGGACGTCGTCGCGTTCGCGGGCGTCGAGCATCAGCACGGGCGTGTCGGGGTTGCGCAGGTGGAGGGCCGCCGCGATCTCCTCCGCGGTGTAGGGCTGTTCGCCGTGGAAGCAGTTGGCGCCGACCACGAACGGCAGGCCGCGGCTCTCGAAGAAGTCGACGGCCGCGAAGCTGCGGTCCAGGCGGCGGGTGTCCACGAGGACGATCGCGCCGAGTGCCCCGCTCAGCAGGTCGTCCCACATGAACCAGAAGCGCTCCTGGCCCGGCGTGCCGAACAGGTACAGCACCACGCCGGCGTCGGTGAGCGTGATCCGGCCGAAGTCCATCGCGACGGTGGTGCCCGCCTTGGACTCGATGCCGTCGAGGTCGTCGACGCCCACGCCCGCAGCCGTCAGCCGCTCCTCCGTGCGCAGCGGTTCGATCTCGGAGACCGTCTCGACGAGGGTGGTCTTGCCGACCCCGAACCCCCCGGCGATGAGGATCTTCATGGCGGCCCCCTGCCGAGCAGGGTGGTCATATCCGGGCAAGGTTGTCCCTGATTCTCATGAGCAGGTGGACATTGGTGGACTCGGCGCCTTCCAGGGGCGGCTGGTGGTGGATCAGCCCGCGGTCCGCGAGTTCGCCGAGGAGCATCGTCATCGGGGTGAGGCGGATGTGCATGCGGGCCGCGATCTCGGCGACCGCGCGCCCGTCCGGCGGCACGCACATGGCCAGGACGGCCCGCCACTCGCTGGGCAGCCCGCTCCAGGCGTCCTCGGCGACCGCCGCCGTGATCGTGGTATCCATCGTGAGGACGGTGCACGAGGCGGCGGTACGGCCGTCGGTGAGGGCGTACAGCCGCGTCCGCCGGCGGCCCCGGGGCCGCCGCACGCGCGGCGGCTCCCCGGGTTCCGCGGGCTCTTCCGGCTCGGACGGGTCCGTCGGGTCCGACAGGTCCAACAGGTCCGTCGGGTCGATCGGTTCGTCGTCCGCTGCCGTGTCCGTGACGTCGTCCGGCATTACGACGCCGGAGGCTGCGCCTGCGCGCGCTCCGGCGTGCCCAGCCATTCGCCGAGCGCCTGGGCGGTCCGTACGGCCTCGCCGCCCAGCTCTCCCAGCCGTGCCTTGCGGGAGGTCACGACGATGAGGGTGCTGCCCTCCCCGCACCCCACGATGCAGAGGTAGCGGTCGTCCATCTCGACGAGCTGGCGGATCACCCGGCCGCCGTCGATCTCCCGGGAGATCGCCTTCATGGTGGAGGCGATCCCGGAGCAGGCGGCGGCGATGCGCTCCGCCTGGTCCCGCTCGAGCAGGTAGGCACTCAGCCCGATCCCGTCGTTGGACAGGAGCACGGCGCCCTGGATGCCGGCGATCCTGGTCAGGTTGTTGTCCAGGACGCTGTAGATCATGTCGTTCTGTGTCGTCGTCATGGCTGATCCTGTCGGAGCTCTTCTTCCACTGTCTGGGTTCCGTGTTCGTAGTCCGCCCAGGCGTCGGCCACCTCTTCGGGCGTGGCCGGGTCCGGTGCGGCGGCCTTCTCCGGCGTCCGCGGTCCGCGCAGCCGTTCCGTCATGTGGGTCTGCGGGACGCGCTCGGGGAGGGCGGGGCGCGGCTCCCGCCCGGGCAGGGCGGGGCGCGGCTCGCCGCCGCTCCGTGCGGTGGCCGGCAGCTCGGGCCGGCGGCGGCTCGGCAGCCCGGCGGCGGTGGGCAGCGGCGCCGGATCGGCCGCCCGCGGCCCGGTCACGGACGCTGCTGAGGGCGCCGGATCGGAGGCCGGTGCGATGGCCGGTACGGACGTCAGCGCGGGGGCCGGGACGAGGGCGGCGGCAGCCTCGGGGGCGCGCTCCAGGGCGGCGGCGGGCGCGGGCTCACGCGCCGCCACCGCCACCGGCTCCGGCTCGGACGCGGAAGCGGATGCGGATGCGGCCGCCGGGACGAGGAGTTTGCCCGGCAGCACCACGACCGCCGAGGTGCCCCCGTACACCGAGCGCCGCAGCGTGACCGTGGCACCGAGCTGGTCGGCGAGGTGCCCGACCACGAACAGGCCGAGCCGGTGCGCGTTCTCGGCGAGGACGGCGTACGGCGGCGCGGTGTGCAGGCGCCGGTTCATCTCCTCGTAGAGATAGCCGGCGACGCGCGGCCCGCGGTCCTCGATCTCCACCGACAGTCCGTCCGCGGCCAGTTCGGCGCGGATCGCCACCTTCGAGCGGGGCGGGGAGAAGCGGGTGGCGTTGTCCAGCAGCTCCGCCAGCAGGTGGCTGATCTGGCTGATGAACTGCGGCTCCACGCTGGCCTCGTCCAGCGCCTGCCGCTCGACCCGCCGGAAGTCCTCCACCTCTGCGGCGGCTTCGCGCAGCAGGTCCGCGATGCGCATGGGCTCGGTGTGCGGGTCGGGGATCTCGCCGCCCGACAGGATGAGCAGGTTCTCGATCTGGCGGCGCATGCCGACCGTCAGCTGGTCGGAGCGCATCAGCTGGGCGAGCAGCGCCTCGTCGTGGCCGAAGGCGTCCTGGATGTCCTCGGTGAGGGCGAGCTGGCGGCTCACCAGGTTCCCGGTGCGCGAGGCGATGCCGGAGGCGAACGCGCCGAAGCCGTGGCGTTCGGCCGCGAGCTGCCGGTGACCGTCCACGGACACGGCGACGACCCGGGCGAACGCGTCGTTGATCCGCCCCACCTCGTCCCGCTGCCCCCGGACCGTCGGCAGGGCGGACTCGTCGACGGGTCGGCCGCTGTCGAGGCGGGCCACGACGTCCGGGAGGATCCGGTCGGCGACGGCCACCGTACGCCGGTGCAGGCCGTCCAGCCGGCGCAGCACCGACCGGGTGGTCAGCACGACGACGGTCACGACCAGCAGCAGCCCGGCGCCGCTTCCGCCGATCAGCCAGGCGACCTCGGTCTGCAGCGCGTCGGCCTTGGCCGTGCCCAGGGCGATGACGCCCTTCGCGCGGTCGATGTTGAGCGTCGCCATCTGCACCGAGACGTTGCTGTGCGCCGCGCTCCAGCCGCTGACCTCGGCGGGCAGCTTGATGCCGGTGTCGGTGTCCTTGTTCTCGTGGATGATCGCGTTCTCGATGCGGACCTTCGTCTGCCAGTCCGGGGAGGCGACGATGCGCTCGTAGAACTGCCGGTCCCGATCGGGCAGGTACGGCTCGACCCAGGTCTCGTACAGGTAGCGCTGGGCCCCGACGGAGCTGGTGAACTGGTCGAAGCCGGTGGCGCTCAGCTCCCGGGACGGGCCGGCCAGGGCCAGGGCCGCGTCCTCGCGCGCCACCATCTCCGAGGCCGAGAGCATCGACACCACGGGCCGGCTCGCCTGCGTGAGGTCGGCGTCCTCGGAGTGGCTGAACTCCTGCTGGTACACGCGGATGATCTCGTTGACCGCCCCGGTGTAGGAGGCGAGCAGGCGGTCGGGGGTTCCGGTGCGGGCGTCCGAGCGCTCCCGGTAGCCCGGCAGGTCGGCGAGGCGCCGGGTCACGTCCCCGAGGGACGCGGTCGAATCGGCGGCCACCCGGCGGAGGTTGGCCGCGGCGCGGTCCGTGGCCAGGCGGCGCTGCCGCAGCTCCCCCTCGGAACCGGAGACGCCCGCCCACCGGGCGGCCGTCGCGGTGCGCTCGGCCTGCAGGTCGACCAGGAGCGTGTACAGCGGTATGCCGATCTGCTCACTGGCCGCCACATCGGCCCGCAGGTGCGCCGACTGCTCCAGCAGCCGTCCGGCGTTCAGCACGGTCTGCGTGCCCATGGCCACGGTGGGGGCCACCGCCAGCAGGATGAGCAGGGTGCGCAGCCGCACCGTCCGCCGCCGCGGCTGCCGCTGCCGGGGCGTCACGGGTGTTGCCGGTCCTTCGGGTTCTGTGGAAGACATCGTTCCTCGGGGCGGCCGGGCAGGGGGGAAGCGGGGTACAACCAGTCGGTGGCGCTGATCATAACCAGCCACGCGGCGCGAACGAATACATTGAATCCGTTACCTACACGTGCTATGAGCTGCGCTTTTGTTGCCGACCGGAGTCCTGATCGGAACCCAATCGCGATGTGCCGGTGTCCCGTCAGGACAGCAGGCCGCGCTCCAGGGCCGTGATCACCGCCGCGGTACGGTCGGACACCGACAGCTTCTTGAACGACCGCAGCAGGTGCGTCTTCACCGTCGCCTCGCTGATGAACAGCCGGCGCCCGATGTCCGCGTTGGTCAGGCCCTGCCGCACCAGTTGGAGCACCTCGCGCTCCCGCTCGGACAGCACCGGCGCCTCCGGCACCCTGGCCCGGAACAGCTTCGGTGCCAGCGACGGCGTCAGCACCGTCTCCCCGCGCGCCGCCGCCTTCACCGCGTGCACGAGCTCGTCCCGGGAGCTGCCCTTGAGCAGGTAGCCCGCCGCACCGGCCTCCACCGCCCGCAGGATGTCCGCGTCGTCCTCGTACGTGGTCACGATGACCACCTTGGTCCGCGGCGACTCCCGCAGGATGTGCCCGGTCGCGGCCACCCCGTCCATCGCGCCCATCCGCAGGTCGAGCAGGACGATGTCCGGCCGCAACCGGGCGGCCTGCAGCACCGCTTCCTCACCGGAGCCGGCCTGGCCCACGACCCGGATGCCCTCGTCCAGCTCCAGCATCGCCGACAGGCCCTCCCGGACCACCGGGTGGTCGTCGACGAGCAGCACTCCGATCGGCTCGCGCTCACTCATCGGCCGACTCCTGCGCCACCGGGACCAGAGGCACCGTCACCTCGATGACCGTGCCCGCCCCCGGGCTGCTGCTGACCTCTGCCATTCCGCCGATCTCCTCCACCCGGGCCCGCATCCCGCGCAGCCCGAAACCGTTCCGCTCGCCGGGGTTCCTGCCGTCGCCGTCCCGGTCCGTGTCCTGCCCGCCGGCGGCGGCCGGGCCGGCGTCCGCATCGAAGCCGGCGCCGTCGTCGCGGACCACGAGCCGTACCGCGTCCGGGGCGTACGCCACCAGCACCTCCACCCTACGGGCGTCCCGCGCGTGCTTGCGCACATTGGCGAACGCCTCCTGCGCCGAGCGCAGCAGCACGACGCTGACCGCCATCGGCAGCGGCTGCTCCTCGCCCCGGGCGGTGCACCGCACCGCCAGCCCCGTCTCCTCCTTCAGCAGGTCGGCCTGCCGGCGTACGGCCTGTACGAGGGAACTCTCCCGCAGCGCGGGCGGGGTGAGCGCCGAGACGAAGGTGCGGGCCTCGGCCAGGCTGTCCTGGGCGACCCGCCCGGCCAGCCCGAGCCGGGAGCGGGCCCGCTCGGGATGGGAGGCCACCTCCGATTCGGCCGCCTGCACCAGGCTGATGATGCTCGTCAGGCTCTGCGCCAGGGTGTCGTGGATCTCCCGGGCCAGCCGTTCCCGCTCGGCCGAGATGCCGGCCTGGTGGGACAGCCGCGCCTCGCGCTCCCGGCTCTGCCGCAACTCGTCGATGAGCGCGGCCCGGTCGGCGCTCTGCTGCACCACCCGCGTGATCCACAGGCCGAGCAGCACCGACAGGGCGATGCCCAGCAGGGAGATGGGCAGCACCGACAGGATGTGGGGGTCGAACTGCCCGCCCCGCAGCCACACCACGATCACCGGCCACAGGTTGGCCAGGACGACCAGCACGATCGCGGACGGCATCGGCAGGCTCATCATGAGCATGGGGACCACCGCGAACAGCGCGAAGGAACCGCCGGGGTCGAGCGTGCTGGAGGAGGCGAACAGCAGGAACAGCCCGGCGCAGAAGACGGTGTTCTTCCGGCCCTTCGCCCGCAGGATCATGGCCCTGCGGCCGAGACCCGCGTACCAGGGCACGATCAGGGTCAGCGCGCCGATGGCGAGCGCCCGGTGGACCTGGTCCTCGCCGGACGTGAACAGCAGCATGACGGTGACGAGATAGGAGATGGCGAAGTAGCCGTCCCACAGTCCGAACCAGCGGCTCCCCGAGTCGGGGCCGTACTGCGCGGACGCCCGCGGGGACCGGGGAGACCGCGGAGGCCGGGGAGACCGGGACGCCTCCTCCTGAGCGTGTATGTGCACGTCACAGTCCTACCACGCGATGTGCCGCTGTCCGTCGATCGGTTGACAGCCGGTCCCACCGATCGGTCGTCCCGGCGGCAGCGACACGTCTCCTACGGTGGGAACAGCGGAGGGAGAACCGCGGCAAGGGCTGCCGGGGGAGCGCGGAAAGGGAGGGTTCGGTCGGATGGGCCAGTTCACGACGGCAGTCATCATCTGCGGAACCGTCCTGGCCGCCGTCCTCGCGGCCGACTCCGGCAGCCGGCGCATCACCGCCGCACGGATCGCCGGCCCCGCGCTGGCGGCCGTCGCCGCCGTCGCCGCCTGCGTGCACTCCTTCCCGACGGCGGGCAACGACCCCTCGCTGCACCTCGCCGCCCTCGGCGTGGGCGGCATCTGCGGGCTCGTCGCGGCCGCCCAGCTCTCCGCCCACCGGGACGGCGCGGGGGACATCCGCAGTACCGGCGGCATCGGCCACGCGGCGGTCTGGATCCTCCTCTCCGGCCTCCAGATCCTCTTCGCGTACGGCTGCGAGCACTGGTACGGCGCGCGGATGGCCCGGCTCACCGCCGACTACCAGCTCAGCGGTACCGAGGTGCTCGTGAGCGCGCTCGCCGTGATGTCGCTGTCGACGGTGGTGGCCCGGACGGCGGTCGTGGTGTCCCGGCTGCGCGCCGTACGGGCCGCGACGGCGCCGGCGGCCGACGGCGCGGGAGGAGGGACCGACAGCAGTGAGATACGGGTCGACCGCTGACTCGACCGTTGTCCGCCGAGGTTTTGTGATCGTTCAGGAATTTGGGTGAAGCAGTGCTAGACAACCAAGAATTGAGGCTCCGGCCGCCTCGCAACCGGGTCGAGAGCCGGGCGATCGGCTGGTGGACCCTCCAGTCGTCCCTGTTCGCCCTGCCGCTTCCGCTCGTGTTCGGCGTGCTCTACCTGTGCATCCCGCCGGCGCGGTTCGTGTTCAGCTGGCTCTTCCTCTGCACGCTCGTGCCGGGGCTGCTGTACATGGCCGCCATGCCCGTCTGGCGCTACCGGGTGCACCGCTGGGAGATGACGGAGGAAGCCGTCTACGCCGCCTCCGGTTGGCTCTGGCAGCGGTGGCGGGTGGTCCCGCTGTCCCGCGTGCAGACCGTGGACATGCTCCGCGGCCCGCTCCAGCAGATGTTCGGGCTCTCCGGCATCACCGTCACCAGCGCCTCCTCCGCCGGCGCCGTGAAGATCAACGGACTGGACCACCAGGTCGCCACCGAGCTCGTCGAGCACCTGACCCGATCCGTCCAGGTCGTACCGGGAGATGCCACGTGACACGGGACGCCTCGGTACGACGCCCGGGTGACGACGCCGGGCCGGACGGGTGGGGTCGGCTCAACCCCCGCCTGATCCTCGTCAACCTGAGCGTGATGGCCGCCCCGGTGGCCATGTTCGGTGCCACCTCCCTCCTCACCGGCGGCGAGCTGAACCTCCAGGCCCTGATCACACTGCTCTCGTTCACCATCACCTGCCTCGTCATCGCCGGCATCAGCATCATGCGGCTCATCACCACCCGCTTCCGCGTCACCGAGGACCGGGTGGAGCTCCACAAGGGACTGCTCTTCCGCAGCCAGCGCTCGGTGCCCGTCGACCGCATCCGCAGCGTCGACCTCACCGCCAACCCCCTCCACCGGATCTTCGGCCTCACCTCCCTGAAGGTCGGCACCGGCGAACAGGGCGGATCGGAGGCCGGCGGACTGTCCCTCGACGGCCTCAGCGTCCGCGACGCCACCGCGCTGAGCCGGCAGCTGACCGAGCTCCGGCAGGCCCGCCGCGGCCACACGTCCGCCGGGGCCGACGCCGACGCCGCCATAGCCGAACTCGACTGGGCGTGGCTGCGGTACGCGCCGCTGACGGTCTGGGGCGTCGGCGGTGTCTTCATCGCCGTCGCCAGCACCTACCGCACGCTGCACGAGATGAAGATCAACCCGCTGGAACTCGGCATCGTCAAGGACCTCACCGACCGCTTCGGCTCCGTGCCCCTGTGGTTCGGCCTCCTCGTGACCCTCGTCGTCATCGTCGTGATCGGCGTCATCGGATCGACGGTCACCTTCATCGAGGGCTGGGGCGGCTACCGCCTCGACCGCGCCGAGGCGGGCATGCTCCGCATCCGCCGCGGCCTGCTGATCACCCGCTCCGTCAGCATCGAGGAGCAGCGCCTGCGCGGCGCCGAGGTGGCCGAGCCGCTGCTGCTGCGCTGGGCCGGCGGGGCCCGCCTGAAGGCCGTCGCCAGCGGCCTCGGCGACGCCGACGAGAACAGCAGCCGCAGCCGGCTCACCCCGCCCGTCCCCCTGGCCCTGTCCGGCCGGATCGCCGCCGACGTCCTGGGCGAGGCCGTCTCCCCGACGGCCGAGGCGGTGCTCGTGCCGCACCCCCGGGCCGCCCTGCGGCGCAGGCTCAACCGCGCCCTGATGTACGCGGCCCTGGCCGCCGTCCCGTTCATCGGCCTCGGCCTGTGGCTGACGCCGGTGCTCGTCCACACCGGCTGGATCACCGGCGTGGCCCTGCTGGCCGTCGGCGCCGCCTTCGCCTTCGACGCCTACCGCAGCCTCGGCCACGCCGTGCACGGCCGCTACCTGGTCGCCCGTTCGGGCACCTTCACCCGCCGGACCGTCGCCCTCGAGCGGGACGGCATCATCGGCTGGTCCATCACCCGCTCGTACTTCCAGCGCCGGGCCGGCCTGCTCACCATCGGCGCCGCCACGGCCGCCGGGAACGGCGTCTACAAGGTCCGCGACGTATCGGTGTCCGAGGGCCTGGCCTTCGCCGAGGAGGCGGTGCCCGGCCTGCTCGCCCCGTTCGTCGAACAGCGTCGCCGCCACGCCACCGGTTCCCGCTAGAGCGGCGGAGCCGGTAGGGAAAACAGCACTGCACACGACGGGCCTGTCGTGTGCAGCGCTGCTTTTCGGGAGGGGCGCGGCCGGGGCCGGCCGGTCAGCGGGCCGGGGAGGCCTCGGTGTTCTGCGGCTGGGACGGGGGCCGGCCGGGCCCGGCGCCGGGGGGACCCTGGGGGACGAAGTCCTTGGCGCGGATGAGGGCGAAGGCGAGGACACCGCCGACCAGCGCCAGGATGCCGCTGACGAGCAGCAGGTCGTTCAGGGACGTCGCGAAGCCGGCGTGGGCCGCGGTCTCCACCTGCTCGCGGAGCTCCGCGGGGGTCGCGGAGACCGCCCGCTCGGAGGCGCCCATGCGGATGGCGTCCGCGATCTCGTCGGTGCGCCCCGCGAGTGCGGGGACGCCCGCGAGCCCCTCCCGCAGGGAATCGTGCAGCGACGCGGTGAAGATCGAGCCGTACAGGGCGATGCCGACGGCGATGCCGACCTGACGGAAGGTCTGGTTCACGCCGGAGGCCATGCCGGCGCGCCACACCTGGACGACGCCGACCGCGGTCGAGGCCAGCGGCGGGTTGACCATGCCGGCGCCGATGCCCGTGACGATGAAGCCGGGGATGAGGTGCGTCCAGCCCGACTCGGCGGTCACGCCCCGCATGAGCAGCAGGCCGATGCCCACCACGACCAGGCCCGGGCCGATCAGCCACTTGGTCGGGACGCGGCTCATCACCCGGCCCGTCACCATGGCCGCGACGAGCGTGCAGCCGGAGCTGACCAGCAGGCGGATGCCGGTGCCCATCGCGCTGAAGCCGAGGCCGTTCTGCAGGTAGAGCACGATGTAGATGAACATCGCGAAGAGCGAGGCGTTCATCGCGAAGGCCGCGATCGAACCGCCCAGGAACGTCGGGGTCTTCAGTAGCGACAGGTCGAACATCGGCTCGGAGACCCGCGACTCGATCACCGCGAACGCGATGAGGAACACCGCCGCCAGACCGAAGCAGAGCAGTACGCCCTGCTCGTCCCAGGCCGTGTCACTGGCCCTGATCAGGGCGTACACCAGGCTGAACAGGCCCACGGTGAGCGGCACGATGCCCAGCCAGTCGACCCGGGAGGCGCGGGGCGGCCGGGACTCGTCCACCAGGCGCAGGGTGATCACGATCGCGGCGATGCCGAGGGGCAGGTTCACCAGGAAGATGCCGCGCCAGCTGATCCCGCTGGTGATCACACCGCCGAGCACCGGGCCGAGCGCGGTCGCGACACCCGCGACGGCCCCCCAGATGCCGAAGGCCGCTCCCCGCTCCCTGCCCTGGAAGGCACCGGCGAGCAGGGCCAGCGAGGTGGCGAACAGGATCGCACCGCCGACGCCCTGCACCGCGCGGGACAGCACGAGCGTCATCTGGTCCTGCGCGACGCCGCAGAGCAGCGACCCGGCCGTGAAGACCGCCAGGCCGATGAGGAACAGCCGCCGCCTGCCGTACAGGTCGGCGAGGGACCCGGAGGTGAGCAGGAGCGCCGCCAGGCTTAACGCGTAGGCGTCCGTGGTCCATTGCAGACCGCTGAAGCTCGCGTGCAGTGACTGCTGGATGTCGGGCAGCGCGACCGCGACGATCGTGACGTCGAGCAGCAGCATGAACGTGGCGGCGCACACCACGATCAGCGTCCACCATTGGCGTTTCATTGTTCGGAGCCCTCCTCGGCTCGTAACTCGCGTTCATTCACACGTGGTTCAACAAATCGGCGCATGCTAGCATGCTAGCATGCGTGCAGAAGTCAAGCAGTTCAACGTCTACTTGCCGGTGGATCTGATCCGGCAGATAAAGCACCATGCCATTGAGAACGAGCAATCGCTCTCGGCTCTGGTAGCCGAGGCGTTGCGCACGTATCTCGCCGACCAGGACCGGGAACCACCGAAGGGAAAACGGGCATGACCACCGAAGGCATCGAAGGCGTCTACCTCGAGACCCACAACTGGGGCAAGGCGGCCAAGTTCCTCCAGGCGCTGGGCTACAACGTCGAATTCTCGACCGAGGAGGGGTCGGGCATGCTCCGCAACGGCGCCGGCGCCTACGTCCTGCTGGCCGAAATCCCGGAGGACCAGAAGCCCGAGGTCCAGGTGGTGCTCCGGGTCGCCGACGCCGCCGCGTTCAGCGCGGACCCGTCCCTCGACGTGGTCCAGCCGTTCGAGGACACCCACTACGGAACCCAGGAGATGAAGGTCCGCGACCCCGACGGCCGTGTCTGGAGCCTGCAGGCGCCCAAGAAGTAACGTTGCGGCAGCAGTGACCGGCCGCGGCGGCCTGCGCCGCCGCGGCCCCGCGGACGGTCCTTCCGTGGCCCCGGTCGGTCGAACCGCGACGGCTGCCGTCATGCGCCCCATGCTCCGCCTCCCCGGCGCACGGGCCGACGCGGCGGCGAATGATCCGTCAACTCGCCGGTCATTCCGTTCGACCTGACGCATTCCCGCCGTATTCCTTTGGCCGGTTCGCAGCGCCTCTCCATGATTTCGGCTGATTCAGCCCATCGGCCGGACGAACACTCCCGTACCCTCCGCCTGTTCGGAGCGCGGGCCGACGCGGGTCGGCCACGTCACGGGAGACAGCGCATGTCCGATCGGAAGAACACGGCGGAATTGGTCGTCATCGGCAGCGGGGTGATCGCCGCATCCGTCGCCTATCACTGCGCGGAGGCGGGTGTCGACGTCGTTCTGCTGGAGCGGGACCAGGCCGGTGCCACCGCGACCCAGACCGCCGGCGCATTTCGTACGTATTTTCCCGGACGGGTGTACGACTCCGAACTGGTGGTGCGGAGCCTGGCCGATTTCCGATCGTTCGGCAGCACCCTGGGAATCGATCTCGAGGTGGCCGAGACCGGAATGCTCGTGGTCGCGACGACCCCGGAGCAGGCGGCCGAACTGGAGGCGGAGCTGCCCGCGCAGCGCGATGCCGGCGTGCGGCTGGAGCGGCTGACCGTCGGCCGGGCCGTCGAGCGGAACCCCTGGCTGGACCCGGCGGGTGTCGAGCTCGCCCTCTGGTGCCCGCAGATGATCCGCCTCCGGGCGGACGAGGTGCTTCGCGGCTACCTGGAGGGCGCCCGCAAGCACGGTGCGCGCGTGGTCACCGGCGTCACCGTGACCGGACTGGACGCGTCCACCGGCCGTGTGGGCACCTCGGCCGGCGACTTCACCGCAGGGGCGATCGTCATCGCGGACGCGCAGGGCAGCGGGGAGGTCGCCGGGCTGGCCGGCCTGGAGCTGCCGGTGTGGGGCCAGTTCGCCGAACTGTTCCGCACCGACCCGATCGGCGACGAGGCCATCACGTCACCGTTCACGTTCCACCCTGGGGCCGGACTGAAGACGATGGGGATGGGCCGGTCCTTCCTGGTCGGACTGGAGCGCTTCTCCACGGAGCCGGGCATGCGGGACGTCTGGCTCCGGGAGGCCGCCGGCGAGGTCGGGCGCTGGTACCCGCGGCTGCGGGGCGCCACGCTGCACAGCGCCTGGACCGGAACCCTCGACATCACACCGTCGAGGTCGGGGATCGTCGGCCGGGCGGACGGCGCGCACGAACGCATTCTGTTCGCCACCGGGTTCACCGGCCACGAGCTCAGCCAGGCACCCGCCACCGGCAAGATCGTCCGGGATCTCCACCTCGGCCGCCACCCCGGAGTCGACATCACGCCGTTCTCCCTGGCCGCCAACGGGGCCTGACCGCACGCACTCCGGACCGGCCGACGCCACGGCCGCAGGGCCGCCCACCGTTCACCGTGGGCGGCCCTGCGGCGTTTCCGGGCCGCTCCGGCCGCCCGCCCCCTCGGGTGTGACCAGCGGTCATGGGGAGCCCTTTACTTTTCGTTTCCCTGAACCAATAATTCCGGCATCGGCGCGGAGTTCGCCGGAATTCGATACTCCCTTAATGCGGTCCGCGGCGTGAAGTGACAGAGAACTCTCGATTTGACACAAAGGCCAATGTCGTCGATCGGGCGGGCGATCGTTATCCATATATTCGATTCGCGACGGCATCGCGTCCGTTGCCGGTATCCAATCCCCTGGAACCTGTCACGCGCTCTCTCCTGGGCGACAGGGGCCGAATAGCAGGAGACAGGAGTGAAATGCGACAAATTGAGATCGCCTGGGAGCCCATCGGCGCCAAGGTGCGCATCACCCTCGACGAGGGGCGCAACTCCGACCTCGTCGAGCCGCTGTGGGCGTCACTGCCGTACAAGACCCTCCAGGGTCACGCCCTCGTGGCCGGCGACTGTTTCTACCACGTGCCGCCGGCCCACGATCTGCTGCACGCGGTCCCGGATTACAAGGTGAATCGCAAGATCCAGCCCGACGGCACGGTCTTCCTCTCCGCCGTCCAGCACCTGACCATCAAGTACGGCGAGCTCACCGAGCCCATGCCGACCTCGCCCATCGGCCGGGTCGTGCCGGAGGACGTCGACCAGCTGCCCAAGATCGGCCAGATGATCTGGGAGTCCGTCTACGGCAACGGCGAGCCGATCATCGCCCACGTCCGCCGCGTCGACGGCCCCTCCGGCCACGGCGTGAAGCGGGTCGACGTCGGCAACGAGCAGCTCCGCGGCCTCATCGAGCGGATCGCCGCCGAGACCGAGCGGGTCCTGGTCGACCCGACCGACGAGCTCCTCGACATCCACGAGGGCAAGTCCCGCGGCACCTCCGGCGCCGGCACGAAGAACTCGGTCCTCACGACCCTGGTCGCCGTGAACGGCGAGACCCGTCCGCTGGGCTACGTGAACTACACGACTCTGGTGCGGGCCGGCCGGAACATCGACATGCCGCTCTCCTCACTGATCGAGCTGGCGAAGATCCTGCTCGTGAAGCCGACCGAATTCCTCGGCTACACCGGAATGAACACCCTTTGGGACATCACCAAGGAAGTGGTCGCCGCATTCGACACCATCACCACGCGCGAGGACTTCGTCGCCCTCATGGCGCAGATGGCGACGTACGTGAACGCCCTCGGCGCATGGAACCTGCAGCTGTTCCCGTGGGACATCGAAGGCGACAACTGGACCTACCGTCCGAACATCACGAGGGGTGCGAATGTCTGAGCAGAAGAACACGGCGGACATGCTGGTCATCGGCGGGGGCGTGATCGGCACGTCCATCGCCTATCACGCCGCCAAGGCGGGCGTTGACGTCGTCCTCGTCGAGAAGAACCAGTTCGGGTCCCGGACCACCTCGCAGACCGCCCGTGCCTTTCGCACGTATTTCCCCCGGAAGCCGCACGACTCCGAGCTGGCGACGCGCAGCCTCGCGGACTTCCGGCAGTTCGCCGCGACCACGGGCGTCGACGTCGGCCTGGAGGACCTTGGCCTGCTGACGATCCTCACCAGCCCCCAGCAGGCGGCCGAGCTGGAGGCCGACCTGGCCGACCACCGCGAGGCCGGCGCCGCGGTGGAGATGCTCACGGCCGAGCAGGCGGTCGAGCTCAACCCGTGGCTGGACAAGGACACCATCGAGGCGGCGGTCTGGAACCCGGCGACGTACCGCATCAAGCCGGAGGCCATCGTCCAGGGGTACGCCGAGGCCGCGAAGCAGCACGGCGCCCGCCTGTACTCCAACGTCTCCGTGACCGGGATCGACAGCGACAGCGGCGTCGTCACCACGACCATGGGCGACTTCACCGCCGGCGCGGTCGTCATCGCCGCCGGTCCGTGGAGCGGCGACGTCGCCAAGCTCGCGGGCCTGGACCTGCCGGTGTGGGGGCAGTTCGCCGAGCTGCTGCACACCGACCCGATCCGCACCGACCGCGACATCCACAACCTGCCGTTCACCTTCCACCCCGTGTCCGGGCTGAAGACGATGGGCATGGGCAAGTCCGTCCTCGTCGGCCTGGAGCGCATCTCCAAGCAGGACGGCCTGCGCGACATCTGGTACCAGGCCGCCGTCGACGAGCTGCCGAAGTGGTACCCGGAGTTCGAGGGCCTCAAGCTGTACAGCGCCTGGACCGGCACCCTGGACGTCACGCCCACCAAGTCGGCCATCATCGGCAAGGGCAGCGGCAAGCACGACCGGATCTTCTTCGCCGGCGGCTTCACCGGACACGGCCTGGCGCAGGCCCCCCTCGCCGGCCGGATCATCCGGGACCTCTACCTCGGCCAGGCGCCGGGCGTCGACCTCACCCCGTACTCCCTGGCCACCAACCTGGCCCGGCTCGAGGCCTTCTGAGCAGGTCATTTCACGCGGCGGGCGGTGCCTTTGCGGCCCGCCCGCCGCATTCCTGAGAGGTGTAGACGAGTGACGCCGGTACACACGCTGACCGAACAGTGGCGGGGCGAGGCACCCACGCCGCTGAACCCCGACACCGCCTTCAACGGCTTCATCTGCGCCCACGTGCTCCACGCACTGGAGCGCCTCGGGTTCTTCCGGAGACTCCAGGACGACGGCTCCGTCGACGTCGCCGCGTTCTGCCGGGAGAACGGCCTCGATCCCGCCGTCGTCCGCTCCCTGGTGAGCGGCGCCGAATCCTTCGGATACCTGCACGTCCGCGGCGACCGCGCCGAAGCGACCCGCAGCGGCGAGGACATCCGCCAGGCCATCGGCTTCTTCACCTGGGGCGTCGGCGGCTACCACGACATCTTCGCGAACGCCGCCTCCGTCGCCCGCGGGGACCGCCGCTTCGGCGTCGACCTGCACCGCGACGAGGGCATGGTGGCCCTCGGCTCGGCCCAGGCGGACAGCGCCCTCATGCGGCACCTCCTGGACCAGGAGATCGCCCGACTCGACTTCACCACCCTCGTCGACCTCGGCGCGGGCGTCAGCGAGCGGGTCTCCCGGCTGGTCGCGGCACGCCCCGGCAGCCGCGGGATCGGCATCGACATCAGCAAGTCCGCCACCGAACTCGGGGCCGAGACCGTCGAGCGGCACGGGCTGCGCGGCACCGTCGAGCCCGTCTGCGCGGACGTGCTCGACATCCTGTTCAACGACCACCGCGTCGAGGGCGCCGACCAGGCCGACGTCGTGATGAGCTTCATGTTCCTCCACGACCTGCTCGTCGACCCGCAGCGCCGCGACCAGGTGATCCCCCGCCTGCGCGCCGCGTTCCCCAAGGCCAACACCTTCCTGCTGGGCGACACCACGGTCCGGCCGAGGAACGGCGACAGCACCCTGCCGATCTTCTCCAGCGGCTTCGAGCTGGCCCACGCCCTCATGGGCGTCCCGATCTACACCCGCGAGCAGTACGAGGAGCTCTTCGCCAAGGGAGGCATGCGCCTGCGCAACGCCGTCCCCTTCGGCGCGCCCCACACCTACCTCTTCGTCCTGGAGGCAGCGTGACCGCCCCGGCCACCGCAGAGATCGTGTCCGGGCTGCCGATCCCGCTCGCGGTCGCAGGACACCACCAGCCCGCCCCCTTCTACCTCACCGGCGACATGTTCGGCGGCATGCCGGTGCAGATCGCCGGCGGGGAGCTCAGCACGCTCGTGGACAAGCCGGTCGCCGCGCCGCACACCCACGAGGTCGACGAGATCTACCTCCTCGTCTCGCCGCTCCCCGGCCAGGCCCGCATCGAGGTCCACCTCGACGGGGTGCGCCACGAGCTGACCTCCCCGGCGGTCATGCGCATCCCCGCCGGCAGCGAGCACCACTTCGTCACCAAGGAGGCGGCGGTGGGGAGCTACTGCTTCGGCATCCTGTTGGGATCCAGCCTGTGACTGCGCCCGCCCGGCCGGAGCCGAAGGTCTACAACACCAGCGTGCCCGACGCGGACTCGATGGTGCGGCTGCACCTGAGCGAGAGCCCGTACGGCGCGAGCCCCGCCGCGGTCGCCGCCGCGGCCGGGGCACTGGAACGGGTGTCCCGCTACCCCTCCCCGCAGCGGGACGCCCTCGTCACGGCGCTCGCCGCGCACTGGGGCGTCTCCGAGGACCGGATCGCCGTGGCCAACGGCAGCGACGAGCTGGTGCTGGCGACCGCGCTGACCCTCGGGGACCCCGCGCGGCCCGGCCTGGTCACCGCGGGAACCTTCCCCGGCTACCGGGAGGCCCTCGACCGCATCGGCCGCGGAGCCGTCGCGCGTCCCCTGCGGGACGGGCTCATCGACATCGGGGACTTCGCCGAGGCACTGCCCGAGCACGGCATCGGATACGTGTGCAACCCGCACAACCCCTCGGGGACGGCCCTGGCGAAGGACGACTTCGCCGCCCTGGTCGACGCGGCGCGGACGAGCGGGGTACCACTGGTCTTCGACGAGGCGTACCAGGAGTTCGCCGATCCGGGCCTGCCCCGGACCCGGGACTTCCTCGACGGGGACGCCCCGGTGCTGGCCCTGCGCACCTTCTCGAAGGCGTACGGGCTGGCGGCTCTGCGGATCGGCTACGCCGTCGGCCCCGCCGACCTGATCGCCGAGGTCCGCCGGACCCTGACCGTCCTTCCGTTCAGCGTCAACCGCGTCGCCCAGGCGGCCGCCCTGGCCGCGCTCGCGGACCAGCCGTTCCTGGACGGCATCCGCAAGGGCGCAGCGGAACGCCGCGCGTGGTTCTACGCGGAGCTGGAGCGGCGCGGCCACCGGTACGTGCCGTCGGAGACCAACTTCGTCGCCGTCCGCGTCGACGCCTCCGGCCAGGCACAGGACACCCTCGCCAAGGAGCACGGCATCCTCGTGCGGGACACCGGCATCTTCGGCTACCCCGGCCACCTGCGCGTCTCGCTCGGCACCGAGGACGAACTGCGCACCTTCCTCGACGCACTCGACCGGATCACCACCGCATAGCACCCGACACCACGCGACATAGCACCCGACACCACCCGACACCCGACACCCGAAAACACCCCGAACACCCGAAGAGGTCAAGAATGGTCAAACCGATTCCGGACGGCTACGCGGAGCTCACGGCCTACCTGTCCGTGGACGGCGCGAGCGAGGCGATCGCCTTCTACGCCGAGGCCTTCGGGGCGCAGGAGCTCGCCCGCTCCACCGCACCCAACGGCAAGGTCATGCACGCGCAGATCAGGGTGGGCGGCACGGTCGTCATGCTGTCCGACGAGCTCCGGGAGGCCGGCCTGCTCGGCCCCCACGCCATCGGCGGCACTCCGGTCACCCTGTACCTGTTCGTCGAGGACGTCGACGCCGTCTTCGCCCGGGCCGTCAAGGCCGGGGCGACGCCGCAGCGAGAAGTGCAGGACCACTTCTTCGGCGACCGGACGGGCCAGGTGCTCGACCCGTTCGGGCACCGGTGGACGATCGCCACCCACATCGAGGACGTGCCGCACGAGGAGTTCGAGCGGCGCGCCGAGGAGCACATGCGCAAGGTGGCCGGCGGCTGACCCGGCCGTCCCCCCCCGTGCGGGCAGCCCGGGCCCGGGCGCGCGCGACCACGCCGCGCCCGGGCCTCACGGCCAGGGGGGGAGAACCGGCCACCCGCCTGGATCCGGCGGATACCGGATTGACATGATCTCTGCGATCCCTTCTGCCACTTGACCAGAGGTCAGATCCATGACGACACCCTCCCCGGCCCGCCCCTCCCGGCGGTGTGCCGGCTGGGCCGCCGCGCTCGCCGCGGCCCTCCTCGCGATACCCGCCCTCGGCGCACCGGCCCACGCCGCGCCCGGCGACCCGGCCACCGCCTCCTCCTTCAACCTCAAGCCCGGACCCGACCTGCACCGCAACGTCGCCGACTTGAAGGCCGCCCTGCCCACCCAGGGCGTCCAGGACCTGCTCGACCAGGGCAACCGGGTCGCGAAGACCGGCGCCTCGTGCACCGCCGACCCCTTCGGCACCGGCGACAACGGCACCGTCCTCGCCCCGGCCAGGAAGCTCTGCTGGGACGGCGGCGACGCCGACACCCAGGAATGGATCCCGCAGGGCATCACCGGCGTCTCCGACGCCCAGGCCGACGAACTCTGGGGCAGCCGCAAGCCGTTGGTCACGTCCTGGTACGACAAGGCCGGCGCGAGGGGCGTACGGCTGTCCTTCCTGGACCCGGAGACACCCGTGCCGGGCGACCCCGACGGGCGCCGCTACCGCCATGTGCTGCTGGTGGAGCCGTACTACAACTCGTACGGCAACGCGTCCTACCGGGCGGTCGACGTCCACGCCGGCGGCATCGCCTGGTACAGGTACCACCTCTACGTCGCGGACACGCTGAACGGTCTGCGCGTCTTCGACCTGCGAGACATCCTCGACCTCAACCCGGACCGGGACGCCTCGGTCGACGACACCACGCTCGACGGCCTGAAGAGCAACGTCCGGGACGAGACCAGGATCGGCCGGCAGAGCAACGTCTACTACAGCCACACCTACCGGTACGTGCTGCCGCAGGTGGCCTCGTACAAGTTCGCCGCCGCGCAGGGCAACACCTCCGCCGGGACCTGTGTCGCCACCGGCGCCCCCAAGGCCTCGTACATCTCGATCGACCGCAGCGACACCGCCGCCCCCGCGCTGATCACGGGCGAGTACTGCGACTCCGACACCACTCACCCGGAGAAGGGCCGGGTCGGGGCACTGCCCATCGACGACGCCACGGGCCTGCTGAAGACGACGGGCGGGGTGGTCGCCGCGACGTCGGCGTACCACCTGCCGCGCGACCTCACCCAGGGCGCCGCCCGCTACGACGGCACGTACTACTTCAACCGCAGCTGGACCGACCACAGCGGAAGCCTGCGCCGGGCCACCGTCACGGGCGGCCGCCTGGTGGACCTCGGCGGCAACATCACCAACGCGGTCGGCCCGGAGGACCTGTACCTCGAACACGGCCGGAGCGTGCCGGGCGGCGGCACCCGGTACCTGTGGTCGCTGACCGAGCACCGGGCGGACGGGACAGCGGGCTGCACCGACGCCGGTTCGCCCTGCGGCCGCGTCGTCTACGCCCACCGGCTGAGCGACGTCCTGGCCCGCCCGTAGCAGCCGGAACCCTCCCCGTCCGCGGCCGCCCGGGCATAGCCTCATGGCATGACCGCGACCAAGGACACGACGACATACGAGTTCCGCACCGCCCGCCCCGAGGACGCGGAGGCCATCGTGGCCCTCGACGGGTCCTTCACCACCTCCACCGTCTTCGAAGTGGCCGTCACCGACGGCGGGTTCGCGCTCCGCGAGGTGCCCGTGGACCCGCCGCTGGTCAAGGTCTTCCCCGACGAGTTCGGTGACGACGATGACGATGACGACGACGCCGGCGAGGGCGGTGCGGAGGGCGACAGCCGTACGTTCGTCGCGGTCGGCGCGGACGGGGCCCTCGCCGGCTACGCCGCCGTCTTCTACTCCCCGTGGAACCGGCGGCTGACCATCGAGGACATCGAGGTCGCCCCGGACCACCGGGGCCGCGGCCTCGGCCGCGCGCTCATCGGGCACGCGGCCGGCTTCGCCCGCGAACGGGGCGCCGGGCACATCTGGCTGGAGGTGACCAACGTCAACGCCCCCGCCATCCACGCCTACCGCCGGATGGGCTTCGCCTTCTGCGGCCTGGACACCAGCCTGTACCAGGGCACCGTGTCCGAGGGCGAACACGCGCTCTACATGAGCATGCCCTGCCCCTGCCCCTGACGCCGCGCCGCCCCGTCGGCCCATCGCCTCGGAGAACGGGGGAGCGGGGGACTGCCGAGCCTGGGACCGGCAGGGCCTGGCTGCCGGGCGCCGCGCCGGTGAGGGTGGAGCCATGAACGAGAACACCACCCACACCCACCCCCACGACACCGGCGACGCGACCGGTTTCCAGGACCGGGTCGTCCTGGTGACCGGCGGCACCAGCGGCATGGGCCTCGCCACCGCCCGGGTCCTGCTCGACGGCGGGGCCCACGTCGTCATCACCGGCCGCGACGAGAAGCGGCTCGCCCGCGCCGCCGAGCGGCTCGCGGGCGGGGACCGGCTGGCCACCGTACGCGGCGACGTCGCCGACGAGGCGGACATGGAGCGGACGGCCGAGGAGGTCGGGCGGCGGCACGGGCGGCTCGACGGGGTCTTCGCCAACGCCGGGATCGCCGACTTCAAGCCGGTCGCCGAGGCGGACGCACGCCACATCGACCGCCTGGTCGACATCAACTTCAAGGGCGTGTTCCTGACGGTGCAGAAGGCCCTGCCGCTGCTGGAGGCCGCCGGGGGAGGAGCCGTCGTCCTCAACGCCTCCTGGACCCTGCACCGGGGCATGGCCGTCGCGCCCGTCTACGCCGCCACCAAGGCCGCCGTCCACAGCCTCGCCCGGACCCTCGGCAGCGACCTCGCGACCCGCAACATCCGCGTCAACTCGGTGAGCCCCGGCTACATCGAGACCGAAATGTTCCACGAGGTTATCCCCGACCCCGCCGACCACGGGCCGATCCGGGCCCGGATCCCGCTCGGCCGGATCGGGACCGCCGAGGACGTCGCCCACGCCGTGGCGTTCCTGCTCTCCCCGCGCTCCTCCTACATCACCGCGCAGGACCTCGTCATCGACGGCGGACTCGTCGGCGCCCTCCCCGCTTCCTAATGCTGTTGTCAAGCGGCCGCAGTCACTGGAGGTGTGACTTGGTAGCACCGTCGGTCACGGATCAGGGCCCAGATGACGTTGA
>NZ_JBIVXV010000038.1:0-61702 GCF_044769385.1 Streptomyces sp. NPDC090445 | reverse complement strand
GCGGGCGACCAGGACACCCAAAACCGTTCGGGATGTCCGCAGAGAGCAGGAATGGGTCCAAGACTCACTCCTGCTCACTGATTAGGAACGGTTCCTCTCCCTGTTCCACCCCGACGCCCTGTGGACCACGGGGCACGGCAAGGTGCTGATCGGCTTCGACGCGATAGCGGA
Organism: Streptomyces sp. NPDC090445; assembly: GCF_044769385.1. NCBI lineage: Bacteria > Bacillati > Actinomycetota > Actinomycetes > Kitasatosporales > Streptomycetaceae > Streptomyces > Streptomyces sp. NPDC090445. The sequence continues at coordinate 61,531 of NZ_JBIVXV010000038.1, read as the reverse complement.
GTTCACCCGAGCCGTGCTGCCGTCGGCCGAGTGGGACGGCCAGGTGACGTACGAGGTGGTGCACACGCAGTTCCTGCGCCCGGACGTGGCCGCCGTGAAGGTGCGCCAGCTGTACCGGAATGCGGATGGGGCCGTCGGGAGCGAGGGCGCTCCGCTGTACGTGATGACCCGGGACGGGGAGGACGGGCCGTGGCTGCTGACGGCCTGCCAGAACACCGAGGTGAAGGCCGGGTAAGACGCTCGCGTATGCGGGTGAGGGTCTCGGCCATGGCCCGTCTCGGGCCCGCGGGCTTGACTGGGGTCATGACCGAGACGCAGAGCACAACGCAGAAGAGCACGCAGGGTACGGCCGATGTGCTGGTGATCGGAGGACGGGGAAAGACCGGGCGGCGGGTGGTGGAACGGCTCGCCGCGCAGGGTCGGGGCGTGCGGGTCGGGTCCCGCAGCGGGGATCCCGCCTTCGACTGGAACGACCCCGAGGGGTGGGCCCGTGCGCTCGACGGGGTCGACCGGGTGTACGTGACGTACTATCCCGATCTCGGGTTCCCCGGCGCGGAGGAGCGGGTCGCCGCGTTTGCGAAGGCGGCCGTCGCCGCCGGGGTGCGGCGGCTGGTGCTGCTGTCCGGGCGGGGTGAGGAGGGTGCGCAGCGGGCCGAGGAGCGCCTGAAGGAGTCCGGGGCGGACTGGACCGTCGTGCGGGCCGGCTGGTTCGCCCAGAACTTCGACGAGGGAATCTTCGTGGACGATGTGCGCGCCGGCACCCTCGCCCTGCCGACCGGGGACGCCGTCGAGCCGTTCGTCGACGCCGACGACATCGCCGACGTCGTCGTTGCCGCCCTGGCCGACGACCGGCACATCGGCCGGACGTACGAGCTGACCGGGCCGCGGCTGATGAGCTTCGCCGAGGTCGCGGCCGAGCTGTCGAAGGCGACCGGACGGGAGATCGCGTACGTGCCCGTCTCCGACGAGGCCTACCGCGCGGCGCTGCGAGAGCTGGAGGACGTGCCGGAGGAGTTCGCGGACCTGTTCGAGATGCTTCGGGACGGGCGGAACGCGCGCACGGAGGACGGGGTCCGGGAGGTTCTCGGCCGGGAGCCGCGGGACTTCACCGCGTACGCGCGGGACGCGGCGGCAACCGGTGTGTGGGACGTGTGACCGCTGCCGTCGCGCGGGGCACCATGAGGACGTGGACATGATGACGGGGCTCCTCGAAGGGCCGAAGGCCCGCGGGGCGCTCCTGCTCAAGTCGATCTTCAACCCGCCGTGGGCGGTGCGGATCGAGGACCGGGCCCCGCTCACGGTGCTCACCCTGGTCCGCGGGTCGGGCTGGCTGCTTCCCGACGGGGGCACGCCGGTACCGATCGGTCCCGGGGACGTGGCCGTCGTACGGGGGCCACGGCCATACACGATCGCGGACGCGCCCGGGACCCCGGTGCACGTCACGATCGACGAGGAGCAGCGGTGCAGCACGCCCGACGGCCAGGACCTCGGCAGCGCCCTGGACCTGGGCCTGCGCACCTGGGGCACCCCGGCTCCCGACGAGGAGGCCGCGGTCATGCTGAGCGGCACCTACCTGGGGCCGAGCGAGGTCGGGCGGCGGCTCCTGAACACGCTGCCGGCCGTCCTGGTCCGGCCGGCGGCCGCGGTCGACACCACCCTGATCGGGCTGCTGGCGTCGGAGATCAGCCGCGACGAGCCGGGCCAGGACCTCGTCCTGGACCGGCTGCTGGACCTGCTGCTGATCGGGGTGCTGCGCACCTGGCTCGCCGACCCGGCGTCGGGCTCGCCGGGCTGGTACCGGGCGCAGGCCGATCCGGTGGTGGGCCGGGCGGTGTGGCTGCTGCACGAGAACCCGGCGTACGGCTGGACGGTGGCGGAGCTCGCGCAGAAGACCGGGGTGTCCCGGGCGTCGCTGGCCCGGCGGTTCACCGAGCTCGTCGGGGAGCCGCCGATGGCCTACCTGACGGGGTGGCGGCTGGCTCTGGCCGCGGACCTGCTGCGCGAGCCGGACGCCACGGTCGCGTCGGTGGCCCGGCGGGTGGGGTACGGGTCGGCGTTCGCGCTGTCGGCGGCGTTCAAGCGGGTACGGGGGGTCAGCCCGCAGGAGTTCCGGGCCGCGGGCGCAGGGGCCGCGGCGGCTGCGGCGGCCGGGTGAGCTGAGAAGCGATCAGGGGTCTGATGTCAGCCGGTAGTTGATTGGGGTTCAGGTGGTCGGGGTCGGCGGGAGGTCCAGTACGCCGACGGTCTGGCCGCCGCTGGTCTCGCCGGTCAGGCGGAAGCCGAGGCTCCGGTAGAACGGTTCGGGGGTGCCCGGGCCCGGCTCCCAGGTGACGAACACACGGGACGCCCCGCGTCGGCGCAGCTCGTCCGTGACGGCCTCGATGGCGAACCGGCCGTAGCCCTTGGCCTGGTGGGCGGCGTCGACGTTCAGACGCCAGATGCCGGAGCGGATGTCGGAGGGGTCGCGCTCGGGGTCCCAGGCTATGTCCACGAAGGCCATGACGAAGCCGACCACCGTGTCGCCGTCGACGACGGCGCGGGGCCAGGCGACCTGGCCGTGGACGTAGGCCTCGGCGAGGGACTTCACCACGGGGGAGACGAGGTGCTCCTGGTCGGGGCGGACCCGGACCGCGCAGACGGCGTCGAAGTTGTCGGCGGTGACGGGTTCCAGGCGCAGGACGGAGGTGCTCATGGCCGCAGCCTAGCGACCCGTCAGGCCAGGCCACACAACACCTCGTCTCTGCCGCCGAAAACACACCGACCCCATGCCTGACCAGCGCAAACGCACCCGTCACTCTCGGAAGGACAGCGGCTTCTCACTGGCCCTGACGGGAATCGTGTCAGAAGTCTGGTCTAGGTTTGGCCTGTGAACCACAGCAGCTCCAAGGCCGGGGCGCCCCGCGAGCCTGACGTGCCGCCCTACCGGGTAGTCCTAGCGGAGACTGATTGGGGTTCGCTCCAGACGGCTTTCGGGAACGGTGAGTGCCTTCCCAAAGTCCTGGCACGGTTGCTGGAGCCTGATCCCAAGGTGCAGGTCACCGCCTTGTCGGAACTGAGTGAGCTGGTCGGCCACCAGAACAGCATCTACGAAGCCACCGCCCCCGTCGCCATGTATGTCGCCGGCGTCCTCGCCCACCCGGCGGCCATGACCCTCCGGCCGTATCGCAACGTCCCCATCCGCGCGGCATTGTTGGACTGGTTGGCTTCCACGGCCTACGACGCCTCCGACGAGATTGTCGACCGCACCGAGCAATACTTCCCTGGCTTCCTCACCCACGACACCACGCTGGCGGCCTTCCGGGACCTGCGCCCGATGCTTTATCGAGCCGTCGCGCCCTTCCTGCAGGACAGTCACGAGGACGTGCGCGAAGCCGCCGGCCTCGCCGCGCTCATCCTCGCCGAACACCCCGCGCTTGCCCAGCGCCGCGATCACCTCGCCGTGCACGCGCGCCGCATCCTGGACACCAGCAGCGACGACTTTAACCGGCGCGTTGCCTGGAAGGCCCTCGAAGCATGGGGCCACGACGTCACCGACATTGAACCTTTTCAGGAGGAGCCCTGGGACTGCGGGCCACACAGCGATGGCCGCGGCGATCTCGAACCTCCCTTCTGACTGATAGGCGAACGGCCCACCGGCCCAAGGATGTGCGGCCAGCCGAGTATTTCGGAACGCCCAGGTCAGCCCAGGTCAGGTCAGGGACAGTGCCCAGGCGAGGCAGCCGAGGGCCACCGTGCACAGGAGGGTGCGCCAGCGGTTGGCGGGGACCCACCGCGACTCGAACGCGCGGCGGACGGCCGCCGGGTCGGGGATCCGGTCGAACGGGCCGGCCTGCTCCAGGGCGTTGTTCAGGGGGATGTTGACGCGGGCGGTGACGCCGAGGGCCAGGACGTACGCGACGAGGGCGGCCGTCAGCGGGATGCCCGCCCCGGACCAGCCGCGGCCGTCGGCGAGGTGCAGGGTCAGGGCGAGACCGGTGGACAGCAGGGCGCCGAGGAACACGAGCAGGAACAGGCCGTTGATGATGGCCGTGTTGATGCGCTGCATGACCTGGATCAGGGTCCGGTCGTCCGAGCGTTTCAGGGCGGGCATCACTGCGGTGTCGAAGGCGAAGAACAGGCCCGCCATCAGGCCCGTCGTGACCGTCGCGGCGATGAGCGAGGCGAGTCCTGCGGATTCCACGTTCGCTTCCCCCTGGTGGTGGTCGAATCGTCGGCAGCCGATGACAGCCGATGACAGCCGATCGTTTCACGTCAACCGGCGCCACCGGTACGGTTTTCCGCGCGCCGCGCACGCTCGGTGAGATGGCGGCGCTCGGGGGCGCCGGCGGTGCGGCGGGCCGCGGCGCGGAAGGCGTCCGCGGCGGCCGGGTGCTCGCCCAGCAGTTCCAGCAGGTGGCCGCGGGTCGCGAGCAGCCGGTGGTGGCCCGCCATGCGCTTGTCCTGCTCCAGCCGCGCCAGCAGGTCGAGCCCGGCCGCCGGGCCGTGGACGGCGCCGACGGCGACCGCCCGGTTGAGGGTGACCATCGGGTTCGGGCCGAACCGCTCCAGCAGCTCGTACAGGGCGAGGATCTGCGGCCAGTCGGTCGCGTCGGCGTCCTCGGCCTCGGCGTGCACGGCGGCGATCGCCGCCTGCACCTGGTACGGGCCCGGCTCGCCGCGCGGCAGCGTACGGGCGACCAGGTCCAGGCCCTCGGCGGTCAGGGCACGGTCCCAGCGGCCGCGGTCCTGCTCGGCGAGCGGTACGAGCTCGCCGTGCGGGCCGGTGCGGGCCGGGCGGCGGGCGTCGGTGAGCAGCATCAGGGCGAGCAGGCCGGCCGTCTCGGCGTCGCCGGGCAGCAGGCGGTGCAGCATCCGGGTCAGCCGGATCGCCTCCGCGGACAGCTCCGGGGCCGTCAGCTCGGGGCCGCCGGTCGCCGTGTAGCCCTCGTTGAAGACCAGGTACAGCACGTGCCGCACCTCGGCGAGCCGCTCGGCGCGCTCCGCGCCCTGCGGCAGGACGAGGGCGGTCGCGGACGCCTTGACCGTCTGCTTGGCCCGGCTGATCCTCTGCGCCATCGTCGCCTCGGGCACCAGGAACGCGGCCGCGATCTGCGCGGTGGTCAGGCCGCCCACCGCGCGCAGCGTCAGGGCGATCCGGCTCGCGGGCGACAGGTCGCGGTGGCAGCACAGGAAGAGCAGGGCCAGAGAGTCGTCCCGGTCCGCGACGGGATCGGCGTCGGCGGCGGGCGCGAGCAGGGCCGCCTGCGGGGTGGACAGGGCGAGCGCGTCCTCGCGGCGCCGGCGGGCCGACTCGCTGCGCACCTCGTCCACCAGGCGGCGGGAGGCCACGGTGACCAGCCAGCCGCGCGGGTTGTCCGGCAGGCCGGTCTGCGGCCAGCGCGTGGCCGCGGCGAGCAGCGCCTCCTGCACGGCGTCCTCGCAGGCGTCGAAGGCGCTGCGGCCGTGGCGGCGGACGAGGGCCCCGAGGACCTGCGGCGCCAGCTCGCGCAGCAGGTCCCCGGTCCCGCGGGACAGGTCGGGCCGGTCGGGCAGGCCGGTCACAGGTCTGCCGCGGCCTCGTGCAGGACCGGCCACAGCTCCACCGGCTCCACGTCGGCGAACGGCATGTCCGCGGCGATCCGCTGGGCCTCCTCCAGGCTCTCGCAGTCGAGCAGGTAGAAGCTGGCCACGTACTCCTTGGTCTCCAGGTACGGGCCGTCGGTGACCGCGGGGGCGCCGTTCTCGCGGCGTACGAGCTGCGCGGCGGCCGCGTCCGCGAGGCCGTACGCGCCGATCAGGTGGCCGCTCTCGCGGTACTTCCGGTTGAACGCGTCCTGCTTGGCGATCGCCTCGGGCCAGGCCTCGGCGGGGAAGGAGTCCCACTTGGCCTGGTTGCCGTAGATCATCGCGACGTACTTCATGGTCGGGTGTCCTTCCCGTCGTGCGCGCCCCTTCGGCGTGCTCTCACCCTTCGGTCGGAGCGGGCTGCGGGGCCTCGACATCCGTCGGCGGATTTCTCCGGAGTTTTTTCTGCGGGGCCGCCGGGCCGCCCCGGCAGTGATCAACTTATGGCCGGGAGACGCCCGCGGCCACCCCCGGGCGCCTTAGCCTGGGCTCCTGGACCGCTGGATGAGGGTGACGTGACGTGATCGCAGGAGGCTGGGCGTGCTGACCGCGCTGGACGGGGTGTACGGGGACCGCAAGGACGCGGTGGCCGTCGCGGGGCGGACCGCCTCGTACGAGGAACTGCTCGGCGCGGCCCGGGCGGTGGCCGCCGACGTGGCCGGCGCGCCGGCGTTCGCGGTGACCGCGACGGCATCGCTGGAGACGGTGGCCGCGGTGGTCGGCGGGCTGCTGGCGGGGGTGCCGTTCGTACCGCTGCCGCCGGACGCGGGGCCCGCGGAGCGGGACCACATCCTGCGGGACTCCGGGGCGGTCCCGGTCGACGTGGACTTCGCGCGCCGGTCCTCGGGTTCGGCGGCGCACGCGGGCTCCGGCGGCGCGCCCGGGGATCCGGCGCTCGTGCTGTACACCTCCGGGACCACGGGCGCGCCCAAGGGCGTCGTCCTGACCGGCGAGGCGATCGCCGCCGACCTGGACGCCCTCGCCGAGGCCTGGCAGTGGAGCGGGGAGGACACCCTCGTGCACGGGCTGCCGCTGTTCCACGTGCACGGGCTGGTGCTCGGCGTGCTCGGGGCCCTGCGGACCGGCAGCCGCCTCGTGCACACCGGGCGGCCGACGCCCGAGGCGTACGCGGCGGCCGGCGGGAGCCTGTACTTCGGGGTGCCGACGGTGTGGTCCCGTATCGCGGCCGAACCGCAGGCGGCTGCCGCCCTGTCGGGGGCGCGGCTGCTGGTGTCGGGCAGCGCGGCCCTGCCGGCGCCGGTCTTCCGGGACCTGGAGCGGCTGACCGGGCTGCGGCCCGTGGAACGCTACGGGATGACCGAGACGCTGATCACGGTGAGCGGGCGGGCCGGCGGCGAGGTGCGGCCCGGGACGGTCGGCACGCCGCTGCCGGGCATCCGCACCCGTATCGCGGCCGAGCCGGGCGCGGAGATCGGGGAACTCCAGCTGACCGGGCCGACGTTGTTCCAGGGGTACCTGGGTCGTCCGGAGGCGACGGCGGCGGCGTACACGGAGGACGGCTGGTTCCGTACCGGTGACATCGCGGCCGTCGACGAGGCGGACGGGGTGCACCGGATCGTGGGCCGGGCCTCCATCGACATGATCAAGTCGGGGGGCTACCGGATCGGCGCGGGGGAGATCGAGAACGCGCTGCTGGACCACCCGCGGGTGCGCGAGGCGGCGGTGGTGGGTGTCCCGGACGCGGACCTGGGGCAGCGGATCGTCGCGTTCGTCGTCGCGGAGGGCGTGACGGGGGCCGAGTTGACGGACTTCGTCGCCGCGCACCTGTCCGTCCACAAGCGGCCCCGCGAGGTGCGGTTCGTCGCGTCGCTGCCGCGCAACGCCATGGGCAAGCCGCAGAAGAAGCTGCTGCTGGCGGGGGAGACGGAGTAGGAGGCGGTACCGGGGGCGGGCCGTCCCGCCCCCGGCGCGGGGTCTGCTGCCGGTTCAACCCCGAACGAGGCCGGGCCCAAGCGCTCCGCCGGAAGTCCGGTCGTGGAACCGCGGGCCGGCGGGGGCCGGTCGCGCAGTTTCCCGCGCCCCCGCAGGGGCGCGGTACCGGGCGGTCAGTGCAAGGGGCCCGCGATCGCCGTCAGTGCGGCGATGTGGCGCCGGTACGCGGCCGCGCCGTCCTCGGTCAGACGCAGCCACGTCCGCGGGCGGCGGCCCACATGCCCCTTCTCGACGGCCACCCAGCCGGCTTCCTCCAGGCGCGTGACCTGCTTCGACAGCGCGGAGTCCGTGATCTCCACGAGGTCCCGCACGTAACCGAACTCGGCCTTCTCCACACCGGCGAGAGCCGCGACGATCGACAGGCGCACGGCCGACCCCAGGAGCGGTTCGAGTGCGTGTCGCGGATGGGGGCTCTGCCCTGTGGCCGCCGCCCCCGCCCGGGCTTCCGGAGTCATACGGCTCGTGCCTCCCGCCAGGCCGTCACGGCTGCCGGTGCTGCGCACGCGAGCGCGGCCACGGCAGCGAACGCGACGCTGTCCCTGAAGACGGTGAGACCGGCGGCGAGGACCGAGAGGTAGACGACCGTCCAGACGCCGATCACCTTGAGGTGCCTGCCTCCGAAGCCGTGCGGGACCACGGGCTGCCGCGTGGCGAACACGGACAGCCCCATGACCACGAGCGCGTTCGCCAGCGTGCTGACGACCGTCCCCGTCGGTCCCTGCCACAGCAGCACGGCGGGAACCACGATGAGCTGCCACGCGGCGAATACCCACAAGTAGGCGTTGTACCAGCCGCTGCGGCCCTTCGCCGTCGCCTCGATCCGTGCGATCCCCTGCAACGCCGTTGCCGCGTCGGTCTGTTCGGACATGGCTCCCCCTTACGTGGTCGCCGGGCATCCCTGACCTGCCTGCCCGGCATCTACTTTCCACTTTAGCAAGTACTTCCCGGATGGGTAGAGGGAAACGGCAGTGGCCTGCCCCCGGAGGGACAGGCCACTGCTCACCACTGCTCAGCACGTCTCAGTACTTCTCGGTACCTCTCAGTACTTCTCGGTACTTCTCGGTACTGCTCACGCGGTCGGATCCGCGACTACCAGCCGCCGGTGCCGATCTCCTTGCGCTCGCCCAGGCCCGAGCCGGTGCCCGGGTAGAGGAAGAGCTTGCCGGTGGAGTTCTGGACCGCGACCAGGTCGTCCGACGGGCTGTTGTTGAACAGGTCGCCGCCGATCAGGTCGGACATGCCGTTCCAGCCGCCCGAGCCGATCTCGATGCGCGGGCTCAGGTAGCCCCTGTCGCCGGGGTAGAGGAAGAGCTTGCCGCTCGACTTCTCGACCGCGACGAGGTCCTGGCGGCCGCTGTTGTTCAGGTCCATGCCGGTCAGGTTGGACATGCCGTTCCAGCCGCCGGAGCCGATCTCCTTGCGGGCGCCCAGGCCCGAGCCGGTGCCCGGGTAGAGGAACAGCTTGCCCGTCGACTTCTCCACCGCCGCGAGGTCGGCGACGCCGTCGCCGTTGAGGTTGAGCGCGGTCAGGTTCGACATGCCGTTCCAGCCGCCCGCGCCGATCAGGACGCGCTCGGAGCCGCCCGCGATGGTCGAGTTGTCGTTGCCCTTGTAGAGCCACAGCTTGCCGGTGGACTCCTCGACGGCGACCAGGTCGTCCTTGCCGTCCTTGTTGAAGTCGCCGCCGGTCAGGTTCGACATGCCGTTCCAGCCGGCGGAGCCGATCAGGACGCGGGACGAGCCGCTGGCGATGGTGCCGTTGCCGTTGCCCTTGTACATCCACAGCTTGCCGGTCGCGGTCTCCACCGCGATGACGTCGACGACGTTGTCGCCGTTGAGGTCTGCGGACGCCAGGTCGTTCATGCCCTTGTCGCTGGGCTCCACCGGGTCGCCGGGGCCCTCGGGCTTCTTGTCCGGGGTCGTCGTCGCGCAGTTCTTGCTCTTCAGGCTCCCGTCCGGGGTGAAGCGGGTGCCGTTGAAGGCGGTGCGCTGGTAGTCGCCGTAGTACCGCTGCTCGTAGTGCAGGTGCGGGCCGCTGGATCCGCCGGTGCTGCCCACGATGCCGATCTGCTGGCCGGTGGTCACCCGCTGGCCCTCGCGGACGTTGAAGCCGTTGAGGTGCGCGTACAGGGTGCTCCAGCCGTCGCCGTGGTCGATGACGACGAACTTGCCGTAGCTCCTCGCGCCCTTGTCCTTGATGTGCGCGACGCCGCCGGCGCTGGCCACCACGGGGGAGTTCACCGTGGATCCGCCCTGCGTCCAGTCGATGGCGTGGGGGGAGGGGCTGTGGTACGAACGGGAGTCGCCGTACCAGGTCTCGCCGCACTTGAACGGCATCTGGAACGTGGGACGGCCGAGGGACGCGGCGGCCGCCATCGGCGTGGCGCCGTACTCGCCCGGCAGGCCCATGTCCTCCAGGGTCAGGGCGGGGAGTTCACCGTGCAGGTCCGTCTCGTCCGCGGCGTGCGCGCCGCCCATGGACAGCGTGGTGGCGGCGATGGTGGCGCAGAGCATTCCGGTGGCGATCCGAACGCGCTTCGACATGAACTTCTTGATCATGATGACAGTTCCAAACCGGCACAAGGGTGCCAAAAATGGTCAGTTGAGGTGTGGGGAGGGGAGGGCCAGGAAGGCGGGGAGGGGGCCGGGGGCGGGGGCTTCACGCCCCCGGCACCCCTCCTGCGGGCTGCTACCAGCCGCCCGAGCCGATCACCTTGCGGTCCCCGAGGCCCGACCCCGTGCCGGGGTAGAGGTAGAGCTTGCCGGTGGACTTCTCGACGCCCACCAGGTCGTCGTAGGCGTTGGAGGTGAAGTCGCCGCCGATGAGGTCGTTCATGCCGTTCCAGCCGGCGGAGCCGATCTCCTTGCGGGTCTCCAGCCCGGAGCCGTTGCTCTTGTAGAAGAAGAGCTTTCCGCTGGAGGACTCGGCGCCGACCACGTCCGTCTTGCCGTCGTTGTCGACGTCCATGCCGACCAGGTCGTGCATGCCGTTCCAGCCGCCCGAGCCGATCAGCACACGGGTGCTGCCGCCGCTGATCGCGCCGGTGCCGTTGCCCTTGTAGAGCCACAGCTTGCCGGTGGACTGCTCGACGCCCACCACGTCGGCCTTGCCGTCGCCGGTGAAGTCGCCGCCGATGAGGTCGTGCATGCCGTTCCAGCCGCCGGAGCCGATCTCCTTGCGGGCGCCCAGGCCCGACCCGGTGCCCGGGTAGAGGTAGAGCTTGCCGGTGGACTCCTGGGTGGCGACGATGTCGTCCTTGCCGTCCTTGTTGAAGTCGGCGGCAGCCAGGTTGGACATGCCGTTCCAGCCGCCCGAACCGATCTCGACGCGGGCCGAGCCGGCGGCGATCGTGCCGTTGCTGTTGCCCTTGTAGAGCCACAGCTTGCCGGTGGAGGCCTCCACGCCCACGACGTCGTCGACGGCGTCCCCGTTGATGTTGGCGGCGACCAGGTCCGTCATACCTGCGGACGGCTGCGGCTTGGGCGCCGCGTCGTCGACGATGTTCTTGTAGCGGACCGGGTAGTACGGGCCGTAGCCCGGGTAGTACGGGTAGTCGTAGATCCGGTGGTGCACGCCGCTCGGCGTGAAGTCGAAGCCCCAGTACTTGGTGTGGTCGCCGTTGGCCCACCGCTCGAAGAGGACGACGTGGCCGCCCGCGCCCCCGTCGTTGTCGAGCAGGGCGTCGCCCGCCTTGAGGTCCGACTTGCCGATCCTGTAGACGACGCCGCGCGGCTCGAAGGTGTCCGTGGTCAGCGAGGAGTCCAGGTCCCAGGCCATCGAGACGTAGCCGGAGCAGTCGGTGCGGTAACCGCCGTGACGGCCGCCCCAGTCGTAGTCGAGGCCGATGCCGACCCAGCTCTTGGCCCGCTCGATGACGGTCTCGCGGGATATCTTCGTGGACGCACCGGCCGCCGCGAAGGGCGTTCCCCTCATCTCGGTGCTGACGGGCGCCTCGGCGCCCTGGCCGGTGCTTCCGAAGTCGGGGTTCGGGGCGTCGGTCACGGGGGCGTCGCCCGTCGCGGCCGGGGGCGCCGGGTCGGCGACCGCGGTGCCGTTGACCGCGACGATGGTGCCGCTCGCGGCGGCGATGGCGAGCAGGGCGGCGATTCCGGTGCGGCGGAAGGACTTTCCGTTGCGGGACATGGGTGTACTCCGGTTCGTGGGTGAAGGGTTCGTGGGGCCGGGAGCCGGCAGGGGCTCGACCGGCGGTCACGGATGTCGCGGATGTCGCGGGTGGTGCAGGTGGTTCGGGTGGCGGCGCGGCGGTGTGCCGCGGTCGCGGAGTGTCGGTGTGCTGCGGGCGGTGCCGCGGGCATTCCGGTGGACGTTGCCGTGGACGTTGCCGTGGGCGGACGCGGTCGGACGGCTGCCCTGCAGGTACAGCGGTCCGGGTGACGCGTGGCGCGGTGCGCGGTGCGCCGTGCGTGGCGCGTGAAGCTCGGGCGGCGGTGGGGCTTCGGGCCGCTCCGGATATGAGCGGGTGTCAGCCTGCGGGCGGGGCCGGGGCGTCGGGGGAGGTGGTCCGCGGGGTTCCGGTACGCATGACGGTCGTGGTTCCTTTCGAACAGGTTGTGTCGGCTGTGGCTACCCGTCTGACGTCCGTACGTACGACCGGACTGCCCTGAACACGTCCCGCGGTGACGTCCCAGAAGGCTTCGAGGCGGTGTCTTCGAGGTCTCCCTCGCTGACAGAGATCAGCTTTGTCGCTGCTCAGCGCCCGGGGAAGGGAGATCGGCAGGCCTCAAGCGGCCTTGGACCAACCAGGCCACCCCGACCCGGGGCCGGCCGTACGGGCGCCCGCCGGGGTGCCCCGGACACACGGGCCACACGGAGTGTTCGAACGCCGGTGGGGCCGCGGGCGGCAGGGCGAACGGTGCGGCGAAGCGCAGGGAAGAGTGCGGGGAGCAGCCGTCGGCCGTGGGTGGGGGATGCTGCACGGGAGGCGCGTGGTCAAGACGGACCGGGTGATTCCGGACATCTTTTGCGCGCCTCCTGGGGCGTGCCGGGGCCGCCGTTGCGGTGTGCGGCGGCGGCGCGGACGTCGGCGTACCGACGCCGGACCGGCACACCGCCCCCCAGGCCGGGGCAAAGCCGCCTCCCGTGGCGGTGAATTGGCCCTCCGGGGATTGGCTGATATTCGATCGGATGGCCCGGTTCGGATGGCTCTCCGCCCTTGCCGAGAAAATCCGTACGCTACGGTAACTTCGCTGTCCGTCACCCGTGACGGCCTTCAGCCATTTACCGACCGGCGCCCGCGCATACCGAAAAGCGGGCCCGGCGGATCGCCATGGAGGGCGAATATGAGTACCACCGAGCGTCGCAGCCGAATAGAGGCCCTCGGCGCCTTTCTTCCCGCGGGATCGCAGACCAACGAAGAACTCCGCGCCGAGGCGCCGGGACTCGGCGACGCGGACGTCGAACGGATCACCGGGATCGCCGAGCGGCGCGTCCACGACCCCGACCCGGCCGCCGGGGAGGACTCCTTCGGGATGGCCCTCGCCGCCGCCCGCGACTGTCTGGCCGCCTCCCGCCACCGGGCCGCCGACCTCGACGTCGTCATCAGCGCCTCGATCACCCGGGTCAAGGACGGCAGCCGCTTCCACTTCGAGCCGTCCTTCGCCGGGATGCTGGCCGGCGAGCTCGGCGCCCGGCCCGGCGTCCTGAGCTTCGACGTCTCGAACGCCTGCGCCGGCATGATGACCGGGGTCTGGCTGCTCGACCGCATGATCCGTTCCGGCGCGGTGCGCAGCGGCATGGTCGTCAGCGGCGAGCAGGCCACCCGCGTCGCCCGCACCGCCGCCCGCGAGCTCACCGACTCCTACGACCCGCAGTTCGCCTCCCTCTCGGTCGGCGACTCGGCGGCCGCGGTCATCCTCGACGAATCGTCCGACCCCGCCGACCGCATCCACTACATCGAGCTCATGACCTGCTCGGAATACTCCCACCTGTGCATGGGAATGCCGAGCGACCGCGGGCAGGGAATCGCCCTCTACACCGACAACAAGAAGATGCACGACCGCAACCGGCTCAAACTGTGGCCGCGATTCCACGAGGATTTCCTCGCCAAGCACGGGCACCGTTTCGCCGACGAGGAATTCGACTACGTGATCCACCACCAGGTCGGCACGCGATTCATCGACTACGTCAACCAGACCGCCGAGGCGGAGTTCGGCACTCCGATGCCGGCTTCCCTGCAGGTGGTCGAGCGGTTCGGGAACACCGCCACCACGTCCCACTTCCTCACCCTGCGCGAGCACCTGCGCGGGAACGCGGACCTGCGCGGGAACGCGGACCTGCGCGGGAACGCGGACCTGCGCGGGAACGCGCACCCCGACCAGGCCCGCAGCGGGGCCCGGTACCTGATGGTGCCCGCCGCCTCCGGCGTGGTCACCGGAGCCCTGTCCGCCACGATCACGAATGCGAGGGTGTGAGCCGCCATGGGCATCGTCATCACTGCCGCCGCCACCGCGGCCCCCACGGAGCCGGCCGCCCAGGCCGCCCCGGCCTCCTCCGTCGACCTCGCCGGCCGCGCGGCCCGCCACTGCCTGGACAGCGCCCGCGTCTCCCCCTCCGGGGTCGGGGTCCTCGTCAACGTCGGCGTGTACCGGGAGCACAACACCTTCGAACCGGCCATGTCCGCCCTGGTCCAGAAGGAAGTCGGCATCAACCTCGACTACCTCGCCGACCCCCAGCCGGCCGCGGGCTTCTCCTTCGACCTGATGAACGGGGCCTGCGGCGTGCTCAGCGCCGTCCAGGCCGCACAGGCCCTGCTGGCGACCGGCACCACCGAGCGGCTGCTGATCACCGCCGCCGACGTCCACCCCGGCGGGGACGCCTCCCGCGACCCCGACTACCCGTACGCCGACCTGGCCGGCGCCGTCCTGCTGGAGCGCGCCGCCGACCCCGGCACCGGCTTCGGGCCCGTACGCCACTACGGCGCCGACCGGCCCACCGACGTCGAGGGATACCTCGACCTCGACACCATGGGCAGCGGCGGCCGCTCCGCCATCACGGTGCGCCGCGCTCCCGGCCACGCGACGCGGACCGGCGAACTCGCCGCCGCCGCGGTGGCCTCGTACGCGGAGGAGTTCGGCCTCGACCTCACCCGGACCCTGCTCATCGGGCCCCGGGTGCCGCTCGTTGCCGACGTACGCGGCGCGGGGGAGCCCGACACCCTGGCGGGGGAGCCGCACACCGCCGCCCCGATCCTCGGCTACCTGCGCGCCCTGGAGGGCGGCCTGCGGCCCGCCGACCACGACGGGATCCTGTTCGTGACCGCGGGTGCCGGACCGAGCGCGGCCTGCGCCTCGTACCGGCCGCAGGGGTGGTGACCGGCATGACCTCGGCAACCACCCGGCAGGCCGCGTCGCAGCGGCCGGCCGACGCAGCCGCCGGCCCGGGCGTCGGCTCGGGCGTCGGCGTCGGCATCGGCGTCGGTTCCGGCGCGGGCTCGGGCGCGGGCGACCTCGACGCGCAGAGCCTCGCCGGACTCCTGGAGCGCAACGCCCGCGCCCACCCCGACAAGCCGGCCGTCATCCACCCCGACGGCCCCCGCGGGAACCGCGGACCACTCCCCGCCGGTCCCGCCCGGGGCCCCGCCGGGATCCCCGCGTACGGCACGCTCACGTACGGCGAACTGCAGGAGGCCGTCGAGCAGTTGGCCGCCGGCTTCACCCGGGCCGGGATCACCAAGGGCACCAAGACCGTCCTCATGGCCCCGCCCGGCCCCGAGCTGTTCGCCCTCGTCTTCGCCCTGTTCCGCATCGGCGCCGTGCCCGTCGTCGTCGACCCCGGCATGGGCGTCCGCCGGATGCTGCACTGCTACCGGACCGTGGGCGCCGAGGCGTTCATCGGGCCGCCGCTCGCCCACCTCGTACGGCTGCTGGGCCGCCGCACCTTCGCCGGGATACGGGTCCCCGTCACCCTGGGCCGGCACCGGCTCGGCCGCGCCCGCACCCTGGCCGCGGTGCGCGCCCTCGGCGCCGACAGCGCGCGCCGCGGCGGCACCGCACCGGTGGCGGCCGGCCGCGACGACCTGCTGATGATCGGCTTCACCACCGGAAGCACCGGCCCCGCCAAGGGAGTCGAGTACACCCACCGGATGGCCCTGTCGATCGCCCGCCAGATCGAGACCGTCCACGGCCGCACCAGCGAGGACACCTCGCTGGTCACCCTGCCGTTCTACGGGGTCCTCGACCTCGTCTACGGCTCCACCCTCGTCCTCGCCCCGCTGGCCCCGGCCAGGGTGGCGCAGGCCGACCCCGCGCTCGTGGTCGACGCGCTGGAACGCTTCCGCGTGACCACGATGTTCGCCTCGCCCGCCCTGCTGCGCACCCTCGCCGACCACCTCACCGCCGCCGTCCCGGGCCGCCACGAGCTGCCCGCCCTGCGCTGCATCGTCGGCGGCGGCGCCCCGGTCCCCGACACGACCGTGGCCGCTCTGCGCCGCGTCCTGCACGCCGACGCGCGCATCCACGTCACGTACGGGGCGACGGAGGTGCTGCCGATCACGTCGATCGAGGCCGCGGAACTCCTCGGGGATCCGGCGGCCGATGCGGCTCCGGCGGAACCGGCGGTCGATGCGGCTCCGGCGGAACCGGCGGCCGATGCGGCTCCGGCGGAACCGGCCGCCGGCGGCACCGCGGCGCGGGCCGCCGAGGGCGCCGGGACCTGCGTCGGGCGGCCCGTGCCCGGCACCCGGGTGGCGATCCTGCCCGTCACCGACGGCCCGCTGCCCCGCCTCGGGACCGGGGCCCGTCTGCCGGTGGGGCGGGTCGGCGAGATCGCGGTCCACGGCGCATCCGTCAGCCCGCGCTACCACCGCTCGCCCGACGCCGACCGCCTGCACAAGGTCCTTGACGCCGCGGCCGACGCCACCCCCGACGCCGCTGACGCAGCAGCCGAGACCGGCGCGGCGGCGGTGACGTCGGGCAGCGCACCGCAGCGCACCTGGCACCGCACCGGCGACCTCGGCTACCTCGACGAGGAGGGGCGGCTGTGGTTCTGCGGCCGCGCCGCCCAGCGGGTCCGCGCCGAGCACCGGGACCTGCACACCGTGCGCTGCGAGGGCGTGTTCAACGCCCACCCCCTGGTACGCCGCACCGCCCTCGTCGGCATCACGGACACCACGGACGCCATGGACACCACGGACGCCACCGCCCCCTACGGCACGGGCCCCGCTGCCGGTCCTGCCTCCGGCACCACCGCCGACAGCGGCTGGGGCCGCGGTCGCGGCGGCGCGGGTGGTGCGGGCGGTGCGGGGCAGGGCCCCCGGCGCCCCCAGCGCCCCGTCGTCTGCGTGGAGACCGAGGGGGACCTCGACGCGGAGGCCTGGCACCGCCTCGTCGCCGAACTCCGAGCCCTCGCCTGCGCGCACGCCCCCACCACGGGCCTGGAGCAGGCGGAGTTCCTCCGCCACCCCGGCTTCCCGGTCGACATCCGGCACAACGCCAAGATCGGCCGCGAGGAGCTGGCCCGCTGGGCCGAGCGCCGGCTCGCCCCGCCCACCCCCCTGCTCTCCCGGGACCGCGCCGCACAACTCGTCCCGCTCGCCGGCTGGGCGTACCTCGTCGGCGGGGCCGTCTGGGCCGCGACCGCCGGGGTCCCCGCAGCCCGCCTCCCGCGCGTGCTGTGGTGGACGGACGCCGTCCTGAGCATCGGCGTGCACGCCGCCCAGATCCCGCTCGCCCTGCCGCGCGCCCGCGCCGCCGGCATCGGCCGCCCCGCCGCGGTCGGCCTGACCCTCCTCTACGGTGCGACCTGGTGGCGGAAGCTGTGACGACTCCCACCCGCATCCTGATCACCGGTGCCACCGGGTTCCTCGGCGGCCACCTGGCCGACGCCTGCGTCGCATCCGGCCACCGCGTACGGGCCCTCGTACGGCCCGGCAGCGACACGGCCCGGCTGAGCGCGCTGTCCGGCGTCGAACTCGTCACCGGCGACCTGACACAGCCCGCCACGCTGGAACGGGCCGCCGAGGGCTGCCAGGCCGTCGTGCACAGCGCGGCGCGCGTCGTCGACCACGGCACCCGGGAGCAGTTCCGGGCCGCCAACATCACCGGCACGCTCCGGCTGATGGCGGCGGCCCGGACGGCCGGCGCCCGGCGGTTCGTGTTCGTGTCGAGCCCGAGCGCCCTGATGCACCTGCGCGAGGGCGACCGGCTCGGCATCGACGAGAGCACCCCCTACCCCACCCGCTGGTTCAACCACTACTGCGCGACGAAGGCCATCGCCGAGCAGCACGTCCTGGCGGCCGACGGCCCGGAGTTCACCACCTGCGCGATCCGCCCGCGGGGCATCTGGGGCCCGCGCGACCACGCCGGGTTCCTGCCGCGGCTGGTCGGCGCCCTGCACGCGGGGCGACTGCCCGACCTGTCGGGCGGAAAACGCGTCCTGGTGTCGCTGTGCCACGTCGACAACGCCGTGGACGCCTGCCTGCGGGCCGCCGTCACCGCCCCGGCCGAACGCATCGGCGGCCGCGCGTACTTCGTCGCGGACCGCGAGGTGACGGACCTGTGGCCGTTCCTCGCCGAGGTCGCCGGCCTGCTCGGCTGCGCCCCGCCCCGCCCGCGCATCCCCCTCCCGATGGGCCGCACCCTGGCGGCCGCGGTGGAGACCCTCTGGCGGCTCCGGCCCGACGCGGACACCGGCAGCCCGCCGCTGAGCCGCTACATGATGGCCCTGCTGACCCGCTCGACGACGTACGACACCGGAGCCGCCCACCGCGACCTCGGCTACGACGCCCCCCGCACCCGTGCCGAAGGCCTCCGCGACCTGGCCGACTGGGTCACGGCCCAGGGCGGCATCCCCGCCTGGACCAACCCCCCGGCCCGCACGGTCGCGCCGGAAACCGCCCACGCGACGGCACCACCGGCTGCCGCCCCGTCGGCCGCGGCCGCGTCGGCTGCGGCTGGTTCGGCTGTGGCCGGGGCGACCGTCACTGGGTCGCCCGTCTCCGGTCCGACCGTGTCCGGGTCGGATGTTGCCCCGTCGGCTGCGGCGGAGTCGGCTGCCTCCCGGGCGGCTGCGGATCGTTCGTCGCCGCGCACCACAGACCCCCGATGACCACGCGCGCGGGCAGACCCGCCACACTCGCCCCCGCCCCGGCCATACCGGCTGCCGGGTCGGCCGGGGCCGGTGCGGTCACCGCCCGCGCTGCCGTCGCGGGCCCGCTGCCGCGCACCACAGACCCGGCCGGATCGGCCGCCCGAGGGGATACCCCGCGATGACCACGCACCCGACCACACCAGCCACACCAGCCGCACCCGTTACGCCGCCCACCGTTCCGGCTGCCGCCCGCACCACCGCGGCCGCCCCCTACCGGCGCCCCGTGTCGCCCACCGAGCGGCTCTACCTCGGCGCCGGCCACGCCCGCGGAGCCATGGCCCTGCGGGTCGTCGTCGAGGGCGACGGGCTGCCCGGCCGCGAGGAGCTCCAGGCCGCCGTGGCCCGGGCCGCCGAGGCCTGCCCCGGCTCCCGCCTGGTGCGCCGCGGCCCCCTGTGGGTGGCCGACGGGCCGCCGCCGCGGGTCGTGTACGCCGACCCGTCCGCCGCGGCCTTCGACGCCTCCGCCCCCGCCACCGCCGAGCTGCTCACCGGCCGCTCCGGCCCGGCCGACCCGCCCGGCTGCGAGGTGCTCGCCGTACCCGGCCGGGACGGGACGCCGACCGCGCTCGTCTTCAGCGCCTCGCACGCCCTGATGGACGGTCACGGCGCCCTGACCTGGGTCCGGGAGGTCTTCCGCGCCCTGCGCGGCGAGCCCGCCCGGCCCGCCGCCGACCCGGCGACCGACCACGGCCTGCTGCGTTCCCTGCCCGCCGGACAACGCCGCCGCCGGCCCTCCCCGCTGCCCGGCCGGCCCTCTCCGCTCGGCCCCGCAACGCCCGGAACCCCGCCCCGGACCCTGTGGCTGCGCCGCACCCTCCCCGGCCGGCACCCCGCGCTGACCGCGCGGCTCGCCCAGGCCGTCGCCGACACCGCACGCCGCGACACCCGCGTCATGGTCCCGGTGGACCTGCGCCGCCACCGCCCGCACCTCGCGGCGGCGACCGGCAACCTCACCCTCCCGCTGTTCCTGGACCTGCGTCCCGGCCGGGACTGGGCCCGGGCCCAGTCCCGGCTGCTGGCCGCCCTCGCCGACGGCGCCGAACTCGCCGCCGGGTTCGAGGCGGGCCTCGTCACCCGGATGCCCGAGGCGGCCGTCGCCGCGCTGCTGCGCGCCGCCCAGGCCGCCTCCGTACGCGCCGACCGCCACCTCGCCTCGGCCGTGGTCTCCCACCTCGGCCTGCTGGACCCCGCCGAACTGTCCGGCGGCGGCTTCACCGCCGCCACCGCGTACGCGCTCCCCGTGCACGCACCCCTGGTCCCGCTGTCGTTCGCCGTGGCCGAGACCGCCGCCGCGACCGAGATCACCCTCGGCGTCCGCGGCTGCGACCCCTCCCTCCGGGAGCACGCGTCGGCCTTCCTGGACACCGTCCTCGCCACCGCCGCCCCCGCCCCCGTCGCCGCCGCGGACGTGCCCGCGCCGGACGCGTCCGCCCCTGCGGCCGTGGTGTTGCCCGGGCCGCCTGCCGCCGAGGGGGACGGCTCCGCGGACCCGTCCCCGTCCCCGTCCGCCACCGTCGTGGACCTGTTCCGCGCCCAGGCCGCCCGTACGCCCGCGGCCGTCGCGCTCGACGGGCCCGACGGCCCCGTCACCTACGCCGAACTGGACCGCCGCTCCGACGCGGTCGCCGCCGAGCTGCTGCGGCGCGGGACCGGCCGCGGGAGCCTCGTGGGCCTGGTCGTCGACCGGACCCCGGACGGGGTCTGCGCACTGTGGGGGATCCTCAAGGCCGGGGCCGCCTACGTCCCGCTCGACCCGGGCCACCCCGGCCCGCGGATCCGCGACGTCCTGGAGGCCGGCGGCGTACGCCTGACCCTGACCCGGCGCCACCTCGCCGCGGACCTGGCCGACTTCGTCCCCGGCACCCTGCTCCCGGTCGAAGACGTACCGCCGGCCGACCCGGACCGGGCCCCGGCGCTGCCCGCGGGCCCCGCACCCGGGGATTTGGCGTACGTCATGCACACCTCGGGTTCGACGGGCCGCCCCAAGGGCGTGCTGATCGAACACCGCGGGCTCGTCGCCTTCGTCCACTGGACGACCGCGATGTGCCGCGTCGACGCCGGCACCCGCTTCGGATTCGCCGCCTCCTACGCCTTCGACATCTCCTGCTTCCCGCTCTTCCTGCCGCTCCTCGCCGGCGGCACGACCGTCCTCGCTCCCGGCGCGCCCTCCCCGGCCGTACTGCGCGCCCTCGTCGGCGAACACCGCGCCGACACCCTCGCCCTGACCCCGTCCCACCTCGCCCTCCTCGACGGCGACGGCGGCGGCCGGCTCCGCACCCTGCTCCTCGGCGGGGAGGAGCTCACCCCGGCCGCCGTGCGCTCCGCGCACTCCGCCTTCGGCTCCGACTGCCGGGTGATCAACGGGTACGGGCCCACCGAGGCCACCGTCGCCTGCCTCGCCCACGTCGTCGACGGCACCGAGACGGGCCCCTCCCTGCCGCTCGGCACCGCCGGCCCCGGCGCCCACGTCGACCTGGTCGGCGAGGACGGCGAGGTCATCGGCACCGGCCCGGCGGACACGGGCCGCGTGGGCGAGATCGTCGTACGCGGCCCCCAGGTGGCCCGCGGCTACCTGGAGCCCGGGACCGGGACCGGCGGCGTCGACACCGCCGCCGACGGCACGGCAGCCCGCACAGCCCGCACAGCCCGCACAGCCCGCACAGCCCGCACGGCCGGTCCGGGCGCGGTCCCGTCGCCGTTCTCGACCGGACCCGACGGGATGCGCTCGTACCGTACGGGCGACCTCGGCCGCCGGCTGCCCGGAGGCGCGATCGCGTTCGCCGGGCGGGCCGACGGCCAGTTGAAGATCTCCGGGTACCGGATCGAGCCGGCCGAGGTCACCGCGGCCCTGGAAGCCCACCCGACCGTGGCCCGCGCCGCGGTGACGGCCCGCCGCCGCCCCGGCGCCCGCTCGGCGGTCCTGTGCGCGTACGTCGTCCCGGCCCGGACACCGGACAGCCCCGCCGAACCAGCCGGCCCTGCGGATCCCGCGGGCGCGGGGGCCGGGACCGCCGCCGCGCTGCGGGCGGAGCTGGCCCGGACCCTGCCCCGGCACCTGGTCCCCGCACACGTGATCGCCGTGGCCGCCCTGCCCACCACGATCAGCGGCAAGACCGACTTCGACGCCCTCCCCGACCCCTTCGCCCGGGACACCCCGGCCGGCGGGAACACCGACGGCACGGACAGCACGGACAGCACCGACGACCTCCGGGCCCGCGTCGCCGGCCACTGGGCGGCCATCCTCGGCGTCGACGCCACCGACCTGACCCCCGACTCCGACTTCCAGGCGCTGGGCGGCGACTCCCTCGCCCTCGTCGAGATGCTCACCGCGGTCAGCGCCGACCTGCTCACCCCCGACCAGGCCCGCCGGTTCACCGAAGACCTCGCCTGCCTGGTCCGCGACCTGACGCTCGGCCAGGTCTGCGCCCGCCTCACCACCGTCCGCGAGGAGACCCCCGCATGATCTTCGTCGGAGACGGCGCCCTGCTGCGCCGTGCCGTCGCCCACGCCGCCGCCGGCGGCCACCGCGTCGACCTGGTCTGCTCCGCCGACCCGCTCGACGCCGCGGCCGCCGGCCCGGCCACCCCGCACCTCGTCCCCGCCCCCGACATCAACGCACACGCCGCCGTCCTCGCCGCCGCCTGCACCGACGGCGTCGTCTGGTCCGTCAACAACCGGCAGATCTTCCGCGCCCCGCTGCTCTCCCTCGGACTGCGGATCGTCAACATCCACAACGGCCTGCTGCCGCAGCACCGCGGACTGCCGTCCGCCGCCATCGCGTTCGCCCTGCTGCACGGAGACACCGAGTACGGGGCCACCGTCCACGAGGTCGACGCCGGCATCGACACCGGCCCGGTCC
This sequence comes from Streptomyces sp. NPDC090445, assembly GCF_044769385.1. Lineage (NCBI taxonomy): Bacteria > Bacillati > Actinomycetota > Actinomycetes > Kitasatosporales > Streptomycetaceae > Streptomyces > Streptomyces sp. NPDC090445. The sequence goes on along the minus strand of NZ_JBIVXV010000038.1, from coordinate 39,008 downwards.
TCGCCGAACAGCGCTTCCCCGTCGGCCCCGAGGACCGCTTCCACCAGGTGATGCTGCGCGGCGTCCGCGCCTGCCAGACCCTGTTCGAGCAGACACTGCCCGGTGTCGCCGACGGAACCCTGGCGGTCCGTACGCCGTCCGCACCGTCCGCCGCGCCGCCGTCCGCGTACTACGGCAGCCGCACCCTGGCCCGCCTCGCGGACTACCGGCACGACCCGGCGTTCGCCCGCGCCACCGACCTCGGCCCGTTCGCGGCCCACGCCCCGGAACTCGCCCGGGCCCTGGACCCCGTCCACGCGGCGCAGCGGTAGGCGCCCGGCAGCGGCTCGCCGATGACGGCGAGCCGCTGCCGGGCGGGCGGGGAGGGACACCGTCAGCGGTTGCGGTTGCGGTTGCGGTTGCGGGTTGCGAGGGCGGTGAGCCGTGTCCAGTGGAGCCGGGCGGCGGTGCTCACCCACAGGCGGGGCGCCTCCCCGGCGGCCAGGTCGCGGATCACCTGGGACAGGAACTGCGCCTCCGGGCTCGGATGCCAGGACAGGAGCTCGCCGCCGGCACGGAGAGCGTGGTCGAGGAGGGAAGGGACATGACGCATCGTGGTGACCTCACCGTTTCTCGAGACGGGTGAGGTGCGGGCCCGCACCCCGGAGTTGCCGGCGTGCGGGTCAAAACTGGCCCGGGGCGGTGCGGACCCCGAACTGTCCTGGGGTCGTCCGTCTTGCCTTTCCTTGCGTCGCAGGTCAGGGCAGGTGTGTGCGTAACTCCCGCGGGGTCTCGGTCGTCGGTGCGAGGCAGGGACGCCGGTGAGTGCCGGTGCCGGTGCCTCGCCGTGCGGGTGGTGGTGGGGTGAACCGGACGCGCGGGACGCGGTGTTGTCCTACGCTGAGCCGCCGGTCGGGCGGTGTGCGGGCGGTGTGCGGGAGGTGGCCATGGCGGCCGAGGAGCTCGTGGGGGCAACGGCGCGGGTGTATCTGGACCAGGCGCTGTCGTTCCTGTACGACAGCGCGGCGGAGAAGGCCCTGCGACGGTCCCGCCCCCGCACCGGCGAGGAGCGTTCGCGCTCGGACGAGCCGCTGTGGCGGCAGGTGCACGCCCGGATCGCCGAGCAGATGCAGCAGGACCGCCGGGCCGGGACCGGTACGGGGCCCGATCGGTTCACGGCGTTCCGCTGGGAGACGTTCCGGCAGCTGCGGGCCGACATCGCCCGAGGCCGGCTGATCACCAGGGAACGGCAGAGCGTTCTCGAGGCCCTGGTCCGCCTCGGCGGGCCGGACCACCGGGCCCTGCCCCTCACCCTCGCCCTCGCCCTGGACGAGGTCGTTCAGGAGTTGCACCGCGTGTCCGGCCGACGGGCAGGCGACGGGGGCAGCCGGCACCGGACGCTGGTCGACGAGGTCAGCGAGCGGGCCCGCCGGGACATGCTCCTCCTGGGCCGCGGCTCGGCGGACGCCCCACCGGTGTCGCTGCGCGACGTGTACGTGCGCCGCGGGACCGAGGAGCGCATGGCGCGCATCGTGCAGCAGCAGGTGCTGGCCGGGCGGCCGGGCCAGCCGGTCCAACTGGTCCTGGGGGAGGCGGGCACCGGCAAGTCGAGCCTGTTGTGGTGCCTGGCGGAGATCGTCGAGGGCCGCAGGGCCGCACCTCCCCGCGAGGCCCTGCGTACCCGGTCGCCGTCGCGCGAGCTGCGCACGGGCACCGAGATCCGGCCGGTGTTCCTCCGCGCCGAGCAGCTGCTCCCCCCGGGGGAGGGCGACCGGCTCCTCGAATCCGTCGCGCGCGGCCTCACCCCCGGCCGTGTCGTGCTGCTCGACACGGCAGACCTGCTCCTGCACGCCGCGGACGGCCGCACGAGGCTGCTCCGGGCGGTTGCCGCCTGCCAGCAGCGGGGCGTGCCGCTCGTCATGACGTGCCGTACGCGCGACAGCGCGTCCCTCCAGCACCTGCTGGGCCGCACCCCTGCCGAAGTGGCCTTCCACGTCGGTGACTTCCAGGGCCGGGAGGAGCTGGAGCGCGCCCTGTCCACGTACTGCCTCCACTACCTCCCCGACCGGACTCCGGCCGCCCGGGCGGAGACGGTGGCGGCCCTGAGGGAGGCCGCGGTGCGCGGTCTGCCGATCCGCGAGGTCGTCGCCAGGCCCCTGACGCTGCGGATGCTGTTCGAGGTGTACGCGCCGCAGTCGCCCACACCCGAGATCGACGCCGCGGGCCTCTACGACCGCTACTGGGAGCGGCGGGTCCGCGAGGACGCCCGCCACGGCGCCGCCGGTGATGCCGCCGTACCCGTGTCGGCGGACCTGTCCTGGCCGGCCCAGGGCCTCGCCCGCCTCATGCTGCACGACGGTGTGGTGGCCCTGCCCGTCGCGGACGCGGCCGAGCGGATGGCCGAGGCGAACCCCGAGGCCGGCGACGCGGATCCCCTGGAGCAGCTGGCGCAGCTCGACCGGCGCAGCGTGGTCGTGGGGACGGACGGCGGCGGCCGGGAGACAGCGCAGGAGGCGGCGCAGGAGACGGCAAGGGAGACGGCAAGGGAGACGGAGCAGGCGTCGGCCGTGGGCTTCTTCCACCAGACGCTCTTCGAGTACGCCGCCGGCCGCTGCCTGGTGCGGCTCGCCGCGGACAAGAAGCAGTCCTACTACCGTGCCCTGGGCCGGCACCTCGCGGCCCACCCGGACGACTTCCTGCGCGCGGTCGTCGCCGAGCAGGCCCTCGTCCAGGGCATGCGCGCGCAGGGCAGGGTGCGAGAGCACGCCGCGGAGCTGCTGGGCGAACTCCTGCGCAGCGAGGACGTCGACCTCCAGGTGATCGCCGTACGGTCCTGCGCCCTGCTCCCGGACGACCTGTACGGCCGTGTCCGCGACCGGTTCCACACGTACCTGCGGGAGTCGCCGCCGCCGGCCATGGTGCGGGAGATGCTGGCCGTCCTGCCGACCCGGAAGCACGGCAACCCCGAACGCGTGGCCAAGGACCTGGGGCTCGTCCTGGAGCACCACCCGCGCATGAAGTGGCGCGTCCTGGACCTGCTGTGCCGGTTCGGCCGGATCGACCGGGCCACCTCGGACGCCGTCCGCGGGCTGCTGCACACCCTGTGCGAGGACCCGGACGGCTGCGTGGAGCGCGCGCCGGACCCGCAGGACGCCGCGCCGACCGGCTGCGGCGGCCGCTCCTGCCTGTGGTCGTGGCTGGTCAACCTGAACGCGAACAGTGCGGGCAGCCACGGCAACCAGGCGGTACGGCTGGTCGACGCCCTGGCTGAGCACTGGAGCGAGTGGGCGGCCGAGCGCCTGCGGCAACTGCTCGCGCTGGCCGAGCAGCACCGCTCGGCCCTCCAGGCCCTGCAGTGCGTGGCGGTGATCCACCGGCGCGCCGGGGACCCGGGCTGGGACGCGCTGTTCCCGGTGGCGGCCGGGATCGCCCAGCGCCTCGGCACCGACAGGGCGGTTCCCCCGAAGGACACCGCCGAGGAGGAGGACGCGCCGGGCGGCAGCGGAGCCTGGGCCGCCCGGACGGCGGCGGAGGAGTGGCAGGAGGCCCAGGCGGCGCTGGACACGTACTGGTTCGCCACCGCACCGGGCAGGACGCCGCAGGACGTGATCCGGGCCCTGGCCGCCGAGGGGAAGAACCCGTTCGACGTCGCGAGGCCCCGGCTGAGGGCGGTCCTGGAACAGGTCGGCACCGGGCTCCGCGAGGCCGGGGCCGGTGTGCCCGAGCTGCTGGACGAGACGGTCGCACTCTGCCGGGGCCGGGACACCGTCGACGACGTCGCCGCCCTCCTCCTGCCGCCCCTGCTCCGTGCTCCGGCCGACGCCCCCGGGACGCGCGCCGCCGCCGAGTGGTGTGTCCGCCGGCTCGGCGCCCTCACCCCCGACAGGAACGGCCGCGGTGCCGGCGGGCGTACCGCGTCATCCGCGTCATCCGCGGCCCTGCGGTTCGCGGTCAGCGGTCTCGCCCCGCTGGCGCCGGCCCGGCTGGCCGAGATCGTGCGCTGGCCGTCCAAGGGCGGCTCGTGGGCCGACACCAGGACGGACGACACGTTCCTCGCGCTCGACGGCGCCACCCGGCTCCTCGTCCCCCTGGCGGCGACCGGCCACGCGCGAGCCGTCCGGGGACTGGAGCGCTGGCGGACCCTGGAGGGGCTCCGGCACGCCCAGCTGGCCCAAGGCCGCAACGCCTGGCCCGAGTTCAGGGACGGCAGGCCCTACCACGGCGGCCGGGTCCGCGACCGGATGAGCGGGCTGGTGCAGGCGGCCCTCGCCGACCACGCCCCCCACGCGCACACCCTCCTCCCGGAGGTGCTGCGCTTCCGCGTGCCGACGGCCGACGTGCCGTGGCTCGCCGCGCTGGCCAAGCGGACGGTGGAGCAGCCCGGCCGGGCCGCCGAGCCGGCGCGCGCGTTGTTCGCCCGGTACGGGCCCGACCTGGCCGAGTGGTGCGCCGAGTTGTGGTTCGAGGGCCCGTGCCCGGACGGGAACGCCAAGGCCGCGGCGCTGCGCCTGTGGGGCGACCTCGTCAGGCTGGGCGCCGCCGACCGGCCGCTGCTCGCCCGGCAGGCCGAGCTGGCCGCGAAGGTGCGCAAGGGGCAGTGGACCACCGCCGCCGGAGTCCTGCGGCACTGGAACGGCCACGACGTCTCCCCGATCGCCGCCGCCGACGGGGAGCCGGGCTGGGAGGAGCTGGACGCCGCCCTGGCCGCGGCCGATGTCCCGGACGGCTCCGCCGGTGAGATCGCCCGGCTGCGCGCGTTCCTGCGCTGCCGCTTCGCACCGCTGTCGGCCCCGCAGGACGCCGCGGAGGCCGTCGCGACGGCCACGGCGCAGGTCGGGGTCTGCGCCGACACGGCCGCGATCCACGACACGGGCGCCGGGTTCCTCGCCGAGCGGCTCTGCGCGGTCGACCCGGGCCAGGCCGTCGGGGTGGCGCTGGGCGTGGCGCGGCGTACGGCCGGATCCGGTGTGACCGACCCGCACCACGTGACCCGCCTGGGCTGGAAGTGGCAGAAGCCGCTGACCCGGATGGCCGTCACCGCCGACCGTGCCGACTGGCTGAGGCTGATCGCGGGCCTGGGCGACGGCCCGCAGTCGATGCTGCAGAAGGCGCTGGACACGGCGGCCGCCCGCCGCCGCGACGAGGACGTACGCGCCGACGCCGCCCGCGAGCTGGCGGCCAGCCCCTACCGGGACGCGGCCATGGCGGGCCTGCGCGACGCCGCGGTCCGGTACCGGAGGACGCCGCTGGAGGAGAGGCAGTGGCCCGAGGTCCTGAAACCGGTCTGAGCGGGCGGGCCGCGAGCGCCCTCGGCCACAGCAGGACGGCGGCGGCGCCCGCCCGCGGGCCCCGGACCACGCGGTGCGGGATCACCGGGTCGCGGGCGTGGCCTGCGTTCGCGTGAACAGTCGGCCGGCCAGGTCGATGCCCGTCACTGCGCCGTTCTCGTCCCGGCTGAAGAAGCCGCGCTCGCCCTGCAGGCCGCCCTCGGTGATGACGTACTCGTCCCCGTCGCCGGGCAGCAGGCCCATGCCGGCCGGGGCGTAGTCCGGCGGCATCTCCGCGTCCGAGGCCGCCCGGATCTCCGGCTTGATCCCGGCCGCGAGGGTGAGCCGGGTCCCGTCGGCGGCGATGTCGATGTTCATGGCGTCGTTCTCGTAGCGTCCGGCGACCTCCCGCGCCCGCGCGTCGTCGTACGGGACCGGCTCGGGCTCCCGCTCGATCACGCCGAGGTAGTGCTCCAGCGCCCAGCGGACGACGGACTGGTTGAACGGGTGTCCGTCCGGGCCGCAGTTGGCGAGGGAGACGACGGCGAAGTTCCGCTCGGGCACGATCAGCAGCTCGGAGAACTGGCCGTTGCCCGACCCGCCGAGCCGGATCGCCCGGACGCCGTCCACCTCCAGCAGGAACCAGCCGATCCCGAAGCCGTCGCCGAGGCTGCTGCCGCGCAGCTCGACCGTCTTTTCCTGCATGTCGCGCAGCGCCTCGGCGGGCAGTACGCCCTCCCCGCCGCCGAGGTGGAACCGGGCCCAGAGCAGCAGGTCGCTCACCGACGAGATACCGCCCCCGCCGGGGTTGTTGCCGCGCGCGCCGCCCCGGTACGCCTTCCACGGCGTCGCCACCCGCAGCCCGCCGTCCTCGCCGCGGTTGTACCCGAGCGCGAACTTCCGGGTGACGATGTCGTCCAGGTCGAAGAAGGTGTCCGACAGCCCCACCGGCTCCAGGAGCAGCGAGGCCACGGCCTTCTCGAACGGCATGCCCGTCACCTTCTCGACGACCCGCCCGGCGAGGTTGTAGGCGGCCTGGCTGTACGAGGCCCGTTCGCCCGGTGCGGCGATCAGCTCCAGCCGGGACAGCTTGGCGACGAACCCGGCCAGGGTCTCGTCCTCGTCGTCGGTGTCGATCACGTTCCAGGACAGGCCCGACGTGTGGTTGAGGAGGTTCAGGACCGTGACCGCGGCCGCGGCCTCCTCGTCGGCGAGCTCCAGCTCGGGCACGTAGCGGCGTACCGGGGCGTCGAGGTCGACCTTTCCTTCGGCGGCCAGGCGCATCAGGGCGGTGGCGGTGAAGGACTTGGTGGCCGAGGCGATGGGGAAGAGCGTCCGCTCGTCCATGGGGAGCGGGTTGTCGAGGCTCGTCACGCCGTGCGAGGCGTAGAACTCCTTGCCGTCCACCAGCACCCCGACGGAGACGCCGGGGATGTCGAACTTCTCGGCTGCGGTCGAGACGAATCCGCTGAGCCTGCTGTCCTGCGCCATGTCGTGTTCCTCTCCGATGCCTTCGTCTTGAACTAAGTGCAAGTAGTGGCTGTGGGCATGACTGTAGGCCCCTCTTGAACAAAGTGCAAGCCCTCTTTCCCCGGGCCTCGCACCGCGGATGACGCCCCGTCACCACCTACATCCGCCCGCACCGCCCCCGCGGCTACGTCGACCGCATCTCCCTTTCCAGGACGGCGCGGAAGGTGCCCGGTGCCCGGCCGGTGAGCCGCCGGACGGTGTCGGTGATCCGGTCCTCCGCGCCCTCGGCGATGGCGCGGTCCATGCCGGCCAGCATGGCGGCGAACCGCGTCGGCACCTGCGCCGTGAGGCGGTCGCGCATCTGCTCGTACGACAGCCGGTGGTGGACCACGGGCCGGCCGGTGACCTCGGTGATGATCGTGGCGACGTCGTCGTGGCTGAGGGCCTGCGGTCCGGTGAGGACGAGATCGGTGTTGGGCGCCTGCCCGTCCGTCAGGGCGCGGACGGCGGTGGCCGCGATGTCCTCGGCGTCGACGAAACCGACCCGGCCGCTCCCGGTGGCGGTCCGGATGACGCCGTCCTCGCGGATGCTCGCGGCGTGCGCGTGCGTGCCGGTGAAGTTCTGCATGAACCAGGAGGGGCGCAGCACCGCCCACTGGTCGAACAGGTCCGGCAGGGCCCGGTGCACCGCGCCCACCCCCGGTCCGCCCTCGGGGATGGCCGAGGAGCTCAGCAGCACCGCGCGGCGCACCCCGGCGGAGCGGGCCCGGCGGAGGAACGGCAGCATCACCGCCGCCGGGTCGGACTCGCCCAGGGGCGGGATGAGGTAGACGCGGTCGGCTCCGCCGAGGGCGGCGGCATGGGTGGCGGGGTCGTACCAGTCGAACGGGACGGGCTCGGCACCGGGGACCGGGGTGGCGCGGCGGCTGGCGGCCTTGACGCGGTGGCCGGCGGTGGTCAGCTGCGCGGCGGTGCGGCCGCCGGTGGTGCCCGTGGCGCCGATGACCAGCGTGGCGCCGACGGGGGGCGTGGCCGCGGTCGCGGTCATGGCCGCGGTCATCGGCTGCTCCCGGCGAAGTCGGTGCCGTCGGTGCCGTCGGTGCCGGGCGTGAGGGCGGCGAGGGGGTTCCAGTAGTCGCGGTAGGAGGTGATGTGCCCGTCCCGAACGGTCACGACGGCGATGTACGTCATGTCGAAGGGCCCGCCGGTCTCCACCAGGCGGCCGACGCCGCGCATCTCGACCACGATGGTCTCCGGGTCGGTGGTCTGGTGGATCGTCAGGGCGGGGAAGTCGTGCAGATCGATGCGGGAGGGGTAGGGGCGCATGTACGCGGCGATGGCCTCCCTGCCCTCCAGGCGCGCGGGCCATCCCGCGGGGGCGAAGGGGAACTCCATGAGGCCGTCCTCGGCCCACAGGGCGACCCACGCGGGAATGTCCTTGTCGAGCAGCAGCCTCAGGCTGTGGCGGAACAGATCCGCCGGAGAAGTCGGTGCGGACATGGGTGTCCTCCAGCTCGTAGAATCCGGACCTCGGGTCCGTTTCGACGATACGGACCCCGGGTCCGCTTTGCAAACGGAGGAAGCAGCATGTCCGAGCACAGGTCTCGCAAGGACGCCGCCCGCAACAGGGAGGCCGTCCTCGCGGCCGCCGACGCCCTCTTCGCCCGCAGCGAGAGTCCCGAGGACGTCACCATGGCCGACGTCGCGACAGCGGCGGGCGTCGGCAAGGGGACGCTCTTCCGGGCCTTCGGCGATCGCGCCGGACTGCTCCGCGCGCTGTACGGGGCGCGGCTCGAACCGATCCGGGAGGCCGTCGAAGCCGGCCCGCCACCGCTCGGCCCGGGCACCCCGCCGCAGGAGCGCGCGCTCGCCCTGCTCGACGCCCTCCTGTGCTTCAAACTCGACAACCGGCGCCTCGCGCTGGCCCTGGAGGGGAGCGGAAGCGGAAGCCCTTACCAGGCGGAGCACTACGAGCAGTGGCACGGCCTGCTCCGGGCCGTACTGGAGCAGATCCCCGGCCTGCCCGACAGCGGCTTCACGGCCCACGCCCTGCTGGCCGCCACCCGGGCCGACCTCGTCGAGCACCTGGCCGGGCAGGAGCGCGAGCCGCGGGACACGATGCGGGCCCGGCTGGCGGACTTCGCCGCCAGGGCGATCCTGGCCTCGGGCCGCGACGGGAGCTGAGGGGCGGCCGACCGCGCCGCCCGGCCGGTCTGACCGGCGCGGAACGGGAACCCGCTCGGCGAGCCGGAACCCGCTCGGCCCGGCTCCGCCGCTGCGGCTCGTCCCGTGGGCCGGGGCGGACTATCGGCTCGGGGGCGACTGCCGGGTCCGGTGCGCGTCGCGCAGCAGGTCGGGCGCCAGTTGGCGGTGCTTCCTGGCCAGCGGGGGCCAGATGAGTGATGCCACGGGGCGGTCGTAGCGGATGAACGTGGCGAGGGAGACGTGTTCGTCGTCGGCCTGGACGACGAGGTGGCCGGTCAGGAACCAGGAGCGGGCCTCAAGCCTGATCCAGTCGGCACCGCGGCCCGCGACCTCCCATCCGGCCACCCGGTGCGCCGATGCCCTGAGCCGCAGGCCGAGGAGCACGCGCCAGACGAACTGCCCTGCTCGGCCTGCCGCGTCCTCGAACAGGGCCTTGGCCCACTGCTCCGGTGACCTGCCCGGAACGCCGCCGACCAGGGTGAAGACGTCGACGTAGCCGGGGTCGGCCATGGTGCTGAGGGCGCGGATCTCCTCGGGAACCGGCTGCTGCCGGTGAACGTGCGGCACAGAGGCCGCCGCCGTCTCCTTCGGCTCCTCCGGATGTTCGCGACGGCCTGATTCCGGCTCGGGGTGCACATGCCCTCCCTGTTTCGGTCGGTCTGCGTAACGGCACAGCAGTGCTAACTTACATACATGCATGTAAGTATGTAAGCGGGAGGGTGGGTGAAGTGATCATGGCAGCGAAACCGGAAGGGGCCCGTCGGGCGCAGGCGGACCGTCGTGCCCGGACCAGGAGTGCTCTGCTGGAGGCTGCGGCGCGGGGCCTGTCCACGTACGGGTACGCGAATCTGGTGCTGGAGCGGGTGGCCGGCGAGGCGGGCTATACGCGCGGCGCCCTGTACCACCTGTTCGCCAACAAGGAGGACTTGGCGCTGGCGGTGGTGAAGTGGGTCGAGGAGACGTGGGATGCCGAAGTGGGCCGTCTCGTCGCCGCGGAAGCCGACCCCGTCGAGGCGCTGCTGGCGCTGGCGCGGGGCCACGCCGTCTACTGCCGCCGTGACGTGGCCAACGTCATGATGACGCTGAGGGTCGAGTTCGCCGGCCAGGACCATCCGGTCGGCCGGGCGATCACGGACATCGTCGACCGGCTCGAAGCCGACTGCGCCGCGCTGATCGCTGCCGGACGCAGCCGGGGCTCGATCCCGCCGGGGCCGCCGCTCGCCGAGACGGCATCGGCGTACCTCGGCATCGTCGAGGCGGTCGGGATCCAGCTCGCCGGACACGCTCCCCACGACGTCGAACTCGCGGTCAGGGCCGTCCGGGGCGTGCTCGGCCTGCCGCCCGTACCGGCACCGGCCGACTCCGCGGGCAGCGAACCGTGCTCGGGCGCGCACACGGCTGCGGAGGCCCGCGCATGAGGCTGCCCAACAGCGCGCACGCAGCGCTCCCCTGGCGCATCCACGAGATCACTCCCGGCTTCACGGTCGAGGACGTGTGGGCGCTGCCGACGCCGGGCGGTCCGGACGAGTTCCCCCGGCTGGTGGCGAGCATGGTCTCGGACGCGGAGGAGGACAGCTTCCCCCAGGGGGCTCCCTTCGTCGTACGCCTCCTGTGGGAGGCCCGATGGAGGATCGGCGCACTGTTCGGGTGGGACGGCAAGGACGCCGGTCTCGGCTCCAGGGTGGCCTCGCTCCGGGACCGGCTGCCGGGCGATCTGCGTGCGATGCCGAGGGGCCCGGACTTCCCTGACGTTCCTTTCACCTCGGTGTACCTGCTCACGGACGAGTGGGCGTCGGAGATGGCCAACCGGACCGTGCACACCGTCATGCACGTCGGCTGGGTTCCCGACGGGGCAGGCGGCCACCGCGGCCAGATGGCCGTTCTGGTCAAGCCGAACGGACGGCTCGGCGCCGCCTACCTGGCCGTCATCAAGCCGTTCCGGTCCCTGCTCGTGACTCCCGCACTCATGAGGAGCATCAAACGCGGGTGGAGGGCCAGCGCGAACGGCGCGGCCCGCGCATAGCCGCGCACGCGGCCCCGACAGGAACCCCTGCGTCCTGCAGCACGTCAGGTCCACTGCTCGGACGGCTTCACGCCCGGCAGCGGCTTGCCGATGACGGCGAGCGGGATGAAGAAGTTGACCTGGCCGATCGCGATGGCGAGTGTGGCGAGGGCCGTGTCGTCGTAGTGCTCGGCCACTCGGGCATAGAGCTCGTCGGAGACGCGCTCGCCGTGCGGGGAGGGCTGGAGGACTGCCTCGACCAGGGCCAGGGCGGCGGCCTCGGCCCCGGTGAGGCAGGGGGCGTCCTGCCAGGAGGCCACGGCGGTGATCCGTTCCTCGGAGACGCCGTCCTTGCGGAGGCTGTCGGTGTGCATGACGGTCAGGTACGTGTTGCCGACGATCTGGCCGGCGCGGAGCTGCATGAGGTCGATGGTGGTCTTGGGCACCGAGCCGTTGCCGGTGGCCTTGAACAGCGCCCCCGAGACGGGGCCGAGCTCGGGGACGAGCCGCGCGGGGTTGGGCAGGCGCGAGCCGTTGCTCTTGCGGACGGCGTTCGGCGTGGGGGCCGGCATGGGGGTCGGCGTGGGGTTCTGCTGGGCGGTCATCGTGGTGTTCCCTTCGGAGGGTTGTCCGTTGCCTTCACTGCACTGACGGATCGCGGCACGGGGATGTGACAGCCCGGCGAAAGTTTCTTCCGGGCCCCGAGACCGGCCCCCCCGCCCCGTCGCCGGAGGCACGGAATTCCGCACGCGCGCCGACCCTGCCAGGTGAAAATCTCCCTCCCATCGTCCTTGGGGGTGGAAACCCTGCCGTGATGTCGCGGAATCACAGCTGGATTTGGCTGCGAGTTTTTCGGGGGAAAGTCGGTGGGATTTGCGGTGGCTTTGTGGCGGGCTTTGTGGCCATCAGGTGATGCGTGCCCGGTGTCGTCCCGCGACGCCGCTTCTGTCCGGTAATGGGAATCCGTGGCCCGGTGTCGTCCGTTCGGCGGCTGTGCGGGTGAAGACGTACTGCAAGCCCGCTTTGACCTGTGCGCACAAGTGGTGTTGAGGGATCCGGTTAGGCTCCCGCCTGCTTCCCATCTGTCCGAAATAAAGGACTTGGGGTCGTATGCGGATCCGGATGCTCAGAGAAACCTCAGAGATCTTTTTATTTCTTGCCCGGGGCTCTCGGCCTGTGTGGAAGTTTCTTCCGAAGCCGCCGCTGACCACGGTGGCCGACTCAAGGGGGCGGTAAGCCGGGGGTGGAAAATATCACTCTTCCCGGACTCGCCTCCCCTGTCCCGCTCCTGCCATTTCCGTGCAGGGGTATCAGGAATCAAATCTGGGGGAAGTTTCTTCATGCGCAACATCACTCGGCGGAGCTTTGTCGGTATGGCCGCGACGGCTGTCGGTGCCATGGCTCTCGCGGGCATGCCCGGCCAGGCGGTGGCGGCGGAGGCCCCGGTCCCGAGCAGCCCGGGCGCGTACGTCTCCTGGCTCCAGCAGAAGGGCGGAGCCGGCTCCGCCGAGACGATCGCCCAGTTCAAGGCGCTGCCCAAGGACAAGCAGGAGAAGTTCCTGGGCTACCTGAACAAGCCGGAGCACTTCAAGGCGTTCATGGACGTCGCCTCCAGCACCACGGAGAAGCAGCGCGTCCTGGCCGACGGCGACATCGTCATCAGCAAGGAGGAGGAGAACTCCAACGCCGAGGCCGCCACCGAGCCGACGCCGACCACGTTCGCGGCCACCCGCGACCGCAGCGCCTGGCACAGCGTCTCGGACACCATCTTCGGCATCAAGGTCACCACCGTGAAGCTCGGAGTGAACTACCGGACCAGTGGCAACCGTGTCACCAAGGTCATCAGCGGCTGGGCGGGCCACACCAACTTCGTCCCGGCCACCACCTTCGACAACTCGCCGATCAAGAACTGGATCTCTGCCAACCCGGGCAACAACGCCCACTCCGAGACGGTCTGGACCGGCAAGTTCGTGGGCTTCGGCGCCTGGTCCTGCCGCCACCGCGTCTGGGCCGACCAGGACGGCTTCAAGGGCGGCTACCTCAAGCGCGTCTGACGCCCGATCCGATCCGGCAGCGGGTCCGGCACAGGGGCCCGCCGCCCTCGCCGTCGGCCCGGTCCCGCGCCACTGCGCGCGGGGGCGGGCCGACGGTCGTCTTTCCGGACGGGGCGGGAGGACGAGGACGGCGAGGGCAAGGGCGGGGGGTTCCCGTGGCGGGCGCCCGCCTGTATCGTTTTTCGATAACATCGATAAACGATATGGAGGTGGCTGCTCCCGTGCCCGAGGACAAGAAGCTGCTGGAACCGCTCTCCACCGTTGTCTCCATGACGCTGCGCCTGCTGGCCGGCCTCCTCCTCGCCGGCTTCGCGCTGAGCGCCCTGAACGGCTCGGTCCCGCTCTGGGGCGGCCCGGGCGCCATGGGCACCGGCGTCTGCGCCACCGCCGACTGGATCTCGACCAACTCCGTCAGCTCCGACAGCTCCGTCGGCTCTGCCGACGCTGCTCTCGGTGCCCGGGACGGGGCGCGCCTCGACGCCGTCGCCCGGTACTGTGCGCAGGACCCGAGCGCCGGACAGCGGACCCTGCACATCCTGGCCGAGGTGCCCTCGTTCGTCCTGCTCCTCGGTGGACTCGCCCTCCTCGACCGGCTGCTGCGGTCGGCCGCCCGGGACGGCATCCACGCCCGCCGCACCGCCGCCGGACTGCGTACGCTCGCCCTCTGGGTGCTCGCCGGCGGCGTGGTCGCCTGCCTCGTCGAGGCCGCCGCCCGCACCGCCCTGCTGTCCACCCTCACCACGCACGTCGCCTTCTCCGCCGGTGCCGTCCTGTATACGCTCACCCCGCCCTACCTGCTGCTCCTCACCGGGCTCGGGCTGCTGGTTTTCGCCCGGATCACCCGTGCGGGCGCGGCAATGCGCGAAGACCTCGAAACGGTCATCTGATGCGAGGCAAGCGAGGTGAGCGAGGCGAGCGAGGTGAGCGCGATGAGCCGGAGGAGCAGCACTGCATCCACGTCCACCTCGACCGGATCCTCGCCGAGCGCGGCATGACGCTGACCGAGCTCGCGGCCCGCGTCGGCGTCACCAACGTCAACCTCTCCATCCTCAAGAACGGCCGCGCGAAGGCCGTCCGCTTCACCACCCTCACCCAGCTCTGCAGGGTCCTCGAATGCCAGCCCGGCGACCTGCTCAGCTACCGGCCCGAAGACACCGAAGACGCCGACCCTCCAAGGAGCGAACGACGATGATCGGAATGATGGACCCCGCAACCAAGATCGTCGCGGTGGTCTCGGCCCTCGCCGTGATAGCCCTCGCCGTAGCCGTCATCCGCCGCGCCACCCGCCGCTGAGCCACCGCCCGGTCCGCAGGCCGGTCCACCGCCCGGTCCGCCGGCCGGGGGAGGGGCCGGGGAGGGGCGTGCGACGGCTCGGAGTTGCCGACAGCCTCCGTATCCCGTTTAATAAATGAACAGGCATTTATTAATGGAGAGGGCAGGAGGCAGCCGGCATGGCACGTCCCCGCGGGGTCGAGGACGCGGTGATCCTCCGCGCAGCCGCCGAGGTCATGGGCCGGACCGGACCCGTCGGGTTCACCCTGGCCGCCGTGGCGGACGAGGTCGGGCTGGTCGCGGGCACCCTCGTCCAGCGCTTCGGCTCCAAACGCGGCCTGCTGCTCGCGCTCGCCGAGCAGTCCGCGCGCGACGCGGACGCCCTGCCCGCACGCGTACGGCAGGCGCACGGAACAGCGCTCGACGCCCTTGAGACGCTGGTGGTCGACCTGACGGACCAGCCGGCCACCCCCGAGTCCTTCGCCCACCACCTGGCCTTCCTGTGCACCGACCTGACGGACCCGGAGCTCCGTCGCCATGCCCTCGTCGTCCACGAGGCCCAGCGGCGTGCCGTCGAAGCCCTGCTCGCCGAGGCCCTGGCCGAGGGCGAACTCCGGCCCGGTACGGACACCGGCGCCCTCGCCGACACCGTCCAGGCCGTCACCGCCGGCACCGGCCTGGTCTGGGCCCTCGACCGCCGGGACGCCCTCGCGGTCCGGCTGCGCCGCGAGCTCGCCGCCGTACTGTCCGCCCACCGCAATCCCCCGGAGGCATGAATGACGACGACGCAAGACGACAACACCGCGGCGATGACGACGACCGCGACCACGACCGCCACCGCACCGCTCCGCGGCAAGGTGGCCCTCGTCGCGGGCGGCACCCGCGGCGGTGGGCGCGGCATCGCCGTCGAGCTCGGCGCCGCCGGAGCGACGGTGTACGTCACGGGGCGCAGCAGCCGCGGCGATGCCGGGCGCTCTGAGCTGGACCGCCCGGAGACCGTAGAGGCGACCGCCGAGCGCGTCACCGCCGCAGGCGGCCTCGGCATCCCGGTCCGCGTGGACCACAGCAGCCCCGACGAGGTCCGTGCGCTCGTCGCCCGGATCGACGCCGAGCAGTCCGGACGGCTCGACGTGCTCGTCAACTGCGTCTGGGGAGGCGACCCGCTCACCGACTGGGACCACCCGCTGTGGGAGCAGGACCTCGACACCGGCCTGCGGCTGCTGCGCCAGGCAGTGGAGACCCATGTGATCACCAGCCGGTTCACGCTCCCGCTGATGGTCGCGCGGGGGAGCGGCCTGGTCGTCGAGGTCACCGACGGCAACACCGCCCGCTACCGCGGCTCCTTCTTCTACGACCTGGCCAAGTCGGCGGTGATCCGCCTCGCCTTCGCGCAGGCCGCCGAACTGCGCGAGCACGGCGTCGCCGCCGTCGCCCTCACCCCGGGCTTCCTGCGCTCGGAGGCCATGCTGGACCACTTCGGCGTCACCGAGGACACCTGGCGCGAGGCCGTCGCGAAGGACCCGAACTTCGCGCACTCCGAGAGCCCCGCCTACCTGGGCCGCGCGGTCGCCGCCCTCGCCGCCGACCCGGCCGTCATGGCCAAGTCCGGGCGTGCGCTGGCGACCTGGTCCCTGTACGGGGAGTACGGCTTCACCGACGCCGACGGCACCCGGCCCGACTTCGCCGCCCACTGGGCCACCACCCTGGAACCCACCCTGGGCCCCCTCGGAGACCCCCTGTAACCACCACCCCAACCCGCACCCGCACCCGTACCCCGCACCACACACCCGGCCCGTATGGCTCGCGGTCCGGGGGACGACCGCTGATCGGCAGCCCGTGCCGACCCCGACCCCGGGGCAGGGCAGCGGTCAGCGCATGCTGTGTGGTGGAGCGGCGATCTGCCGGACCGTCACCATCCGTCCGCACAGGGAGAATCAGAACGGCCATGTACCCGAGCATCCGCACGATCACCTTCGACTGCACCGGCGACCCGTACGACCTCGGGCTGTTCTGGAGCCGCGTACTGGGCCGGCCGCTGGCCGACGACGACAAGCCGGGCGACCCGGAAGCGATCATCAAGGACCCGGCCGGCGGCCCCACGCTGCTGTTCGTGCGCGTCCCGGAGGGCAAGACCGCCAAGAACCGCATCCACCTCGACCTGCAGCCGGAGGGCCGCACCCGGGACGAGGAGGTGCAGCGGGTCCGCGCCCTCGGGGCGCGGGTGATCGCCGACCGGACCCGTCCGGACGGCGGCGGTTGGCTCGTGCTCGCCGACCCGGAAGGCAACGAGTTCTGCGTCGAGCGCGGTGAACTGGGATGACGACAGGCGGCACACAGCGCTGGCTGAAGCGATTCACCACCACCGGCAGCAGTAGCAGTAGCAGTAGGAGCAGTGGCACCGCCGGCGCGGCGCACCCGGCCCGCGCCCGCATCCTCTGCCTCCCGCACGCGGGCGGCGCCGCCACCGCCTACCAGGGCTGGGCCCGCCACCTCCCCCCTGACACCGAGCTGCTGGCCGTGCAGTACCCGGGCCGCCAGGACCGGCTGGCCGAGCCCTGCACCGAGTCGATGGCGGAACTGGCCGACGCGGTCAGCACCGCCCTCGCCGCGCTCCCCCCGCTCCCCACCGCCGTCTTCGGACACAGCATGGGATCGCTGGCCGCGTACGAGACCGTGGTCCGGCTGGCGCGGCGCGCGCCCGCGTCCCTGCCGGTCCACCTGTTCGTCTCCGGGTCCGGGGCGCCCCACCGCGCCCGCAAGGACCTGCCCGCCCTCGACGACGCATCGCTGATCGCCTACACCCGCCGGCAGAACGCCGTCGACCTCGCCGCCGACCAGGACCCCTACGCCATCCCCGAACTGCGGGAACTGCTGCTGCCCTCCCTGCGCGCGGACTTCACCCTGCTGACCGGGTACCGGCCGGCGGAGCCGCCCGTCGCCGTGCCCGTCCCGGTCACCGCGCTCGGCGGCGACCAGGACGCCGGCTGCCCGGTCGGCGCCCTGCCCACCTGGGCGGACCTCACCACCGCGCACTTCGCCTCCCGCGTGTTCCCCGGCGGGCACTTCTACCTCCAGGGACGCGAGGAGGCCGTGGCCTCTCTGGTCGCCTCGGCACTCACCACCGAAGCGACGCCGCACCAGACGGCGTAGCGGCCGCGGCAACGGCAGCCGCACCGGTTCGACGCTCGGGAGCGAGCGGGCGAGCGACCCGGTGCGGCGCGGTGCGGTGCGGCGCGGCGCGGTGCGGTGCGGTGCGGCGCGGTGGGCGGGCCGGGGGTGCTCAGCCGCCGGGCAGGAGGAGGCGCCGCAGGTGCGCGCACGCTTCGCCCTCTGTGGCATGCGCGGCGACCGGCTCGAAGACGCCGCGCTCGTACACACCCGTCTCCCAGCCGCCCTCGGGCCGCGCCCGCAGGAACAGGAAGTCGGGCGGTGTCGGCGCCGGCTCGTGCACGCCCTCGATCCAGTAGTACCCGGCAGGCACCCCGGCCTCCCGGAGCGCCCGTTCGAGCCGTCGGCGTTCGCTCACGACGCCGCCGGCACCAGGTAGCCGTGGTCGAGCAGCCACCTGACGTTCAGCCGCTGCCCCTCACCCGGGTCCAGAAAGGCCGGATCCAGCTTGATCTGCCTGCCGCCGCCCGGCTGCTCGAACCAGGGGGCGATGGCCCCCTCCCACACCGTGAACGGCTTGGCCACCTCGTACACGTGGTAGTCGCAGGGGAAGGCCGCGTCCCGCGTGTTGAGGTTCTGCGGGGGCAGGGCGCGCTTCGCGTACGGGTCCCCGGCCGGGGCGAGGTACGAGCCGTACTCGGAGCCGAAGCGGTCCAGGCGCTCGCCGGGCTCCAGCAGCTCGGGGGCCTTGTCCACGGTGCCGTTGACCTCGGCGAAGCCGTCGTTCGGCGGGTACTTCCAGCCGCCCGCGTCGGCCGGGCCCTCCCAGTACTTCTTCAGGAACTCGGCAGACGTCAGCTTCCCGGTCCGCTGGTAGTGCTTGAGCAGCGGCCCGACCGGCTGCTGCCACCGCTTCGGCAGGTACTGCGGCCCGAGCCGCTTGTCGCCCTCGAACTCCCCGGTGCACGCGGCCGGCGGAGCCGCGACGACAGCAGCAGAGCCGGAAACAGAACCGGAACCGGAAACGGGGCCGGAAACGGGGCCGGAAACGGGGCCGGTGCCGGTGGCGGCCTGGGCGGTGGCGGCCGGCGCGGCGGCGAGGACGACCCCGACGCCCATCGCGGCGAGGACGGCACGGATCCTCAGCTCGGTACGGGTGCGCTCCACACGGATCTCCTTTGACGCGGTCGGACGTGCCCGCGACACCGTAGAAGATCTCTGACGCTCCGTGACCACCGCGTGGCGCGATCCGGCCACCGCCGCGCGGCAGCCCGTACGCCTCTCAGACCGTCCCCGGGCCCGCCGCCGGCACCGGCGCCGGCACCGCTACGGCATCCGGCCCCGAAACCGAGGCGAGACCTCGGGCACCGGCCAGCCGGGCCACCACCAGGCAGTACACCGGCGCGCACACCAGCTCCACGACCAGCGCCTGCCAGGGCGCGTCCGCGGCGGTACCCGCATCCGCCAGCTGCCCGAAGGCGAGGGCGAGCCCGAACGAGAACACGTTGTTGGCGGTGTGCATGGCGATCACGGCCTCCAGCCCGCCCGTGCGGGCCACCAGCCACCCCCACCACAGCGACGAGTAGAGCAGCAGAAAGAAGCCGCTCCAGCCCCCGAACCCGTGCGCGAGGGCGAACAGCACCGAGGCGACGGCCACCCCCGCCCACGGAGAGCGCAGGAACCCGCCGAAGAACTGCGGGAGCCAGCCCCGGAACACGAACTCCTCCGCGCCCGCCTGGAACGGGACCAACACCACGAAGAGCGCCAGGCCGAGCAGCAGCTTCCCCGGCTCCGGGGCGTCCCCCTCGAAGACCGAGTCGCCCTCCGCGAGCCATTCCCACAGCATCAGCACGCCCATCTGCACGGCCATGAAGGGGAAGGCGACGGCGGCGCACAGCCCGAGCCACCTCCACCGCACCCGGCCGGCCACCGAAGCCAGCGTCCCAGCCGGGCGGGAACCGCACCAGCGCACCGCCAGCATCACCACGGGTATGCCGATCGCCAGCACGAGCAGCCCGAGCGCGGTGTCCACCAGCGGGTCCGCGATCAGCACGTCGCCGTCGTCGGGGGCAGGCTCCGCTCCGAGGGCGGTGGCGACCACCAACCCGACACCGGTCACCACGACCATCCCGACGGTCAGCATCGCGACCACCACGAGCAGCTCACCGAGCCGGTGCCACCAGCCCTGCCGCCCGTTGCGCGCCTGCTCGTGGTACCGGGACCCGGCCGGCGCCGCAACCACCTTGGGCACCGTCCCGCCCCCGTACCCCCCGACCCACTGCTGCCCGTCGGCCCACTGGTGCCCGTCGGCCCACTGCTGCGGCGGCGCGGCCCAAGCCTGCGCAGGCGGGTAGGGGGAGTCGGCAGGAGCGGCAATGGGGAAGGGAGACGAGGAGGAGAACGACGACGACCCCCCACCGCCCCCGTCGCCCGTCGGCCCCCGCTCGGCGGTTCCGTCCGCCCCCGATATCTCCGCCACCCGAAGCCCCTTTCCTCCCACACGACCGACGACCGACGGCCCGCGAGCCGCCCCGGCACCCTAATCGATCACCCAAGCGTCAACCGCCGAACCAAACGACCAACCGAACGCCCGCTTCCCCGTGCACCCCGGCAAGGGTGCGCATGACCGCCCAGACAGGCCCCCAGTCGCTGTCGTCCACGACATGCTTCCGCCGCAGTCGGCCGATACGGAGGAGGCGCTCCCCGTCACGCCACTCGGTGCCTTCCGGCCAGCGCAGGCCGGCCCGGTACAGGTCGTGTGGGCCGGAAGGCCCGGCCAGCTCGGCGAACCGGTCCAGGCCCGTGTTGCGGCCGTGGAACTCCCAGGCCCCGTCCGCACGCCGCCGGTACTCGTGCACGCACGCGTCGACCTCGGACGCGGCCTCCTCCCAGTCGGCCGCAGCGATTTCGGCCCACGTGATCCAGGACGCGCTGTGCGCACCACCCCAGTCCGCGTAATCGGCCCGTACCTCCGCGGACGCGTCGGAGGGCAACCCCCGACCCGCGGCAAGCGGCGGGAAGTCACCGCTGCGGACCCCGAAGAGGCACCCGAAGGCCGCGTACGAGCGGCCGTTGTAGAGGTGCGCGAGGTCGACCGCCGAGTGCCAGGAGCGGTCGTCCTCGTCCAGCCACCGGTCCCACCGGCACTCGATGAACCCGTATATGTCCGTCCCCATACCCGAATCCTCCCCGCCCACAGCCCACAGCCCACAGGCGATCGCTCTTCCACGCCACGAAAACGCCCACAACCTACGCGCAGGGGCTGCTCCCTCGCGATGTGCGAGGGAGCAGCCCCTGGTACGCGCGGATGCGCTTAAGAGACGGGGACCGGGACGGGCAGTGGGGCCGTGCTCAGGGTGGGCATGGTCCACCGCTGGGCGGGACTGCGGTTGCAGTCGAACAGCCACAGCTGCTTGCCGGGCGTGGTGTCGAAGTTGCCCAGGTCCAGGCAGCGCCCGGAGGCGGGGTGGTGGATGCTGCCGTCCGCCCGCGGCAGGAACCGCTGGCTCGGTGCGCCGCTGTCGCAGGTCCGGAGTTCGATGAGCGTGGTGTTCGCGATGCCCGCGTTGGCCGCGTTGAGGCACATGCCCTGGGTCCGGATGGTCCCGTCGCCCCGGATCTGGAACTTCTGGGCGCCGGTGCCGTTGCAGGCGGCGATCTGGATCCTGTTGCCGTCCTCGGCCCGGTCGAAGTCGTTGTCGACACAGTTGCCGGCCGACGCCGTCAGGGAGATCGGGCCGGTGGCGCCCGGTGCGGTGGGGGCGGCAGCGTACGGATAGACGGTGAAGTTGCTGATGCCTCCCTGCTTGAGGTGATCGTGGGCGGCTCCGTCCGCCTTGAACCGGCCCAGTACGAGCGGTCCGCTCGGCGCCGGGCTCGCGGCGGCCCGGTGGATGCCGCTGGCCGCGAGTACACCGTTGACGTAGAGGCTCATGCGGCCGGTGCCGGCGTCGTAGACGGCGGTCAGCTGGGTCCAGACGTCGGGCGTGAAGCGGGCCGCGTCGGTGGTGGTGTCGGTGTAGTCGAACGGCCAGCCGCTGTCGTCGGCCGAGGCCAGGGCGAACAGCCAGCGGGCGGAACTGCGGTCGGGGTAGAGGATGAAGCTGCTGGCACGGTTGCCGTCCTGGCTCGCGATGACACCGCCGCCGGCGTCGGCCTTGGCCCAGGTGCTGAGGGTGAAGCTCTGGCGCGTGTCGACAGCCGGTCGGGCGGAGGTGAGCGTCGCGGGCGCCTGCTTGCCGTCGAAGGCCGTGTAGGGCGTGGAACGGCCGCCTATGTGCTCGGCCGCGGCGATCTTGACATTGCCTGCTGCTGTTGCGTGGTTCGTGCCGACCGCGTCAGGGGTGGTGGCGCCGTTCTGGCCGGTAAGCGCCCACCGGCCGGTGGGAGGGTTGAGACTGCCCAGGGCGACGGTGGCCGGGTCGATGCCGGTGACGGTCGGGTGGGGGACGGTAGTGCCGTTGGGCGCGGTGCCCGTGCCGTTGAAGGCGACGAGCTGCTGGTTGGTGTCAACGGCCCACAGGTCCGGGATGCCGTCCCCGTTCAGATCCCCGTCGGAGCCGACCCTCGGGTAGGTCTTCGGATCGACCTTGCCGGAGATCGGGCCGGCGGCCGGGTCGGTGAACCCGGTGAGGTCGGGCGCCTGCTTGGTGCCCTTGACGGAGAAGGCGTGCAGTGTGCCGTCAGCCTTGGACCGCGCCCACAGCGTGGGGAAATCCGTTCCCTGGGCGCGGCCGGGAGTGATCAGGTCGTAGCCGTCCCAGCGGGTGTCATTCGCGGAGAGGAGGATCGCGCGGGCGTCCAGCTGGTTGCCGGATCCTGCCAAGGCCAACCACAGCCTGCCCTTTTCCACGAAGAGCAGAGAGGTGCGGGGCAGGGCGTTCGGCTTGGCGTCGGAGTCCCCTGTGACGGAACCGAGAGCGGCGATCTGGGTGACTTTGGACCAATCCAGGCCGTAGCCGTGGGCCGAGCAATCGATCGGCGCGTTTGCGGCCGTGGCACAGCCGGTCGGCTTCGTCACGGGGACGATGTCCTGGCTGTCGAAGCGGCCTTCGACGCCGTCGTTGCGGTACAAGGAGAGCATCGGGCTCGCCGGCGCATGGGCGAACAGGTCGTCGACGAGGGCCCAGCCAGGACTGCCGCGGTGGCTGAACTGAACGGCGCTCCAGCCGTTCCCGCCGGGCGCAGATTCTATGCCGGCCTTGGGTGCTGTGGCAGGGTCGGCGTCGGACCCGATCACGCGCAGTGCGCCCGAGCTGTCGGGCAGCAGGATGTCGGCCTTCCGGTCGCCCGTGACGTCACCGAAGACGGGTGCCGGGCTGTTCGGGTTGGACGGGACGTAGAAGCTGTAGGCGACGGGCTGCGACAGATTGCCCGCGTTGTCCTGCGTCTGGAAGTAGAGGAAGTTCGTGCCCCACTGCTGCGGGGTGAGCTTGATGGTCGCCTTGCCGTCGGTGAGCTTGGCGATGCCCGTGTCGGTGTCGGTGCACTTCCAGTTGACGGCCGCTGCCTTCACGGGGTCGGTCGTCCAGCGGGCGCAGGCCAGGCCCGAGCTGCGGCCGCCGCCGGGCGGGGCGGGGTCGGTGCCGCCGATGGTGAAGGTGCCTTCCTCGCCCACGCGCTTGGGGTGCGCGTCGATGGTGCCCGAGGCGGGGAAGTCGCTGGAGGCAACGGCTGCGGTCGGCGGGGTGCGGTCGACGCGGAGGAAGCACCACTCCGTGTCGGCGCTGGTCAGCGTGCCGTCCGTGGTGCGGGCCGCCCAGCCGTACTGGTGGCCGTCGACCAGCGGGCCGACGTCGACGGTGACGTCGCCGTAGTCGCTGTTCCAGCCGGTCTCGGCGGCGTACGTCTTGCCGTTGTCGTCGTCGTCCCAGTACACGAAGGCGGTCCACAGCTGGCGTTTGGTGGCCGAGTACGTGGAGGTGGTGAGGGTGATGTTGTTGTTGGCGCCGACCCATCCCGGGTTGTCCCAGGGGTTCGCGGTGCCGGGAGTGCGGCAGTCGGCGTACGAGGCCGTGCTCGCGAAGCCGGGAGTGGGCCGGGTGCGGGGCCACCACACGGTGGGCGTGATGTCGTACTCGACGGTGATGTGCGGGGTGTTCTCGTAGCGCTGCCGGTAGTACTTGTTGTACTCGTCGTCCGGCGCGAGGCCGACGGTGATCGTGGGCCACTGGTACCGGACGGCGCTCTTCACCAGGTCCGTGACGTTGAAGTCGATCTGGCCGGTGCCCGACATGTTGGTCTGGCCGACCTTGTTGCAGCCCTGCATCGTGGAGCGGGTGCCGCAGGGCTGCCGGTTCCAGCTCGTCGGGTTGCCGATGGCGCTGGTGGAGTACAGGCCCATCGG
The DNA here is from genome assembly GCF_044769385.1 of Streptomyces sp. NPDC090445. Lineage (NCBI taxonomy): Bacteria > Bacillati > Actinomycetota > Actinomycetes > Kitasatosporales > Streptomycetaceae > Streptomyces > Streptomyces sp. NPDC090445. The sequence continues at coordinate 15,305 of NZ_JBIVXV010000038.1, read as the reverse complement.
CGTGGCTGTGTTGGGGCTTGAGGAGGAGATCACGGTCGCGGAGAACGTCGCGCCGATGACCTCGGTGTTGTAGAGGCGGGAGTCCACGCCGATCTGGAAGTAGGCACGCGTACGGCCGATGCCCGTGCAGGGCGGATTGCCGACGTTGTAGCCGCAGTAGCCGGTGGCCGGCTTGTCCTGCCCGTGCTCGGTGCCGTTGAACTCGTTCGTGTCCGGGTAGGCCTCCTGGACCTGGGCCCATGCCTGGTTGCCGTTGTCGATCGTGGGGTTCCACCCCGGGTCGATGTACCAGGGGCCGGTGCCCTTGCTCAACAGCTCCGCGTCGGGGACCAGGTCGATGCCCTTGGCGTCGGCGGTCGTCCGGACGGGCTTCACGGTCGCGCCCGTGCCCGGGCCGTCCGCGCTGGACGGGGCGGGCGGTTCTTCGGAGGCGCGCGGGGCCTGCGGGGCGTCGGCGCCGGCCGACTTGCTCAGGCGCTGGGCGGAGCCGGCGGCGGCCGGGCCCGACGCGGCGCCGGCGGAGTCCCACATGAAGGACGTCGGGCTGGTGAAGCGGGTCCGCCCGCTGGTGTCTTTGACCTCCAGGTTGCCCGCGGGGTCGCTGCTGACGGCCAGCCCGTCGGCCTCGACGTCGAGCCGGAGCTTCCGTACGGCCGGGTTGGCGGCGGCCTGCGCCGTGCGCACGATCAGGACCTGGCTCCAGCCGCCCTGCCGGTCGGCAGTCAGCCGCAGGTCCACGTCCGGAAGCACGTTCCGGTAGAGGGCGCTGTCACCGATGAGGGTGGGCTTGGGCAGCGCGAACGGGGCCTTGAACGCCACCTTCTTGCCGTCGGCGGTCGTCATCGCGGCCATGGCGCCTGAACCGCCGCCGGAGAAACTGAGCTTCGAGGAAACCGCGGTGGGGACGACGGTGCCGTCCGCGGCGGCGTGCAGCGTCGCGTCGAGCGTGCGCCACTTCCCGTCCTGGCCCTTGACGCGCTCCGGTACGGCGCTCGTGTCGGTGCTGAGCGTGCCGCTCGGGTTGGCGAAGGTCTGCCGGTCCGCGGTCGTCAGCTCGGCGATCGCCACCCGCTTTCCGCTGCTCCTGGCCTCGGCGAGGGCCTTGGTGACGGCTGTCTCCCGGGCGCTCGGTGCGGGCTTGGGCGGGGGCGCGGGCCAGGCACGCTGCGCTGGTCCGTGACCGCGGGGTCCGTCGTCGGCCGCGGCGGGCGGAGCCGCGATCAGACCCGCGCCGAGCGAGAGAACGGCTGCCCCCGCGAGGGGAAGCAGCGCGATGCGCAGGGCGCCTCGTCTGTGGCCCGGCGGCCGTGGTGTCCGCGGAGTTCGTGGTGCAAGGAATGGCGGCCTCACGTGCATTGCCCCCCTGAGCTGTGAGACGGACAGAAGTCAGCGGCACTTTTCCTTCACGACTGCAATGGTGTCAACGATATTCAAGATGCGGCAGTCCGTTTTGGGTGTAAAGCCTCCTATATGCCCAAGGGGTGACGTGAGTCACTTCGGGGGAATGTAAAACTCCGCTGTCAAATCGAACGCGTGCTCCGTAATGTGCGTTCCCTCTGGGATCCGTCTGCCCGGAGTTCACGTTCTTCTGTGTCCTGTGGGGGGATTCGGTTGTCTCGTAGACGTGGGTTCTTCGTGCGCTCGCGCCCCGGGCGCTCTCGTGTCGCGGTCGTGGCCGCGTTTGCAGTGCTCTTCTCCGGCCTGGGGCTTCCCGTGGTCGAGGCGGCGGAGAAGCCGCCCGAAGTGTGGGTTCCGCCGAATACGCCGCTACCGGATGCAAAACCGGTCAAGGGCTCTGACGCGAAACGTGCGGCCAAGAATTCGCCGTCTGGCCGAAAGTGGACGCCAGATTCGAACAAGAAGCTCCCCTCCGGAGTTTCGACGGTCACCGTTGAATCAAAAGGTGGTGCCCGTGCAGTTCCGGGATCTGGGGCGGTTCAAGCCGGAGAACTGCCTGTCTGGATTACATCCGTAAATGGCGCGAATCGCTCGACGTCCTTTTCCAGTCACGCCATCGGGGGTTCGGCAGCCGATTCCGGCCAGGACACGACGCTGCGTGTCGAGGTGAAGGACCCCACCAAGACCCGTGCGGCCGGCGTGAACGGTGCACTCGTCGCCGTCAGCAGCGCCCCGGGAGCCGCTCCGGCGGACAAGGTCGAGGTCGGTCTCGACATCTCTGCCTGGGCCAAGGCCGCCGGCGCCAACTGGGCCGACCGCGCCGCCTTGGTACAGCTGCCCACCTGCGCCCTGACCACCCCCGGCGCCCCCGGATGCACCACGCGCAAGCCCCTGAACTCGCACCGGGACGCCTCCGGGCGCCTGGTCGCGCAGGTCGACGTGCCCAGAACTCCAGCGGCCTCTGCCCCTGCGGCCAAGGGGCAACCTGGCGGAGCCAAGTCGGCACCGGCGGCTCCGCAGATGCTCGCCCCGCAGGACCTGGCGATCGCCGTCGAGGCGGGCCCCCAGGGTGCCAGCGGTGACTACACGGCCACCCCGCTCCAGCCGTCCGCCTCCTGGCAGGCCGGGGCCAACGCCGCGAACTTCACCTACGGCTACACCGTCGAGGTGCCCAACGGCATCGCCGGCGCCGGACCGGGCATCTCCCTCGGCTACGACTCGTCCTCCATCGACGGACGCACGGCGTCGACAAACGCGCAGGCGGGCCCGATCGGCGAGGGCTGGGACTGGAGCCCCGGCTCCGTCTCCCGCTCGTACAAGCAGTGCAAGGACGCCGGCATCAAGGACTCGGGCGACGAGTGCTGGGCCGGCGACATCCTCTCCCTGAACCTCGCCGGGCACTCCGGGCAGATCGTCCGCGACGACGCCACCTGCGTCTACCGCCTCCAGAACGACGACGGCACGAAGGTCGAGCGGCTGACCGGCCAGCGCAACTCCGCCTGGAAGGGCGAGGCGTTCAAGGTCACCACCACCGACGGCACCCAGTACTACTTCGGCTCCAACCGCCTCCCCGGCGGCGACGGCACCGACCCCGAGGCCAAGTCGGTCTCCACGGTCCCCATCTACTTCAACAGCGGCCGGGACAAGTGCCTCGGCGCCGACACCCCGGCCAACGGCACCCACCAGCAGCTCGGCTGGCAGTGGAACCTCGACTACGTCGTCGACCCGCACCAGAACCTGACCAGCTACCGCTACGAGCAGGAGCACAACCACTACGGGCGCGGCGGCGGCCAGAACAACGGCAACGGCAGCCCGACCCAGTACCAGCGCGGCAGCTACCCGACCTGGATCGGCTACGGCCAGCGCCTGCCCGAGCAGATCGCGGCCAAGGGCGCGGCCAAGCCCGCCGCCCAGATCCTGTTCGAGACTGCGGAGCGCTGCTTCGCAGCCGGCGCCATCACCTGCGACCCTGCCCAGCGCACCAAGGCCAACGCGAAGTCCTGGCCCGACACCCCCGTCGACCAGGAGTGCGCGGCCACCGGCCAGTGCCTGAACCTCTCGCCGACCTACTTCACCACCAAGCGCCTCACGAAGATCAACACGGAGGTGCTGGCGGGCACCGGCTACCGCCGGGTCGACTCCTACGTCCTCAACCAGTCCTTCCAGGACCCGGGCGACGGCTCGTCGCCGACCCTCTGGCTGGACTCGATCGAGCGCCGGGCCTCCAACGGCAAGACGGAACAGAAGCTGCCGCCGGTGACGTTCGAGCCGCTGCAGATTTCCAACCGCGTCGACGGCGTGGTGAAGCGACCGGACGGCACGGAGGCCTCGGCGCCCCGCTACAACCGGCCGCGCATCCAGAAGATCACCACCGAGACCGGCGGCCTGATCAACGTCGTCTACAAGGCGCCCGAGTGCTCCCGCGTCAAGGGCACGATGCCGTCCTCCGAGGACGGCAACACGATGGCCTGCATGCCGGTCAAGTGGTACCTGCCCAAGCAGTCCTACGAAGACCCGGTCAACGACTGGTTCCACAAGGTCGTCGTCCAGTCGGTCACCCAGCAGGACATGGTCGCCGGCCAGGTCACCACCGTGACCGACTACGAGTACGGCGGCGGCATCGCCTGGCACCGCAACGACTCCGAGTTCGCCGACCCCAAGACCCGCACCTGGGACCAGTTCCGCGGCTTCGCCACGGTCACCACCCGCACCGGCAGCAGCAACGCCGCCGAGGCCCCGCGCACCAAGAGCGTGGCCACCTACCTGCGCGGCATGGACGGCGACGCCCTCGCGGGCGGCGGCAAGCGCAGCGTCACCCTCACCGACGCCCACGGCGGCAGCATCAAGGACGAGGAGTTCCTGTCCGGCCGGGTCCTCCAGACCGAGACGTACGACCGCGACGGCGGCACAGTCGTCGCGGACGAGGTCACCACCCCGTGGCTCGGCAAGACCGTCACCGCGACCCGCGCCCAGTCCGGCGGCATGCCCGCCATCACCGCCCGCGCCCAGAACACGGCCAAGGTCACGAGCCGGGCCAAGCTGGCGAACGGCACCTGGCGCACCGGCGAGCGCACCTCCGAGTACGACGACACCCCCTTCTCCCGCCCGCTCCGGGTCGACGACAAGCAGGACCTGTCCCGCCCCGAGCAGCGCCTGTGCACCGAGTTCGAGTACGCCGCCGGCCCCGGAGGCACCCCGACCGAGCTGGTCTCCCGCACCCTCGTCCTCTCGGGCGCCTGCGGCCAGACCCCGACGACGGCGAACACGGTCGGCGACACCATCGCCTACTTCGACAACCAGCCCGCCAAGCAGGCCGGCGCGACCGGCGACCAGACGGGCACGGCGGTCCTGGAGAAGTACGACGACGCGGGCAAGCCGGTCTACCGCCTCAACTCCACCTCCACGTACGACGCGTACGGCCGCGTCACCAGCAACACCAACAAGGTCCGCAAGGACACCGCCCACCCCGACGGCGCGGTGACCACGACCGAGTACAAGCCGGCCACCGGCAGCATGCCCACCGCGGTCACCCACACCAACCCGCTGGGCTGGAAGACGACCACGACCCTCGACCCCGGCCGCTCGCTGCCGCTGAAGACCACGGACGAGAACAAGCACGTCGCCGAACGCGAATACGACGCCTTCGGCCGCGTCACGTCCATCTGGCAGCCCGGCCAGGAGCGTGCGAAGGGTGCACTGCCCGTACGCAAGTACTCGTACGCGATGAACGGCACCAGCGCGCCGTCCAGCGTCCTGAGCCAGGCGCTGATGGGCAACAAGCAGACCTACACCACGAGCTACACGATCTACGACGGCCTCGGCCGGATCCGTCAGACGCAGGCGAACACGGTGTCGGGTGCCAAGGGCCGCCTGGTCACCGACGCCCTGTTCGACTCCCACGGCCGCCAGGTCAAGACGAGCGCCCCGTACTACAACGACGAGGCTGCCCCGTCAGGGGCACTGTTCCTCCCGAACGGCGGCGTCGAGCCCGACAGCAAGATCCCGGCACAGACCATCTCCGTTTTCGACGGCCTGGGCCGGACCACAGCCTCCGTCTTCCAGTCGTACGGCATGGAGCAGTGGCGCACGAAAACCGAGTACCCCGGCGCTGACGAGACCCGCACCATCCCGCCGAACGGCGGCCGCGCGACGGCGACGATCAGCAACGGCACCACGTCGCACCTGCGCCAGTACAAGTCGAACACTCCCACCGGGGCGTACGACGAGACGACGTACGAGCGCAATGCGCAGGGCAAGGAGCTCCGGCGCAAGGACGCCGCCGGCAACGAGTGGACGTTCGCCTACGACCTCCTCGGCCGGGTGGTGAAGACCACCGATCCGGACTCGGGAACCAGCACCACGGTCTACGACGACAGCAAGAACCTCACCACCGTCACCGACGGCAGGGGCAAGAGCGCCACCACCGTCGTCGACCTCCTCGGCCGCTCCGTGGCCAGCTACGAGGGCAAGGCCGTCGACTCGGCCAAGCAGGTGGGCGGCTTCACCTACGACACCAAAGCCCTGGGCAAGCCCGCCACGAGTACCCGCTACGTCGGCGGGGCAGGCGGCAGCGCCTACGTCACGGAAGTCACCGGATACGACGCCGGCTACCGCCCCGTCGGCACCAAGGTGACGATTCCTCCGGTTGAGAAGGGCTTGGCCGGCGTCTACGAGACGAAGAACACCTACGACGCGTACGGACAGCTGGTCCAGTCGGACCTGCCGGCCATCCCGAAGGCAGGGCTCGGTGTCGAGTCCCTGGCCATCGGCACGGACGGATCCGGCAACCTCTCCACGCTTGACGGCACCATCGCAGGGGTCCGGACCCCTTACGTCGCACGCGTGCTCTTCGACGCGTACGGTCAGGCCATTCGCACGACGGTCGGTGAGAGCGGCCTGCAGGTCGTCTCCACGCTCGACTACGACATCGCGACCGGCCGCCCCGTCCGCTCCACGCTCGACAAGCAGACCGCGGCCAGGGCCAGCGTCGACGTCGTCGACTACACCTACAACCAGGTCGGCCAGCTGACCTCGATCGGTAACACGCAGGACGGCGCCAAGCGCGACCTGCAGTGCTTCACCCACGACTACCTGGGCCGACTGACCCAGGCCTGGACCGACACGGGCGCCCAGACCACCGCCCCGCAGCCGAGCGTCCGGGGCATCGGCGGCTGCGCCAACGCGAACGGCCCGGCGGTCGACGCCGCGGGCAAGCCCAGCGTGGGCGGCCCGGCTCCGTACTGGCAGCAGTACGAGTACGACCTGATCGGCAACCGCAAGAAGCTGGTCCGCAAGGACGTCACGGGCGACGCGGCCAAGGACACGACGGTCACCCAGACCTTCGGCGGCCGCCAGAACACCCCCTCCACCGACCCGAAGACGGGCGGCGGCACGGGCGGCCCGCACGCCCTGATGGCCTCGACGGAAACCGGCCCGGCAGGCACCAAGGTCACGTCCTACACGTACGACTCCGGCGGCAACACCGCCTCCGTCACCGACACCCCCGGTACCCGGACCCTGACCTGGAACGACCAGGGCAAGCTCGACAAGATCACCGGAACCGGCGAGAAGGGCAGCACCAGCTACCTCTACGACACGGGCGGCAACCAGCTCATCCGCCGAGACCCGGACAGCACCACCCTCAACCTCGGCACCGACCAGATCACCCTCAACACGACCACCGGCAAGGTCAGCAACGTCCGTACCTACGCGGCCCCCGGCGGCCTGTCCGTCACCCGCACCACCACCGGCGGCCAGTCCGACCTCACCTACCAGAGCTCCGACCACCACGGCACGGGCGGCGTCCAGTTCAAGGCCACCGACCTCGCCCACGTCCGCCGCGCCACGGACCCCTTCGGCAACGACCGCGGCACCCCGCCCGCCCCGGACAGCTGGGCGGGCGACAAGGGCTTCATCGGCGGCACCAAGGAGAAGTCCACCGGCTTCACCCTCCTGGGCGCCCGCGAGTACGACCCGACGACGGGCCGCTTCATCAGCCCCGACCCGATCATCGACGCCGGCGACCCCCAGCAGTGGAACGCGTACGCCTACTCCAACAACGACCCGATCAACAAGTCGGACCCCAGCGGCCTCGCGTACAAGTGCGAGCAGGGCGAGTGCGGCGGAAGCAGCTGGGTCAAGACCCAGACCTTCTCGCACCACGAAGAGACCAGCGACCACAATCACGACGGCAGCAGCGGTTCTGACGATGGTGAGACCGCGCTGAGGAATGCCCACAACAAGCTCAACAAAGCCAAGCAGCGGCGCGACCACCTCATCCACGAGGTCGTCAACCTCATCGGCGACCTGATCGGCTACAACGACGCCCGCGACTGCTTCACCAAGGGCGACGTCATGGCGTGCATCAACACGGCCCTGGGCGCCGTCCCGTGGGGCAAGATCGCCAAAGCCATCAAGGTCGGCATCAAGGCCTTCAAGATCTACAAGGAGCTGAACAAGGCGTACGGCGCCATTCACGAAGCCGAACGCGAGGTTGCCGGCGCGGCTTCCGCCATGACCCGCGCCAAGACGGCAGCCAAGGAAGCCCGCGACGCCGAGGCCAAGGCAGCCCAATCGGCATCGGAGAAGGCCGGCAAAGAGACAGCCACCGACAGCGCCGGAACGGAATCGAGAGCCACACGCGAGACGTCCGATGCGGAAGCCAGCGCCGGCTCCGCCGAATCCCACAGCAGCGGGGGCGCCGAGGTAGATGCCGGAACGGCGTGCAAGGTCAAGCGCAACAGCTTCCCGACCGGTACCCGCGTCCAGTTGGCCGAAGGCACGACCAAGGAGATCCAGGACGTCCGCGTCGGCGACATCGTCCTCGCCACGGACCCGCAGACCGGCGAGACCCGTCCGCAGCAGGTGACGGCCACCATCACGACCCCCGACGACAAGGAGTTCACGGACCTCACCCTCACCGACGATTCCAACCCCCGGGCCCCGCCGGCCGACCTCACCTCGACCTTCCACCACCCGCACTGGAACGAGACCCGCCGCCAGTGGGTCGACGCAGGCGAATTCAACCCGGGCGAGCAACTCCGCCGCCCCGACGGCACCACCCTCACGGTCAAGACCAAGCGCAACTACCCCTACGCAATCACCACCCACAACCTCACCGTCAACGACTTCCACACGTACTATGTGCTGGCGGGGGATACGCCGGTACTCGTTCATAATTGCGGCGGCGCGCTACTTGATAGAGCCCGTGAGCTTTATGCAACGCGGGCAGATGAGGCGTCGACAGTTGCAGTTGCCCGAGTTCAGAACGTGAATACGAACAGAGTCGAAACATGGGTCGCAACTGAACGTACCGGTCTCCCCGATGAATGGAAGGGAGGCAATGCACCCCTCCGTGGCGAGCGCTATATCCCAGGGCAAGGACATGCCGAGGCTACGATCATGAATCGCTTGGGGAGTGACTGGAAGATCGTAGGGATGGCTTCGTCGACTAGGATGTGCCCTGCGTGCTTCGCGCAAGCGACAGGTCCAGGAGTGGGCCTCACACCGAGCCCGATCGGCAAGGGCACCGGAGTGTCGAGCACTGGAAACACACCATGGCGAGTTGTTCTAGGGGGTGGCGGCTGATGGACTTGTGGAGCCTGACCGGAGGGCTGTCTCTCGCCAGGATGCGACCCATCCTTGAGGTTGCCGGGGCCTCGCGCCTGGCAGAGATCGATGACATCGTTGCGGGGTGCAGCGCTCCAGCAGTTCCTGGAGGTGCAGAGAAGATCGCCTTGCTGAGGAGCTGGCGAAGCGAGATCGGCGCCCTGGAGGACTCGTCTGCCCCGTCCTATTTTCAATCGACAGCTGCTGGAGTAGCGATTCTGGTGGCGTCGCAAGAGTTGCCTTCAGGCGATCGCGAATGGCGGATCAGATCCAGCGTGGGGAACTTCTGGGATTCCTGCGATGATCTGTTGCAGGCCGGCGGCGGATACTCAAGGGCTGAGTTTCGGGGAATCAAGACGACTCTGCGAGGAGTTGAGGACATGTGGCGTGATGGTGATTTCCGCTTGCTGTCCGAAGAGGGGGTCGATGTCGCAGAATTGTACGCGGCACGACTCTCTAAGATTCGCTCTAGTTACCCGAAGCGTCGACAGATTGCGCGAGTCGTAGCGGAGTGTGCCGAGTGGAATACTCCGACAATTTCCCCGTGATTTCTGTCTGGGTTATCGGAATCTGGTAGCAGCGCGACGGAGCCCTCATCGACAGTGATGTCGATGAGGGCTCCGTGCCGTTTGACGGCAACGCTGACGGCAACGTCAGCGGACGGCGGCTGCGGTGGGCGGGCCGTCAGGGTCGTCGTCCTGGCCGCCGAGGGCGTGGCCCAAGGCGTCGATGGCGTCACGCTGGAGTCGGAGTCGTACGTGGGCATAGACGCCGGCGGTGACGCCGATGTGGGCGTGGCCGAGGAGTTCCTTGATCACGACGAGGTCGACCCCCTGTTCCAGGAGCAGGGTCGCAGTCGAGTGTCGAAGGTCGTGGAAGCGGATGCGACGGAGCCCGGCCCGTCCGAGGAAGCTGCGGAAGCGGCGGGTGAGGTTGGCCGGGTCGAGAGGCCGCCCTGTGGGCGTGGTGAAGACGAGTCCGCTATCCGTCCAGCCCGTTCCTGCGGCCTGGCGCTCTGCCTGCTGGTGTTCTCGGTGTGTCTTGAGGGAGTGGATGCATTCGGTGGGCAGGGCGATGCGCCGCTCGGAGGCGCGGGTCTTGGTGTGCAGGGTGGTCAGGCCGCCGGTGCGGGTGCGCTGGAGGGAGCGGTGGATGCTGGCCGTGCCGCCGTCGAGGTCGAGGTCTTCCCAGCGCAGGCCGAGGAGTTCGCCCTTGCGGAGTCCGGTGCGCAGAGCGAGTTCGTACAGCGCGTGCAGCCGGTCACCGCTGGCCGCCTGGAGGAACCGTCGGGCCTCGGCCGCCGTAAGGGGCTGGAAGCGCCTCGGGCGGGGAGCGGCGGTCTTCACGTTCCGGGCGACGTTGCGCGGCAGCTCGTCCTCGCGGACGGCGTGTTCCAGGGCGGACTTGAGGACCGAGTGGACGTACGTCACGGTCAGCGGCGACAGCGTCTTGCCGCAGCACTGCCCGATGGCGCAGCAGGAACGCCGGGCCGCGTCCCGTTCCTGGGCGCAGCACTGGCAGGTGGTGCGGAGCCCGTCGAGGAAGGCGCGTACGTCGCGTGCGGTGAGTCGTGCGAGCTTGTTCTTGCCGAGTCCGGGGATGAGGTGGAGGCGGATGCAGGCCGCGTAGCGCGTGTGCGTGTTCTCGCGAAGCTGGTGGACGGCGACGTTGTTCAACCAGTACGTGAGGTAGTCGCCGACGGTGCTGTCGGCCGCGGCGATGGGGAGGCCGCGGTTGCTGGCGGCGATCTTCTCGGTGAGCTTGGTCATCGCGTCTTTGCGGGTGGTGCCGTAGACGCGGACGCGTTTGCGGGTGTTGCTGGGGGCGAGGACGTATCCGGCGGCTTCCCAGCGTCCGTCTTTGCGCTGGTAGACGGTTCCGTCGCCGTTGGCGCGTGTGCGGCGGGAGGCGGGGGTGTCGCGGGGTGTGGGCATCAGGCGGCGGCTTCCTGGTCGAGGCGGGTGAGGCGAGTTGGTGGGTGCGCAGCAGGTCGTAGACGGCGGAGCGGCCGAGCTGGAGGCGGGCCATGACCTGGGGGACGGTGAGGAGTTCGGTGCCGGCGGTCACGCGACGGCTCCCGTCCGGTCAGCGTCGGACGGCTGGCGTCCGGAGTGGCCGGGGCCGTCTGGTCGGCGCCCGTCGGGCCGGGTAGGCCGCTTGGCTTCCAGGAGGTTCGCGAGGTGGGCGAGTTCGGGCAGGAGGCCGGTTCCGGCGTACTGCCAGTGCGAGATGACGAGGGTCGTGTCCGCGTTGCCGCGCTGACCGGCCGTGTCGGCACAGTGACCGGCTCGGTGACCGGCGGTCAGGTCACTGCGGTCATCGCGGTCACCGCGCCGGTCAGTGACCGGCTGCCCGCCGACGGGCAGGTTGCTGTCGGCGGCCGTTTGCTCGGTGCGCGGGCCGACCGGGGCCGGAGCAGCGGCGTCAGCTTGGCGGGTACGCCAGGCGGTGCGTTCGGCTCGGAGGTGGGCGAGGGTGGTGGAGTAGTGGCGGGTGCGGGTGGAGAAGTGGCCTCGGAAGCCGAGCATGTGGGCCCATTGCCGCAGGCGGAGGTGGGCGTGCTCGGGACGGGTGGCGAGGTGCCAGGCGGTGTGGATTATGCGGCGGGCGTGGTCGGTGATGTCGTACTGGGCGAGCTCGGCGAGGAGCCGGAGGCGGCGGTCGAGGGTGCCGATGGTGGTCTCGGCGCCTTTGGTGGCGTACTTGGCGATGTAGGCGGCGACGTTCCGGTCGGTGACCGGTGCGTCGCCGGTGAAATCGGTGCCGCGGATCGGCCGGACGTCGATCTGCCGCCCGAACCGGAACATCAACCGAGGGTCTCGATCAGCGTCTTGGGACCGGGGCGCGTCCCCGGCGGACTGCCGCGGCTGGCCTTCGTGCAGGACGCGGGTGCGTGTGGCGGCGGTGCGTACGGCGTGGTCGAGGAGTTGGCTGGTAGCCCAGGCGGGTGGCGGGCTGGTGGGGCCGGTGGGTCCGTCGAGGCGGATGACGGCGTGGAGGTGGACCTGGCCGCGTTTTTGGTACTCGGCGACCTTGGCGTAGGAGAGGGTGGCGTGATGCCGCAGGGTGCGCTGGGTGAGTCCGGCGGCATTGGCGATCTCGCGGCGTAGGTGGGTGGTGAAGCGTGCCCACAGGGCCGGGGCGTGGGCGTTCCACAGCACCGCGCCCGCGTAGTCGTAGCGGTCGGGATCGAGCGGGGTGCCGAGGAGCGGGTCGTCGTCGGAGTGGGTGTGGCCGCAGTGGCAGCGGCCGGTGTCGGGCTGGTTGTGGACGGGCCCGAAGCCGGGTGCGGTGAGGGTGGCGAAGACGCGGGGGTGGGCGGCGACGCTGGTGGGGACGGTCTTGCCACCGCGAAGTCCCGCGGAAATGAGTTGGTAGGTGTCGTAGCGGTAGACGGTGGAACAGGCGGGGCAGCGGGTGACGCGGCGGTTGCCGCAACGGACCAACAGCTCGCCCGCCGGGAGCCGGCCGGAGTCGAAGTGGTCGAGGACCTCGCCAGTCGCGCTGTCCAGACGGGTTCGGTGCCCGGTGAGGCGGATCGGGTGCGCGCACCCGCCGAGCGTGCTGATCTGTCGTGCGAGGGGTGCGAGGTGTCCGGCGGCGGCGAGCTTCGCCAGCCTGCCGGTCAGCCTGGCGCGGCGCTCCAGCGCCGACCGCCCTGCCGCGGAGGCGGTGACGTCCGCCGAGCCGCTCGGCGTGGTGAACGCTTGCGACGGGCGCGAAGCGGTCGGAACGATTGCGGGGTACGGGAATTGGAGCTGTGAGGGCATGCGGAACAGGGCCTTTCGGCGGGAGTGTGGAAGCAGCGCGACGTGACGCTGGGCAGGCCGAAGTGATCGGCTCACAGGGAACGGGGCGCCTCGAAGTTGGGCGTGGATGCCGGGGCCGGCGGGGCCCAGTCGGCGCTGGCGCGGTGGTGATCACCGGCGGGTGCGTGACGTTAACATCGCCCCACGGGCGCATTCAAGTGCATCCCTCCTCATTCCTTTCTGTGGGGGGCGGGACGCGGGTAGTGTGGGGCCGGTTTCCCGGTTTGGACGGGCCGGATATTGCTGGTAGAGGGCACGGAAAGCGGGGGTGACCGGCGTGGTGGTGGGGCGGCGGGGGCGCAGGCCGGCGGCCAGCGGGGTGCCGTTGACGTTCGAGGTCATCGCCGAGACCCTGCGCGAGCGCATCCGCTCCGGTGGGCTGCGGCCTGGTGACGCGCTGCCGACGCAGGCCGTGCTGATGCGGGAGTTCGGGGCGTCGAGCCTGACCGTGCAGAAGGCCATGGCCCTGCTGAAGCAGGACGGGTGGGCGATCTCCCGCCCCGGCAAGGGCGCCTTCGTCGCCCACCACGACCACGCCGCCGATGACGCTGATGGCCTCGACGACCCGGAGACGATCGCCCCCGCCGGCGGGACGGCGGCCCGCATCGAGGCGCTGGAACGGGCGCTGGCCGAGGCTGTTCAGCAGATCGCCGACCTTCGTGGCCGCGTTGAAGCCCTGGAGTCGGGCGGCGGCAAGCCGGGCCACTGACCCGCCGTACCTGGGGTGGCCCGAGGGCGTGCGTTCAGATTTTCTCTACGAGGTTCAAGGCGGGCCCGCCGCCAAGGCTGGCCGCCGTCGCCGACAAGCCCCGCCGTTTGCTCCCGCGATCAGGCGTTCCTGGAGGCGCCGAGCCGACGCGGCAGCCAGGCTGTGGGAGCGGCAACCGGCCAGGTCGCCGGGATGACAGGAGCCGGGCTCCTCGCAGAGCAAGCTATCGCCTACGACCGTCCTACGGACGGATCGCAGGCGCAGGGCCGACCAGGGGGCCGACCCTCAACACCCGTCGCCTGGGCCACCGAGGGCGGTGGCCGGCGTCGCCGCTGGCGGGGAGCAAAGCTCCCGGCCACCCACAGCACGCCGGCCGAGGGCCGCCCCGGCAACCGACCGCCGAGCCGCTGAGAGGTAACCAGGCGTGCATGGTCGCCAAGCCCGCTGACGGCAGTAGTGACGGCAACAACCACGAACAACCCCGGCCGAACCCGTACCTCAGCGGACCACCGAATACCGCTTGACCTGCGAAAACGCAGGTAGGGAGGGGTCCGCCAGCACACGTACTATGTGCTGGCAGGCGTCACCCCGGTCCTCGTCCACAATTGCGGCGACGGATCGGCAGCTGATGGCGCTGCGCAGCAGGCGAGCAAGTCCGAGGTCAAGCCAATACACCTGGCATTGGGCTTGACATTCGATTCTCGTAGCGGTACTAGTCTGGACACCTTCGCCACTGAACACGGGGCCGTGACATGGAAGGACCAGAGGTTCAGCGATCTTTTCCCGGGTGGGGTTGCATCTGATTCCTCTCTGGAAACGATGATGCAACGAGTGCTCGACAGTGGTGGAAGAATTAGTTTCAACCTGGCAGGTATGCAAAATTTGCCAGGCGTGCTGGAGGGTACCGTGGGGGCGGGGTTGAGGACATCGTTTGAACTACGGCACGTTTGCGGAAATTCGGCAATTAGATCCATCGCCACCTTCCATAATGGGTCGGCGCCGTGTTGAGGGCGGAGGGCGTGCTCCTTGGAACCTGAGAGCGATTGGGTGAGATTGCTTGCCGAATACGCCCCCCCCGCACCCGGAAGGCAGCTGGTTTGAGCCGCTGCTGTGGCCGTTGCTTCAGGCTGCGTCTGACCTTCCTGCCCTCCGTGAGGCGTACCCAAGCCTTGCGATGAACAGTCTCGTGGTGTATCGCAATCAGGAGGTTTGGAAATCTGCCCCGGCGGATCGATGGCCGGCGGTATCCGTCGGTTCCGACGGGGTTTACGCTGTCATCTCGGATGCTTGGTCGGGTGAGGCCAAGGTGTTTCTTGCGACAACTGATCCGATCCTGGCTGCGATTGAATTGGGGAAACTGATCGATGCAATCAGGAAACGTCGATGATGTCTTTCCCTCTTTCCTCTTGGAGTGTCAGATGGCCGGGGAGGGTTGGTGAGCCGGGGGAAGTAGCAGTCACCGCGGTGACTGTCGGGGCGGTGATTCGAGAAGTTGCTCTCTGGCCCGCCGGGAGGGAGGCGGCATCCGACCTGCGCAGAAACTCGGCCTGATTGTGGAATCATCCCGGTATTGCCGCTGAGAGTTTCATGAACGTCGTTGCTCTCGCGATGCAATTCATGCAGTAGCAAACTTGAAGCCCCGTCAGGTGCGTCCTGACGGGGCTTCTGCGTGGGATGACGACAGTGGTTGACGCTGAGGTTGAAAGGGTGGGGTGACAGCGGGCGTTGGCGGTGCTACATCCTCGTCATGAGGTACGCGGATGGCGGCGGACTGACCGCCG
>NZ_JBIVXV010000037.1:0-63447 GCF_044769385.1 Streptomyces sp. NPDC090445 | reverse complement strand
GGCGTGGCCGGAGACCGGCCGTCCGCGCCGGGCCGGTATCTCCTCGTTCGGCTTCAGCGGCACCAACGCCCACACGATCATCGAACAGGCACCGGTCGCCGACGGGGCCGAGGCGGCCGAGGTCCCGCAGCAGCGGCCCGGCGCCCTGCCGTGGGTGCTGTCCGCCAAGACGGACTCCGCCCTGCAGGTCCAGGCCGAGCGGCTCGCCGCCCGGATCGCCGCGGACGAGACGCTCGAACCTGCGGACGTGGCCTACTCCCTGGCCACCTCCCGGTCGGCCCTCGAACGCCGGACGGTCGTCGTCGCCGAGGACCGCGAGGAGTTCCTGACCGCTCTACGGGCCCTGGCAGCCGGTGAGCAGCCGGCAGGCCTCGTACAGGGCAAGGTGTCCGGAGGCGCTACTGCCTTCCTGTTCACCGGGCAGGGCAGCCAGCGCCTCGGCATGGGGCGCGAGCTGTACGACACCCACCCGGTGTTCGCGGACGCGCTGGACGCGATCTGCGCCCGCATGGACGCCCACCTCGAACTTCCCCTGAGGGACGTGCTGTTCGGGGCGGACGCCGCTCTGCTGGACCGGACCGGGTACACCCAGCCGGCGCTGTTCGCCGTCGAGGTGGCGTTGTTCCGGCTCGTCGAGAGCTGGGGTGTGCGGCCGGACTACCTCACCGGTCACTCCATCGGTGAGATCGCGGCCGCGCACGTCGCCGGGGTGCTGTCCCTGGACGACGCGTGCGCTCTGGTCGCGGCCCGTGGCCGCCTGATGCAGGCGCTCCCGGCCGGTGGTGTGATGATCGCGGTGCAGGCGTCGGAGGACGAGGTCCTGCCGCTGATCGGCGACGGCGACCGGGTGAGCATCGCCGCGGTCAACGGCCCGCAGGCCGTCGTCGTCGCCGGTGACGAGGACGCCGCGCTTGCCATCGCCGAGAGCTTCGAGGCGCAGGGTCGCAAGACCAAGCGGCTCACCGTCAGCCACGCCTTCCACTCGCCGCACATGGACGGCATGCTGGCCGACTTCCGCAAGGTGGTCGAGGCGCTGGCCTTCGAGGCGCCCCGCATCCCGGTCGTGTCGAACCTGACCGGTGCCCTCGTCTCGGACGAGATGGGCTCCGCCGACTTCTGGGTCCGGCACGTCCGGGACGCCGTCCGCTTCCTCGACGGCGTACGCGCCCTGGAGGCGGCGGGCGTGACCACGTACGTCGAGCTCGGCCCCGACGGGACCCTGTCCGCGCTCGCCCAGGACTGTGTGACGGAGCAGGCCGTCTTCGTGCCCGTGCTCCGCAAGGGCCGCGACGAGACCGGGACCCTGGTCACCGCGCTCGCCCGGGCGCACGTCCAGGGCGTGGCCGTCGACTGGGCGGCGTACTTCGCCGGCACCGGCGCCCGGCGCGTCGACCTGCCCACCTACGCCTTCCAGCGCAAGCGGTACTGGCTGGAGGAGGCCACCCGCCCCTCGGCGGCGGCCGAATCCGGTGCCGCGGCCGGCGGTGCGGCCCTCGGTGCGGTCGACGCGGCCTTCTGGGAGGCCGTTGACAACGCCGACCTCGCCGCCCTCACCGCGACGCTCGACATCGACGCGGACCAGCCGCTGAGCGCGCTGCTGCCGGCCCTGTCCGCCTGGCGGCGGCAGCGCACGGAGCGGTCGGTCGTCGACGGCTGGCGCTACGGGGTGACCTGGAAGCCGCTGGGCGACCCGGACACGGCCGCCCGCCCCGCCGGCACCTGGCTGCTCGTCACCGCAGCCGGTGCCGACACCGCGGCCGCGGACCTCCTCGGGATCGGGGACGCGCTGCGGGCGCAGGGCGTGGACGTACAGGAGGTGTCCCTCGACGCCGCGGCCGACCGGGCCGTCGCCGCCGACCGGCTTCGTACGGCGCTCGCCGGGAACCGGGCCGACGGCGTGGTGTCCCTGCTGGCGTTCGCCGAGGCCCCGCACCCGGCCCACCCCGCGGCGCCGGCCGGACTGCTCCTGACCGGGACGCTGGTCCAGGCCCTCGGAGACGCGGAGGTCGACGCACCCCTGTGGTGCGTCACCTCCGGCGCCGTGGCGACCGGTCCCGCCGACCGGGTGCGCAGTGCCGCGCAGGCGGAGCTCTGGGGCTTCGGCCGCGTGGTCGCCCTGGAGCACCCCGAGCGCTGGGGCGGCCTGGTGGACCTGCCCGCCCGGACGGACGGACGCGCACTCGACCGGCTGCTCGCCGTACTCGGCGGCGCCTCCGGGCACGGACAGGCACACGGACAGGCGCACGGGCAGGCGCACGGGCAGGCGCACGGGCACGGGTACGAGGACCAGGTCGCCGTACGCTCCGCCGGGCTCCTCGCCCGCCGGGTCGGGCACGCCGCCGCCCCGGCGGCCACCGGCAGCGGCGCCACCGCGGACCGTGCGCCCTGGCGGCCCCGCGGTACCGTCCTCATCACCGGCGGCACGGGCGCGCTCGGCGCGCACGTCGCCCGCTGGCTCGCCGCGCACGGCGCCGAGCACGTGGTGCTCGCCGGCCGGCGCGGGCCGCAGGCGCCGGGGGCCGAGGCCCTGGTCGCGGAACTGGCGCAGCTCGGCGCCCGCGCCACGGCCGTCGCCTGCGACGTGACCGACCGACAGGCCGTCCGCGACCTGCTCGCCGCCCTCCGCGACGACACCGGCACGCCCGCCCTCACCGCGGTCTTCCACACGGCAGGGGTCGGCCAGCTCGCGCCGCTCGCCGAGACCGGACCGGAGGACATCGCCGCCGTACTCGCCGCCAAGGTCGCCGGCGCCGAGCTCCTCGACGAGCTGCTCGGCGACACGGAGCTGGACGCCTTCGTCCTGTTCTCCTCGATCGCCGGCATCTGGGGCAGCGGCGGACAGGCCGCCTACGCGGCCGCCAACGCCCACCTCGACGCCCTCGCACAGCAGCGCCGCGACCGCGGGCAGGCGGCCACCGCCGTGGCCTGGGGACCGTGGGGCGAGGGCGGGCTCGTCGGCGACGACGAGGCGGCCGGGCAGCTGCGCCGCCGCGGCCTGCCGGTGATGGCCCCCGAACTGGCCGTCGCCGCCCTCCAGCAGGCGCTCGACGCGGGCGACACGACGGTGACGGTCGCCGACGTCGACTGGGACCTGTTCGTCCCCGCGTTCACCGCGTCCCGGCCGCGCCCGCTGATCGCCGACCTCCCCGAGGTGCGCCGCGTCCTCGACGCGGAACAGCACGCCGGCACCGGCACCGCCACCGGCGGCGACGGCACTGCGGGGGACGCGGACCGGCTCGCGGCCGAGCTGCGCGGCATGAGCGCGGACGAGGCCGAACGGAACCTGCTCGGCCTGGTCCGTACGCACGTCGCCGCGGTCCTCGGGCACGACGGGGCCGCCGCGGTCGAGGCGGGCCGCGCCTTCAAGGACCTCGGCTTCGACTCCCTCACCGCAGTCGAACTGCGGACCCGCCTCGGCTCGGCCACCGGGCTGCGACTGCCCGCCAGCCTCGTGTTCGACCACCCCACCCCCGCCGCCCTGGCCGCACACATCCGCGGCGAACTCCTCGGCGAGGACACGGCTCCCGCCCTGCCGGCCCTCGCGGAGATCGACAAGCTGGAGTTCGCGCTCGCCTCGGTCCCCGAGGACGACGCCGCCGAACGCGCCCGCGTCACGGCCCGGCTCGAAACGCTTCTCGCGAACTGGAACAGGACCGAACGCGCCGCCCAGGACCGGGAGGACGAGGAAACAGCCATCGAATCGGCGTCCGCCGAGGACCTCTTCGACATCATCAACAACGAATTCGGAAAATTCTGACCCTTGATGCCCGATCCGATGCCCCAGCCGAATCCCGCATGCATTCCGCATTTCTCCAGGAGGTGACGTTCCAGTGGCCGGCACGAACGAAGAAAAGCTTCTCGAAAACCTGAAGTGGATGACCACGGAGCTCCGGCGGGCCCGCCGCCGCCTCCAGGAGGTCGAGCAGGACGCCCACGAGCCCATCGCCATCGTCGCGATGAGCTGCCGCTTCCCCGGCGGCGTACGGTCCCCCGAGGACCTGTGGCGACTGGTGTCCGAGGGCGGTGACGCCATCACCGGATTCCCCGACGACCGCGGCTGGGACATCGCGTCCCTCGCCGACCCCGACCCCGACCGCAAGGGCACCTTCTACAACACCGGCGGCGGATTCCTCGACGACGCCACCGTCTTCGACCCCGGATTCTTCGGCATATCGCCGCGCGAGGCCCTCGCCATGGACCCGCAGCAGCGACAGATCCTCGAAACTTCCTGGGAGGTGTTCGAGCGCGCCGGAATCGACCCGGCGTCCGTGCGCGGCAGCCGCACCGGCGTCTACATCGGCGCCGGCGCCATGGGGTACGGGGCCGACCTGAAGGAGGTCCCGGAAGGCCTCGAAGGGCTGCTCCTGACCGGCGGCGCGACCAGCGTGCTGTCGGGCCGGGTCAGTTACGTCCTCGGCCTGGAAGGCCCCGCCGCCACCATCGACACGGCCTGCTCGTCGTCGCTGGTCGCCCTGCACCTGGCCACCCAGGCCCTGCGCGGCCGCGACTGCTCGCTCGCCCTGGTCGGCGGCGTGTGCGTGATGCCCAGCCCCGACGTGTTCGTCGAGTTCAGCCGCCAGCGCGGCCTCGCCGCCGACGGCCGCTGCAAGTCCTTCGCCGCCGCCGCAGACGGCACCGGCTGGTCCGAGGGCGTCGGCGTCCTGCTGGTGGAGCGGCTGTCGGACGCCCGCCGCAACGGGCACCCCGTGCTGGCCGTCGTCCGCGGCTCCGCCGTCAACCAGGACGGCGCCAGCAACGGCCTCACCGCCCCCAACGGCCCGTCCCAGCAGCGGGTCATCCGCCAGGCCCTCGAAAACGCCCGCCTGTCGGCCGCCGAGGTCGACGCCGTGGAGGCGCACGGCACCGGCACCCGGCTCGGCGACCCCATCGAGGCGCAGGCGCTGCTCGCCACGTACGGCCAGGACCGCCCCGACGGCCGGCCGCTCCGCCTCGGCTCCCTCAAGTCGAACCTCGGGCACACCCAGGCCGCCGCCGGTGTCGCCGGCATCATCAAAATGGTCATGGCGATGCGGCACGGCGTCCTCCCGCAGACCCTCCACGTCGACGAGCCGACCCCCGACGTCGACTGGTCGGCCGGCGCCGTGTCCCTGCTCACCGAGCCCATGGCCTGGCCCGAGACCGGGGCCCCGCGCCGCGCGGCCGTGTCCGCCTTCGGCGTCAGCGGCACCAACGCCCACACCGTCATCGAGCAGGCCCCCGAGGAGGAACCGGAGGGGGAGGGACAGGAACCCGCCCCGGCTCCGGCCGCGGCCCTGGCCGCGCCCGCCGTGCTGCCCTGGACGCTGTCGGGCCGGAGCGCCGCCGCGCTGCGCGCCCAGGCCGCCCGGCTGATCACCGCCCGCGCGCAGGGCGACGCCGGCACCGCCTCCGCCCTCGACCTCGGTTACGCGCTCGCCACCACCCGGGCCGCCCTGGAACACCGCGCGGTGCTCCTGGGCCGCACGGACGACGACCTCGACACCGCCCTCGCCGCCCTCGCCGCCGGCGAGGAGGCCGCGGGCCTGGTCACGGACACCGCGACCGAGGGCAAGACCGCGTTCCTGTTCACCGGGCAGGGCAGCCAGCGCCCCGGCATGGGCCGCGAACTGTACGACACCCACCCGGTGTTCGCGGACGCGCTCGACGCCGTGTGCCGCCGCCTCGACCCGGTCCTCGAACTTCCCCTGAAGGACGTCCTGTTCGGGACGGACGCCGCCCTGCTGAACCGGACGGCGTACACCCAGCCCGCCCTGTTCGCCGTCGAAGTCGCCCTGTTCCGCCTCGTGGAGAGCTGGGGCCTGCGGCCGGACGCGGTCGCCGGGCACTCCATCGGCGAGATCACCGCCGCCCACGTGGCGGGCGTGCTCTCCCTCGACGACGCCTGCACCCTGGTCGCCGCCCGCGCCCGGCTGATGCAGGAACTCCCCGCCGGCGGCGCCATGATCGCCGTCCAGGCCGCCGAGGACGAGGTCCTGCCGCTGATCGGCGAGGGCGACCGGGTGGGCATCGCCGCCGTCAACGGGCCCCGGTCGGTCGTGGTCGCCGGTGACGAGGACGCGGCCGCAGCGGTCGCCGCGCACTTCGAGGCGCAGGGCCGCAAGGCCAAGCGGCTCACCGTCAGCCACGCCTTCCACTCGCCCCGCATGGACGGCATGCTCGACGCCTTCCGCCGGGTGGCGCAGGGGCTGGCGTACCAGGCCCCGCAGATCCCGGTCGTGTCCTGCCTGACCGGCGCCCCCGTCACCGTCGGCGAGATGGGATCCGCCGAGTTCTGGGTGCGGCACGTCCGCGAGGCCGTCCGCTTCCTCGACGGCATCCGCGCCCTGGAGGCGGCCGGAGTGACGACGTACGTCGAACTCGGCCCCGAAGGCGTGCTGTCCGCGCTCGCCCAGGAGTGCGTCACCGGCGAGGGCGCCGCCTTCGTCCCCGCGCTGCGCGCCGGGCGGCCCGAACCCGAGACGGCCCTCGAAGCCCTCGCCCGCGCCCACGCCCACGGCGCCGGCATCGACTGGCAGGCGTTCTTCGCCGTCACCGGCACCGGCGCCTGCCCCATCGACCTGCCCACCTACGCCTTCCGGCACGAGCGCTACTGGCTGGAGCCCGGCGCCGCCACGGCCGGCGACGTGAGCGTGGCCGGCCTCGACCCCGCCGCGCACCCGCTGCTCGGCGCCGCCGTCACCCTCGCCGGCACCGGCCGCGTGCTGTGCACGGGCCGGCTCTCCCTGCGCACCCAGCCCTGGCTCGCCGACCACACCCTCGCCGGTGCAGCGGTGCTGCCGGCCGCCGCGTTCGTCGAACTCGCCGTACGCGCCGGCGACCTGGCCGGCTGCGGACACGTCGCGGAGCTGGTGCTCGACACCCCGCTCGCCCTGCCCGCCGACGGCGCCGGCGTACGGGTCCAGGTGCTCGTCGAGAACCCCGACGGCCAGGGCCGCCGCGTCGTCACCGTGTCCGCACAGCCGGAGGACGGCGACGGCGGCGACCTCGGCGAGGACGGCGGCTGGACGTGCCACGCCCGGGGCGTCCTCGCCCCCGGCGCGCCGGACACGACGTCCCCCGCCCCGGCCGGGCTCGCCGCATGGCCGCCCGCCGGAGCCGAAGCCCTCGACCTCGGCCACCTGTACGCCGACGCCGACGCCGACACCGAGCTCCGGCGCGGCCCGCTGTTCCGGGCCGTGGAGGCGGCCTGGCACCGCGACGGCGAGTACTTCGCTCAGGTCCGCCTGCCCGAAGGCGCGCCGCAGGCCGACGCGTTCGGCCTGCACCCGGTGCTGCTGGACGCCGCCGCGCACACCGCGGCCGCGCTGTCGGCCGGAGACGCGGACGCGGACGCGGACGCCGGCGTCAGCCGCGGCGCGGGCGTCGGGCCCGGCAGCGTCTGGTCGGACGTGACCCTGCACGCGGTCGGCGCGGGCGCCCTGCGCGTCCGCATCCGGCCGGCCGCCGACGGCTCCGGCGGCTCCGGCAGCCCGGTGTTCGCGCTGGACCTCGCCGACGACCACGGCGACCCGGTGGCCACCATCGGCCGCCTGGCCCCGCAGCCGTTCACGTCCGCCGCGCCCGCCGGCGCCGGCGCCGCGCAGCCCGTACCGGCCGTCGTGCGCGAGGCGCTGTTCCACCTCGACTGGACGGCGCTGCCGCAGCCGCTGCCGAGCGCCGCCGCTGCCGCGGCCGGGCCGGCCGGCGGCTGGGCCGTCCTCGGCCCCGCCGGGTTCGGCCCGGCCACCCGCCACGCCGACCTGGCGGAGCTGGGCGCGGCCGTCGACGCCGGGGCGCCCGTACCGGCGTACGTCCTCGCCCCCTTCCCCCGGCAGGCCGCCGGGACCGGCCCGGACGCGCTGCGCGAGGCCACGCACCGGGCGCTCGCCCTGGTGCACGCCTGGCTCGCCGACGACCGGTTCGCGGCCTCCCGCCTGGTCGTGCTGACCAGCGGCGCGGTCGCCGGCCCCGGCGAAGGCGGCGAGGACCTGCCGCACGCCGCCGTACGCGGTCTGCTGCGCTCCGCGGAGACCGAGAACCCCGGCCGCTTCGTCCTCGCCGACGTCCCCGGCCTCGCCGGCCTCGCCGGCCTCGCAGACGTCTCCGACCCGGCCGCCGTGGCCGGACTCGCCGCGGCCCTCGCCTCCGGCGAGCCGGAGCTGCTGCTGCGCGACGGCACCGTCCGCGTCCCGCGGCTGCGCCGCACCCGCGTGACCGCCGGCCCGACCGGTGCCGCCGCCATCGACCCGGACGGCACCGCCCTGATCACCGGCGGCTCCGGCGCCCTCGCCGGGATCGCCGCCCGCCACCTCGTCACCGCCCACGGCGTGCGCCGGCTGCTGCTGCTGAGCCGCCGCGGCGCCGACGCGCCCGGCTCGGCCGAGCGCACCGCGGAACTCTCCGCGCTGGGGGCCGAGGTCACCTGGGCCGCCTGCGACGCCGCCGACCGCGACGCCCTGGCCGCCGTCCTGTCGACGATCCCCGCCGCGCACCCGCTCACCACCGTCGTCCACACGGCGGGCGTCCTCGACGACGGCGTGATCGGCTCCCTCACCCCCGAGCGCCTGGACACCGTCCTCGGGCCGAAGGCCGTCGCCGCCCTCCACCTGCACGAGCTGACCCGCGACCTGCCGGTCACCGCGTTCGTCCTCTACTCCGCCGTCGCCGGCACCCTCGGCAGCGCCGGCCAGGCCAACTACGCCTGCGCCAACGTCCTCCTGGACGCCCTCGCCGAGCACCGCCACCACCAGGGCCTGCCCGCCACCGCGCTGGCCTGGGGCCTGTGGGCCGACGCCAGCGGCATGACCGGCGGACTCGACGAGGCCCACCTGCGCCGCATGGAGCAGCAGGGCATGGGCGCCCTCACCGCCGCCGACGGCATGGCCCTGCTCGACGCCGCACTGGCCTCCGGCCGGCCCGCCCTCGTACCCGCCCGCCTGAACCCGGCCGCCCTCCGCGACGCCGCCGCGCCCGGCCCGGTCGCCCCCGTGTTCCGGGAGCTCCTGGGCCCGGCGGGACGCCGCACCGCGCGCACCCGGACCGACGGCGGCACCCCGCTCGCCGAACGGCTCGCCGGCCTCACCCGCCCCGAACAGGACCGGGCCCTGCTCGACCTCGTACGGGCACAGGTCGCCTCCGTCCTCGGCCACGCCTCGGCCGAGCACATCGAGCCCGCCAAGGCGTTCAAGGACCTCGGCTTCGACTCGCTGACCGCCGTCGAGCTCCGCAACCGGCTCGGCGCGGCCACCGGCCTGCGCCTGGCCAGCACCCTCGTCTTCGACCACCCGACGCCCACGGCCCTCGCCCACCAGGTGCGCGCCGAACTCCTCGGCGAGGACGACGCGTTCGACGGGGACGCCGCACAGGGCAGGGCCGGTACGGTCGCCGCCGACGACGACCCGATCGCGATCGTCGCCATGAGCTGCCGCTACCCCGGAGGCGTCCGCACCCCCGAGGAGCTGTGGCGGCTCGTCGAGACCGGCGGCGACGCCATCGGCGGACTCCCCGGCAACCGCGGCTGGGACAGCGCCGAGCTGCGCGCCGCCGAGGACGGCCACGGCCGGGCCTTCCAGGGCGGATTCGTCCACGACGCCGACTCCTTCGACGCCGACTTCTTCGGGATCTCGCCCCGCGAGGCCCTCGCCATGGACCCGCAGCAGCGGCTCCTGCTGGAAGCCTCCTGGGAGACCGTCGAGCGGGCCGGCGTCGACCCGTCGTCGCTGCGCGGCAGCCGCGCCGGCGTGTTCGTCGGCGCCTCCTACACCGGCTACGACGCCCAGCTGGAGCGGTCCGCCGACGTGGACGGCGTCCTCGGCCACGTCATGACCGGCAACGCGGGCAGCATCATGTCCGGCCGCGTCGCCTACGCCCTCGGCCTGGAGGGCCCGGCCGTCACCGTCGACACCGCCTGCTCGTCCTCGCTGGTCGCCCTGCACTGGGCGATCCAGGCCCTGCGGGCCGGCGAGTGCAGCCTGGCGCTCGCGGGCGGCGTGACGGTCATGTCGACGCCGGGCACCTTCAGCGAGTTCAGCCACCAGGGCGGGCTCGCCCCCGACGGCCGCTGCAAGGCGTTCGCGGCCGGCGCGGACGGCACGGGCTGGGGTGAGGGTGTCGGCATGCTGCTGGTGGAGCGGCTCTCGGACGCCCGGCGCAACGGGCATCCGGTGCTGGCGGTCGTGCGCGGCTCGGCCGTCAACCAGGACGGTGCGAGCAACGGCCTCACCGCCCCCAACGGGCCAGCCCAGCAGCGCGTCATCCGCGCCGCCCTGGCGAGCGCCGGCCTGTCGGCCGCCGAGGTCGATGCGGTCGAGGCGCACGGCACGGGCACCCGGCTCGGCGACCCGATCGAGGCACAGGCGCTGCTGGCCACGTACGGGCAGGACCGCCCGGCCGAGCAGCCGCTGCTCCTCGGCTCGATCAAGTCGAACATCGGGCACACGCAGGCCGCGGCCGGTGTCGCGGGCGTCATCAAGATGGTCCTCGCCATGCAGCACGGGGTGCTTCCGCAGACCCTGCACGTGGACGAGCCCACCCCGCACGTCGACTGGACCGCGGGCGACATCACCCTGCTGACCGAGGCCACGGCCTGGCCCGAGACCAGCCGGCCGCGGCGCGCCGCGGTGTCCTCGTTCGGCATCAGCGGCACCAACGCCCACACCATCATCGAGCAGGCCCCGGAGGCCGCGGACCGGCCCGCGCCGGCACCGGCCGCCGGACCGTTCCCGTACGTCCTGTCGGCCAGGACCCCGCAGGCGCTCCGCGCCCAGGCCGCCCGGCTGCTTCCCGTGGCCGAGGCCGCCGCCGGAGCCGGGGGCGAGGACGGCTCCGGTCTCGTCGACCTGGCGTACTCGCTGGCCACCGGCCGTGCGGGTCTCGAACACCGGGCGGCGTTCGCCGCCGCCGACCGCGCGGGCCTGCTGGACGCGCTCACCGCGCTCGCGGCCGACGAGCAGGCCCCGGGGCTTCTCCGCGGGACGGCGTCCGGCGGCCGGCTGGCGTTCCTGTTCACCGGGCAGGGCAGCCAGCGCCTCGGCACGGGCCGTGAGCTGTACGCGGACCGGCCCGCGTTCGCCGCCGCGCTGGACGCGGTGTGCGAGCGGCTCGACGCGCACCTCGAACTGCCGCTGAAGGACGTGCTGTTCGGCTCCGACGCCGCATTGCTCGACCGGACCGAGTACACCCAGCCGGCCCTGTTCGCGGTCGAGGTGGCCCTGTTCCGCCTCGTGGAGAGCCTGGGCCTGCGGCCGGACTTCCTGTCCGGCCACTCGATCGGCGAGATCGCCGCCGCGCACGTGGCCGGGGTGCTGTCCCTGGACGACGCCTGCACCCTGGTCGCGGCCCGCGGCCGGCTGATGCAGGGGCTCCCGGCCGGCGGCGTGATGATCGCCGTCCAGGCCTCGGAGGACGAGGTCCTGCCGCTGATCGGCGAGGGCGACCGGGTGGGCATCGCCGCGGTCAACGGCCCGCAGTCGGTCGTGGTCGCCGGTGACGAGGACGCGGCCGTCGCCATCGCGGACGCCTTCGAGGCGCAAGGTCGCAAGACCAAGCGGCTGACCGTCAGCCACGCCTTCCACTCGCCGCACACGGACGGCATGCTCGCCGACTTCCGCAAGGTCGCCGAGGGCCTGTCGTACGCCGCCCCGCGCATCCCGGTCGTGTCCTGCCTGACCGGGGCCCTCGTCACCGACGAGATGGGATCGGCCGACTTCTGGGTGCGGCACGTCCGC
This sequence comes from Streptomyces sp. NPDC090445, assembly GCF_044769385.1. Classification (NCBI taxonomy): domain Bacteria; kingdom Bacillati; phylum Actinomycetota; class Actinomycetes; order Kitasatosporales; family Streptomycetaceae; genus Streptomyces; species Streptomyces sp. NPDC090445. Next base: position 51,742 of record NZ_JBIVXV010000037.1, on the reverse strand, counting down.
GAGGCGGTCCGCTTCCTCGACGGCATCCGCGCCCTGGAGGCCGCGGGCGTCACCACGTACCTCGAACTCGGCCCCGACGGCGTGCTCTCGGCCCTCGCCCAGGACTGCGTGACCGAGGACGCCGTGTGCGCGCCGGTCCTGCGCACGGGCCGGCCCGAGGCCGAGACCCTCGTCACCGCCCTCGCGCAGGCCCATGTCCGCGGCGCCGCCGTCGACTGGACGGCGTTCCACGCCGGCACCGGCGCCCGGCGCGTCGACCTGCCCACGTACCCCTTCCAGGCCCGGCGCCACTGGCCCGAGCCCGCCGGCACCCCCGCGGGCGGGTCGGTGCAGGGCGGCCCGGCCGTGAGCGAGGCCGACGCCCGGTTCTGGGACGTCGTCGAGCGGGCCGACCTGGCCGCGCTCGCCGACGAGTTCGCCATCGACGGCGACCAGCCGATCGGCGCCGCCCTGCCCGCCCTGTCCGCCTGGCGGCGCGGCCGGCAGGCCCAGGCGCAGGCCGACTCCCTCCTCTACCGCGTCACCTGGCAGCCGTGGACCGGCGGTCAGGCCACCGGAGCGGCAGCCCCCGCCGGGACCTGGCTGGTCGCCGTACCGGCCGCGCAGGCCGAGGACCCGTGGGTCCGCGCCCTGACCGACCGCATGGGCGTCGGCGGCGCCCGGATCCTGCCGCTCCCGCTCGACATCGCCGACGGCGACCCGGCGGCTCTGCGGGCCCGCCTGGACGAGCGGCTCCGCGCGGCGTCGGCGGCCGCCGACGGGCCGGAGCCGGTCACCGGCGTCCTGTCGCTCCTCGCGCTCGACGAGCGGCCGCACCCCGAGCACCCCGGAGTGCCCGTCGGACTCGCCCTCAGCCATGCCCTCGCCTCGGTTCTCACCGACCCCGAAGCGGACCCCGGCTGCGGCGACGCACCGCTGTGGTGCGTCACCCGCGACGCCGTCGCAGCCGCCCCCGGCGACACCCTCGGCGGCGCCGCCCAGTCCCAGGTCTGGGGCCTGGGCCGGGTCGTCGCCCTGGAGCACCCCGCCGGCTGGGGCGGACTGGTCGACCTGCCCGAGGTGTGCGACGACCGCACCCTGACCCGGCTGACCGACGTCCTCACGGGTGCCGGTGCCGGTGCCGGCGCCGGAGACGAGGACCAGCTCGCGATCCGCCCCGCCGGCACCCTCGTGCGCCGCCTCGTACGCGCCACCCCGGCCGCCACCGGCTCCACCGCCCGGTGGACGCCGCGCGGCACCGTGCTCGTCACCGGCGGCACCGGCGCCCTCGGCCGCCACATGGCCCGGCGCCTCGCCGAACGCGGTGCGGAACGGCTCGTCCTCGTCAGCCGCAGCGGCGCCGACGCGCCCGGCGCCGACGGGATCCGTACGGAGCTCGAAGCGCTCGGCACGGCCGTGACCCTCGCCGCGTGCGACGTCACCGACCGGGACGCGCTCGCAGCGCTCGTCGCGGGCCTCGCGGCCGACGGCACCCCGGTCCGCGCCGTCGTCCACGCCGCCGGCGTCTCCCAGCCGCCCGGCACCGGCACCGACCTGCCCGGCTTCGCCCGGGTCGTCACCGCCAAGACCGCCGGAGCCGTCCACCTCGACGCCCTGTTCGACGCGCCGGACTCCCTCGACGCGTTCGTCCTCTTCTCGTCCATCGCCGGCACCTGGGGCAGCGGCGGGCAGGGTGCGTACGCCGCAGCGAACACCTTCCTCGACGCGCTCGCCGAACGCCGCGCCGCCCGCGGGCTCGCCGCCACGGCGATCGCCTGGGGGCCGTGGGCCGACGGCGGCATGGCCGCCGAGGGCGACGCGGAGGAGCAGCTCACCCGGCGCGGACTGCCGCCCGTCACCCCGGCGACGAACCTGCTGGCCCTGGAACGGGCCCTCGCGGGCCCGGACCCGGCGGTGACCGCCGCCGACGTCGACTGGGCGCGGTTCGCGCCCGTGTTCGCCGCGGCCCGGCCCCGCCCGCTCATCGGCGACCTGCCCGAGGCACGCGCCGCACTGCGCCAGGACACGGAGCCCGGCGGCGACGGAGCCACGGCCGCAGACCCGGCCGCGGACCTGCTCCGCCGACTGGCCGACCTGTCCGGGGACGACCGGGAGACCGCCCTCCTCGGCCTCGTGCGCGAGCACGCGGCCGCGGCCCTCGGCCACCCGTCCGCGGACGCCGTCGCACCCGACCGGGCGTTCAAGGACCTCGGCTTCGACTCCCTGACCGCGGTCGACCTGCGCAACCGCCTCGGCACCGCGTGCGGGCTGCGGCTGCCGTCCAGCCTCGTCTTCGACTACCCCAACCCGCAGGCCCTGACCCGCCACCTGCTGCGCACCCTCTTCACCGGGGAAGCCGGCAGCGGCGCGGCGGCCGGCGCGACCGGCGGGGCGGCAGACCTGGACACCGACCCGCAGGACGCCGAACTGCGCCGGACCCTCGCCGCCATCCCCCTGGGCCGCATCCGCGCCGCAGGACTCCTCGACCCCCTCCTCCAGCTCGCCGGACCCGACACCCCGGCCGCCGCCGACACCGCCGGCCCGGAGACCGCCGACCCCGTCGCCTCCATCGACGAGATGGACCTCCAGGACCTCCTCGACCTCGCCCTCGACGGCGGTGGCGGCCCCGAGGACGACGAAACCCCCGGCAACACGACCACCAACAGCAACTTCTGACGTGCCCGAAGTGCGGAGTAAGTGATGACCACCCCGAACGAAAAAGTCGTTGAAGCGCTGCGGGCCTCCCTCAAGGAAACCGAGCGGCTGCGCCGCCGGAACCAGGAGCTCGCCGACGCCTCCCGCGAACCCATCGCGATCGTCGGCATGAGCTGCCGCTTCCCCGGCGGAGTCGCCTCGCCCGAGGACCTGTGGAAGCTCGTCGAGAGCGGCGGCGACGCCATCTCGGGCTTCCCCGCCGACCGCGGCTGGGACGTCGAGTCGCTGTACGACCCCGACCCCGACCACCCCGGCACCACCTACGCCCGCCACGGCGGATTCCTCCACGAGGCCCCCGAGTTCGACCCGGCCTTCTTCGGGATCTCCCCGCGCGAGGCCCTCGCCATGGACCCCCAGCAGCGGCTCCTCCTGGAGACCACCTGGGAGGTCTTCGAACGGGCCGGCATCGACCCGGCGACCCTGCGCGGCAGCCGGGCCGGCGTCTTCGTCGGCGCGTCCGCCAACGCGTACGGCGCCGGCTCGGGCGACCTGCCCGACGGGGTGGAGGGACACCTCCTCACCGGCACCGCCTCCAGCGTCGTCTCCGGCCGCCTCGCGTACGTCTTCGGCCTGGAGGGCCCCGCCGCCACCGTCGACACGGCCTGCTCGTCCTCCTCCGTCGCCCTGCACATGGCCGTCCAGGCACTCCGCCAGGGCGAGTGCTCCCTGGCCCTGGCCGCCGGCGTCACCGTCCTCGCCGGCCCGGACGTCTTCGTCGAGTTCAGCCGCCAGCGCGGCCTGTCGCCCGACGGCCGCTGCAGGTCCTTCGCCGAGGCCGCCGACGGCACCGGCTGGTCCGAGGGCGTCGGCGTCCTCCTCGTGGAACGCCTCTCCGACGCCCGCCGCAACGGCCACCGCGTCCTCGCCCTCGTCCGCGGCTCCGCCGTCAACCAGGACGGCGCCAGCAACGGCCTCACCGCCCCCAACGGACCCGCCCAGCAGCGCGTCATCCGCCAGGCCCTCGAAAGCGCCCGCCTCACCCCCGCCGACATCGACGCCGTCGAGGCCCACGGCACCGGCACCACCCTCGGCGACCCGATCGAGGCCCAGGCCCTGCTCGCCGCCTACGGCCAGGACCGCCCGGCGGACCGGCCGCTGTGGCTGGGCTCCCTGAAGTCCAACATCGGACACACCCAGAACACGGCGGGCATCGCCGGCATCATCAAGATGGTCATGGCCATGCGGCACGGGGTCCTGCCGAAGACCCTGCACGTCGACGCGCCGACCTCGCACGTCGACTGGGAGGCCGGCGCGGTCTCCCTCCTCACCGAGCAGCAGCCGTGGCCGGAGACCGGGCGCCCCCACCGGGCCGGCGTCTCCGCCTTCGGCGTCAGCGGCACCAACGTCCACACCATCATCGAGCAGGCACCGGAGGCCGACCGCGCCCCCGGGCAGCAGCCCGACGGCACCGCACCGCAGCCGGCGCCGCAGGCCGTGCCGTGGCTGCTCTCGGCGAAGGGCCGGGACGCCCTCCGCGAGCAGGCGGCACGGCTCCTCGCGTACACCCGGGAGCACGAGGGGACCGCGCCGCTCGACATCGCGTGGTCGCTGGCGGCGGGCCGGGCGCAGTTCGAGGACCGGGCCGCGGTCGTCGCCGCGGACCGCGAGGGCCTGCTGGCCGGTCTGGCCGCGCTGGCGGAGGGCGGTTCCGCGGCGGGCGTGGTCACGGGCTCGCCGACCGGCGGGAAGACCGCCTTCCTCTTCACCGGGCAGGGCAGCCAGCGCCTCGGCATGGGCCGTGGGCTGTACGACGCCTTCCCGGCGTTCGCGGCCGCGCTGGACGTGGTCTGCGAGCGGCTGGAACTCCCGCTGAAGGAAGCCCTGTTCGGGTCGGACGCGGAGCTCCTGGACCGGACCGAGTACACCCAGCCCGCCCTGTTCGCGATCGAGGTCGCGCTGTTCCGGCTCGCCGAGTCGTGGGGCCTGAAGCCGGACTTCGTGGCCGGCCACTCCATCGGCGAGATCGCCGCCGCCCACGTGGCGGGCGTGCTGTCCCTGGAGGACGCGTGCACACTGGTCGCCGCCCGTGGCCGACTGATGCAGGCGCTCCCGGCCGGCGGTGTGATGATCGCCGTGCAGGCGTCGGAGGACGAGGTCCTGCCGCTGATCGGCGACGGCGACCGGGTGGGCATCGCCGCGGTCAACGGCCCGCAGTCGGTGGTCGTGGCCGGTGACGAGGACGCCGCCGTCGCCATCGCGGCCGGCTTCGAGACGCAGGGCCGGAAGACCAAGCGGCTGACGGTCAGCCACGCGTTCCACTCGCCGCACATGGACGGCATGCTCGACGACTTCCGGCAGGTGGTGGCGGGGCTGACCTTCGCCGCGCCCCGTATCCCGGTCGTGTCGAACCTGACCGGTGCCGTCGTCGCCGACGAGATGGGCGCGCCGGAGTTCTGGGTGCGGCACGTCCGTGAGGCGGTCCGCTTCCTCGACGGCGTACGCGCCCTCGAAGCGGCCGGTGTGACGGCGTACGTCGAGCTCGGGCCGGACGGAGTGCTGTCCGCCCTCGCGCAGGAGTGCGTGACCGAGGACGCCGTCTTCACACCCGTGCTCCGCAAGGGCCGCGACGAGGCCGAGACCCTCGTCACCGCCCTCGCCCGGGCCCACGCCCACGGCATCCGCGTCGACTGGCAGGCCTTCCTCGCCGGGACCGGCGCCCGCCGGGTCGACGACCTGCCCACCTACGCCTTCCAGCGGCAGCGCTACTGGATCGAGCCGGGCAGCCGCATCGGCGACCTCACGGCGGCCGGTCTGCAGGCAGCCGCGCACCCGCTGCTCGGCGCCGTGGTCGCCCTCGCCGACTCCGACGGCTTCGCCTTCACCGGCATGCTGTCCGCCGCCACCCACCCCTGGCTGGCCGACCACCAGGTGATGGGCAGCATCCTGCTCCCGGGAACGGCCTTCGTCGAGCTGGCGGTCTGGGCCGGTGACCAGGTCGGCTGCGACACCCTTGAGGAGCTGACCCTCGAAGCGCCGTTCATCCTGCCCGAACGCGGCGGCGTGCAGCTCCAGATCAACGTGAGCGCACCCGACGCCGACGGCTCCGGCCGACGCTCCTTCAGCCTCTCCTCCCGCCCGCAGGACAGCGCCGCCGACGAGCCCTGGACCCGGCACGCCGACGGTGTCCTCGCCCGCGCCGCCGTCCCGGCCCGGTCGGTGTTCGCGGCCGGGCAGTGGCCCCCGGCCGACGCCGAACCCCTCGCCACGGACGGCCTCTACACCGACCTGGCCGGGGTCGGCATGGGCTACGGCCCGGTCTTCCGCGGCCTCACCGCCGCCTGGCGGCAGGGCGACAGCGTCTACGCCGAGGTCGCCCTCCCCGAGGAAACCGCCGCCGCGGCCCGGGACTTCGGCCTCCACCCGGCGCTGCTGGACGCGGCCCTGCACACCCTGGGCCTCGGCGTGCCGGGCGGCACCGAGGGCGAGGGCCGGCTCCCGTTCGCCTGGAGCGGTGTGACCCTCCACGCGAGCGGCGCCGACGCCCTGCGCGTCCACCTCGCCCCGACCGGCGCGGGCGACGGCGTACGCCTGGAGATCGCGGACGTGACGGGCGCACCCGTCGCGACCGTCGACCGGCTCGTCCTGCGGGCCGTGTCGGCCGAGCAGGTCCAGGCCGCCCGCACCGCCCACCACGAGTCGGTGTTCCGCACGGAGTGGACGGCACTGCCCGCCGCTGCGGCCGACCCGGATGCCGACGAGGACCTGCGCGGCCGCTGGGCGGTCCTCGGCGCCGACGTCCCCACCGCCCTGCTCGGCCCGGACACCGACCACATCGCCGTCTACGCGGACCCGGCCGAGCTGGCCGCCGCGGTCGACGCCGGAGCACCCGTCCCGGAGACGGTGTTCGCCGCCTGCGCACCGGCCGGCTCCGCCGCGCCGGAGCTGTCCGCGGAGGCCGTGCACCGGGCCACGCACCACGCCCTCGCCCTCACCCGGACCTGGCTGGGGGAGGAGCCGTTCACCGGCGACCGGTTCGCCGGCACCCGCCTGGTCGTCCTCACCTCGGGCGCGGTCGCGGCCGGCGACGGCACCACCGGCACCGGCACGCTCACCGACCCCGTCCACGCGGCCGTCCGCGGCCTGCTGCGCTCCGCCCAGGCCGAGAACCCCGACCGGCTGCTGCTGCTCGACACCGACGGCACCGAGGACTCCGTACGCGCCCTGCCCGCCGCCCTCGCCGCCGCCCCGGCCGCAGGCGAGCCGGACCTCGCCCTGCGCGCCGGCACCGTCCTCGTGCCGCGCCTCGCCCGTGTGGCCCGGCAGCCCGAGGGAACCGAGCAGGAGGAGCAGCAGCCGGCCGCGGCCGGAGTCCGGTACGCGCCGGAGTCGACCGTACTGATCACCGGCGCCGGCGGTCTCCTCGGCGGGCTGATCGCCCACCGCCTCGTCGCCGAGCACGGCGTACGGCACCTGCTGCTCGTAGGCCGCCGCGGCGGCTCCACCCCCGAGGCCCAGCGCCTCGCCGACGAGCTCACCGCCGCGGGCGCCGCCTCGGTGACCTGGGCCGCCTGCGACGTCGCCGACCGCGACGCACTGGCCGCCGTACTGGCGGCGATACCCGCCGAGCACCCGCTCGGTGCGGTCGTCCACACCGCCGGCGTCCTCGACGACGGCGTGATCACCTCCCTCACCCCCGACCGCCTGTCGGCCGTCCTGCGCCCCAAGGCCGACGCGGCCGTCCACCTGCACGAGCTGACCCGGGACCTCGACCTCTCCGCGTTCCTCCTGTTCTCCTCCATCGGCGGCGTCTTCGGCGGCGCCGGCCAGGGCAACTACGCCGCCGCCAACGTCTTCCTCGACGCCCTCGCCCGGCACCGCCGGTCCCTCGGTCTCCCCGCCACCTCCCTGGCCTGGGCCCTGTGGGCCGACGGCTCGGGCATGGCCGGCAGCCTCACCGAAGCCGACGTCAGCCGCATGACCCGCGGCGGACTGCCCCCGCTCACCTCGGCCGAGGGCCTCGACCTGTTCGACCTCGCGCACCGCCTCGACGAGCCCGTACCCGTCCTGATGCGCATCGACCCCGCCGGGCTGCGCACCCAGGCCCAGGCCGGGGCCCTGTCCCCGCTGCTGCGCGGGCTCGTCCGGGTCCCCGCGCGCCGGTCCGCGGGCGCCGCGGCCGCCGGGGCGGCGGGCGCTTCCGGTCTGCGGCAGCGCCTCGCCGGCCTCCCGGCCGCCGAGCAGGAGCGCACGCTCCTCGACCTCGTCCGCAAGCAGGTCGCCGCGGCCCTGGGCTACCCGAACGCCGCCGCCGTCGAACCGGGCCGCTCCTTCAAGGAGCTCGGCTTCGACTCGCTCACCGCCGTCGAACTGCGCAACCTGCTCGGCGAGGCCACCGGCCGCCGCCTGCCCGCCACCCTCGTCTTCGACTACCCGACGGCCACCGCCCTGGCCCGGTACCTCCGCGAGGAGCTCGTCGGCGACCTCGCCGACGACGCCGCCACCGCCGCCACCGCGGCCGGCGCGGCCGGTGCCGGCCGCCTCCCGGCCCGACGGCGGGCCGCCGCCTCGGCACGCGCCGGCGCCGGCGACGACGACCCGATCGCCATCGTCGCCATGAACTGCCGCTTCCCCGGCGGCATCACCTCCCCCGAGGACCTGTGGCGGATGCTCGCCGAAGGCCGCGACGGCATCACCGCCTTCCCCGCCGACCGCGGCTGGGACCTCGACACCCTCTACAGCGACGACCCCGACCGCGAAGGCACCAGCTACGTCCGCGAAGGCGGCTTCCTCCACGAGGCCGCCGACTTCGACGCCGCCTTCTTCGGGATCTCCCCGCGCGAGGCCCTCGCCATGGACCCGCAGCAGCGCCTGCTGCTGGAGACCACCTGGGAGACCTTCGAACGCGCGGGCATCGACCCGACCGCCCTGCGCGGCAGCCGCACCGGCGTGTTCGTCGGCTCCAACGCCCAGGACTACCTCCAGCTCTGGCTCGACGACGCCAACGCCGCCGACCTCGAAGGCCACCTCGGCACCGGCAACGCGGCCAGCGTCGTCTCCGGCCGCATCTCCTACACCTTCGGGCTGGAGGGCCCGGCCGTCACCATCGACACGGCCTGCTCCTCGTCGCTCGTCACCCTGCACCTCGCCGCCCAGGCCCTGCGCCGCGGCGAGTGCGCGATGGCCCTCGCCGGCGCGGTGACCGTCATGTCCACGCCCGGCGCGTTCACCGAGTTCAGCCGCCAGCGCGGCCTGGCCGGGAACGGCCGCATCAAGGCGTTCGCCGCGGCCGCCGACGGCACGATCTGGTCCGAAGGTGTCGGCCTGCTGCTCCTGGAGCGGCTCTCCGACGCCCGCCGCAACGGCCACCCCGTCCTCGCCGTGGTCCGCGGCACCGCCGTCAACCAGGACGGCGCCTCCAACGGCCTGACCGCCCCCAACGGCCCCTCCCAGCAGCGCGTCATCCGCGAGGCCCTCACCGACGCCGGCCTCACCGCCGCCGAGGTCGACGCCGTCGAGGCGCACGGCACGGGCACCCGGCTCGGCGACCCGATCGAGGCCCAGGCGCTGCTCGCCACGTACGGACAGGACCGGCCGGAAGACCGGCCGCTGTTCCTGGGCTCGGTGAAGTCGAACATCGGACACACCCAGGCCGTCGCCGGCGCCGCCGGCGTCATCAAGATGGTCATGGCCATGCGGCACGGGCTGCTCCCGCAGACCCTCCACATCGACGAGCCGACGCCCTACGTCGACTGGTCCGCCGGCGACATCGAGCTCCTCACCGAGCAGCGGGCCTGGCCCGAGACCGGGCGCCCGCGCCGCGCCGGCATCTCCTCGTTCGGCTACAGCGGCACCAACGCCCACGCCGTCCTCGAACAGGCACCGCAGCACACCCCCGAAGCGGCGTCCACGACGACGTCCACGGAGCCTGCCGCACCGACCGCGGCCGGGCTCCCGGCCCCGGCGGTCCTGCCGTGGACGGTCTCCGGCCGCACGGCGGCAGCCCTGCGTGCCCAGGCGGCGCGCCTGCGCCCCGCCGCGGCCGACGCCCTGGCCGCGTCCGGCGCCCGGGGCGCGCTCGACCTCGGCCACTCCCTCGCCGTGCACCGGGCCGCCCTGGAGCACCGCGCGGTGCTGTTCGGCGAGCCGTCGGACGGCGAGGCACTCCTCGCCCGCCTGGACGCCCTCGCGGCCGGCGAGCAGGCTCCGGGTCTGGTGCAGGGCTCGGTGTCGGGCGGCGGACTTGCCTTCCTGTTCACAGGACAGGGCAGCCAGCGCCTCGGCACGGGCCGCGAGCTGTACGACGCCCACCCCGTGTACGCCGAGGCCTTCGACGCCGTCTGCGAGAAGCTCGCCCTTCCGCTGAAGGACGTCCTGTTCGGGACGGACACGGCCCTGCTGGACCGCACGGAGTGGACCCAGCCGGCGCTGTTCGCCGTCGAGGTGGCGCTGTTCCGCCTCGTCGAGTCGTGGGGTGTGCGGCCGGACTTCGTGGCCGGCCACTCCATCGGCGAGATCGCCGCCGCGCACGTCGCGGGCGTCCTGTCCCTGGACGACGCGTGCACGCTCGTCGCGGCCCGCGGCCGGCTGATGCAGGCGCTCCCGGCCGGCGGCGCCATGATCGCCCTGCAGGCCTCGGAGGACGAGGTCCTGCCGCTGCTGACGGACCGGGTGGGCATCGCCGCGGTCAACGGCCCGCAGTCGGTGGTGATCGCCGGCGACGAGGACGCTGCGGTCGCCATTGCGGAGTCGTTCGCCGATCGCAAGACCAAGCGGCTGACGGTCAGCCATGCGTTCCACTCGCCGCACATGGACGGCATGCTGGACGACTTCCGTGAGGTGGTGGAGGGCCTGTCCTTCGCCGCGCCGCGGATCCCGGTCGTGTCGAACCTGACCGGTGCCCTCGTCACCGACGAGATGGACTCCGCCGAGTTCTGGGTGCGGCACGTCCGCGAGGCCGTCCGCTTTCTCGACGGCGTACGCGCCCTGGAAGCCGCCGGTGCGACCACCTTCATCGAGCTGGGCCCGGACGGCGTGCTGTCCTCCCTCGCCCAGGAGTGCCTGACGGGCACGGCCGACGTCGCCTTCGTGCCGGTACTGCGCGCGGGGCGGCCGGAGGCGGAGACGGCGGTCGCCGCCGTCGCCCGGGCCTACGTGCGGGGCGTCGAGGTCGACTGGTCCGCGTTCTTCGCCGGTACGGGCGCGGAGCGCGTCGAACTGCCGACGTACGCCTTCCAGCGGCAGCGCTACTGGCCGGAGAAGTCCCTGTCGGGCGGCAGCGCCGCTCCCGCCGTGGCACCCGGCGCGGTGGACGCCCGCTTCTGGGACGCGGTGGAGCACGGGGACCTCGCATCCCTGGCCGCCGAGCTGGAGGTGGACGCCGACGCGCCGTTCAGCGAGCTCGTCCCCGCCCTGTCCGCATGGCGGCGACAGGGCCAGGAGCAGTCCGAGGTGGACGGCTGGCGCTACCGCGTGTCGTGGAAGCCGCTGGCGGATGCCGCGGCCGGTGGCGTGCGGCTGTCCGGTGCCTGGCTGGTGGTGACCCCCGCCGCCGGTGCCGACGGTGTCTCCGCCGTGGTGGACGCGCTGGCCGGCCGCGGTGCCGAGGTCCGGCAGGTGGTGGTCGAGCCCGGTGCCGACCGTGGCACTGTGGCCGGTCTGCTCTCCGGGGCCGGTTCGGTGGCCGGTGTGGTGTCGCTGCTCGCGCTGGACGAGGCTGCGGGCGTGGTGCCCACGGCCGTGCTCGTGCAGGCGCTGGGGGACGCCGGGGTGGAGGCTCCGCTGTGGTGCCTGACCCGGGGCGCGGTGAGCGTGGGCCGTTCGGACCGGCTCGTCTCGGCGGTGCAGGCCCAGACGTGGGGTCTGGGCCGGGTGGCCGCCCTGGAGCTGCCCGAGCGCTGGGGCGGTCTGGTGGACCTGCCCGAGGTGTGGGACGAGCGGGCCATGGCCCGACTCGTCGGCCTCCTGGCCGGCGGTGCGGCCGGTGAGGACCAGATCGCGGTGCGGTCGTCGGGCGTCTTCGGACGCCGGCTCGTGCACGCGGCTCGTGCGGAGGGTTCTGCGTCCTGGACGCCGTCCGGGACGGTCCTGGTGACCGGCGGCACGGGCGCCCTCGGTGGCCACGTGGCCCGCTGGCTGGCCGGTGCGGGCGCCGAGCGGCTGGTGCTGACCAGCCGCCGCGGCACCGACGCTCCGGGTGCCGCCGAACTGGCCGCCGAGCTGGCGGAACTCGGTGCCGAGGTGTCGGTCGTCGCGTGTGATGCCGCCGACCGGGACGCCCTGCGGGAGCTGCTGGCCGCCGAGGCCGAGACCCTGACCGCGGTCGTCCACACCGCCGGAATCCTCGACGACGGCGTCCTGGACGCCCTGACGCCCGAGCGTTTCGAGAGCGTCCTGCGGGCCAAGGCCGACTCGGCGCTCAACCTGCACGAGATGACCGTCGAGCTGGGTATCGAGCTCTCCGCGTTCGTGCTGTTCTCCTCCATGAGCGGCACCATCGGTGCGGCCGGGCAGGCCAACTACGCCGCCGCCAACGCCTGCCTCGACGCCCTGGCCGAGCAGCGGCGCGCAGCCGGGCTGGCCGCGACCTCCCTCGCCTGGGGTCCGTGGGCCGAGGGCGGCATGGCCGCCGACGAGGCCCTCGAAGCCCGGATGCGCCGGGGCGGCGTACCGCCCATGAACGCGGACCTCGCCATCACCGCGCTCCGGCAGGCCGTCGGCTCCGACGATGCGGCCCTGACGATCGCCGACTTCGACTGGGCGACGTTCGCGCCCGGCTTCACGGCGGTACGCGCAGGCCGGCTGCTCGGCGACCTGCCCGAGGCCGAGGCCGCCACCGCAGGTACGCAGCCCGCAGGCGACCGCACCGACCGCTCGGGTGTGCCGCTCGCCGCGCACCTCGGGAGCCTGACCGAGAGCGACCGGGAGCCGTTCCTGCTCGACCTCGTCCGCACCCGCGTCGCCGAAGTGCTCGGCCACTCCGGTGCCGAGGACATCGAGGCCGGACGGGCCTTCCGCGAGATCGGCTTCGACTCGCTCACCGCCGTCGAACTCCGCAACCGGCTCGGCGCGACCACCGGACTGCGCCTGCCGGCCACGCTCGTCTACGACTACCCGACACCGGCCGCGCTCGCCGCCCACCTCCTCGCCGAACTCCTCGGCACGCACGCCGCGGCCACCGGCCCGGCGGCCGCGGCCGCCGACGACGACGACCCGATCGCGATCGTCGCGATGAGCTGCCGCTTCCCCGGCGGGGTCCGCACCCCCGAGGACCTCTGGCAGCTGCTGGCGTCCGGCACCGACGCCATCTCCGACCTCCCCCTCGACCGCGGCTGGGACCTCGACGCCCTGTACGACGCCGATCCGGGCGCCCAGGGCACCTCGTACACCCGGCAGGGCGGCTTCCTCTACGACGCCGCCGACTTCGACGCCGACTTCTTCGGCATCTCGCCGCGCGAGGCCCTCGCCATGGACCCGCAGCAGCGCCTGCTGCTGGAGACCTCCTGGGAGGCGTTCGAACGGGCCGGCATCGACCCCGAGGCCCTGCGCGGCAGCCAGGCCGGCGTGTTCGTCGGCACCAACGGCCAGGACTACCTGTCCGTGCTCCTGGAGGACCCGTCCGGTCTCGAAGGCCACCTGGGCACGGGCAATGCCGCGAGCGTCGTCTCCGGCCGCCTGTCGTACGTGTTCGGCCTCGAAGGCCCGGCGGTCACCGTCGACACCGCCTGCTCCTCGTCCCTGGTCGCCCTGCACTGGGCGATCCAGGCGCTCCGCAACGGCGAATGCGGCCTCGCCCTCGCCGGCGGTGTGACGGTGATGTCGACGCCCGGCACGTTCATCGAGTTCAGCCGGCAGCGCGGGCTCGCCGCCGACGGCCGGATCAAGGCCTTCGCGGCCGGCGCGGACGGCACGGGCTGGGGCGAGGGCGTCGGCATGCTGCTCGTGGAGCGGCTGTCGGACGCCCGGCGCAACGGCCACCCGGTGCTGGCGGTCGTCCGCGGCTCGGCCGTCAACCAGGACGGCGCGAGCAACGGTCTGACGGCGCCCAACGGGCCCTCGCAGCAGCGCGTCATCCGGCAGGCGCTCGCGAGCGCCGGCCTGTCGGCCGCGGACGTGGACGCCGTCGAGGCCCACGGCACGGGCACCACCCTCGGCGACCCGATCGAGGCCCAGGCGCTGCTCGCCACGTACGGCCGGAACCGCACGGACGGCGAGCCGCTGCTCCTCGGCTCCATCAAGTCCAACATCGGCCACACGCAGGCCGCCGCCGGCGTCGCGGGCGTCATCAAGATGGTGCTGGCCATCCAGCACGGAGTGCTGCCCCAGAGCCTCCACATCGACGCGCCCTCGCACCGGGTGGACTGGGAGGCGGGCGAGATCGAGCTGCTCACCGAGCGCCGCGCATGGCCCGAGACGGGCCGTCCGCGCCGGGCCGGCATCTCCTCGTTCGGCTTCAGCGGCACCAACGCCCACACGATCATCGAGCAGGCCCCGTCGGCGCAGACGGCACCCGAGGCGGAGGGGACCCCCCTGCCGCTGCCGCTGCCGCTGCTCGTCTCGGCGAAGAGCGAGGCGGCACTCCGCGCCCAGGCCGACGGCCTGCACGCGCGGCTGCTCGCCGACCCCGCACTCCGTCCGGCCGACGTCGGCGCGACCCTGGCGACCGGACGCTCGGCCTTCGAAACCCGCGCGGCGGTGGTGGCCGCCGACCGGGCTGGCCTGCTCGCCGGCCTCACCGCGCTGGCGGCGGGCGACTCGGCGGCCGGGCTGGTCACGGGATCGCCGGCCGGAGGCAAGGTCGCCTTCCTCTTCACGGGGCAGGGCAGCCAGCGCCTCGGCATGGGCCGTGAACTCTACGACGCGTTCCCCGTGTTCGCGGACGCGCTGGACGAGGTATGCGCCTGGTTCGACCTCGACGTGCCCCTCAAGGACGTCCTGTTCGGAACGGACGCGGCTGGGCCGGACCGAACCGATGTGCTGGACCGCACGGAGTACACGCAGCCGGCCCTGTTCGCCGTCGAGGTGGCGCTGTTCCGCCTCGTGGCGAACTGGGGCCTGAAGCCGGACTTCCTGTCCGGCCACTCCATCGGCGAGATCGCGGCCGCGCACGTCGCCGGGGTCCTCTCGCTGCCCGACGCGTGCGCACTGGTCGCGGCCCGCGGCCGGCTGATGCAGGCGCTCCCGGCCGGCGGGGCCATGATCGCCCTGCAGGCCTCGGAGGACGAGGTCCTGCCGCTGCTCGGCGATTCCGACCGCGTGGGCATCGCCGCGATCAACGGCCCGCAGTCGGTCGTGGTCGCGGGTGACGAGGACGCGGCCGTCGCCGTCGCGGAGGCCTTCCAGACCCAGGGCCGGAAGACCAAGCGGCTGACGGTCAGCCACGCGTTCCACTCGCCGCACATGGACGGCATGCTGGACGACTTCCGCCGCGTGGTCGACGGCCTGTCCTTCGACGCCCCGCGCATCCCGGTCGTGTCCAACCTGACCGGCGCCCTCGTCTCGGACGAGATGGGCGCGCCGGAGTTCTGGGTGCGGCACGTCCGCGAGGCGGTCCGCTTCCTCGACGGCATCTGCGCCCTGGAGGACGCGGGCGTCACGACGTACGTCGAGCTCGGGCCGGACGGCGTGCTGTCCGCCCTCGGCCAGGAATGCGTCCGCGAGACCGGAGCCGCCTTCGTGCCCGCCGTACGCAAGGGCCGTCCGGAGGCCGAAGCGGTGATGACCGCCCTGGCCCGGAGCCATGTCCGCGGCATCCCCGTCGACTGGCAGGCCGTCTACGGGGCCGGTGCCGTACGGGTCGACCTGCCGACGTACGCCTTCCAGCGCCGCCGGTACTGGCCGGAGGCCGCACTGGTGCAGCGGCGCGTGGCCGCGGGCAGCGGATCGGACGCCGACGGCCTGCGCTACCGCGTGTCGTGGAGGCCGCTGGCGGATGCCGCGGCCGGTGGCGTGCGGCTGTCCGGTGCCTGGCTGGTGGTGACCCCCGCCGCCGGTGGCGACGGTGTCTCCGCCGTGGTGGACGCGCTGGCCGGCCGCGGTGCCGAGGTCCGGCAAATGGCCGTCGAGTCGGGTGTCGATCGCGGTGCCCTGGCCGGTCTGCTGGCCGAGGCCGGGGCCGGTTCGGTGGCCGGTGTGGTGTCGCTGCTCGCGCTGGACGAGGCTGCGGGCGTGGTGCCCACGGCCGTGCTCGTGCAGGCGCTGGGGGACGCCGGGGTGGAGGCTCCGCTGTGGTGCCTGACCCGGGGCGCGGTGAGCGTGGGCCGTTCGGACCGGCTCGTCTCGGCGGTGCAGGCCCAGACGTGGGGTCTGGGCCGGGTGGCCGCCCTGGAGCTGCCCGAGCGCTGGGGCGGTCTGGTGGACCTGCCCGAGGTGTGGGACGAGCGGGCCATGGCCCGACTCGTCGGCCTCCTGGCCGGCGGTGTTGCCGGTGAGGACCAGGTCGCCGTCCGCTCCTCCGGGGTCTTCGGACGTCGGCTCGTCCGCGCCGCGGCAGGCACCTCCGCGTCCTGGACGCCGTCCGGGACGGTGCTGGTGACCGGCGGCACGGGTGCCCTCGGTGGCCACGTGGCCCGCTGGCTGGCCGGTGCGGGCGCCGAGCGGCTGGTGCTGGCCAGCCGCCGGGGCACCGACGCTCCGGGTGCCGCCGAACTGGCCGCCGAGCTGGCGGAACTCGGCGTCGAGGTGTCGGTCGTGGCCTGCGACGCCGCCGACCGGGACGCCCTGCGGACCCTGCTCGCGGCCGAGGCCGAGACGCTCACCGCGGTCGTCCACACCGCCGGAATCCTCGACGACGGCGTCCTGGACGCCCTGACGCCCGAGCGTTTCGAGAGCGTCCTGCGGGCGAAGGCGACGTCCGCGCTCCACCTCCACGAGCTGACCGTCGAACTCGGCATCGAGCTCTCGGCCTTCGTGCTCTTCTCCTCCGTCACCGGGATGTGGGGAACCGCCGGGCAGGCCAACTACGCCGCCGCGAACGCCTACCTGGACGCCCTGGCCGAGCAGCGGCGCGCCGCGGGCCTGGCCGCGACCTCCCTCGCCTGGGGTCCGTGGGCCGAGGGCGGCATGGCCGCCGACCAGGCGCTAGAAGCCCGCATGCGCAAGGGCGGCGTACCGCCGATGGCCGCGGGGTCGGCCGTCGACGCCCTCCGGCGCGCGCTCGACGCGCACGACACCGTCGTCGCCGTCGCGGACGTGGACTGGGAGCGTTTCGCCCCCGGCTTCACGGCGGTGCGCCCCAGCCGCCTCCTCGCCGAACTGCCCGAGGCCCGCGGCGCCTTCGCCTTCGCCGGCCAGCCCGGTGGCGATGGCCCGGGTGACACGCCCGCGGGCGGCCGCCACCCCCTCGCGCAGCGGCTGGCGGGTCTCACCGCGGCCGAGCGGGACCGGCTGCTGCTCGACCTCGTGCGCAAGGAGGTCGCCGCGGTCCTCGGCCACGCCGGCGCGGAGAGCATCGCCGCGGGACGGGCGTTCAAGGAGCTCGGCTTCGAGTCGCTGACGGCCGTCGAGCTGCGCAACCGGCTCGGCGCGGCCACCGGGCTGCGCCTCCCGGCCACCCTGATCTACGACTACCCGACCTCCGTCGACCTGGCGGACCACCTCCGTGCCGAACTCCTCGGCACCGGCGCCGAGTCGGCCGCCTCGGCCCCGGCGACCCGGGCCGCCGCCGACGACGATCCGATCGCGATCGTCGCGATGAGCTGCCGCTTCCCCGGCGGGGTGCGTACCCCCGAGGAGCTCTGGCAGCTGCTGGCCACCGGCGGCGACGCCATCGGTGAGTTCCCGGCCGACCGCGGCTGGGACGCCGAGGAGCTGTTCGGGCCGCGGTTCGGGCAGGACGCCTCGTACGCCCGCGAAGGCGGATTCCTGTACGACGTCGCCGAGTTCGACCCGGCGTTCTTCGGGATCTCGCCCCGTGAGGCCCTGGCCATGGACCCGCAGCAGCGGCTGCTGCTGGAGACCTCGTGGGAGGCGTTCGAGCGGGCCGGCATCGACCCCTCGTCGGTGCGGGGCAGCCGGACCGGCGTGTTCGTCGGCACCAACGGCCAGGACTACCTGTCGCTCGTGCTGAACTCCGCCGACGGCGGCGACGGCTTCATGAGCACCGGAAACTCCGCCAGTGTCGTCTCCGGCCGGCTCTCCTACGTCTTCGGGCTCGAAGGCCCGGCCGTCACCGTCGACACCGCCTGCTCGGCGTCCCTCGTGGCACTGCACCTCGCCGTGCAGGCGCTCCGCAGCGGCGAGTGCTCGATCGCGCTCGCCGGCGGTGTCACCGTCATGTCGACGCCGGGCGCCTTCGTCGAGTTCAGCCGGCAGGGCGGGCTCGCCGCGGACGGCCGGATCAAGGCGTTCGCGGCCGGCGCGGACGGCACGGGCTGGGGCGAGGGCGTCGGCATGCTGCTCGTGGAGCGGCTGTCGGACGCCCGGCGCAACGGGCACCCGGTGCTGGCGGTCGTGCGCGGCTCGGCCGTCAACCAGGACGGTGCGAGCAACGGTCTGACGGCGCCCAACGGGCCCTCGCAGCAGCGCGTCATCCGTGCCGCCCTGGCGAGCGCCGGTCTGTCGGCCGCCGAGGTCGACGCGGTCGAGGCGCACGGCACCGGCACCAAGCTGGGCGACCCGATCGAGGCCCAGGCGCTGCTGGCCACGTACGGCCAGGACCGCGCGGACGGCGAGCCGCTGCTCCTCGGCTCGATCAAGTCCAACATCGGGCACACCCAGGCCGCGGCCGGTGTCGCGGGCGTCATCAAGATGGTCATGTCCATGCGCCACGGGCTGCTTCCGCAGACCCTGCACGTGGACGAGCCCACCCCGCACGTCGACTGGACCGCGGGCGACATCGAGCTCCTCACCGAGCGGCGGGCCTGGCCCGAGACCGGGCGCCCGCGCCGCGCCGGCGTGTCCTCGTTCGGTGTCAGCGGCACGAACGCCCACACCATCCTCGAACAGGCACCGACGGCCCCGGCCCCCGAGCCCGCCGAGCCGGCCGGACCCGAGAGCCCCGGCACCTGGCCGTGGATCCTGTCGGGCCGCACGGAGCCGGCCCTGCGCCGGCAGGCCGCCCGGCTCCTCGCACACCTCGACGGGCACGGCGAGCCGCGGCCGGTGGACATCGGCCACTCGCTCGCGGCCGGCCGGGCGGTCCTCGACCACCGCGCCGTCATCGTCGCCGACACGGGGGAGGAGTACCGCGAGGCGCTGACCGCGCTCGCTGCGGGCGACTCCGCCGCCGGGCTCACCCGGGGCGTTGCGCGGGCGGAACGGCAGGTGGCCTTCCTGTTCACCGGGCAGGGCAGCCAGCGCCTCGGCATGGGGCGCGGGCTGTACGACACCCACCCGGTGTTCGCGGACGCGCTGGACGCGATCTGCGCCCGCATGGACGCCCACCTGGAACTGCCGCTGAAGGAGGTGCTGTTCGGCGCGGACGCCGATCTGCTGGACCGGACCGAATACACCCAGCCGGGGCTGTTCGCGGTCGAGGTGGCGCTGTACCGGCTCGTCGAGAGCCGAGGCGTGCGCCCGGACTTCCTGTCCGGTCACTCCATCGGTGAGATCGCCGCCGCGCACGTGGCGGGCGTCCTCTCCCTGGACGACGCGTGCGCCCTGGTGGCGGCGCGCGGCCGCCTGATGCAGGCCCTGCCCGCCGGCGGGGCGATGATCGCGGTGCAGGCCTCGGAGGACGAGGCCCTCCCGCTGCTGGGCGACACCGGCCGGGTGGGCATCGCGGCTGTCAACGGCCCCCGGTCGGTCGTCATCGCCGGTGACGAGGATGCCGCGGCGGCGATCGCCGGGCGTTTCGAGGCGGACGGCCGGAAGACCAAGCGGCTGACCGTCAGCCACGCCTTCCACTCGCCGCACATGGACGGCATGCTGGCCGACTTCCGCAAGGTCGCCGAGCAGCTCACGTACACCGCCCCGCGCATCCCGGTCGTGTCCTGCCTGACCGGCGCCCTCGTCACCGACGAGATGGGATCGGCCGACTTCTGGGTGCGGCACGTCCGCGAGGCGGTCCGCTTCCTCGACGGCATCCGCACCCTGGAAGCCGCCGGCGTCACCGCGTACGTCGAACTCGGCCCCGACGGCGTGCTGTCCGCGCTCGCCCAGGACTGCCTGACCGGCGACGGCAGCACCGGCGGCGCCGACAGCGCCGTCTTCGCGGCCGTGCTCCGCAAGGGCCGGCCCGAGGCCGAGACCCTCGCCGCCGCCCTCGGCCGGGCCCACGTCCACGGGGTGGGCGTCGACTGGACGGCGTACTTCGCCGGCACCGGCGCCCGGCAGGTCGACCTGCCCACGTACGCCTTCCAGCGCGAGCGCTACTGGGTCGACTCCTTCGCCGCGGCCGAGGACGCCGCCTCGCTCGGCATCGAGCCGGCCGGGCACCCGCTGCTCGGCGCCGCGGTCGAACTGCCCGGGACGGGCGGGTTCCTGTACACCGGCCGGCTCTCCCGCCGGACGCACCCGTGGCTGGCCGACCACGTCGTGGCCGACTCCGCGGTCGTGCCCGGCGCGGCCCTCGTCGAGCTCGCGCTGCGGGCCGGGGACGAGGCCGGCTGCCGGCACCTGGAGGAGCTGACCGGCGAGGAGCCGCTCGTCCTCCCCGAGGACGGAGCCGTACAGCTCCGGCTCACCGTGGGCGGAGCCGACGACACCGGCCGCCGCCCGGTGGAGATCCACAGCCGCACGGAGGCGGGCGACGGTGACGGGCCGTCCGGCGGCGCCTGGTCCCGGCACGCCACCGGGTTCCTCGCCGCGGACGCGGACGGGGCCGAGGGCACCGGTGAGGCCGCCGAGGCCGACGGCACCGCACCCTGGCCGCCCGCCGACGCCGACGAGGTGTCCGTCGACGCGGTCCGCGACCGGCTCGCGGCCGCGGGCCTCTACCACGGGCCCGCCCTCCGTACCCTGACCGGAGTCTGGGTACGGGGCGGCGAGGTCTTCGCGCAGGCCCGCCTGTCCGACGGGCTGCGCGCCTCCGCGGGCGGATTCGCCCTGCACCCGGCCCTGCTCGACACCGCCGTCCAGGCGCTCGCGGCGACCGCTGCCGACACCGGTGACACGGCCGCCCGCGAACCCCTCACCTGGCGCGGCGTGTCGCTGCACGCGGTCGGCGCGGACACCCTGCGCCTGCGGATCACCGCCCGCGACGGCGCCGGCACCGTGTCCGTCGAACTGGCCGACGAGCAGGGCGCGCCCGTCGCGTCCGTCCGGGAGCTGGTGACCCGGGAGCTCGACGCCGAGCGGTTCGCGGCGGCCCCGGACGGGGCGCCGCAGGACGGTCTGTTCCGCCTCGACTGGGTGCGTACGGCGGCGCCGGCCCGCCCGGCTGCCGCGACCCTCGCGGTCATCGCAGACGCCTCGGGCACCACCACCGACACGCACGCCCGCCTGGCCGCCGCGCTGGGCGGGGCGGGAGTTCCCGCCGCCGCGTACGACGGTCTCGGCGCACTGGACGCGGCCGTCGCGGCCGGGAAGCAGCCGCTGCCCGACACCGTGGTCGTCCCGTTCATGACGCCCGCGGCCGACACCGCCGGCCCCGACGGCACCCCGGCACCGGACGCCGACCGCCTCGCGCAGGACGTGCGGGAGGCGACGCACCGCGTGCTCGCGACCGTGCAGGGCTGGCTGGACAACGGCCGCTTCGCCGGCGCCCGCCTGGCCGTCGTCACCCGCGGCGCGGTGGCCGCCCACCGGGACACCGAGGCGGGCGACCTCGCCCACACCCCGGTGTGGGGCCTGCTGCGGGCCGCGCAGACCGAGCACCCGGACCGGTTCGTCCTCGTCGACCTCGACGACGCCGAGGCCTCCGGCCGGGCCCTGCCCGCCGCCCTCGCGTCCGCCGAACCCGAACTGGCCGTACGCGGCGGGGCCCTGTACGCCCCCCGCCTGGCCCGGGCGGACGCCCGCACGGCAGCCACCGGCGAACCGGCGGCAGCCGGCCGCATCGACACACGCGGCACGGTCCTGGTCACCGGAGCCGGCGGCGGCCTCGCCGGCCTCCTCGCCCGCCACCTGGTCGCCGAACACGGCGTACGGCACCTGCTGCTCACCGGCCGCCGGGGCGCCGACACCGAGACCGCACCCGAACTGACCGCCCGGCTCACCGCGTTGGGTGCCGAGGTCACCTGGGCGGCGTGCGACGTCGCCGACCGGGACGCGCTGGCCGCGCTCCTGGAGTCCGTACCGGCCGACCGCCCGCTGACGGCGGTCGTGCACACCGCGGCCGTGCTGGACGACGGCATCGTGGACCTGCTCACCCCCGAGCGCGTCGACCGGGTCCTGCGGCCCAAGGTGGACGGGGCGCTGCACCTGCACGAACTCACCCGTCACCTCGACCTGTCGGCGTTCGTCCTGTTCTCCGCCGCCGCCGGCACCCTCGGTGCCGCCGGCCAGGCCAACTACGCCGCGGCGAACGTGTTCCTCGACGCCCTCGCCCGGCACCGGCGGGCCCACGGCCTGGCCGCCGTGTCCCTGGTGTGGGGCATGTGGGCCGAGGAGCGCGGCATGGCGGGCAGGCTCACCGGGGCGGAGCGGGAACGCGCCGCACGCGGCGGGGTCGCCCCGCTGTCGGCGGCGGAGGGCCTGGCCCTCTTCGACGCCTCCCTTGCCGCCGCGGACGACGAGCCGGTCCTGCTGCCGATCGGCCTCGACCTGCCGACCCTGCGGGCCCGGGCGGCGGACGGCGGGCTCCTGCCCGTGTTCCGCGGTCTGGTCCGGACTCCGGTCCGGCAGCGGCACGCGGCATCGCCGGCACCCGGCGCGAACGGCGCGGCGGACACGGCCGCGGCCGCCGCCACCGGAACCGGAACCGGGGGCCAGACGCTCACCGAACGGCTGGCCGGCCTGCCGGCGGCCGAGCGGGAGCGGACCGTGGTGGACCTGGTCCGCGGCCAGGTGGCCGCCGTACTCGGGTACAGGTCGGCGGAAGCCATCGGAGAGGAGCAGGCGTTCAAGGAGCTCGGCTTCGACTCGCTGACCGCCGTCGAACTCCGCAACCGGCTCGGCGCGGCCGCCGGCCTCCGGCTGCCCGCCACCCTGATCTACGACTACCCGACCCCGGCCGCCCTCGCCCGGCACCTGCTGGACGAGGTCGCCCCGGACGGCACGGCGGAGCGGAAGCTCTCCGTACTGGAGGAACTCGACCGCCTGGAAAGCACCTTCTCCTCGCTGGACCCGGCGGAACTGGCCGCAGCGGCCGGCGACGACGCGGTCCACGCACGCATCGCGGTGCGCCTCCAGACCCTCCTCGCCCAGTGGAACGACGCCCGCCGGAACGACGGCGCGACCACCGCCGCGGACGAGATCGAGGACGCGAGCGACGACGAGCTGTTCGCGCTCATCGACAAGAAGTTCGGCCAGGGCTGAACCCCACCCACCCCCAGGCCGTACCGCCGGAACCCCTGTTCCGGCGGTACGGCCACCGCCTTCCCGAATTTCCTCAAATATCCTCGGGCCCGCCGAGGTTCCCAGAACTCCCTTGAACTTCCTTGAATTCCCCTGAGTCCCACCGCGGTCTCGACCACGCGAATAGGTGAAGCGCCAGTGGCGAACGAAGCAAAGCTCCGCGAATACCTCAAGAAGGTCACAACGGATCTCGACGAGGCGTACGGACGCCTGCGGGACATCGAAAGCCAGGCCCACGAGCCCATCGCCATCACGGCCATGGGCTGCCGCTACCCGGGCGGTGTCCGCACCCCCGAGGAACTGTGGGACCTGCTCGCCTCCGGCGGCGACGCCCTCACCGCGTTCCCCACCGACCGGGGCTGGGACCTGGACCACCTGTTCTCCGACGACCCCGACGAGCAGGGCACCTCCACCACCCGCGAGGGCGGCTTCCTCGGCGGCGCCTCCGCGTTCGACGCCGACTTCTTCGGGATCTCCCCGCGCGAGGCCATGGCCATGGACCCGCAGCAGCGCCTGCTGCTGGAGACCTCCTGGGAGGCGTTCGAACGGGCCGGCATCGACCCGGGCGGCCTCCGCGGCAGCCAGTGCGGCGTCTTCGTCGGCATGAACGGCTCGGACTACCTGACCCCGCTGCTGGAGGCGGCCGACGACTACGCGGGCCACCTCGGCACCGGCAACGCCTCCAGCGTCCTGTCCGGCCGCCTCTCCTACACCTTCGGCCTCGAAGGCCCGGCCGTCACCGTCGACACCGCCTGCTCGGCCTCGCTCGTCGCCCTCCACCTGGCCGTGCAGGCGCTGCGGGCGGGGGAGTGCACCCTGGCCGTCGCCGGCGGCGTGCACGTGATGTCCACCCCCGGCCTCTTCGTCGAGTTCAGCAAGCAGCGCGGACTGTCCGCGGACGGCCGGTGCAAGGCGTTCGCCGCCGGAGCCGACGGCTTCGGCCCCGCCGAGGGCGTGGGCGTGCTGCTGCTGGAGCGGCTCTCCGACGCACGGAGGAACGGCCGCCCCGTACTGGCCGTGGTCCGCGGCTCCGCGGTCAACCAGGACGGCGCGAGCAACGGCCTGACCGCCCCCAACGGGCCGTCGCAGCAGCGCGTCATCCGGCAGGCCCTCGCCAACGCCCGGCTCTCCGCCGACCAGGTCGACGCGGTCGAGGCCCACGGCACGGGAACGTCGCTCGGCGACCCGATCGAGGCACAGGCGCTGCTCGCGACGTACGGGCAGGACCGCCCGGCGGACCTGCCGCTGATGCTGGGGTCGGTCAAGTCGAACATCGGGCACACCCAGGCCGCCGCCGGTGTCGCCGGTGTGATGAAGATGGTCCTGGCCATGCAGCACGGCGTGCTGCCGCAGAGCCTCCACATCAACGAGCCGTCCCCGCACGTGGACTGGGAGTCCGGCGCCGTCGCCCTGCTCACGGAGCGGACGCCGTGGCCCGGGACGACGCATCCGCGACGCGCGGGCGTGTCGGCGTTCGGGTTCAGCGGCACGAACGCACACGTGATCGTGGAGCAGGCGCCGGAAGCGGAAGCGGAGGCCCCGGAGACGGAGGCCCGCTCGGGCATGCCGGGGATGCCGGTGGTGCCGTGGGTGCTGTCGGGCAGGAGCGCGGCCGCGCTGCGGGCGCAGGCGCAGCGGCTGACGGACTGGGCAGCCGGTGCGCCTGGGGTGGACCCGGTGGACGTGGGCTGGTCGCTGGCGTCCGCGCGGGCGGCGCTGGAGCACCGCGCCGTGGTGCTGGGCGACCACGCCGCCGGCGTTGCCGCGGTGGCGTCGGGCGGGCTGGCCGCGGGTGTGGTGACCGGGTCCGTGGTCGGCGGGAAGACCGCGTTCGTGTTCCCCGGACAGGGGTCGCAATGGGTGGGCATGGCCGAGGCGCTGATGGACGCTTCACCTGTGTTCGCGACCCGGGTGGATGAGTGTGCGAAGGCGCTGGAGCCCTTCACCGACTGGTCGTTGACGGATGTCCTGCGCGGTGTCGAGGGCGCGCCCTCGCTGGACCGCGTGGACGTGGTGCAGCCGGCCCTGTTCTCGGTGATGGTGTCGTTGGCGGAGGTCTGGCGGGCCGCGGGCGTGCGGCCCGGCGCGGTGATCGGCCACTCGCAGGGCGAGATCGCCGCCGCGTGCGTCGCCGGGATCCTCTCCCTGGACGACGCGGCGCGGGTGGTGGCTCTGCGGAGTCAGGCGATCGGGCGGGTGCTGGCCGGTCTGGGCGGCATGGTGTCCGTGCCGCTGCCGGCTGCCGAGGTGCGGGAGCGGATTGCGGCGTGGGGTGAGGAGCGGATCTCGGTTGCCGCTGCCAATGGGCCGTCCTCGGTGGTGGTGTCGGGTGAGGTCCAGGCTCTGGACGAGTTCCTGGCCGCGTGTGAGGCCGATGGCGTGCGGGCCAAGCGGATCGCGGTGGACTACGCCTCGCACTCCGCGCAGGTGGAGCTGCTGCGTGAGGAGCTCGCGGAGCTGCTGGCGCCGATCGAGCCCCGGGCCGCCGAGGTTCCGTTCCTGTCCACCGTCACCGGTGAGTGGGTCAAGGGTCCGGAGCTGGACGCCGGGTACTGGTTCCGCAACCTGCGGCAGACGGTGGAGCTGGAGAACGCCACCCGTTCTCTCCTCGACCAGGGCTTCGGGATGTTCGTCGAGTCCAGCCCGCACCCGGTGCTGACCGTCGGTATCCAGGAGACGGTGGAGGACGCGGGTCGTGAGGCCGCCGTCCTCGGCTCCCTGCGCCGCAACGAAGGCGGCCTGGAACGGTTCTGGCTCTCGCTGGGCGAGGCCTGGGCCCGGGGCGCCGGCGTGGACTGGGAGGCCGTGTTCGCCGGCACCGGCGCCCGGCGCGTGGACCTGCCGACCTACGCCTTCCAGTCCCGGCGGTACTGGCCGGAGGCAGCCCCCGCCGAGCCGGAGGGGCTCCAGGCGGAGAGCGCGGCCGACGCCCGGTTCTGGAACGCCGTCGAACGCGAGGACGTCACGGCCCTGGCCGAAGCCCTCGCCTTCGACACCCCCGACGCGATCCGGTCGCTCGGTACGGTTCTGCCCGGCCTCTCCTCGTGGCGGAGGCAGAGCCGTGAGGAGTCCACGGTCGACGGCTGGCGCTACCGCGTCACCTGGAAGGCCCTCGCCGACACCACCGCCACCCGGCTGTCGGGCGCCTGGCTGATCGTCGTGCCCGAGGCGCTGTCCGGTCCGGCCGGGGACACGGCCGCCGCCGTCCTGCGCACCCTCGCCGACCGCGGTGCCGAGGTCCGTACCGTCACCGTGGCGGCCGACGCGGCCGACCGGGAGACGCTGACCGCCGCCATCGAGGCCGCCGACGCGCCGACCGCCCCGGCCGGGGTCCTCTCCCTCCTCGCCCTCGGCGACGGCAACCACTTCGCCGCGGGGCTCGCGCTGTCCCAGGCCCTCGGCGACGCCGACGTCGCCGCGCCCCTGTGGTGCGTCACCCGCGGCGCGGTCGCCGCCGGGCGCTCCGACCGGGTCGAGGCCCCGGAACAGGCCCTCGTCTGGGGTCTGGGACGCGTCGCCTCCATGGAGCAGGGCGGCCGCTGGGGCGGCCTGGTCGACCTGCCCGCGCAGGCCGACGACCGGGCCCTGGAACGGCTCGTCGGGGTCCTGGCCGGCGACGGCACCGAGGACCAGGTCGCCGTACGGCCCTCCGGGATCCTCGTACGGCGCCTCGTCCGCGCCCGCCTGGACGGGACTGCGCCGGTACGGGACTGGCGCCCCGGCGGCACGACGCTGGTCACCGGCGGCACGGGCGTGCTCGGCGCGCACGTGGCCCGCTGGCTCGCCGCGAACGGCGCCGAGCACCTCGTCCTCGCCGGCCGCCGCGGCCCCGACGCCCCCGGCGCGGACGCCCTGCGCGAGGAACTCACCGCGCTCGGCACCGAGGTGACGATCACCGCCTGCGACATGGCCGACCGGGACGCCGTCGCCGCGCTGCTCGCCGCCGTCCCCGCGGACCGGCCGCTCACCGCGGTGTTCCATGCCGCCGCGGCCGTCGACGACGGGGTCATCGAGACGCTCACCCCCGAGCAGGTGGCCGCCGTCCTGCGGGTCAAGGTCGACGCGACCCGGCACCTGCACGAGCTGACCCGCGACCTCGACCTGTCCGCGTTCGTCCTCTTCTCCTCCTTCGCCGCCACCTTCGGCGCCCCCGGACAGGGCAACCAGGCACCCGGCAACGCCTTCCTCGACGCCTTCGCCGAGTACCGGCGGGCCGCCGGCCTGCCCGCCACCTCCCTCGCCTGGGGCCCCTGGGGCAGCGCGGACCCGGACGACAGCGCGGCCGGCGACCGGATGCGCCGCCACGGCATCCTCGCCATGCGGCCCGAGCGGACCCTGGCCTCGCTGCGGCACGCCCTGGACCGCGACGAGACCACCCTGACCGTGGTCGACATGGACTGGAAGCGGTTCACCCTCGCCTTCACCGCCGACCGGGCCCGGCCGCTGCTCCTGGACCTCCCCGAGGCCCGGCGGGTCATCGAGAGCGCGGAGCGGGAGTCCGCCGAAGACCTGACCGGGGGAGTGCCGATCGGCCGACAGCTCGCCGGACTGCCCGAGGTCGAACAGGAACGCCTCCTGCTGGACCTGGTGCGCACGGCCGTCGCCGCCGTCCTCGGCCACGCCGACCTGACCGCCGTCGAAGCCGGCCGCGCCTTCAAGGAGCTCGGCTTCGACTCCCTCACCTCAGTCGAACTCCGCAACCGCCTCGGCGCGGTCAGCGGGCTGAAGCTGCCGGCCAGCCTGGTCTTCGACCACCCCACCCCGGCCGCCGTCGCCGCCTTCCTGCGCGCCGGGATCGTGCCCGACGCGGTGGCCGGAGGGGCCCCGCTGCTGGAGGAGCTCGACCGGCTGGAGTCCGTCCTCGAACAGGGCACCGCCGACAACGTCGTACGGGCCCGGGTCACCATGCGGCTCCAGGCACTGATGGCCAAGTGGAACGCCGACGAGGACCCGGCCGCGGCCGCACGGCAGGCCGGTACGGCCGCCGCGGACGGCTCCGCGCCCGGCCTCGGCCACGGCGGCACGGAAGACGACCCGGACGCCGGCCCCGACGGGGTCGAGCACCTCCAGGACGCGACCGACGAGGAGCTGTTCGCCTTTATCAACAAGGGCCTCGGCCGTTATTGACGGCCTGCCGATTATTGGTGAAGATGGCCAGCCCCCTGCGTAATCGACGGTAATTCGTCCGGGGGCCGCTGCCCCCTGCACACTCCGGCTCCCTGGGGTGTGTAGGGGGCAGTTAGGGGTTGTCGGGGAGATTGAGCGGCAAATAGCCTGCCGCCGAGCAATCGCTTCGCTCGATATGCGAGGCGCCGCATTTCCGATGTCAATTCTCGGCTCTGCGCTCAGTCTTTTCCGATGCCGTCTGCTGCAAATTGGGTGGTTGCGTTACATGGCGAACGAACAAACGCTGCGGGACTACCTGAAGCTGGTCACAGCGGATCTGCACCAGACGCGTCAGCGGCTCCGCGACGTCGAGGCGAAGAACCAGGACCCCATCGCCATCGTCGGCATGGGCTGCCGCTACCCCGGCGGCGCGGCCTCGCCCGAAGGCCTGTGGCAGCTGGTCGTCGACGAGGCCGACGCCATCACCGGGTTCCCCGCCGAGCGCGGCTGGGACATGGACACCGTCTACCACCCCGACCCCGAGAACCCCGGCACCAGCTACGCCGACCAGGGCGGCTTCGTCCGGGACATCGCCCGCTTCGACCCGTCGCTCTTCGGGATCTCCCCGCGCGAGGCCCTGGCCATGGACCCGCAGCAGCGGCTCCTGCTGGAGACCTCCTGGGAGGCGTTCGAGCGCGCCGGCATCGACCCGACGTCGATGCGCGGCAAGCAGGTCGGCGTGTTCGTCGGCACCAGCAGCCACGACTACCTGACCGCGCTGCTGAGCTCCTCCGAGAACGTGGAGGGGTACCTCGGCACCGGCAACGCGGCGAGCGTCGCCTCCGGCCGCCTGTCGTACACCTTCGGCCTCGAAGGCCCGGCCGTCACCGTCGACACCGCCTGCTCCTCCTCCCTCGTCGCCCTGCACCTGGCCGTGCAGGCCCTGCGCAACGGCGAATGCTCGCTCGCCCTCGCCGGCGGCGCCACCCTGATGGCGGCGCCCGGCACGTTCATCGACTACAGCAAGCAGCGCGGCCTCGCCGTCGACGGCCGCTGCAAGGCGTTCTCCCCGGACGCCGACGGCTTCAGCCTCGCCGAAGGCGTCGGCGTCCTCCTCGTCGAGCGGCTCTCCGACGCCCGCCGCAAGGGCCACCACGTCCTCGCCGTCATCCGCGGCACCGCCGTCAACCAGGACGGCGCCTCCAACGGCCTGACCGCCCCCAACGGGCCCTCCCAGCAGCGCGTCATCCTCCAGGCGCTGTCCAACGCCCGGCTCACCCCCGACCAGGTCGACGCCGTCGAGGCACACGGCACGGGAACCGGCCTCGGCGACCCCATCGAAGCCCAGGCGATCATCGCCACGTACGGCCAGGACCGGCCCGACGGCCGCCCGCTCTGGCTCGGCTCCCTGAAGACCAACATCGGCCACGCCCAGGCCGCCGCCGGCGTCGCCGGCGTCATCAAGAGCGTCATGGCCATGCGGCACGGGCTGCTGCCGCGCACGCTGCACGTGTCCGAGCCCACCCCGCACGTCGACTGGTCGGCGGGCGAGGTGTCCCTCCTCACCGAGGCACGGCCCTGGCCGCGGCACGACGGGCCCCGCCGGATCGGCGTCTCGTCCTTCGGCATGAGCGGCACCAACGCCCACGTCATCCTGGAGAGCGGCGACGAGCCCGCAGCGGAGGAACAGACGGCCGACGGCCTGCCCGCGGCCGCCTCGCCGGCCGCCGAGCCGGCCGTCTGGCCCGTCGTCCTGTCCGGCAAGACCGAGGCCGCGCTGCGCGCCCAGGCGGCAGCCCTCCACACCCACCTCACCGACCGGCCCGGTCTCCGCATCGGCGACGTCGCCTCCGCGCAGGCCCTCACCCGCGCCGCCCTCGACCGCCGTGCCGCGGTCATCGCGGAGGACCGCGACGGACTCCTCGCCGGGCTCGCCGCCCTCGCCGAGGGCCGGCCGTCGGCCGACGTGGTCGAAGGGGCCGCCACGGAAGGCAAGCTGGCGTTCCTGTTCACCGGACAGGGCAGCCAGCGGCTGGGGATGGGCCGGGAGCTGTACGACACCCACCCGGTCTTCGCGGCCGCGCTGGACGCGGTGTGCGACCGGCTCGACCCGCTCCTCGAACTGCCCCTGAAGGACGTGCTCTTCGGGACGGACGCGGAGCTGCTGAACCGCACCGGCCACACCCAGCCGGCCCTGTTCGCGGTCGAGGTGGCGCTGTACCGGCTCGTGGTGAGCTGGGGCCTGCGCCCGGACTTCCTGGCCGGGCACTCCATCGGCGAGATCGCCGCCGCCCACGTGGCCGGCGTGTTCTCCCTGGACGACGCCTGCACCCTGGTCGCGGCCCGCGGCCGGCTGATGCAGGAACTGCCCGCCGGCGGCGCGATGATCGCGGTCGAGGCGTCGGAGGACGAGGTCCTCCCGCTGCTCACCGACCGCGTCGGCATCGCCGCCGTCAACGGCCCCCGGTCGGTCGTGGTCGCCGGCGACGCGGACGCGGCCGCCGCCCTCGCGGACGTCTTCGAGGCGCAGGGCCGCAAGACCAAGCGGCTGACCGTCAGCCACGCCTTCCACTCGCCGCACATGGACGGCATGCTCGACGCCTTCCGCCGGGTGGCGGAGGGGATCGCGTACGAGGCCCCGCGCATCCCCGTCGTGTCCTGCCTGACCGGCGCCCTCGCCGGCGGCGACATGGCCTCGGCCGACTTCTGGGTGCGGCACGTCCGCGAGGCCGTCCGCTTCCTCGACGCCGTCCGCTGGCTGGAGAGCCGCGGCGTCACCGCGTACGTCGAACTCGGCCCCGGAGGCGTCCTCTCCGCCCTCGGCCAGGACTGCCAGACCGCCACCGGCCCCCGCGCCGCCGCCTTCCTGCCCGCCCTGCGCGCCGACCGCCCCGAGGCCCGGACCCTCGCCGCCGCCGTCGCCGGCGCCCACGTCCGCGGGCTCTCCCCGGACTGGGCGGCCCGCTTCGCCGGCACCGGCGCCCGCCGCGTCGAGCTGCCCACGTACGCCTTCCAGCGCGAGCCGTACTGGCCCCGCGACCCGTTCACCGACTTCGCCGAACCCGCCGACGGCCGCGAACTCGGCGCCACCGACGCCCGGTTCTGGGAGGTCGTCGACAGCGAGGACCTGGCCGCGCTCGCCGACACCCTCGGCGTCGCCGGCGACGAACCGCTCAGCAGCGTGCTGCCCGCCCTCTCCGCCTGGCACCGCCGCCACCGCGACCGCGACACCGTCGGCGGCTGGCGCTACCGGATCACCTGGAAGCCGCTCACCGGCAGCGACAGGAACACCGACACCGAGCCCGCGCCCCTGTCCGGCCACTGGCTCCTCGCCGTGCCCGCCGGCCATGCCGACGCCCCCTGGGCCGTCGCCGCCGCCGGGGCCCTGGCCGCCCGCGGCACCACCGTCAGCACCCTCACCGTCGACACGACGGCCGACGACCGGGCCGCCCTCGCCCACCGGATCCACGAGACCCTCGCCGGGACGGACACCCCCGCCGGGGTGCTCTCCCTGCTCGCCCTCGACGAGCAGCCGCACCCCGAGGACCCGGCCCTGACCGCCGGCCTCGCCGCCACCCTCGCCCTCGTCCAGGCCCTCGGCGACGCCGACGTCGACGCCCCGCTCTGGGCCGCCACCCGGGGCGCGGTGTCCACCGGCCGCTCCGACCGCCTCACCGGGCCCGCCCAGGCCGCCGTCTGGGGCTTCGGCCGCACCGCCGCCCTCGAACTCCCCGCCCGCTGGGGCGGCCTCGTCGACCTGCCCCCCACCCCCGACGAGCGCTCCGCCGCCCGTCTCGCGGACGTCCTGGGCGGCCTCGGCACCGAGGACCACCTCGCCGTCCGCTCCACCGGCGTCTTCGTCCGCAGGCTGGTCCGCGCCCACCGGGAGCAGGCCCCCGCCGCCGAGTGGACCGCCTCCGGCACCGCCCTGATCACCGGCGGCACCGGCGCCCTCGGCGGCCACGTGGCCCGCTGGCTCGCCCGCAACGGCGCCGAGCACCTGCTGCTCGTCAGCCGGCGCGGCCCCGAGGCCGACGGCGCGGCCGAACTCGCCGCCGCACTCCGCGACCTGGGCGCCCGCGTCACCCTCGCGGCCTGCGACGTCGCCGACCGCGACGCCGTCGCCGAGCTGCTCGCCGGCATCCCGGCCGACCTGCCGCTGACCACCGTCGTCCACGCCGCCGGTGTCCTCGACGACGGCGTCCTCGACGCCCAGACCCCGCGCCGCCTGGCCGGAGTCCTCCGCCCCAAGGCCCACGCCGCCGGCGTCCTGCACGAGCTCACCCGCGGCCTGGACCTGTCCGCGTTCGTCCTCTTCTCCTCCGTCGCCGCCGCCTTCGGCGCCGCAGGACAGGCCAACTACGCCGCCGCCAACGCCTCCCTGGACGCCCTCGCCGAACAGCGCCGCGCCGAGGGCCTCCCCGCCACCGTCATCGCCTGGGGCGCCTGGGCCGAAGGCGGCATGGCCACCGACGACCTCGTCGCCGACCGCCTGCGGGCCGCCGGACTCCCGGCCCTCGCCCCCGAACTCGCCCTGTCGGCCCTGCACACCGCGCTCACCCTCGACGAGACCGCGTCCGTCGTCGCCGACATCGACTGGGACCGGCTGGCGCCCGGCCTCACCGCCGTACGCCCCTGCCCGCTGATCACCGACCTCCCCGAGGCCGCGCGGGCCCTCACCGCGGAGGGCACCACCGACACCGGGGCCGCCGACCCGGCCGCCGACTCCCTCGCCCGGCAGCTCGACCGGGCCCCGGCCGGCGAACGCGACGCACTCGCCCTGGAGTTCGTCCGCACCCAGATCGCCGCCGTCCTCGGCTACCCGGGACCGGCCTCCGTCGACCCGGCCATCGCCTTCCGCGACCTCGGCTTCGACTCCCTCACCGCCGTCGAGATCCGCAACCTCCTCACCGCCCGGACCGGCCTGCGCCTGCCCGCCACCCTGATCTTCGACTACCCCAACTCCCTCGCCCTGTCCGCCTTCCTGCAGGGCGAACTCCTGGGCGACGCGCACTCGGCCGAGGCCGCCGCCGCGGCGCACGGCCCCGTCGCCGCCACGGGCACCGCCACCGACGACGACCCCATCGCCATCGTCGCCATGAGCTGCCGCTTCCCCGGCGGGGTGGACACC
This sequence comes from Streptomyces sp. NPDC090445, assembly GCF_044769385.1. Taxonomy (NCBI): domain Bacteria; kingdom Bacillati; phylum Actinomycetota; class Actinomycetes; order Kitasatosporales; family Streptomycetaceae; genus Streptomyces; species Streptomyces sp. NPDC090445. The sequence goes on along the minus strand of NZ_JBIVXV010000037.1, from coordinate 18,477 downwards.
CCCGAACAGCTGTGGGAGCTGCTCGCGGGCGGCCGCGACGCGATCTCCGGCTTCCCCGCCGACCGCGGCTGGGACCTGGACGGTCTGTACGACCCGGAGTCCCTCACCGAGAACACCACCTACGTCCGCGAGGGCGGCTTCCTCGCCGACGCCACCGAGTTCGACCCCGCCTTCTTCGGGATCTCCCCGCGCGAGGCCCTCGCCATGGACCCGCAGCAGCGCCTGCTGCTGGAAACCTCGTGGGAGGTCTTCGAACGGGCCGGCATCGACCCCGCCGCCGTGCGCGGCGAGCGGATCGGCGTCTTCACCGGCACCAACGGCCAGGACTACCTCGACGTCATCCTCGCCGCCCCCGACGGCACCGAGGGCTTCCTCGGCACCGGCAACGCGGCGAGCGTCGTCTCCGGACGCGTCAGCTACGTCCTGGGCCTGGAGGGCCCGGCCGTCACCGTCGACACCGCCTGCTCGTCCTCGCTGGTCGCCCTGCACTGGGCGATCCAGGCCCTGCGGGCCGGCGAGTGCACCATGGCCCTGGCCGGCGGTGTGACCGTCATGTCCACGCCCGCCTCCTTCATCGACTTCAGCCGCCAGCGCGGCCTCGCCGCCGACGGCCGGATCAAGGCCTTCGCGGCCGCGGCCGACGGCACCGGCTGGGGCGAAGGCCTCGGCATGCTCCTCGTCGAGCGGCTGTCCGACGCCCGCCGCAACGGCCACCCGGTCCTCGCCGTGGTCCGCGGCTCGGCCGTCAACCAGGACGGCGCCAGCAACGGCCTCACCGCCCCGAACGGCCCCTCGCAGCAGCGCGTCATCCGCCAGGCCCTGGCCGGCGCCGGCCTGTCGCCCACGGACGTGGACGCCGTCGAGGCCCACGGCACGGGCACCCGGCTCGGCGACCCCATCGAGGCCCAGGCCCTGCTCGCCACCTACGGCCAGGACCGCCCCGAAGGACAGCCCCTGCTCCTCGGCTCCATCAAGTCGAACCTCGGCCACACCCAGGCCGCGGCCGGCGTCGCCGGCGTGATGAAGATGGTCCTCGCCATGCAGCACGGGGTGCTGCCGCAGACCCTGCACGTGGACGAGCCCACCCCGCACGTCGACTGGACCGCGGGCGACGTCGCCCTGCTGACCGAAGCCGTGGACTGGCCCGAGACCGGACGCCCGCGCCGGGCCGGCATCTCCTCCTTCGGCATCAGCGGCACCAACGCCCACACCATCGTCGAACAGGCCCCGGACGCCGAGCCGACGGCCGGACCGGCCCCCGCACCGGCCCCCGAACCGGCCGGCGTACCGCTGCCGTGGATCCTCTCGGCCCGGACCCGGGACGCTCTGCGCGACCAGGCCCGCGGGCTGCACACCCACGCCGTCCGGCACCCCGAACTGCGCCCCGCCGACCTCGGCCTCTCCCTGGCCGTCGGCCGCTCCGCGTTCGAGCACCGCGCCGCCGTGGTCGCCGCGGACCGCGACGCGCTGCTCGCCGCACTGGAAACGCTGGCGGAGGGCGGCTCGGCCGCCGCCCTCGCCGAGGGCACGCCGGTCGCGGGCAAGACCGCCTTCCTGTTCACCGGGCAGGGCAGCCAGCGCCTCGGCATGGGCCGCGAGCTGTACGAAACCCACCCGGTGTTCGCGGACGCGCTCGACGCGATCTGCGCCCGCATGGACGTCCACCTCGAACTCCCCCTGAAGGACGTCCTGTTCGGGGTGGACGCCGCCCTGCTGGACCGGACCGAGTACACCCAGCCGGCCCTCTTCGCCGTCGAGGTCGCGCTGTACCGGCTGATCGAGTCGTGGGGCGCGAAGACTGACTTCCTGTCCGGCCACTCCATCGGCGAGATCGCCGCCGCCCACGTGGCCGGGGTGTTCTCCCTGGACGACGCCTGCACCCTGGTCGCGGCCCGCGGCCGGCTGATGCAGGCGCTCCCGGCCGGCGGTGTGATGATCGCCGTGCAGGCGTCGGAGGACGAGGTCCTGCCGCTGCTGACCGACGGTGTGAGCATTGCCGCGGTCAACGGGCCGCAGTCGGTGGTCGTGGCCGGTGACGAGGACGCGGCGGTCGCCATCGCGGAGGCCTTTGAGGCGCAGGACCGCAAGACCAAGCGGCTGACGGTCAGCCACGCGTTCCACTCGCCGCACATGGACGGCATGCTGGAGGACTTCCGCCGGGTGGTGGAGGGCCTGTCCTTCGAGGCCCCGCGCATCCCGGTCGTGTCGAACCTGACCGGTGCCGTCGTCGCCGACGAGATGGGCGCGCCGGAGTTCTGGGTGCGGCACGTCCGTGAGCCGGTCCGCTTCCTCGACGGCGTACGCGCCCTCGAAGCGGCCGGTGTGACGGCGTACGTCGAGCTCGGGCCGGACGGGGTGCTGTCCGCCCTCGCGCAGGAGTGCGTGACCGAGGACGCCGTCTTCACACCCGTGCTCCGCAAGGGCCGCGACGAGGCCGAGGCCCTTGCCGCCGCCCTCGCCCGGGCCCACGTCCACGGCATCCGGGTCGACTGGCAGGAGTACTTCGCCGCCACCGGCACCGCAGCCCGACGCGTCGGCCTGCCCACATACCCCTTCCAGCGGCAGCGCTACTGGCCCGCGGTCTCCTCCGCCCTCCACCTCGGCGACGTCGAGGCGATCGGCCTCGACGACACCGCCCACCCGCTGCTCACCGCCGGCGTCGCACTCCCCGACTCCGACGGCATGGTCTTCGCCGGACGCCTCGCCCTCGCCACCCACCCCTGGCTGGCCGACCACGCGATCCTCGGCAGCGTCCTGCTGCCCGGCACCGCCTTCGTGGAGCTCGCGACCCGCGCCGGCGACCAGCTCGGCTGCGACCACCTGGAGGAACTGACCCTCGAAGCGCCCCTGATGCTGCCCGAGCGCGGCGGCGTCCGGCTGCGCGTCCGGGTCGGAGCCGCCGACGAGTCCGGCCGACGGCCGTTCGCCCTGCACTCGCGGGCCGAGGGCCTGGCCGCCGAGGAGCCCTGGACCCGGCACGCCACCGGCTTCCTCGCCGAGGCCGCCCGCCCCGCCGCCGACTTCGACCTGACCGCCTGGCCCCCGGCCGGCGCCACCGAGCTGCCGCTCGACGGCCGCTACGAGGCGCTCGACGCCATCGGCTTCGCCTACGGCCCCGTCTTCCGCGGCCTGCGCACCGCCTGGCAGCAGGGCGGCGCCGTGTACGCCGAGGTCCGGCTGCCCGAGGACGCCGAGGACCAGGCCGGCCGGTTCGGCCTGCACCCCGCGCTGCTCGACGCCGCCCTGCACGCCATCGGCCTCGACGGCATCGGCGCCGACGACGGCCGGGGCCGACTGCCCTTCGCCTGGAGCGGGGTCTCGCTGTACGCGGGAGGGGCGGGCGCACTGCGCGTCCGCCTCACCCCGGCCGGCGCCGAAAGCGTCCGGCTGGAGATCGCCGACGCCGCCGGCGCCCCGGTCGCGCTCGTCGAGTCGCTCGGCCTGCGCCCGGTCACCGCCGACCAGCTGCGCGCCGCCCGTACCGCCTACCACGAGTCCGTGTTCCGCCAGCAGTGGACCGAACCCACCGGCCTCGCCGTCCCGGACCCGGCCCCCGCGGCCCGGTACGCCGTCCTCGGCGCAGCGCACCCGGTGTGCCCCGCGGACGCCGAACGGTACCCGGACCTGGCGGCACTGGCCGCCGCGGTCGACGCGGGGGCACCCGTACCGGACGAGGTGTTCCACGTCCTCGCGCCGACGCCCGAGCCCCTCACCGCCGAGGCCGTGCACACGGCGGCTCACGACGCCCTCGCCCTTGCCCAGGCGTGGCTCGCGGACGAGCGGTTCGCCGCCGCCCGGCTGGTCTGCGTCACCCGCGGCGCGGTCGCCGCCGTACCGGACGAGGACGTGACCGACCTCGCCGCCGCCACCGTCTGGGGCCTGCTGCGCTCGGCGCAGACCGAGAACCCGGGCCGGATCGCCCTCGTCGACGTCGACGTCGACGCCGGCATCGACGCCGACATCGACGCGGAGACCGGTGGCGCGGACGCGCTGCGGGCCGCCCTCGGCTCCGGCGAGGAGCGGTTCGCGGTGCGCGCCGGCGCCGTGCTCGTCCCGCGTCTCGCCCGCGTCGAAACCGGGGAGCAGGAGCAGGAGCAGGAGCAGGAGCGGGAGGGCGCCGGCCGTGCCCTGGCCTTCGGCCCGGACGGCACGGTCCTGATCACCGGAGCCACCGGTGCGCTGGGCGGGCTGATCGCCCGCCACCTCGCCGCCACCCACGGGGTACGCCGCCTGCTGCTCGTCGGCCGGCGCGGCGCCGACGCCCCCGGCACGGCCGAACTGGCCGCCGAGCTGGCCGAGTCGGGCGCCACCGCCACCTGGGCGGCCTGTGACGTCGCCGACCGGGACGCCCTGGCCGCCCTGCTCGCCGGCATCCCGGCCGAGCACCCGCTCACCGCGGTCGTCCACACCGCCGGAGTCCTCGACGACGGCATCCTCTCCTCGCTGACCCCCGACCGGCTGTCGGCGGTGCTGCGCCCCAAGGTGGACGCGGCCTGGAACCTGCACGAGCTGACCCGGGACCTGGCCCCGGAGCTGTCCGCGTTCGTGCTCTTCTCCTCCACCTCCGGCCTGTTCGGCGGCCCCGGCCAGGGCAACTACGCCGCCGCCAACTCCTTCCTCGACTCCCTCGCCCAGCACCGCCGGGCGAGGGGCCTTCCGGCCGCCGCGCTCGCCTGGGGCCTGTGGTCCCTCGCCGACGGCATGGCGGGCTCCCTGGACGCCGCCGACGTCAACCGGATGCGCCGGGCCGGACTGCCCCCGCTGACGGCCGCCGACGGCCTGGATCTGTTCGACACCGCCGTCTCCCTCGACGACCCGGCCGTGGCCCTGATGCGCGTGGACACCGACGCCCTGCGCCCGCAGGCCGCCGCGGGCACCATCGCCCCGCTGCTCCGCGGCCTCGTACGGGGTGTGGCGCGCCGGTCCGCGGCCGCCGCGGCCGTCGCCGCCGGCGGCGAGTCCGAGCTGCGGGCCCGGCTGGCCGGGATGACCGCCGCCGAGCAGGACCGCGCCCTGCTGGACCTGGTCCGTACGCAGGTCGCGGCGGTGCTCGGCCACGCCGGCCCGGCCGCCGTCGAGTCGGGGCGGGCCTTCAAGGAGCTGGGCTTCGACTCGCTGACCGCCGTCGAACTCCGCAACCGGCTGAACGCGGCCACCGCCCTGCGCCTGCCCGCCACCCTGATCTTCGACTACCCGGACCCGACCGTCCTGGCCCGCCACCTGCGCGCCGAGCTGATCGGCGACACCGAGCCGGGCACCGGAGCGGGCGCCGGTACCGCCGCCGGGTCCGCGGCCCCGGCGGCCACCGCGGCCGCGGCCGACGACGAGCCCATCGCGATCGTCGCGATGAGCTGCCGCTACCCCGGCGACGTCCGCACCCCCGAGGACCTGTGGGAGCTGCTGGCCGCCGGCGAGGACGGCATCACCCGCCTCCCCGAGAACCGCGGCTGGGACACCGAGGCCCTCTACCACCCCGACCCCGAGCACCCGGGCACCTCGTACGCCCGCGAGGGCGGTTTCCTGCACGACGCCGCCGACTTCGACGCCGCCTTCTTCGGGATCTCCCCGCGCGAGGCCCTCGCCATGGACCCGCAGCAGCGGCTCCTCCTGGAGACCACCTGGGAGGTGTTCGAGCGGGCCGGCATCGCCCCGTCCTCGGTGCGCGGCACCCGTACGGGCGTCTTCGCCGGCGTCATGTACCACGACTACGGCGCCCGCCTGCACGCCGTGCCCGACGGTGTCGAGGGCTACCTCGGCACCGGCAGCTCCAGCAGCATCGTCTCCGGCCGTGTCGCCTACACCTTCGGCCTGGAGGGCCCGGCCGTCACCGTCGACACCGCCTGCTCCTCCTCGCTGGTCGCCCTGCACCTCGCGGCGCAGGCCCTGCGGGGCGGCGAGTGCTCGCTGGCCCTGGCCGGCGGCGTCACCGTGATGTTCACGCCGGGCACCTTCATCGAGTTCAGCCGCCAGCGCGGCCTCGCCGCCGACGGCCGCTGCAAGTCCTTCGCGGCCGCCGCCGACGGCACCGGCTGGGGCGAGGGCGCGGGCATGCTGCTGCTGGAGCGGCTCTCCGACGCCCGCCGCAACGGCCACCAGGTGCTGGCCGTGCTCCGCGGCTCGGCCGTCAACCAGGACGGCGCCAGCAACGGCCTCACCGCCCCCAACGGCCCCTCGCAGCAGCGGGTCATCCGCCAGGCCCTCGCCGGCGCCCGCCTGACGGCCGCCGAGGTCGACGTGGTCGAGGCCCACGGCACGGGCACCACCCTCGGCGACCCGATCGAGGCCCAGGCCCTGCTCGCCACCTACGGCCGTGAGCACAGCGACGACCGGCCGCTGCTGCTCGGCTCCGTGAAGTCCAACCTCGGGCACACCCAGGCCGCCGCCGGTGTGGCCGGCGTCATCAAGATGGTCATGGCGATGCGCCACGGCGTGGTCCCGAAGACCCTGCACGTGGACGAGCCGACCCCGCACGTCGACTGGTCGGCGGGCGCGGTGTCCCTCACCACCGAGCAGGTGGCCTGGCCCGAGACGGGCCGCCCGCGCCGCGCCGGTGTCTCCTCCTTCGGCATCAGCGGCACCAACGCCCACGCCATCATCGAAGAGGCCCCGCAGCCGGCCGCAGAGTCGGAGCAGGCCGCAGAGCCGGAACAGGGTGCGGAAGCGGAGCAGGGCGGGCAGGCCGCCCCGGCGCCGTTCCTGCCCGTGGTCCTGTCCGCCCGCGGCGAGGACGCCCTGCGCGCCCAGGCCCGCCGCCTCCACACCCGCGTCCACACCGACACCGGCCTGCGCACCGCCGACCTCGCCCTGTCCCTGGCGGCCGGCCGCTCCGCCCTGGAGCAGCGCGCCGCGCTCGTCGCCACGGACCGCGACGGGCTGCTCCGCGGGCTGGACGCACTGGCCCGCGGCGAGGACACGCCCGGACTGGTCCGGGGGACCGCCCGCGAGAACCGGACGGCCTTCCTGTTCACCGGGCAGGGCAGCCAGCGCCTCGGCATGGGGCGTGAGCTGTACGACGCCCACCCCGCCTTCGCGGATGCCCTGGACGAGGTGTGCGCCGAGCTCGACCGACATCTCGAACTCCCGCTGAAGGACGTGCTGTTCGGGTCCGACGCCGCCCTGCTGGACCGGACCGGGTACACCCAGCCCGCGCTGTTCGCCGTCGAGGTGGCACTGTTCCGGCTGCTGGACGGCTGGGGCCTGCGGCCCGACGTCCTCGCCGGCCACTCCATCGGCGAGATCACCGCCGCCCACGTCGCCGGGGTCCTGTCCCTCCAGGATGCCGCCGAACTGGTCGCCGCCCGCGGCCGGCTGATGCAGGCGCTCCCGGCCGGCGGCGTGATGATCGCCGTACAGGCGGCCGAGGACGAGGTCCTGCCGCTGCTCACCGACCGGGTGAGCATCGCCGCCGTCAACGGCCCGCAGTCGGTGGTCGTCGCCGGCGACGAGGACGCCGCAACCGCCATCGCGGACGCCTTCGAGGCGCAGGGCCGCAAGACCAAGCGGCTCACCGTCAGCCACGCCTTCCACTCGCCCCACATGGACGGCATGCTGGCCGACTTCCGCAAGGTCGCCGAGGGCCTGGTCTACGGGGCCCCGCGCATCCCCGTCGTCTCCCTCCTCACCGGCGCCCCCGTCACCGACGAGACGGCCTCCGCCGACTTCTGGGTCCGGCACGTCCGCGAGGCCGTCCGCTTCTCCGACGGCATCCGCGCCCTGGAGGCGGCCGGGGTGACGGCGTACGTCGAACTCGGCCCCGACGGCACCCTCTCCGCGCTCGCCCAGGACTGCCTGGCCGACGACAGCACCGAGCCCGCCGCCCTGTGCGTGCCCGTACTGCGGAAGGACCGCCCCGAGGCCGAGGCGCTCACCGCGGCCCTCGCCCGGGCCCACGTCCACGGCGTCTCCGTCGACTGGACGGCCTACTTCGCCGGCACCGGTGCCCGGGCCGTCGACCTGCCCACGTACCCCTTCCAGCGCAAGCGCTACTGGCTCGACGTGGGCGTGTCCGTCGAGGACGTGCTGGCCGCCGGCCTCGACATCCCCGACCACCCGCTGCTCGGCGCCGCCGTCCCGCTGCCCGCCTCCGACGGCCTGGTCCTCACCGGACGCCTGGCCCTGGCCACCCACCCCTGGCTGGCCGACCACACGGTCATGGACACCGTCCTGCTGCCCGGCACCGCCTTCGTCGAACTGGCCCTGCGCGCCGGCGCCGAGGTCGGCTGCGACACCCTCGACGAGCTGGCCATCGAGGCCCCGCTCACCCTCGCCGACCAGGGGGCCGTGCAGCTCCAGCTGGCCGTCGACGCCGCCGACGAGGCGGGCCGCCGCACCCTGTCCCTGCACGCGCGGCCGGCCGACGCCCCCGCGGAGGAGCCGTGGACCCGGCACGCCACCGGCGTGCTCGCCCCGGCCGCCCCGCAGCGTGCCGTCGACCTGGCCGAATGGCCCCCGGCCGGCGCCGAACCGGTCCCCACCGACGGCTTCTACCCGGCCGCGGCCGCCGCCGGCCTCGGCTACGGGCCGGTGTTCCAGGGGCTGCGCGCCGCCTGGCGGCGCGACGGCGAACTGTTCGCCGAGGTCGCGCTCGACGAGGCGTACGAGAACGACGCCGCCGGCTACGGCCTGCACCCCGCCCTGCTCGACGCGGCCCTCCAGGCCATCGGCCTCGGCGTCCCCGGCAGCACCGACAGCACCGACAGCGGTACGGAGCCCGCCGAGGGGGCCCGGCTGCCGTTCGCCTGGACCGGCGTCCGGCTGTACGCGGCCGGCGCGGCCGGCCTGCGGGTCCGGATCACCCCCGGCACGTCCGGCGGCCTGACCCTCGACGTCGCCGACACCACCGGCGCCCCGGTGGCCTCCGTCGACTCGCTGGTCCTGCGGCCCGTCTCCGCGGACGCGCTCGGCGGCGCCGACCGGACCGCCCACCACGAATCCCTGTTCGGCATCGAATGGACCGGGCTGCCGCTGACCGCGGGCACTGTCCCGGCCGGCGAACGCTGGGCCGTACTCGGCGAGGACCGGGCGGACTTCCGTATCGGCGGCGACCCGCTCGACGCCCACCCGCACCTCGCCGCCCTGCGCGAGCAGCTCGCCGCGGGCGCCCCCGCACCGGACACCGTGATCGTCCCGCTGTACGGCACCGCCACCGCCGACGGCCGGGCCACCGCCGCCCGGACCGCCGCGCACCACGCCCTCGCCCTGGTCCAGGAGTGGCTGGCCGAGGAGCGGCTCGACGCCTCCCGGCTGGTCCTGCTCACCCGCGGCACGGTGGCCGCCGTACCGGGCGACCACGTCACCGACCTGGCCCACGCCCCGGTGTGGGGCCTGGTGCGGTCGGCACAGTCGGAGAACCCCGGCCGGTTCGTCCTCGCCGACACCGACGGCACCGACGCCTCCCTCGGCGCCCTGGCCGCCGCCCTCACCGGGGACGAGCCGCAGCTCGCCCTGCGGTCGGGCGAGGCGTACGCCTTCCGCCTCCGCCGCATCGCACGCACCGACACCCACGCCGACACCAACGCGGACAGCAACGCCGACGCCGGCACCCGTGCCGACACCGCCGCCGCGCCGGACCCGGCCCGGCCCGTGCTCGACACCGGCGGCACGGTCCTCGTCACCGGCGCCACCGGCACCCTCGGCCGGCTCTTCGCCCGCCACCTCGCCGAAACCCACGGCGTACGGAACCTGCTGCTGCTCAGCCGCCGCGGCGACGCGGCACCCGGCGCGGCCGACCTCACCGGCGAGCTGACCGGGCTCGGCGCCACGGTGACGTGGGCGGCGTGCGACGCCGCCGACCGGGAGGCCCTGGCCGCCGTCCTGGCCGCCGTACCGGCCGAGCGGCCGCTGACCGCGGTCTTCCACACGGCCGGTGTCCTGGACGACGGCATCATCGACTCGCTCACCCCCGAGCGCCTCGACACGGTCCTGCGGCCCAAGGTCGACGCGGCCTGGAACCTGCACGAACTGACCGAGGGCCACCGGCTCTCCGCGTTCGTCCTGTTCTCGTCGGTCGCCGGCTCCTTCGGCGCCCCCGGCCAGGGCAACTACGCCGCCGCCAACGCCTTCCTGGACGCCCTCGCCCGGCACCGTGCCGCTCGCGGCCTGGCCGCGAGCTCCCTCGCCTGGGGCCTGTGGGCCACCGCGGACGGCATGGCCGGCGCCCTCGACGAGGCCGACCTGACGCGCATGGCCCGCGCCGGTGTCACCGGGCTCGCCCCCGAGGAGGGCCTGGCCCTCTTCGACACCTCCCACACCCTGGACGACGCCGTCCTCGTCCCGATGCACATCGACCCGGCCGTCCTGCGCGCCCAGGCCGCCGACGGCACCCTGCCGCCGCTGCTGCGCGGACTCGTCCGCACCCCCGCGCGCCGGGCCGCCGCCCCCGCGGCCCGGGCCGCCGCCCGGCCCGCCGCCGAACCGGCCGGCTCCCTGACGGAGCGGCTGGCGGGCCTGCCGGCCGCCGAACGGCAGCAGGCGCTCGACGAGCTGGTCCGCGGCCAGGTCGCCGCGGTCCTCGGCCACGGCACGGCCGACGACGTCGACGCCGCCCGCGGCTTCCTCGACCTCGGCTTCGACTCCCTCACCGCGGTCGACCTCCGCAACCGGCTCACCGCCGCCTCCGGGCTGCGGCTGCCCGTCACGCTGATCTTCGACTACCCGTCACCGGCGGCCCTCTCCGCGTACATCGGGGAGCGCATCGGCCGGGCCGGCGACCGCGGCGGCCGGCCGGCCGTCCACACCGAACTCGACAAGCTCGAATCCCTCCTCTCGGCGGTCGCCCCCGACGACGCCGACCGCGCCGGCATCACCGCCCGGCTGCGAGACCTCCTGGCGAAGTGGAATGACACGCACAGTGCACCGGACAGCGCCGCCGCCGAAGAGCGGGACATCCAGGCCGCCACGGCCGACGAGCTCTTCGACCTCCTCGACGACGAACTCGGCCTGTCCTGACCACCACCACGACCACCACGGTGACCGGCACGGCGGCACAGCCGTGACCGCTCCGACGACCTTGACGACTCTGACCACTTCGAGCACGGGGATGGCGTAAGACATGGTGAACGAGGAGAAGTACCTCGATTACCTCAAGCGGGCGACGGCCGACCTCCGCGAGGCGCGACGCAGGCTGCGCGAGGTGGAGGAGCGCGAGCAGGAACCGATCGCGATCGTCGCGATGAGCTGCCGCTACCCCGGGGGCGTCGACACCCCCGAAGCCCTGTGGGAGCTCGTCGCCCGCGGCGGGGACGCCGCCACCCCGTACCCCGCCGACCGCGGCTGGCCCGCCGAGGTCCTCTTCGACCCCGACCCGGACAGCGGCATCGACGCGTACGAGCAGGTCGGCGGATTCCTGCACGAGGCCCACCACTTCGACCCGGGCTTCTTCGGGATCTCCCCGCGCGAGGCCCTCGCCATGGACCCGCAGCAGCGGCTCCTGCTGGAAACCTCCTGGGAGGCCTTCGAACGGGCCGGCATCGACCCGGCGTCGCTGCGCGGCAGCCGCACCGGCGTCTTCGCGGGCCTGATGTACCACGACTACGCCGCCCGGCTGTTCAGCGTCCCCGAGGAGATCGAGGGCTTCCTCGGCAACGGCAGCTCCGGCAGCATCGCCTCCGGCCGCATCGCCTACACCCTCGGCCTCGAAGGCCCGGCCGTCACCGTCGACACGGCCTGCTCGTCCTCCCTCGTCGCCGTCCACCTCGCCGCCCGGGCCCTGCGCAGCGGCGAGTGCACCCTCGCCCTCGCCGGCGGCGTCACCGTCATGTCGACGCCCGGCACCTTCACCGAGTTCAGCCGCCACCGCGGGCTGGCCGGCGACGGCCGCTGCAAGTCCTTCGCCGCCGCCGCCGACGGCACCGGCTGGGGCGAGGGCGCCGGCATGCTCGTCCTGGAGCGCCTCTCCGCCGCCCGCGCCAACGGGCACCCCGTCCTCGCCGTCATCCGCGGCACCGCCGTCAACCAGGACGGTGCCAGCAGCGGCCTGACCGCCCCCAACGGCCCCTCCCAGCAGCGCGTCATCCGCGACGCACTCGCCGGGGCCCGCCTCTCGCCCGCCCAGATCGACGCCGTCGAGGCCCACGGCACCGGCACGACGCTCGGCGACCCCATCGAAGCCCAGGCGCTGCTCGCCACGTATGGCCAGGACCGGCCCGACGACCGGCCGCTGCTGCTCGGCTCGATCAAGTCCAACATCGGGCACACCCAGGCCGCCGCCGGCGTCGCGGGCATCATCAAGATGGTCATGGCCATGCGCCACGGCACGCTGCCGCAGACCCTGCACGTGGACGAGCCCACCCCGAACGTCGACTGGACGGAAGGCGCCGTCCGGCTGCTCACCGAGTCCGTGCCGTGGCCCGAGACCGGCGCCCCGCGCCGGGCCGGCGTCTCCTCGTTCGGCATCAGCGGCACCAACGCCCACACCGTCATCGAGCAGGCCCCGGACGCCGTCGAAGCCCCGAAAGCCCCGGAAGCCGCCGGGCAGCCCGGCGAGCCGTCCGCCGCCCCCGCGGCCCCGGCCGCCCCCGTACCGCCGCTGTGGAACCTGTCGGCCAAGTCGTCGGCCGCCCTGCGCGCCCAGGCCGAGAAGTTGCACGCACACCTCGCGGCCCACCCCGGGCTGCGCGCCGGGGACGTCGCCCACTCGCTCGCGAGCGGACGCACCGACTTCGAGCACCGGGCCGTCCTCACGGCCGCCGACCAGCCCGGACTCCTCCGCGCGCTGCAATCCCTCGCCGCCCTCGGCCCGGAGGAGTCCGCCCCCGCCCCCGGTGTCACCCGGGGCCGCCCGGTCGCCGGCAAGCTGGCCTTCCTCTTCACCGGCCAGGGCAGCCAGCGCCCGGGCGCCGGGCGCGAGCTGTACGCGGCCCACCCCGTGTTCGCCGCCGCGTTGGACGCGGTGTGCGAGCGGTTCGCCCCGCTCCTCGAACTGCCGTTGAAGGAGGTGCTGTTCGGGTCGGATGCGGGTCTGTTGGACCGGACGGAGTACACCCAGCCGGGGCTGTTCGCGGTCGAGGTGGCGCTGTTCCGGCTGCTGGAGTCGTGGGGTGTGAAGCCGGACTTCCTGTCCGGGCACTCGATCGGCGAGATCGCCGCGGCGCATGTGGCGGGTGTCTTCTCGCTGGACGACGCGTGCACGCTGGTCGCCGCGCGTGGGCGCCTGATGCAGGCCCTGCCCGCCGGCGGCGTGATGATCGCCGTCCAGGCGTCGGAGGACGAGGTTCTCCCGCTGCTCACCGATCGGGTGAGTGTGGCCGCGGTCAACGGCCCGCAGTCGGTGGTCGTAGCCGGTGACGAGGACGCCGCCGTGGCCATTGCCGAGTCGTTCCCCGACCGGAAGACCAAGCGGCTGACGGTCAGCCACGCGTTCCACTCGCCGCACATGGACGGCATGCTCGACGCCTTCCGCCAGGTCGCGGAGGGGCTGACGTACGCCGCTCCCCGGATTCCGGTCGTGTCCAACCTGACCGGTGCCCTCGCGGGCGACGACATGGCCTCGGCCGACTTCTGGGTCCGGCACGTCCGCGAGGCCGTCCGCTTCCTCGACGGCATGCGCGCCCTGGCCGCCCGCAACACCGTCCACTTCCTGGAGATCGGCCCGGACGCCGTCCTCTCCGCCCTCGCCCAGGACTGCCTGCCCGACCACACCGACACCGCCGCCTTCGTCCCCGTCCTCCGCACCGGCCGGCCGGAGGCCGAGACCCTGACCGGCGCCCTCGCGCGGCTGCACGTCCGCGGCACGGCCGTCGACTGGGACGCGTACTACGCCGGCACCGGTGTCCGGCGCGTCGACCTCCCCACGTACGCCTTCCAGCGCGAGCCGTACTGGCTCGACGCCGGACGCCCGCCCGGCGACGTCTCCGCGGCCGGCCTGGGCACGGCCGGACACCCGCTGCTCGGTGCCGCCGTCGCCCTCGCCGACCTCGACGGCTTCCTCTCCACGGGCCGCCTCTCCCTCGACACGCACCCCTGGCTCGCGGACCACGCCGTCATGGGTTCGGCCGTGCTGCCCGGCAGCGCCTTCGTGGAGCTGGCGATCCGGGCCGGCGACCAGGTCGGCTGCGATCTCCTGGAGGAACTCACCCTCCACGCACCGCTCGTCCTGCCCCCGGCCGGCGGAGTCCAGGTGCAGCTGTGGGTCGGCGCCCCCGACGCCACCGGCCGCCGCTCCCTCGGCGTGCACTCCCGCCCCGAACCGGGCGCCGACGGCGCCGCAGCCGGCCCGGACGCGGCCGAGGCGCCGTGGACCCGCCACGCCGACGGCGTCCTCGCGGCGGGCGCCCCGCAGCCGTCCTTCGCCCCGGAGACCTGGCCGCCGGCCGACACCGTCCCGCTGCCCGTCGACGAGCTGTACGCCGGCCTCGCCGCGGCCGGACTGCAGTACGGGCCCGCCTTCCAGGGCGTACGCGCGGCCTGGACGAGCGGCGACGCGACCTACGTCGAGATCGAGCCGGCGGAGGAACTGCAGCCCGACACGGGCCTGTTCGGTCTGCACCCCGCCCTGCTCGACGCCGCCCTGCACACCATCGGCCTCGCCGGACTCGTCGAGGACACCGGCAGCGGCCGGCTGCCGTTCTCCTGGACCGGCGTGTCCCTGCACGCCGTGGGCGCCTCCACCCTCCGCGTACGGCTCTCCAAGGCCGGCCCGGACACGGTGTCGCTGGCCCTCGCCGACGGCACCGGACAGCCCGTCGCCGACATCGCCGCACTCACCCTGCGCACCGTCTCCGCCGAGCACCTCGACACCGGGACGGGCGGCCCCCACGACCACCTGTTCCACGTGGCATGGCCCCCGCTCACCCTCCCCGAACCGGCCGACCACGCCCCCGGCGCCGCCGAGCCGCGCACGCTCGTCCTCGACGGGCCGGACGCCACCGAGGCGCTGGCCGCAGCCCTCGACACCGACACCGACACCCCCGCCCCGGACACCGTCCTCGTCCGCCTCCCCGCCACGCCGGAGCTCACCCCCGAGGCCGTGCACACGGCCACGCACGGCACGCTCCGCCTGCTGCGGCACTGGCTCGCCGACGACCGGCTCGCCGACAGCCGCCTCGTCCTCCTGACGCAGGGCGCCGTCGCCGTGCACTCCGGCGACCGCGCGGCCGACCCCGTGCACGCCGCCGTCCGGGGCTTGGTGCGCTCCGCCCAGTCCGAGCACCCGGGCCGCTTCGTCCTCGTCGACGTCGACAGTGACGTCGTCAGTGACGTCGACAGCGACGTCGACGGCGAGGAGCCGTTCGCCGAGCTGCCCGGAGCCGTCCTGGACGCCGTCCTGGCCTCCCGGGAGCCGGAGCTCGCCCTGCGCGCGGGCACGGTCCACGCACCCCGCCTGGCCAGGACGCCCGCCGGCACCCCGGCCGGGGCCCCCGCGTACGACGCCGAAGGCACGGTCCTGGTCACCGGGGCGGCCGGCACCCTCGGCCGGCTCGTCGCCCGGCACCTCGTCGCCGAGCGCGGCGTACGGCACCTGCTGCTGCTGAGCCGCCGCGGCGACACCGCGCCCGGCGCGGCGGACCTGACCCGCGAACTGGCCGAACTGGGCGCCGAGACCACCTGGGCGGCCTGCGACGCCGCCGACCGGGAGGCGCTCGCCGCCGCCCTGGCCGGCATCCCGGCGGAGCACCCGCTGACCGGTGTCGTCCACACGGCGGGCGTCCTCGACGACGGCGTCATCGACTCGCTGACGCCCGAACGCCTCGACACCGTCCTGCGGCCCAAGGCCGACGCCGCCCTCCACCTCCACGAGCTGACCCGCGACGCCGACCTGTCGGCCTTCGTGCTGTTCTCCTCGGCCGCCGGAGTGTTCGGCGCCCCCGGCCAGGGCAACTACGCCGCGGCCAACTCCTTCCTGGACGCCCTCGCCCAGCACCGCCGCGCCCGGGGCCTCCCGGCCCTCTCCCTGGCCTGGGGCCTGTGGGAGGACGCCGACGGGATGGCCGGCGCCCTGGACCGGGCCGATCTGGAACGGATGAAGCGCGGAGGCGTGCAGGGGCTGACCGCCGCCGACGGACTCGCCCTCCTCGACCTCGCCGACTCCCTCGCCGCGGCCGCGGACACCGCGGCCGACACCGAAGCCGGTGCCTCGGCAGGTGCCGACAGCGGTGACGCGGGGCGGGCCCTGCTCGTGCCGATGCGGCTCACCCTGCCCACCGGCGGTGCGGGCGTGCCCCCGCTGCTGCGCGGCCTGGTCCGCACCCCCGTACGGCGCACCGCCGCCGGGGCGGGCGCGGCCGGCCGCAGCGCCACGGAGCCGTCCGGTCTGGAACGGAGCCTGCGCGGCCTCGACGCCGCCGGGCGGGAGCGGCTCCTCCTCGACCTCGTCCGCGGCCACGTCGCCGGCGTACTCGGCCACGGCACCCCCGACGCCGTCGAACCCGAACAGGCCTTCAACGAGCTGGGCTTCGACTCCCTCACCGCCGTCGAACTCCGCAACCGGCTCGGCGCGGCCGTCGGCCGCCGCCTGCCCGCCACGCTGATCTTCGACTACCCGACCTCGCTCGTCCTCGCCCGCCACCTGGCCGCCGAACTCGGCGCGGACGACGACCGTGCGTCCCACGCAGTGCCCGTACCCGCCCCCGGGCAGGGCGGCGCCGGCGGTGCCGACGACCCGATCGCGATCGTGGCGATGAGCTGCCGCTACCCCGGCGGCGTCACCACGCCCGAGGAGCTGTGGCGGCTGCTGGAGGGCGGCGGCGACGCCATCACCGGCTTCCCGGCCGACCGCGGCTGGGACGTCGAGTCGCTGTACCACCCCGACCCCGACCACCCCGGCACCTCCTACACCCGCCACGGCGGCTTCCTGCACGACGTCGCCGGATTCGACCCGACGTTCTTCGGGATCAGCCCGCGCGAAGCCGTCGGCACCGACCCTCAGCAGCGCCTCCTGCTGGAGACCACCTGGGAGGCCTTCGAACGGGCCGGCATCGACCCGGCCACCGTGCGCGGCAGCCGGACCGGCGTCTTCGCCGGCGTGATGTACCACGACTACGCCACCCTGCTGGAGCGCTCCGCCGACGGCGCGGACGGCTCCCTGGGCTCCGGCAGCACCGGCAGCATCGCCTCCGGCCGCATCTCGTACACCTTCGGCCTCGAAGGCCCCGCCGTCACCATCGACACCGCGTGCTCGTCCTCCCTGGTCGCCCTCCACATGGCCGTCCAGGCCCTGCGCAGCGGCGAATGCGACCTGGCCCTCGCGGGCGGCGTCACCGTCATGGCCACCCCGGGCACCTTCGTCGGGTTCAGCCGCCAGCGCGGCCTCTCCGCCGACGGCCGCTGCCGCGCCTTCTCGGCCGACGCCGACGGCACCGGCTGGGGCGAGGGCGTCGGCATGCTGCTCGTCGAGCGGCTGTCGGACGCCCGCCGCAACGGCCACCCGGTCCTGGCGGTGGTCCGTGGCTCGGCGATCAACCAGGACGGTGCCTCCAACGGACTGACCGCTCCCAACGGCCCGTCCCAGCAGCGCGTCATCCGCGCCGCCCTGGCGAGCGCCGGCCTGTCGGCCGCCGACGTGGACGCGGTCGAGGCCCACGGCACCGGTACGACCCTTGGCGACCCCATCGAGGCCCAGGCCCTCCTGGCGACCTACGGCCAGGACCGGCCCGACGGGCAGCCGCTGCTCCTCGGCGCCATCAAGTCGAACCTCGGCCACACCCAGGCCGCGGCCGGCGTGGCGGGCGTGATCAAGATGGTGCTGGCCATGCAGCACGGCGTGCTGCCGCCGACCCTGCACGCGGAACAGCCGTCGCCGCACGTCGACTGGACGGAAGGCGCCGTCAGCCTGCTCACCGAGTCCGTTCCGTGGCCGGAGACGGGCCGCCCGCGCCGCGCCGGTGTGTCGTCCTTCGGCATCAGCGGCACCAACGCCCACACCATCATCGAGCAGGCACCGGTCGCCCCGGACGCCGACCGGGACGCCGAACAGGGCGCCGACCCGGCCGCCGATGCCGGCTTCCCGCCGGCGCCGGCCGTGCTGCCCCTGCGGCTCTCCGGCCGCACGGCGGACGCCCTCGCCGCCCAGGCCCGGGCCCTGCACACCCACCTGGAGGACCGGCCCGGCCTCGCGCTCACGGACCTCGCCCACGCCCTGGCCACGACCCGCGCCGCCTTCGACCACCGCGCCGTGGTCGTCGCGAAGGACCGCGACACCGCCGTCACCGCCCTCGACGCCCTCGCCGCCGGACGGACCGCCCCCGGGCTGGTCCGGGGCACGGCCGGCAGGAGCGGCCGGACCGCCTTCCTGTTCACCGGCCAGGGCAGCCAGCGCCTGGGCGCGGGCCGAGAACTGTACGCGGGCCAGCCGGTGTTCGCCGCGGCACTGGACGCGGTCTGCGCCGGGCTGGACACCCATCTCGAACTGCCGCTCAAGGACGTGCTGTTCGGGTCGGATGCGGGCCTGTTGGACCGGACGGAGTACACCCAGCCGGCGCTGTTCGCCGTCGAGGTGGCGCTGTTCCGGCTGCTGGAGTCGTGGGGCGTGAAGCCGGACTT
>NZ_JBIVXV010000036.1:0-66291 GCF_044769385.1 Streptomyces sp. NPDC090445 | reverse complement strand
CCAATGGCTGCACACCTACAATCACCACCGCGGACACACCGCGCTCGCAGGCAAACCACCCGCCAGCCGCGTCCCCAACCTCACTGGGCAATACAGCTAGTGCTCTGACCGGAGCGGAGTGCTAGCCGCGCTCGCCGCCCGGTACCCACAGCACGTCCCCGACCTCCTTGTTGGCCGTACGGGCCAGGATGAACAGGAGGTCGGAGAGGCGGTTGAGGTAGGTGGCGGTCAGCGGGTTCATGATCTCGCCGTGCGCCTCCAGCGCCGCCCAGGTGGAGCGCTCGGCGCGGCGGACCACGGTGCACGCCTGGTGCAGCAGCGCCGCGCCGGGGGTGCCGCCGGGCAGGATGAAGCTGCGCAGCTTCTCCAGCTCCGCGTTGAAGCGGTCGCAGTCGGCCTCCAGCTTGTCCACGTACGCCTGCTCGATGCGCAGCGGCGGGTACTCCGGGTCCTCCACGACCGGGGTGCACAGGTCCGCGCCGACGTCGAACAGGTCGTTCTGCACGCGGACGAGGACCTTCACCACGTCCTCCGGGAGGCCGCCGAGGGCGATCGCCGTGCCGAGGGCCGCGTTGGCCTCGTTCGCGTCGGCGTACGCCGAGATCCGCAGGTCGGTCTTGGCGGTCCGGCTCATGTCGCCGAGGGCGGTCGTGCCCTTGTCGCCGGTGCGGGTGTAGATGCGCGTGAGGTTCACCATGCGGTCCAGCGTAGTGAGCCCCGCCGGAGGGCGGAAAGCGAACTCGGCGGCGGGCGCGGAGCGGTGGGCCGTCCGGTGTGATGTCCGTCATCTGAGACGTGACGCGTGTTACTTCACGGTCACACCGCCCCTCATGCCCGCTAGTCTCCGGCCGAGAGGCTACGAGACTGGCCGTTTGAAGAACGAGGGGTGTGCAGTGGCTGGGAAGCTCGCCGTCATCGGTGCGGGGCTGATGGGGTCCGGAATCGCTCAGGTCTCCGCTCAGGCGGGGTGGGACGTGGTGCTGCGGGACGTCACCGACGCCGCGCTGACCCGCGGGACCGACGGCATAAAGGCCTCGTACGACAAGTTCGTCTCCAAGGGCAGGATGACGGCCGAGGACGCCGAGGCCGCGCTCGCCCGCATCACGACGACCACCGACCTGGACGCGGTCGCCGACGTCGACATCGTCGTCGAGGCCGTCTTCGAGAAGCTGGAAGTCAAGCACGACATCTTCCGCACGCTCGACAAGCTCGTCCGCGAGGACACGATCCTCGCCTCCAACACCTCCGCCATCCCGATCACCAAGATCGCCGCGGTGACGGAGCGTCCGGAGCGGGTCGTCGGCGCGCACTTCTTCTCGCCCGTCCCGATGATGCAGCTGTGCGAGCTCGTCCGCGGCTACAAGACCAGCGACGAGACCCTCGCCGCCACCCGGGCCTTCGCCGAGTCCGTGGGCAAGACCTGCATCGTCGTCAACCGCGACGTCGCCGGCTTCGTGACGACCCGTCTGATTTCGGCCCTCGTCGTCGAGGCCGCGAAGCTGTACGAATCGGGCGTCGCGTCCGCCGAGGACATCGACATCGCCTGCAAGCTCGGCTTCGGCCACGCGATGGGTCCGCTGGCCACGGCCGACCTGACCGGCGTCGACATCCTGCTGCACGCCACCAGCAACATCTACACCGAGTCCCAGGACGAGAAGTTCGCGCCGCCGGAGCTGATGCGCCGCATGGTGGACGCCGGGGACTTCGGCCGCAAGACCGGCCAGGGCTTCTACAAGCACTGAGCCACCGGAGGCGGGGCCGCCTCCGGGACCGGGCGCCACTGAGCACCAGTTCGAACACTCCGCCTCACGAGTGATTTTGGTATCGGTTCGCTCACGGTCGGCAACTTCACCGCCCATGCGGCAGTCAGTTCCAGTGAAAGTTGCCGACCACGGACCAGTCGGACCATGCGTACGCAAGGACTGCCGGGAGCGCATATGCACATCAGGGGCGACCACGCCGAACTCGCTGTCGGGGGCCGCCTCGACGTGCGCAGCGCGGCGGACGCCCGTGCGGCCCTGCACACCGCCCTCGACGACGGCCGCGGCGACCTCGTCCTCGACCTCACCGGGCTCGACTCCTGGGACGCGACCGGCCTCGGCGTGATCATGGGAGCCCACCGGCGGGCCGGCCGCGCGGGGCGCCGGCTCGTCCTGCGCGGCGTGCCGCCGCAGATGCAGCGACTGCTCGTCGCCACCCGCCTCCACCGGATCCTCGCCATCGAGGGCGGCCTGGAAGCGGAATCCCTCCCGAGGGTCTGACAGCCCCCGCCGACCGCTTTGTCCTGCCGAAACGTAACGGTCCGGCGGATAACAGACCCCTGCGGTTCCGATTGCCGTCGGCCACCGTCTAGGGTCGGGCGGAGGCCTGACCCGTAACCACCAGCGGAATGTGCGAAGGCCGTACAGCACGGCAAGGGCGCAGGACGCGATCGGGGGACATGGTCATGGACCGCACGCAGGGGCAGGCCGAACCGGCGGAGCGCGCCGCTGCGGGCTCCGGACCGCACACGGCATCCACCCCCGTGGCCCGGATCACCACCCTCACCGCGGGCGAGTACACCCTCAACGTCAACCCGGTCGACGGCAGCGAGATCCAGCCCCGCCGGCCCGGCACCGCAGCCGCCCGCCCCGCGCGGCGCGACGCGGCCGCCCGCCGCGAGCAGGACGCCGCCGCCCGCCCGCCCGTACTGCCCGGCCCCGCCGGCTTCACGGCGCCGCTCCTCGCGCGCGAGGAGGAACGGGAGCGCCTCGCAGGGCTGCTGGGCCGCGGCCGCTCCGTACGGCTGACCGGACCCGCCGGATCCGGGCGCACCTCCCTGCTCGACGCGGTCGCCGCCGACTGCGCCGGACTCGCCCCGGACGGCGTCGTCCGGCTCTCCGGGTACGGGCACCAGCAGCCGGCCGAGCTGCTGCACGCGCTCCACGCGGCCGTGTACGACGCCTCGGACGAGCGCCCCGAACGGGACGAACTCCTCGCCCGCGTACGGGACATCGGGGCCATCGTGCTCCTCGACGACCTGGAGACGGGCGGCAGCGCCCTGGAAGAGCTGCTGCGGGCCACCCCCGAATGCGCCTACCTGCTCGCCGCCGGCCCCGACACCGAACCCTCCGACGACGCGCACCTGGAGGAGGTCTTCCTCGGCGGCCTGAGCCGCTCCGACTGCCTGCAGCTGCTCGAAGCGGGCGTCGGCCGGCCGCTGACCGACGAGGAGACCGCCTGGGCGGACGACCTGCGCTTCGCCTCCGAGGGGCTGCCGCTGCGCTTCGTCCAGGCCGCCGCGCTGCTGCGCCGCCGCGACGAGCTCAACCGGGGCCGCATCCAGGACGAGGACGAGGAGCCCGGCGTCTTCGAGGCGCGGCCCCGCGACACCGGCGCCGTACCGCTGCCGACGCTCGCCGAGGGCGCGGCCCCGGCGGAGCTGCTGGCCTCCCGGGTCAGCGAGTCGGCCCGGGCCGCACTGCGGATCGCGTGCGCGCTCGGCGGGGAGTTCCCGCACCACGCCCACCTGCCGGCGCTCGTGGGGGACACCCATGCCGACGCGGCCGTCGCCGAACTGCTCGGCAGCGGGCTCATCACCCCCGTCGGGCCGCGGTACCGGCTGGCCGCCGGCGTCGCCCGCCAGCTGGAGGAGGCCGGCTACGCGGACACCGCCGCGGAGGAGGCCCGTACGGCCGCCCGCCACTACGCCTGGTGGACCGGGCACTCCTCGGTGACCCCGGCACGGGTCGCGGCCGAGGCGGACGCGGTGCTGTCGGCCCTGGGCGGCGCCGATGTGGTGGCCGCCGTCCTGCTGGCCCGCAGCGCGGCGCCCGCGTTCGCGGCCTCGCGGCACTGGGAGGCGTGGGAGCGGGTGCTGCGCGCCGGAGCCGAGGCCGCGCGGAAGGCGGGGGAGGTCGCCGAGCAGGCGTACTTCCACCACGAGCTGGGTGTGCTCGCCCTGTGCGAGGGGCGGCTGGACCGGGCGCGCGCCGAACTGGAGGCGTCGATCGGGCTGAAGGGCGCCCTCGCGGACAAGCGGGGCACCGTGGCGGGCCGGCGGGCGCTGGCGCTGGTCACCGACCGCGAGGCGGCGGGCGTGGCCGGGTCGCCGCCGCTGCGGCTGGAGGCCCCCGCCGACGCGCCCGCACCGGCACCGGCCGCGGCACCGGCGCGTTCGGCTGCGGCCGCGGCACCGGCGCGTTCGGCTGCGGCTCCGGCTCCGGCACCGGCGCGCTCTGCCGCGCCGTCGGCGGGCCCGGCCGCGTCCGCCGCTTCGTTCGCGTCCCTGTCCAAGCCTTCGGCCCCGGCCGCTGCCCGGTCCGTGACCCCGGCCGCTGCCCGCCCCGGGGTGGCGGCGCCCGCGTCCGAGGCGGCGACGGCGGCGCTGCCCGCGTCGGAGGCCGTCACCACCGCGCTGCCCGCGACCGGGGCGGCGACCACCGCGGTGCCGGTGATCCGCCGGAACGTGGCGCCGGCCAGCCTGTCGGAGGTTTTCGAGGAGGCCTTCCCCCTCGACCCGAAGCCGACCGCGCCGACGCGCCCGGTCCCGCCGCCGCTCATACCGCCCCGCCCCGTGCCGCGCCCGGACCGGCAGCGCCGCAAGCCGGTGCTGCTCGCGGCCGCCGGAGTCCTGGCCGCGGTGGTGCTGGGCACGGTGGTGGGTCTGGCGATGATCTCGTCCGAGCCGGAGGAGCCCGGCAGCGGTCCGGTGACCCAGTCGACTCCCGCCCCGGCCGATCCGGGCACGGCGAGCACCCGGGGGAACGATCCTGCACCGCAGCCGGGGGCTTCCGAGCCGGCCGCCGCGCGATCCGGGTCCGCCCGGCCCGGCCAGAGCGCCGCCCCGTCCGCATCGGGTTCCGCCGCTCCCTCGCGCCGGCCCTCCCCGGCGGTGCCGGCGCCGCAGCCGCCCTCGTCGGCGAAGCCGACGCCCACCTCCCCGGCCCCCAGCCCGAGCGCCACGCCGTCCCCGTCGCAGTCCCCGGTCTCGACCCCGACGGTCACCACGACCGCCGGGACCGGTCCGGCCATGACGGCCTCCGGGACCGGCCCGGCCGCCACGCCCTGAGCGCCCCGAAGGGGCGCGGGGAACTGCGCGACCGGCCACCGTCGGGCCGCGGACGATCGCCGGCCGATCGCGGCACCTCCCGCGGAGCGTTCGGCTAGAACAGCCGGAGCTTGTCGTCCTCGATGCCGCGCAGGGCGTCGTAGTCCAGCACGACGCACTCCATGCCGCGGTCCGTGGCCAGCACGCGCGCCTGCGGCTTGATCTCCTGGGCCGCGAACACGCCCCGGACCGGGGCCAGGTGCGGATCGCGGTTGAGCAGCTCCAGGTAGCGGGTCAGCTGCTCGACGCCGTCGATCTCGCCGCGGCGCTTGATCTCGACCGCCACCGTCGCGCCGTCGGCGTCCCGGCACAGGATGTCGACCGGGCCGATCGCCGTCATGTACTCGCGGCGGATCAGGGTGTAGCCCTCGCCCAGCGTGTCGATGCGGTCGGCCAGCAGCTCCTGGAGGTGCGCCTCGACGCCGTCCTTGATGAGGCCGGGGTCGACGCCCAGCTCGTGGGAGGAGTCGTGGAGGACTTCCTCCATGGTGATGATGAGCTTCTCGCCCGCCTTGTTGACGACGGTCCAGACGCCGGCCTCGTCCCCGGTCCCCTCCTTGAGGGTGCACGGGGGCGACATCCAGTTGAGCGGTTTGTACGCCCGGTCGTCCGCGTGGATGGAGACACTGCCGTCAGCCTTCACGAGGATCAGACGGGGTGCCGAGGGCAGATGGGCGGTGAGCCGGCCCGCGTAGTCGACGGAGCAGCGGGCAATGACGAGACGCATGGTCGGCAACGCTACTCGACCGACCCGCCTCCACGCGATTCGCCCCCGAAAGCCCCGTTCGCCGATGGCGCGTTGTATGCGCATTCTCCTGGTGCGGCACCCAGCGGGCGCCTACCGTGGAAGCAGGAGGTCGCCGGGCGTGCACACTGCGTCGCCGATCCCCTTCCCTGCCCGTAAGACTCCGGCTACCCAGAGGACCGGGGTCGCGAGAGGAGAACCCATGTCGCTCGACGTCTCACCGGCCCTACTCGAACAGGCCGAGCGAGGCGAGGTCGACGAAGCCGCCTTCGTCGACTGCGTCCGGACCTCCCTGCCCTTCGCATGGGAGATGATCAGCTCGCTCGTGGCACAGCTGAAGGTGGACGGCGGGGACTTCGCCGACAACCAGAC
This sequence comes from Streptomyces sp. NPDC090445, assembly GCF_044769385.1. Classification (NCBI taxonomy): domain Bacteria; kingdom Bacillati; phylum Actinomycetota; class Actinomycetes; order Kitasatosporales; family Streptomycetaceae; genus Streptomyces; species Streptomyces sp. NPDC090445. The sequence goes on along the minus strand of NZ_JBIVXV010000036.1, from coordinate 60,085 downwards.
GCCGCCGCCCGACGAGCACGCGCGCGGGCAGCTGCTGCGCGCGCTCGCGAGCGACGCGATACGGGGTGCGCTGCAGCGGCACTTCGGGGTGCGCCTGGCCTTCCAGAACTGCCACCGCGTGGCGGTGTTCCCGCTGGACGCGTCCGTGGACGACCGGCTCGCCAGGTTCACGTCGGTCCGCGCCCAGCTGCTCAACCAGTCGCCGGAGCTCCGGGACTGCTAGCCCGGCCCCCGGCACCGCCGCCGGCCCGACCCGTACGACCTGCACGACCGTACTTTCGCTGCCGCTCCGTATCGGGGGAGGTGCCACGGATACCGGAGCGGCAGCCCAGGCAAGGAGGGCAGGCCGGTGCCAGGACCCGCGCAGGGCGCGGGCCCGGGCCGGGGAGGCCTCAGCCGATGCGGGGCAGCACCTCGGCACCCAGGCGCCGTACGTTCTCCTCGGTCGCGGCGAGGTCGCCCGAGCCCTCCGTCAGCAGGGCGAACCGTGTGATGCCGGTGCGTTCGGCCGTCGCGGCCAGCCGGTCCGCCGCCCGCCGCGGGGTGCCCACCGGGTGCAGGTCGCAGAGCAGCTCGGTGTAGGCGGCGGGATCCCGCATCGTGCGCATGCGGCCGTCCACCGTCACATGCGCCTCCAGGCCCTGCTTCAGCCAGCCCGGCATCGCCTTCATCAGGGTTTCGCGTGCGTCCGCGGTGCGGTCCGCGAGCTGGCAGACGCCCGCCGACACGTGCGGGGCGTGCGGGTCGCGGCCGGCCGCGGCGGCGGTACGCCGGTACAGCGCGACCATGGCCGCCTTGTCCTCGTCCCCGCAGTGCATGCCCAGCAGCATCGGCAGCCCCCGCTCCGCGGCGAGCCGCACCGACGCGGGGGACGTGCAGGCGACGATCACTTCCGGCCCTGATCCGTCGCCGTCCAGTGCCTCCGCCGGGCGCGGTACGACGGCCACCCGGCGGAAGACGTGCCGCTCGCCGAGGGCGGACACCCGGGGCTCGGTCAGCCAGCGCCGGAGCAGGTCCAGGTCCTCGGGGAAGCCGTTCTCGTACGCGCGCAGGCCGGCGCCGAAGACCTCCAGGTCCACCCAGGGGCCGCCCCGGCCCACCCCGAGGGTGAACCGGCCGCCCGAGACGAGGTGCAGGAGCGCCGCCTGCTCGCCGAGGGCCACCGGGTGCGTGTTCGGCAGCACGCTCACGGCCGTGCCCACCCGCAGCCGCCGCGTCCGGCCCAGCAGCAGGGCCGCCAGGGTCACCGCCGAGGGGCACACCCCGTACGGGACGAAGTGGTGTTCGGCGAGCCACACGGAGTCGAGCCCGGCCTCCTCCGCCACCTCCGCCGTGCGCACCGCCCGGTGCAGTGTCTCCCCCTGGCCCTGGCCCGGGAACTGGGCCGCCACTACAAACGCTCCTACGCGCATCGCCTTAGCCTCCTCGTTGGCTGACGCGGCCTCCCCAGGTGCGACCGGTGCTTCTGTTGGCAACAACGTCTGACACGTGCCAAAGGCACGGCCTGACAGGAAAGTTATTGGGATAGTCAGGTCGGTGGCCCTCGGCGGGCGGTCCGTCTCCTGGCTCTCTCCGCCACCCTGCGTGGAGGCGCCCCCGCTGCGCGTAGTCTGGGAGGAAGTCACTGCCGTCCGCCCACTCGTGAGGTATACGTGTCACCGCGCCACAACCGCCCCAAGGGCGGCGGGAAGTCAGCCGGCCGTGCGGCGGAGGGCTCCGGCTCCGGCCCCGGTCCGGCGGCGGCCGACCGGTTCGGCCTGGAGCGCACCGAGGAGTACCTCGGCGAGGAGTGGAAGGTCCGGCACGTCGCGGGCGCGAGCGCGGTGGGCAAGCGCTACCGCTGCCCGGGCTGCGACCAGGAGATCCCCTCCGGCACCCCGCACCTGGTGGCCTGGCCGGAGTACGGCGGAGTGGACGACCGCCGGCACTGGCACAAGGCGTGCTGGAACGCGAAGGACCGCCGCACCACACGGGTGCAGCGGTCCAGGAACGCCCCCAGGCACTAGCAGGGGACGGCGGGCGGCGGGCCTACACGTCGCGGCGGCCGACCAGCACGTACGAGCCCGCCACCGCGGCGCCCGTCACCAGCAGGATCAGCAGTACGTGGGACCAGTCGCTCGGGAGCCGCTCCCCCTCGATCCCGTTGGGCACGCCGAACAGCTGCATCAGCGCGACCGGGGCGTTGTACTCGAGGATCGTGCGGCCGACCGGGGCCAGGCGCTCCCAGGTGGTGAGCATCCCCCCGAGCACCGGCGGGACGGTGACCAGCCCCAGCATCACGGCGATGGCCCCGGCGGAGTGCCGCAGCATCGCGCCGACGGCGAGGCCGAGCACCCCGAGGAGGGTGACGTACGCGCAGCCGGCCAGGGTGTGGAGCCACTCCCCGGGGCTGTTCCGCCCGCCGGGGCCGCTGAGCAGGATCAGGGAGGCGAAGCCGACCACCGCGACCGAGCCGGCGATGGAGGCGAAGGCGACCCCGGCGAAGACGAGGTACTTCGCGGTGAGCACGCGGGCCCGGCCGGGCGCCGCGGTGAAGGTCGTCCGGATCAGCCCGGTCCCGTACTCGGAAGTGATCGTCAGGACGCCGAGGGCCATGACGGCGACCTGGCCGATCAGCAGCCCGAACAGGGCGGGCGCGGTCGGCGGCGTGAGCGTGTCGCCGGTGTTGCGGAGTTCGAAGACGGCGAGCAGCCCGATGCCGACGACGAGTGCGACGAGGGAGCCGAGCGTGAACAGGGTGGAGCGCACCGAGGCCAGCTTGGTCCACTCCGAGGCGAGGGCGTGGCCCAGGTGCGGCCGGGGCGTGGGCAGCGGCGAGACGTAGCCCTCCGGTCGGTCCTTCGCCTGCTCCTTTGCCTGGTCCTTCGCCTGCTCCTTCGCCTGGTCCTTCGGCTGGTCCGCGGTCGACGTGGGGCCGGTCATCGGGTGTCCTTGCGCGTGTCCGTGGGGGCGTTCTTGGCGGTGGCGGCGAGCTCGCCGGGGCTGGCGGGCATCAGGAAGGGCTGCCCGCCCGCGCCGGGCGGCGGGGGAGCGAAGAAACCATCCTGCGGGACCTCGGGCGCCGGGGGCTCGTCCTCCCATTCGGGCAGGGCCAGCGGGTCCGGCTCCCACAGTTCCGCCCGCGGGTCCTCGGTGGAGGTGTACTCGACGGAGGACTGGGTCAGCCGCATGTACGCCTCCTCCAGCGAGGCCCGGTGCGGGGACAGCTCCCACAGCCGTACGCCGGCCTCGTGGGCGAGGTCCGAGATGTGCGGCAGCTCCAGGCCGGTCACCCGCAGCGCCCCGTCGGGCTCCTGGAGCACCCGGCCGCCCGCCCTGGTCAGGGCCGCTGCCAGCGTGTTCCGGCCATCCGCTGCCGGTCCGGCCGCGCGGACCCGCGCGAATCCGGCCGAGTTGTGGGCGATGAACTCCTGGGTGCCCATGTCGGCGAGGAGCCGGCCGCGGCCGATCACGATGAGGTGGTCGGCGGTCAGGGCCATCTCGCTCATCAGGTGCGAGGAGACGAAGACGGTGCGGCCTTCGGCGGCGAGTCGGCGCATGAGGTTGCGGACCCAGAGGATGCCCTCGGGGTCGAGCCCGTTGACCGGTTCGTCGAAGAGGAGCACCTGGGGGTCGCCGAGCAGGGCGGTGGCGATGCCGAGCCGCTGGCCCATGCCGAGGGAGAAGCCCTTCGTGCGCTGCCGGGCCACGTCCTGGAGGCCGACCACGGCCAGCACCTCGTCCACCCGGCGCTCGGGGATGCCGGACAGCTGGGCGATGGAGAGCAGGTGGGTGCGGGCCCGGCGGCCGCCGTGCACGGCCTTGGCGTCGAGGAGGGCCCCGACGTGCCGCTGGGCGTTGGGCAGCTCGCGGAAGGGGCGGCCGTTGATCGTGACATGGCCGGACGTGGGCCGGTCCAGGCCGAGGATCATGCGCATGGTGGTGGACTTGCCGGAGCCGTTGGGGCCCAGGAAGCCGGTCACGTGACCGGGCCTGACCTGGAAGGACAGCTGGTCGACGGCGGTCTTGGCACCGAAGCGCTTGGTCAGCCCGACTGCCTCGATCATTCCTCTGCCCCTTGCCCGGTGGACGGCTTTCGTCCGAGTTAAGGATTAAGAGGATATCGAGGAGGCTCCGGTTCCATCCCCGGCCGAACCCCGATCTGTCCCTGACACCGACCCCGGGAAGACCCGTAGTACGGGGGGTGTCCGCCCTGAGGCGGATCGTGAAGCGGGGTCCGTCCTGAGACGGACCCCACACCGCGGCGACGTCAGGCGTCGCGGTTCTTCAGGACGAGGAAGCCCCCGATCACCGCGGCGAGCGCCCAGGCGACCATGATCGCGAAGCCGCCCCACGGGCCGTACGGCGGCTCGTTGCCGTCCAGAGCGACCTGGACGGTCTGCATGATCGCGCCGCCGGCCTGGTTCGGGAGGTACTCGGCGACCGTCTGGGTGGCTTCGACGGAGCTCAGGATCGGCGAGATGAGGAAGAAGAGCGGCAGCAGGATGCCGAGGGCCAGCATCGAGCTGCGCAGGATCATCGTCATGCCCATGGAGAACAGGGCCAGCACGGCCATGTAGAGCCCGGCGCCGACCACCGCGCGCAGCACGTTCGGCTCCCCGATGGCGATGCTGTGGTCGCCGAGGAGGGACTGTCCGGTGAAGAAGGACACGAAGCTGGTGACCAGGCCCACGACGAGGGCGAGGGCGGTGGCCGCGGTGAGCTTGCCGGCCAGGAAGCTGCCGCGGCGCGGCACGGCGGCGAGCGAGGTGCGGATCATGCCGGTGCTGTACTCGGTGCCGACGACCAGGACGCCGAAGACGATGACGGCGGCCTGGCCGAGGGTCATGCCGGCGAAGCTGGCCATGGTCGGGTCGAAGGTGAGCTGCTGCTCCTTCGGCATGTCCTCGAACGTGGAGTCGATGAAGCCGCAGAGCAGGGCGCTCAGGCCGACCGTGACCACGAGGGCGGACGCCAGGGTCCAGACGGTCGAGCCGACGGTACGGATCTTGGTCCACTCGGACTGGAGGATCGCGGGGAAGGACATGTCACTTCCCGCCCTTGCGGTCGGCCACGAGGAGCCGGCTGTCGGCGGCGGTGCCCGGGTCCGGCAGTGCCGCGCCCGGGGTGCCGGGAGCATGGGCGTGGTACTCGACCGAGTCCGCCGTCATGCGCATGAACGCTTCCTCCAGTGAAGCCCGCTGCGGGCTGAGTTCGTGCAGCACGATCCCGTGCTGCGCGGCCAGTTCGCCGAGCTGCTCGGAGGCCACTCCGTCGACCTCCAGCGCGCCGCTGTCCGGGACGGCGGCCGCGTCGATTCCGGCCCGGTGCAGGACGTCCTTGAGCTGCTCCTGCTGCGGCGAGCGCAGCCGGACGAAGCTGCGGGAGTTCTGGTGAATGAAATCAGCCATAGGCATATCGGCCAGAAGTCTGCCCTGGCCGATGACGATCAAATGGTCCGCCGTCAGCGACATTTCGCTCATCAGATGCGAGGAGACGAAGATTGTCCTGCCCTCGGCGGCGAGCCCCTTCATCAGATTGCGGATCCAGAGAATTCCCTCCGGGTCCAGGCCGTTGACGGGTTCGTCGAACATCAGGATTTCCGGGTCGCCGAGCAGCGCAGCGGCGATTCCCAGCCGCTGGCCCATTCCGAGCGAAAACCCTTTCGATTTCTTCTTCGCCACGGGCGTCAGCCCGACGAGGTCCAGCACCGCGCCGACCCGGCCGGCCGGGATCCGGTTCGCCTGGGCGAGGCAGAGCAGGTTGTTGTAGGCGCTGCGGCCGCCGTTCATCGCCTTGGCGTCCAGCAGTGCACCGATGTGCTTCAGTGGCTCCGACAGGTCCCGGTAGTGCTTCCCGTTGATCCTGACCGTCCCGCTCGTCGGGCGGTCGAGGTCGAGCATCATGCGCATGGTGGTCGACTTGCCCGCCCCGTTGGGGCCGAGGAAGCCGGTCACCACCCCCGGTCTGACCTGGAAGCTGAGGTGGTCGACGGCGGTCTTCGCGCCGAATCGTTTGGTAAGGGCCTCAAGCTCGATCATGCCGCTCACGCTAGAACGCCAGAGGGCCCCACGCCACCTCGAAAGGGTGACAGGGGGCCCTCTTGTATGACGTTTCGCTACCGGCGAGTAGACGGCGTGTCAACCGCCCGTACGGGCGGGCCGTGCGGTAGCGCGTGCACCGCGCGCGCGGCGCGGGGCGGCACCGGCGGAGGCGTCGTCAGCGGCTCTGCTGCGCCGGGACGCCGCGGACCGGCTCGTCGTCCATCGGGGAGCCGGCGGCGGCAACGGCCGCACCGGTCAGCGTCGCCAGCATCTCGCGGACGTTGGTCAGCTGGGCGTTGATCGAGTCGCGGCGGTTGGTGAGCGCCGCCAGCTCGCGCTCCGACTCGCTGCGGATGCGGTCCGCCTTGGCGTTGGCGTCGGCCACGATGTCCTCGGCCTGGCGCTGCGCGGTCTCCACCGTCTGGCGGGCCCGGCGCTCGGCGTCCGTACGCAGCTTCTCGGCCTCCAGGCGCAGCTGCTCCGCGCGGTGCTCGATCTCCGCGAGGCGCTTCTCCGCCTTGGCCTGACGCGAGGCCAGGTCGCGCTCGGACTGCTCGCGGCGCTTGGCCAGGTTCGTCTCGAAGTCGGCGGCGGCCTGGGCGGCCTTGGCGCGGGTCTCCTCGAACAGGGCGTCGGCCTCCTCGCGCTTGGAGGCGGCGTCCTTCTGGGCCTCGGAGCGCAGGGTCGCGGCGTCCCCCTTGGCCTTCTCGACGATGCGGACGCCCTCGTCCTCCGCCTTCGCCTTGCGGTCGGCCGCGAACGACTCGGCGTCGTTGCGCACCTGCTGGGCCGCCGACTCGGCCAGCTCACGGTGCTGCTCGGCCGCGCGACGGGCCTCCTCGCGCAGGTCCTTCGCCTCTTCCTCCGCCAGCCGCAGGATCTTCTCGACCCGGGCGCCGAGACCCGCGTACGAGGGCTCCGCCTCGCTCACCTGGGCCTGGGCGTTCTGCGTTTCGAGGTGCAGCTCCTCGATCCGCTTTTCCAGGGCACTGATACGTCCAAGGGCGCTGTCGCGGTCGGAGACCAGCTTGGTGATGCGGTCGTCCACCTGACCGCGGTCGTAACCACGCCGCACGAGCTCGAAGCCGAAGGGGGAGGATGTGTCGCTCATGGGGTTCCTGTCGATGAGACCGATGAGGTGCTACGTGAGGTGTTAAGGGGAATCCTAGGCGCCCGAGCGGCGTGTCATCGAGTCAATCCCAGTTTGATCTGGACAATGACACCCCTTTTGAGTGGCAAGACGGCAGAATGCTTGTCACTCGTTCGCCTGAACCTTCATCAGGTGCACACAAACCATCCTCGCGTGGGCTACTCCGACGACTTGCCACCCGAACGAGTGGAACCCGCGCCGGCCCCGGCCTTCACGCCCCCCGAACCCTGGCTGCCGATCGAAGGCTTTCCGCCCGCAGGCGCCTCGAATGATTCCAACGCCTCAAGAACGTCCTGGACACGGGAAATCTCCGCCTGGATGTCCTCCCGCCTGCGCACCAGGACCTCCAGCTCGCGCCGGCCCTCCTCGACGATCCGCTCGGCCTCCTCCTTGGCCTCCGCCAGGGCGGCCTCGGCCAGCCTCGACAGCTCGGCCTTCTTCTGCTCCGCCTCCTTCAGCAGCGTCTCCGCCTTGCGGACCGCCGCGATGCGCACCTTGCTCGCCTCGCTGCTCGCGTCCGACACCAGGGCCTTGGCCTTCGCCTCGGCCTCCTCGCTCTGCTCGGTCGCCGCGCGCACCAGCTTGTCCACGCGCTCGCCGGCCGACTTCATCTGCTCGGCCGTCTCGCGGCGGGCCCGCTCGTGCAGCTCCTCGATCTCGCTCTCGACGCGGGAGCGCAGGTCCTCCGCCCGCTCCCTTATGGCGGCGGCGTCCGAACGCGCGCCGACCAGCAGCTCGTCCGCGTCCGTACGGGCCTTCTCCACAAGGGAGTTGCCCTCGACGGTGGCCTCCGCGGAGATCCGCTTCGCCTCCTTGCGGGCGGCGTCGACCATCTGGTCGGCCTGCTCCTCCGCGGCCGTCGTCGCAGCCACGGCCTGCGCCTGCGCGTCCGCGGCGAGCGCGTCCGCCTCGGACGCCGCCTCCGTGATGAGCCGGTCCACCTGCTCCGCGGCCTCGGTACGCCGCTTGCCGGCCTCCTCGCGCGCCTCGTCCAGCAGCTGCTCGGCCTCCTCGCGCGCCGAGGTCAGGGTGAGCTCCGCCTCCGCGTCCGCGTCCGCCTTGACCCGGTCGGCCTCCGAACGGGTCCGCGCCGCGTGCTCCTGCGCCGAGGACAGCGCCTCCGAGGCCTCCGCGCGCAGCCGCTCGGCCTCGGCCTCGGCCTCGCCGACCGTCCGCTCGTTGTCCCGGCGGGTCTGCGCGGTGAGCTTGTCCGCCTCGGACGACGCCTCCGTGATGAGCCGGTCCGCCTGCTCCGCGGCGTCCGTGCGCAGCCGGTTGGCCTCCGCCCGCGCCTCGTCCAGGGTCTGCTCGGACTCCCGCTCGGCGCTCTCCAGCGTCTCCGCCGCCGCGGCCGTGACCCGGTCCGCCTCCGCGGTGGCGTCGCCGACGATCCGGCCGCCCTCCACGCGGGCGTCCTCCAGGACCTCCGCCGCCTCGGTGCGCAGCCGCTCGGCCTCCTCGGCCGCCTCGCCGACCGTCAGCTCGTTCGCCGCGCGCACCTCGTCGACCAGGCGGTCGCCCTCGTTGCGCGCGTCGACCAGGACACGGGCCGCGTCCCGCTCGGCCGCGGCCATCGTGTCGGACGCCTGCCGGGTGAGCCGGTCGGCCTTCGCCTCCGCCTCGCCGAGCGTCTTCTCCGTCGCGGCGCGCGTCTCCTCCGTGAGGCGCTCCGCCTCGGACGCGGCCTCGGAGACGAGCCGGTCCGCCTGCTCCGCGGCCTCCGTGCGCAGCCGGTTGGCCTCTGCGCGGCCCTCGTCCAGGACGCCCGCGGCCTCGATCCGGGTGGCCTCCGCCACCTCCTCGGCCTCCGTCACGAGGCGCTCCGCCTCCGCGGCCGCCTCGGTGACGGTGGCCTCGTTGGCCGTGCGCGTCTCCTCGGTGATCCGCTCGGCCTCCGCCGTCGCGTCGGCGACGATCCGCACGCCCTCGGCGCGCGACGCCTCCAGCGACTCCCCTGCCTCGCCGCGGATCCGGTTGGCGTCCCCGCGGGCGTCCGCCCGGGTGCGGGCGGCGTCGCGCTCCGCCGCGGCCAGCGCGTCCGTCGCCTCCGTACGCACCCGCTGGGCGTACTCGGCGGTGTCGGTGCGCAGCTGCTCCGCCTCGGCGATCGCGTCCGCGACGGTCCGCTCGGCCAGCGCCTTCGCCGCATCCGTCTCGGTGCGCGCCTCGGTGCGGATCCGGTCGGCGTCCCCGCTCGCCCGCTCGCGCTCCTCGTAGGCGTCGGCGCGGACGCGGGCGGCCTCCTCCTCGGCCTCCGTACGGGTGCGCTCCGCCGCGTGCTCGGCGGCGCTGCGCAGCCCGGCGATCTCCTCCTCGGCCTCCTCGCGCAGCCCGGACACGGAATCCCGCACCTGCTGGGCGGTGGCCTCCGCCGCCGACACCAGCTCCGTCGCGCGCTGCTCCGCCTCCTCGGTCAGGCGCGCCGCCTCGGCCTGCGCCTCCTCCGAGCGCTTGCGGGCCGCGGCCAGCAGCTCCTCGCTCTGCTCGCGGGCCTGGGCCCGCTCGCTGTCCGCGTCGGTCCGCGCCGACGCCAGTGTCTCCTCGGCCTCCCGGCGGCGCCGGGCGGACTCCTCCTGCGCGGCGGCCAGCGCCTCGGCCGCCTCCGCGGCGACCCGCTCGGCGGCGGCCTTCGCCTCGGCACGCAGCCGGTCAGCCGTCTCCTTGGCCTCCGTACGGACCCGCTCGGCCTCGGTCTCGGCCTCCGTACGCAGCCGTACGGCCACCTGCTCGGCCTCGGCCCGCGCCCGGCCGGCGTCGTCCGCCGCCTCGGTCCGCAGCCGGTCGGCCTCCGCCTCCGACTGCTCCCGCAGGCCGCGGATACGCTCCGCCGCCTCGGCGCGCAGCCGGTCGGTCTCCTCCGCGGCCTCGCGGCGGATGGCCTCGGCCGCGCCGCGGGCGTCGCGCAGCGTCTGCTCGGCCGTGGCCAGCCGGCCCTCGGCGTCCGTGTGCAGGCGGGTGAGCTCCTCCTCCGCCTCGGCGCGCTTGCCGGCCAGGGCCTGCTCGGTCTCCTCGCGCCGGGCGCGGGCCGCGGCGTCCGCCTCGGCGCGCACCGCCTCGGCCTGCTCCTCGGCCTCGGCGCGCAGCCGCTCGGCCTCGGCGCGGGTCCGCTCCAGGGTCTCCTCGGCCTGCCGGCGCAGGGTGGTGGCCCGCTCGACGGCCTCCGCGCGCACCCGCTCGCTCTCGGCGGTCGCCCCGGCGCGCAGCTCGTCCGCGTCCGCCTTGGCCTTGCCGAGCAGCGCCTCGGCGGTCTTGGCCGCCTCCTCGATCTGCTGGACCGCCTCGCGGCGGGCCTCGCCGCGGATCCGCTCGCCCTCGGCCACGGCCTCGGCGCGCAGCTGCTCCGCCTCGCCGCGCAGCCGCCGCGCCTCCTCCTGGAGCTGGACGGTGCGGGCCCGGTACTCCTCGGTGTCGTCCTTCGCGGCGCCCTTCAGCTCCGCGGCCGCGTCCGCGGCCTGGGCGCTCAGCCGCTCGGCCTCCGCCTCGGCCTCGCGGCGGATCCGCTCGGCCTCCTCGGACGCGGCCCGGGTGGTGGCCTGCGCGTTCTCCGACGCCTTGGTCAGCATCTCCTCGGCCGTGCGGGCGGCCTTCGCCATCTGGGCGGCCGTGTCCTCGGCCGCCGCGGCGCGGGCCTGCTCCGCGGCCGCGGCGCGCTGCCGCTCCACGTCGGCGCGGGCGTCGGCGAGCACCTGCTCGGCCTCGGCCTTGAGGGTCTCGGCCTCCTTGGTGGCCTCGCCCACCAGCCGGGCGACCTGCTCCTTGGCGGTGCGGGTGCGCTGCTCGTTGACCGACTCCGCCGAGGCGAGCTGCCGGGCGGCGCTCTCCTTGGCCTCGGCGAGGACGCGCTCCGCCTCGGTACGCGCCTCGCGCAGGGCCCCGTCGGCCTCCTGGACCCGCTGCTCGGCGACGCGGCCGAGGTCCAGGGTCTGCTGCCGGGTCTGCTCCGCCTCGGCGGTGCTCGCCGAACGCAGCCGCTCCGCGTGGTCGGTGGCCTCCTGGGCCTGCGTCGAGGCGGCGGTCAGCAGCCGCTCCGCCTCCTTGCGGGCGCGCAGCAGCGTCGCCTCGGCCTCGGTACGGGCGGCCTCGGCGTCCGCGGCCATGCGGCGGCGGGTCTCCTCGGCGACGCGGGCGGCCTCGGCCCGGGCGGCGTTCAGGGACTGCTCGGCCTCGGCACGGGACTCGTCCATGAGCCGGCGGGCCTGGGACTCCGTACGGGCGCGCAGCTGTTCGGCCCACGCGACGTTCTCGTTGACGTGCGCCTCGACGGTCTGGCGGCGCTCGTTGAGCTCCTGGTCCAGCCGCTGGCGGCGGTTGACGGCCTCGGTGTGCAGCTCGGCCTGGAGCCGGGCCTGGTGCTCGGCGTGCTCCTGGAGGATGCGCTGGGTCTGGGCCCGGGCCTCGCGCAGCTCGCGCTCGGCGTCCGAACGCATCTGGTCCGCCTGGATCTGGGCGTTGCGCAGCAGCTGCTCCGCCTGGTATCCCATGTCCGCGCCGTCGTACGCGGGGCGGGACGCGAGCGCGCGCCGCACCTCGTGCAGCTTCGCGCGCAGGACCTCGACCTGGTAGCCGAGGTCCTCGGCGTGCTGGACGGCTTTTCCGCGCTCCTTCTTGAGCCGCTCCATCTCCGCTTCGAAGAGCGAGAGATGATCGGCCTCAGCCTGAAGGCTCTCCTGGCTTTCGTAGCCCCGCACAGCGCGGTCCCATCCGTCCCCTGGTCGCAAGCTCACTCCCAAATGAGCACCGTCCGCCCGCTGAACGGCGCCCCCGGGGGAATGGTGTCAGATAGTCGGGCAGGGGTCACAGGCCCCGACCCTGTCTGAAGCACCGAACCCCGGCCGAGCCACGGCCACTCTACCGGCCGGGGAATGGGGACATCAGTGCGTGCTTCCACTGATCCCGGACCCGGTCGGCTGTCAGGTCCCTCCTCGGGGCACGGCGAGGACGGGCCGGGTCGGGAGGGAAGGCCCCTTGAGGGTGGATTTGCGATGTTCGAATGCACGCATCCAGGGGCGAGTCCGGTCTTTCCGGTGCGCATCCGGCCGCGCAGGTCACGCTGTTGCGCCCGCGGAGGGGGAATCCGGCGTCCGCCGCGGCCTTCCCTGCCGGCAACGGGCCGCGTCCCCGGTGCCGGTCCGGGGCCGGGCGGAAGGCGTTCCGCGCACCGCCCGGCATGTGATCCATGTGATCAAAAAGACGTGTCCGTGCGTACCCGGCCTGCCGCCGCCGCGGGTGGTGCGGACGGTCCGGACGCGGACGGCACCCCACGGCCGGTGGTGCGCCGTCCGCAGAGCCGGGACGCCAGGGACGGCCGGTCGTCCCGGTCGCCCCGGTCGTCTCAGTCGTCTCAGTCGTCGTGCCCGGTGTGGGACTCGTGCGGGTTGGAGGTGACCAGCTCGGTGAGGACCCCGTGGCAGTCCTTGGGGTGCAGGAAGGTGATCGAGGAGCCCATCGAGCCCGTGCGGGGCTCGTCGTACAGCACCCGGACGCCCTTGCCGCGGATGGCCTCGGAGTCGCCGCGGACGTCCTCGGTGCCGAAGGCGATGTGGTGCACGCCCTCGCCGTTCTTGGCCAGCCACTTGCCGACCGCGGAGTCCTCGCGGGTGGGCTCCAGCAGCTGGAGGTACGAGGCGCCGCCGTCGGAGGTCTCGTTGATCTTGAGCATGGCCTCGCGGACGCCCTGCTCCTCGTTGACCTCGGAGTGGAACACCTCGAAGCCGTACGTGGCACGGTAGAACTCGACGGTCTTGTCCAGGTCGAAGCAGGCGATCCCGATGTGGTCGATTCTTGTCAGCATGGAACCAGTGGACCGCCGCGGGCGGCGGTCACGCAACGTGCCAGCGATCACACCGACTGCCCGATGACGGCGCGGGTACCGCTCAGTACATTCAGGTAAACCCTCGTTCACTCCTCATCCTCAAGGGGCTGTGCTCCATGTCCGGAACGAACAACACCACGTCCGTGATCGTCGCCGGGGCCCGCACGCCCATGGGACGGCTGCTCGGCTCGCTGAAGTCCTTCTCGGGTGCCGAGCTCGGCGGGATCGCCATCAAGGCCGCCCTGGAGCGGGCCGGCGTCGCAGGCGACCAGGTCCAGTACGTGATCATGGGCCAGGTGCTGCAGGCCGGCGCGGGCCAGATCCCCGCCCGCCAGGCCGCGGTCAAGGCCGGCATCCCGATGAACGTGCCCGCCCTGACGATCAACAAGGTCTGCCTCTCCGGCCTCGACGCGATCGCGCTGGCCGACCAGCTCATCCGCGCCGGGGAGTTCGACATCGTGGTCGCGGGCGGCCAGGAGTCCATGACCAACGCCCCGCACCTGCTGCCGAAGTCCCGCGAGGGCTTCAAGTACGGCGCGATCGGCATGCTCGACGCGATGGCCCACGACGGCCTGACCGACGCCTTCGAGAACATCGCCATGGGTGAGTCCACCGAGAAGCACAACGCCCGCCTCGGCATCGAGCGCGGCCCGCAGGACGAGCTCGCCGCCGGCTCCCACCAGCGCGCCGCGGCCGCCCAGAAGAACGGCGTCTTCGAGGCCGAGATCACCCCGGTCGAGATCCCGCAGCGCAAGGGCGACCCGGTGCTGTTCACCCAGGACGAGGGCATCCGCCCGGAGACCACGGCGGAGTCCCTGGGCAAGCTGCGCCCGGCCTTCGCCAAGGACGGCACCATCACCGCCGGCACCTCCTCGCAGATCAGCGACGGCGCGGCCGCCGTGGTCGTGATGAGCAAGGCCAAGGCCGAGGAGCTGGGCCTGGAGTGGATCGCGGAGATCGGCGCCCACGGCAACGTGGCCGGCCCGGACAACTCCCTGCAGTCGCAGCCGTCGAACGCGATCCGGCACGCCCTGAAGAAGGAGGGCCTGGAGGTTTCCGGCCTGGACCTCATCGAGATCAACGAGGCCTTCGCCGCGGTCGCCGTGCAGTCAATGAAGGACCTGGGCGTGACCCCGGAAAAGGTGAACGTCAACGGCGGTGCCATCGCCCTGGGCCACCCGATCGGCATGTCCGGCGCCCGCGTGGTGCTGCACCTGGCGCTGGAGCTCCAGCGCCGCGGCGGCGGCGTCGGCGCGGCCGCGCTGTGCGGCGGCGGCGGCCAGGGCGACGCCCTGATCATCCGGGTCCCGAAGGCGTAGCCCCCTGCGGACCGGCGCCGACACCGGTGCCCGTACCCGTAGCGAGAACGAGGAGCGCAGCACGTTTGACTTACTCCGCTCCCTGACGGAAGGGGAGTCCCACCCTCGCGGGTGGGGCTTCCTGCTGCACCGCGGACGGCCCCGACCGAGAGGAGGACTCCCGTTGAGGTCTTACACCCGCTCCACAGGCGACAACCGCCAGCCCGGCGGCCAGGAGATTCACAGCTGCGTTCCCGTCCCGGTCATGGGCGGTTCCGCAGTTTTTACACGTCCATTCTCGGACGTGCAGGGGCATCGTTTCGGCGACGGCCCCACAGGCGGAGCACAGGCGCGTGCTGGGGAACCACCGGTCCACAGCGACCAGCTCACGTCCGTACCAGGCCGCCTTGTACTCCAGCATCGAACGCAGCTCACGCCAGCCCGCAGCCGCGACTGCGCGGGCGAGCTTGTGGTTCTGCAGGATGTTCCTGACGGTAAGGTCCTCGATCACGAGCGTTTGGTTTTCGCGCACGAGTCGAGTCGTCAGCTTGTGCAGGTGATCGCGGCGTCGGTCGGCGATCCGTGCGTGAATCCTGGCCACCCGGGTACGGGCCTTCGCCCGGTTGTTACTGCCTTTCTCCTTCCGCGACAGCATTCTCTGCGCCCGCACAAGGCGTGCCCGGTCCCGGCGATCGTGTCGCGGGTTGGCGATCTTCTCCCCAGTGGAGAGGGTGATCAGGGACGTCAGTCCGACGTCGATGCCCACCGCATTTGTGCTGGCGGGCATGGGCTCCGGGGTGTCCTCGCAGAGCAGGGACACGAACCAGCGCCCTGCTCCGTCACGGGACACCGTGACCGTGGTCGGCTCCGCACCCTCCGGCAGGGGGCGGGACCACACGATGTCGAGGGGCTCGACGATTTTCGCAAGGGTCAGTCGGCCGTTGGCGTAGCGGAAGGCACTGCGTGTGTACTCGGCCGACGCGTGAGACCTCCGCTTCGACTTGAAGCGAGGATACTTGGCACGCTTCCCCCGGAAACCCATGAAGGCCGTCTGCAGGTGGCGCAGCGTTTGCTGGAGCGGAACCGAGGACACTTCTGCGAGATAGGCCAGCTCGTCGGTCTTCTTCCACGCCGTGAGCATGGCCGACGTCTGTCCGTAGCCCACCCGCTCCTGACGCTTCGCCCACGCCTCGGACCGCGCAGCCAAGGCAAGGTGGTAGACCTTGCGCACACATCCGAACGTCCGAGACAGTTCAGCTGCCTGCGCACTTGTCGGATAGAAGCGGTACTTGAACGCCCGCTTCACAGAGAAAGCCCCCGTGCGCCGGACGCTAGGTGCGGTTGGGATCCGAACACAACCCCAGGTCACAGCATCACGCAGCGGTGCTTCACTGCTGCGCGGCTCCGAGCCGAGGATGCGTCTCTCCCCCGCAAAGCGAAGGTGCTGGCACTTTCGGCTGAAGCCGGGATTTTCCATGCAAGGAGATCGGAATGGCGGTAAACGTTCCCCAGCTGGTGGCCCAGGCGCGTGACGGCAGGCCGAGGGCGGTGGCCCGGCTGATCTCGCTGGTCGAGGGGGCGTCCCCGCAGCTGCGCGAGGTGATGGCGGCGCTGGCCCCGCTGACCGGCGGGGCGTACGTGGTGGGCCTGACGGGCTCGCCGGGCGTCGGCAAGTCCACCTCCACCTCGGCGCTGGTGTCCGCGTACCGCAAGGCGGGCAAGCGGGTCGGCGTGCTCGCCGTCGACCCGTCCTCGCCGTTCTCCGGGGGCGCGCTGCTCGGCGACCGGGTGCGCATGTCGGACCACGCCTCCGACCCGGGCGTGTACATCCGCTCGATGGCCACCCGCGGCCACCTGGGCGGCCTGGCCTGGGCGGCCCCGCAGGCGATCCGGGTGCTGGACGCGGCGGGCTGCGACGTGATCCTGGTCGAGACGGTCGGTGTCGGGCAGTCGGAGGTGGAGATCGCCTCCCAGGCCGACACCTCCGTGGTCCTGCTGGCCCCCGGAATGGGCGACGGGATCCAGGCCGCGAAGGCGGGCATCCTGGAGATCGGCGACGTGTACGTGGTCAACAAGGCCGACCGGGACGGCGCCGACGCGACCGCCCGGGAGCTGAACCACATGCTGGGCCTGGGCGAGGCGCGGGGGCCCGGCGACTGGCGGCCGCCGATCGTCAAGACGGTCGCGGCGCGCGGCCAGGGAATCGACGAGCTGGTCGAGGCACTGGAGAAGCACCGGGCCTGGATGGACGAGCACGGGGTGCTGGCCGAGCGGCGCACCGCGCGGGCCGCGCGCGAGGTGGAGACCATCGCCGTGACCTCACTGCGGGCCCGGATGGCCGATGTGCACGGGGACGCGCACCTGGGTGCCCTGGCGGCGCGGGTGGCGCAGGGCGAGCTCGACCCGTACGCGGCCTCGGACGCCCTGCTGGCCACCCTGACGGAGGGCTGAGGCGCCGAGGAGCGCCCGCTCGGGCTCCCGATGGGCGCTCACCCGCACGGCCGCGCGGGCCCTGCGGGGCGAGGAGGGCGAACGTAGACTGGCGACGCCCGGAATGCCCCGATACCAGCCCATTGAGGGAGTGCGTCATGGCGAAGCGCGGCAACAAGAAGCGAGCGCGCAAGAAGAAGAAGGCCAACCACGGAAAGCGCCCCAACGCCTGACCGCGGCCCCGGCCCCGGTCCTGGCCCCGGCCCCGGTCCCGGCCGAAATCCACAGGAGCCGCACCCCCGTGCTGGGGGTGCGGCTCCTGTGGTGTGCGGTGTGAGCGATGCGTGCGGTGCTGTGGTGATCGTTGTTGCTGGTGATGCGTGGTCTACGCGCGATGACCACCGCGCCGTGGCGCGGGGTGGGATCAGCCCTTGCCGCGCTGGGTGCGCAGGTGCTCCGCGACCGGCTCCAGCGAGCTGCGCAGCGCCGCCAGGGCCTCCGGCGGCAGCAGGTCGATGAAGTGCCGGCGGACGGACGCCACGTGGTGCGGGGCGACCTTCCGCATGAGCTCCATGCCCTCGTCCGTCAGGACGGCGTACAGGCCCCGGCGGTCGGACTCGCAGTTCACGCGGACGACCAGGCCGGCGTTCTCCATCCGGGTGATCTGGTGGGACAGCCGGCTCTTGGACTGCAGCGTCGACGTCGCGAGATCGCTCATCCGCATCCGGTGGTCCGCGGACTCCGAGAGGTTGACCAGGATCTCGTAGTCGTTGTTGGTGAGTCCGAAGGGCTGGAGATCTTTTTCCAGCTGGTGCATCAGCAGTCTGCTGACGTCCAGATGGGTCCGCCAGGTGCACTGCTCGGCGTCGGTGAGCCAGGGGGTCCCCCCGGGCGGAGTCTGGGGGAGGGTGGCCGTCTCGGTCTCCATGGTCTCCATGAATGAACTCTACCTAAGAAGTTGAATGACGTACAAAATCGGGAAAGCTGACGATCACAGTCCGAAGCGCCGCTGGAGGTCCCCCAGCTGCCCCGGCATCCGGATGCCCAGCGACTCCAGCTGCCCCGCGTGACCGTGGCCGCTGCCGCCGCCGGGAACACCCGGCTCTGCGCCGACCGTCCCGACCGCCTGCTCCGCCATCAGCACCTCCGACGACTGCAGCAGCACCGTCCCGGCCCCGACGAACTCGAACTGGTGCTCCTCGCCCGAGGTGCCGCCGATGCCGGTCAGGGAGCGGAGGCCGCCCAGGACGCCCGACATGTACCCGTGGTCGTAATGGTGGCAGGGAGACGGGCAGTCCGCCCAGCCGACGAGCGCCTGCGGGTCCACGCGCAGCGGCGGTTCCATGAACACCACCGGTCCGTTGGACGCCGCCACGAACTTCCCGGTTCCGATCAGGGTCAGGAAACCCGGGACGATGGACTGCTTGAGGGAGAGGGAGGGCTCGTACGCCAGCAGGTTCCCCGACCGGATGGTCAGGTTGCCGTTGTCGAGGTCGAACGAGTTCACGTCGAAGGCGCGGTCGGCCAGCAGCATCTTGCCCTGGCCCTGGGCCACCACCCAGTCGCCGGCGTGCAGCGGGGAGTGGAAGCTCGTGCGCAGCAGCCGGTCGAACCGGCCGTTGCCGATCCCGTCGAACTCGATGCGCCCGTAGTAAGCGATCATCTTGCCCTTCTGCAGGAACCACTCGTTTCCCTTGAGTTCCACGCAGAAGGTGTACGCGTTGACGTTGTCGTCGGAGGGCAGGGTGTACGGGTCGAAGACCGTCGGGCCGCCCGGTCCGCCGGTCACGGGACCAAAATTCACAGCTTCTCCTCCGAGGCCTGTACGTACACGGCACCCTGGCCCGACAGCTCCAGCTGGAACGCCTCGCCCGAGCCGCGCCCCACCATGTCGCGCCATCCCAGCGCGGCGGACAGCTTGTTCCTGACGTCCCCGTGGTGGGCCACGTACGCCTGCGGGTCGACGTGGACCGGCCGGTTCGGGGTGATGGGGAGCTCGATCACCCCGCCGTGGGCCATCACGGCCACCGATCCGTGACCCTTGAGGGTGGTGGTGAACAGGCCCTGGCCCGTCACCTGGCCGCGCACCATGCCCATGACACCCCCTTGCGAGCCCATGAACATGGTGCCCTGCTGGAGCGTGCCGTCGAACGCGAGCAGCCGGTCCGCCTCGACGTACAGGGTCTCGCCGGTCAGGTTGATCACCTGCACGTGGTGGCCGCCGTGGCCGAACATCACCGTCCCGCTGCCCTCGACCTCCATCAGCGGGGTCTGCTCGTTCGCCACCCGGCGCCCGATCATGCCCATGACGCCGCCCTGGCCGCCGGTCAGGCTCGGCGTGAACGACACGCTGCCGCTGTACGCGAGCATCGCGCCCCGCTGGCTGTACATCTTCTGCCCCGGCACCACCTGGGCCTCGACCATCTTCGCGTTGACCTCGCGGAACGGCATCAGACGTCGCCCCCGATGGTGTTGCGCTCGCTGGGCTGCACGTACACCAGGCCCTCGCCCTCGAATCGGATCTGGAACGCCTCGCCCGAACCCTCGCCGATCAGCGTCCGGAAGGTGACCCCCGACTGGAAGGACTGGCGCAGGTCGCCGGTGTGCGCGATGTACGCCCCCGGGTCCACGGACAGCGGGTACTGGGCGCTGACCCGCAGGACCACCGCCGGGCCGTCCGACATGATCGCCGCCTGGCCGGTGCCCTCGACGGTGGTGGTGAACAGGCCGTTGCCGGTCGCGCCGCCGCGCAGGCCGGTGAAGGTGGTGCCGGTGCGCAGGGCCGCGTCCGTGCAGAGCAGGTTGCTGGACTCCACGTACAGCTTCTCCCCGCGCAGGCCGACGAGGTTGATCTCGCTGGCGCGGTCGGCGAAGAAGCACGTGCCGTGCCCCTGGACCTCCATCACCGTCATCTGTTCGCCCGTCAGACGACGGGTCACCATTCCGCGGAGGCCTTCGCCACCGCCGGTCATCTTCTTGAAGGCCATCTGGCCGTCGTACGCAACCATGGAGCCGTTCTTCGCTTTCACGGCATCCCCGGTCAGGTCGACGGCGAGCACCTTGCTGCCTTGGAGTCGGAACTGAGCCACGGGATGACGTTAACGGCAGCGGGCGGAGGCGAACAGGGCCCCCGGGCCCGATACCCGCGGCGGGGCCCGCCGACGGGGTCTGCCGGGCGGGCGCGCCCGGGGCGGCCGAACGAGGACCCCGGGTCAAGATCGGGCAAAGCGGCTGAGACACTGGACGGGCCCCGGACCTCCTCCCCGAAGGTTGATGATGGACATCCAGACCGCCTCCGCCCTGCACCGGCTGCGCCTCGTCTCCGTACCGGAGGCGCTGTCGTTCCCGGCCCTGCTGATCTTCGGTTCGCTGCTGAGCCGGATCTCGGACATCGACTACCTGATGATGCCGCTGGGCGCCCTGCACGGGATCCTGTTCGTCATCTACACGGTGTTCCTGCTGGACGTCTGGAACAAGACCAAGTGGCCGCTCAAGAAGGCCGCGCTGTTCTTCCTGCTCGCCGTGGTGCCGTTCGGCGGCCTGTACGGCGACAAGCTGCTCAAGCGCGAGGAGGCCGACAGCGTCGTCGCGGCCCGGGCGCGCCGCGAGGCGGCCGGCGCGGGCACGGCGGCCGACGCGTGATCGTCGCGTTCTCGGTGACGCCGCTGGGGGTCGGCGAAGAGGTCGGCGAGTACGTGGCCGAGGCGGTGCGGGTGGTGCGGGAGTCGGGGCTGCCGAACCGCACCGACGCGATGTTCACCTCCGTCGAAGGTGAGTGGGACGAGGTGATGGACGTCGTCCGGCGGGCCGTCGCCGCGGTCGAGGCGCGGGCGCCCCGGGTGTCGCTCGTCCTGAAGGCCGACATCCGGCCCGGCGTGACGGACGGCCTGACGTCGAAGGTCGCCACGGTCGAACGCCACCTGTCCTGACGCCCCGCCAGGCGGCCCCGCGGATTCCGGGGCCGCATCCCCGGACCCGGCGCCCGGGCCCGGCCGCGCCTCGCCGCACCGGCGCCCCCGTGGCGTGACGGACCGTCAGGGCCGCCCTCCCGCGCCACCCACCTGCCCCCCCTCGCCGGATGCCCGGCCGACCCGCGAGGCCGCCGCGTCACGGCGGCGGGGGTGCGCCCGTCGCCAGGGCGATGCCCAAGGGGGTGCGCTCGTACAGGATGTGGTGGCCGTGGCGGGACGAGAGGAGCAGGCCCGCTCCGCGGAGTGCCTTCAGGTGCGCGGAGACCGTGGCGGGTGCCAGCCCGAGGTGCCGGGCCAGGGCGGTGGTGGAGGCCGGCTCGGCCAGTGCGCACAGCACGTCCGCGCGGCCCCGGCCGAGCAGCCGGGCCAGGGACTGCGGGGCCGGGCCGGCCGGAGCCGTCCACAGGGCGCCGATGCCGCGGGCCGGGTAGACCAGGGTCGGCTGCCAGGGCGGGTCGTAGCCGCCGACGACCTCCGGCCAGACGAACGCGCTCGGCATCAGCAGCAGCCCCTGCCCGTCCAGACTGCGGTCGTGGTGGCCCGGTTTCCGGATGGTCAGGGTGTTGCCGGACCAGGCCAGGTCCGGGTGGAGCCCGTCGAACAGGGCCTCCAGGCCGCCGGCCGCGAGCCGCCGCGAGTGGAACAGGATGTCGGCCTCCAGCAGCGCACGCAGCCGCGGCCAGTGCGGTGCGATCAGCGCCGTCCAGGCCTGTTCCAGCAGGTCGGACAGTTCCTGCACGGCCCGCGCCGGGTCCGCGAGCATCCGCCGGCCGGCCTCGCTCTCCGCCGCGCCCGGGGTGCACACCAGAGCCCGCCGCAGGTCCTCGCGTACGGCGTCCGGATCCGCGGAGCCGGCCGCCCGGACCCGCGCCAGCTCCTCCTCGAAGGTGACCGACTGCCCGATCGGCGGCGGGCCGAGGAAGTCCGGGTTGTGACCGGCGCGCGGCATCAGCAGCCACAGCTGCCGCAGGTCGAGCCCGTCGGCGGCGGCCCGGATCTGCCGCAGCCAGGGCAGGTGGTAGGCCTGCCGGTGCGGGCGCATCAGGGTGCGCACCGCCTCCTGGGTCTCCCAGCGCGGCGAGATCGAGAACCGGCAGCGCAGCAGGTCGACCGGCCCGAAGCGGAAGTGGAAAGCCATGGTCCGGTCCCTCTCCCTCCTCGTGATCCCCGTGATCCCCCGTCATCCTTCGTGATCCCGCGGTTCCCCGTGAGGGATTCGGGCAGGAACGAATCACTGCCGCGGGCCCACCGCAGCCCCGCAGGGTGTCGGCATGGCCACCACCACCGCCCACCGGGCAGCCCGCGGCGGCTACCGCCCCGTTTTCCGGGTCCGGGAGTTCCGGTACGTCTTCGCCGCCCACCTGCTGTCCGTGCTCGGCATCGTCGTCGCCGAGATATCCCTGACCGTCCTCGTCTTCCGCGCCACCGGTTCGCCGCTGATGAGCGCGCTCGCCTTCGCCCTCGGCTTCCTGCCGTACGCCCTCGGCGGCGTCCTGCTGGCGCCCCTCGCCGACCGCCGCCCCGCCCGCAGCGTCCTCACCGCCTGCGACCTGCTCTGCGCCGGGTGCGCCGCCGCCATGGTGCTGCCCGGCACGCCCGTCGGCGCGCTGCTCGCGCTGCGCGCCGCCATGGCCTTCGTCGCCCCGCTGTTCCAGGGCACCCGCAACGCCTCCCTCGGCGACATCCTGGGCACCGGCGACGCCTTCGTCCTCGGCCGTTCGCTGATGCGGATGGTGGCCCAGAGCGCCCAGCTCGTCGGCTTCGGCCTCGGCGGGCTGCTGCTCACCGTCCTCGCGCCGCGCACCGCCATCGTGCTGACCGCCGCCGGCTTCCTCTGCTCCGCCCTGCTGCTGCGCTGCGGCACCCGGGCCCGGCCCGCCCGGGCCGCCGCCGGGACCTCCGCCGCGGCTGCCGCCCGTACCTCGCCGCTCGCCGGGATCCGGGCCGTGCTGGGCGAGCGCCGGCTGCGGGCGCTGACCCTGCTGTTCTGGCTGCCGCCGGTCTTCGTGATCGCCCCCGAGGCGCTGCTCGCCCCGTACGCCGACGCCATCGGCGCGGGCACCGCCGCGCTCGGGGTGATGATGTGCGCCCTGCCCGTCGGCACCATCGCGGGTGAACTGTGGGCCGGCTCGGCGCTCGGCCCGGAGGCCCGTTCCCGGCTGGTGGCCCCGCTCGCCGCCGCCGGCCTGCTGCCCCTGCTCGTGTACGCCGTCCGGCCCGGCGTGCCGGTGGTCCTCGCCGCGCTGCTGGCCGTCGGGCTGGCCCACGCCCACACCCTCGGCCTCGACCAGTGGTACGTCGACGCCGTCCCCGAGGAGCTGCGCGGCCGGGCGATGACCCTGCTCGGCACCGGCCTGATGGCCTTCCAGGGGGTGGGCATGGCGCTGGCCGGCCTCGCCGCCGAGTTCGTCCCGGTCCATCTGGTGGTCGTCGGCGCCGCCGTCATCGGGACGGCCGTCGTCCTGCTCCTGCTCGCCGAACTGCGCTCCGCCACCCGGGGGAGGGGACCGAGGAATGAGACAGGGCACACCGCCAAATGACCGCCCGGTAGGGTCATATACGTGTCCAAGCCGCTCAGCCTCCCCTTCGACCCCATCGCCCGCGCCGACGAACTCTGGCAGCGGCGGTGGGGGCCGGCGCCCTCGATGGCAGCCATCACCTCGATCATGCGGGCGCACCAGATCCTGCTCGGCGAGGTCGACGCCGTGGTCAAGCCGTACGGCCTGACCTTCGCCCGGTACGAGGCGCTCGTGCTGCTCACCTTCTCCAAGGCCGGCGAGCTGCCGATGTCGAAGATCGGCGAGCGGCTGATGGTCCACCCGACGTCCGTGACGAACACGGTGGACCGGCTGGTGAAGTCCGGGCTGGTGGCCAAGCGCCCCAACCCCAACGACGGCCGCGGCACCCTGGCGAGCATCACGGACAAGGGCCGCGAGGTCGTCGAGGCGGCCACGAAGGACCTGATGGCGATCGACTTCGGGCTGCACACCTACGACGCCGAGGAATGCGCCGAGATCTTCGCGATGCTGCGGCCGCTGCGGGTGTCCGCGGGCGACTTCGAGGAGCGTTAGGCCCGCGCCGGTGCGTCGGCAGGCCCGCGCCGGCAGGCCCGCGCCGGCAGGCCCGCGCCGGTGCGCCGACGGGCCCGCGCCGACGCGCCGCGGGGCCCGCATCGGCAGGCTCGCCGTGGCCCTGCTCACACCGGCCGCCGGCCGCCTGCGGCTTCGTGCTCCCGGCGTCGGCGGGGCCCGGAGCCCCCGCTACGCTCGTGGCCATGAAACGAAGCGTGCTGACCCGCTACCGCGTCATGGCCTACGTGACCGCCGTCATGCTGTTGATCCTCTGCGGCTGCATGGTCGCCAAGTACGGCTTCGACACCGGCGCCGGCCTGACCCTCGTCGTGTCCCAGGCCCACGGTGTGCTCTTCATGATCTACCTGGTCTTCGCCTTCGACCTGAGCTCTAAGGCCCGCTGGTCCTTCAGCCGGATGCTGTGGGTGATGCTGTCCGGGACCATCCCCGGTGCCGCCTTCTTCGTCGAGCGCACGGTCCGCGCCGACATCGAGCCGCTGATCACCGACGACCTGGCCACCGCCGACGCGTAGCCGCCGAACCCCGGGGAGAAAGCTCCTCGGGGTTTCCCATCGACATTTACTAGGACGTCCTAGTAAATTCGAAGCATGGATGCTGACGCCATCGAGGAGGGCCGCCGCCGCTGGCAGGCCCGTTACGACAAGGCCCGCAAGCGCGAGGCCGACTTCACCACGCTCTCCGGCGATGCCGTCGATCCCGTCTACGGGCCCCGGCCCGGCGACGCCTACGAGGGCTTCGAGCGCATCGGCTGGCCGGGCGAGTACCCGTACACCCGCGGCCTGCACGCCACCGGCTACCGCGGCCGCACCTGGACCATCCGCCAGTTCGCCGGCTTCGGCAACGCCGAGCAGACCAACGAGCGCTACAAGATGATCCTGGCCGCCGGCGGCGGCGGGCTCTCCGTGGCCTTCGACATGCCGACCCTCATGGGCCGCGACTCCGACGACGCCCGCTCGCTCGGAGAGGTCGGGCACTGCGGTGTCGCCATCGACTCCGCCGCCGACATGGAGGTCCTCTTCAAGGACATCCCGCTCGGCGACGTGACCACCTCGATGACGATCTCGGGCCCGGCCGTGCCCGCCTTCTGCATGTACCTGGTGGCGGCCGAGCGGCAGGGCGTCGACCCCGCCGTCCTCAACGGCACCCTCCAGACGGACATCTTCAAGGAGTACATCGCCCAGAAGGAGTGGCTCTTCGAACCCGAGCCGCACCTGCGCCTCATCGGCGACCTCATGGAGTACTGCGCCAAGGGCATCCCGGCCTACAAGCCGCTGTCCGTCTCCGGCTACCACATCCGCGAGGCCGGGGCGACGGCCGCGCAGGAGCTCGCGTACACCCTCGCCGACGGCTTCGGCTACGTGGAGCTCGGCCTCTCCCGCGGCATGGACGTCGACACCTTCGCGCCCGGCCTGTCCTTCTTCTTCGACGCCCACCTCGACTTCTTCGAGGAGATCGCCAAGTTCCGCGCCGCCCGCCGGATCTGGGCGCGCTGGATGAAGGAGGTGTACGGCGCGAAGAACGAGAAGTCGATGTGGCTGCGCTTCCACACGCAGACCGCCGGCGTCTCCCTGACCGCGCAGCAGCCGTACAACAACGTGGTGCGCACCGCCGTGGAGGCCCTCTCGGCCGTCCTGGGCGGCACGAACTCGCTGCACACCAACGCCCTCGACGAGACCCTCGCCCTGCCCAGCGAGCAGGCCGCCGAGATCGCCCTGCGCACGCAGCAGGTGCTGATGGAGGAGACCGGCGTGGCCAACGTGGCCGACCCGCTGGGCGGCTCCTGGTACGTCGAGCAGCTCACCGACCGCATCGAGGCCGACGCCGAGAAGATCTTCGACCAGATCAAGGAGCGCGGCCTGCGCGCCCACCCGGACGGCAAGCACCCGATCGGGCCGATCACCTCGGGCATCCTGCGCGGCATCGAAGACGGCTGGTTCACCGGCGAGATCGCCGAGTCGGCCTTCGTCTACCAGCGGGCGCTGGAGAAGGGCGACAAGCGCGTGGTCGGCGTCAACGTCCACCACGGCTCCGTCACCGGCGACCTGGAGATCCTCCGCGTCAGCCACGAGGTCGAGCGGGAGCAGGTGCGCATGCTCGCCGCCCGCAAGGACCGCCGCGACGACGCGAAGGTGCGGGAATCGCTGAAGGCCATGCTGGACGCCGCCCGCGACGGGTCGAACATGATCCCGTCCATGCTCGACGCGGTGCGCGCCGAGGCCACCCTCGGCGAGATCTGCAACGCGCTGCGCGACGAGTGGGGCACCTACACGGAGCCCCCGGGCTTCTAGCCCCTGCACACCCCGGCGCTGCCCGACTTCCCCCGGGGGGCCGCCGGAGGCAGGACGACGGCCGGCCGCGGTGCCGCTGCCCTGAGGCAGCCGCGGCCGGCCTCCTCCGTACGGGGGACAGGACCGGTCCCGGGGGAGCGGGCGTACCGGCAGAGCGGGCGGATCCGGCGGATCAGGCGGCTCCGGCGGCGGCGCCCCGCAGGCCGTGCATCAGCAGGGCCGTGAAGGCGGCCGCCCACGACCCGTCCACCGGCTCCGAGCTGACCAGCGCGCGGTGCACCACGGTGCCCGCGATCACGTCGAAGATCAGGTCCGTGGTGCGCCCGGCGAGGACGGCGTCCTCCTCGTACGGGAGTTCCCCGCGGGCCTGGGCCCGTTCGCGGCCCTGTACGACGAGACGTTTCTGCCGGTCCACGATCGCGGACCGGATCCGGTCGCGCAGGGCCTCGTCCCGCGTGGACTCCGCGACGACCGCCATCAGCGCCGTACGGGCCTCGGGGCGCCGCAGCAGCTCCGCGAACTGCAGGACCACATGCTCGACGTCGGCTTCGAGGGAGCCCCGGTCGGGGAGTTCGAGGGAGTCGAAGAGCTCCGCGACCGCATCCACGACCAGCTCGTTCTTGCCCGCCCAGCGGCGGTACAGGGTGGTCTTCGCGACCCCGGCCCGGGTCGAGACGTCGCCCATCGTCAGCTTCGACCAGCCCAGCTCGACCAGGGCGTCCCGGGTCGCGGCGAGGATCGCGGCGTCCGCGGCGGCGCTTCTGGGGCGGCCGACGCGGCCGCCGGGGGAGCTGGGGTTGCGCATGGCGCAGAACCATACCCGCCAGTAGCGGAACCGCCGGGCGCCTGGGCGTGTGCTTCAGATCACGGGACGCGAGTGCACCCGCGGGGTCCGTGAAGGCGCACGGGGAGTTACGCTACGGCTCGTAGCGTAAGAGCGGCAACCACGCGAACGGCTACCGGCGCCAGGTGGGGACCCGGCGCCACCACAGCACCATCACGGCACCGCCATACGGCAGTTCCGGGGCGCGACAGCAGTGCCGGACCGTTCGACCGCGGGCCGGACCGGCTGCGGCCGGCAGCGCAATTCGGCCGATCTTTTTCGTCGGCGCGCACACAGGGGGGAGGATGTACGCATGCAGCCCAGAAACATGTCCATGAGCGGCGTCGTCGACCTCGCCGCGGTGAAGGCGGCCGCCGAGGCCAAGGCGAAGGCCGAGCAGGCGCGGGCCGAGGCGGCCCGGCAG
This sequence comes from Streptomyces sp. NPDC090445, assembly GCF_044769385.1. NCBI lineage: Bacteria > Bacillati > Actinomycetota > Actinomycetes > Kitasatosporales > Streptomycetaceae > Streptomyces > Streptomyces sp. NPDC090445. The sequence continues at coordinate 32,774 of NZ_JBIVXV010000036.1, read as the reverse complement.
GCCGCCGAGGGCGGCGCGCCCGCGGCCGGCGGCGCGGTGCCCCCGTCGGCGCTCGTGATCGACGTCGACGAGGCCGGATTCGAACGCGACGTCCTCCAGCTCTCCTCCGAGGTCCCGGTCATCCTGGACTTCTGGGCCGAGTGGTGCCAGCCCTGCAAGCAGCTCAGCCCCGTGCTGGAGCGGCTGGTCGTCGAGGCGAACGGCCGCCTCGTCATGGCCAAGATCGATGTTGACGCCAACCAGATGCTGATGCAGCAGTTCGGCATCCAGGGCATCCCCGCCGTGTTCGCGGTGGTCGCGGGCCAGGTGCTGCCGCTGTTCCAGGGCGTGGCGCCCGAGCAGGAGATCCGCGCGACCCTCGCCCAGCTGGTGCAGGTCGCCGAGGAGCGCTTCGGCCTCATCGGGATCCCGGTGGACCCGAACGCCGAAGGCGGCGCCCCGGTCGGCGCGGCCGCCGCGGAGGTCCCGGCCGGACCGCACGACGCACTGCTGGAGGCGGCCGTGTCCGCGCTCGACGCGGGCGACCTGGCCGGCGCGGTGCAGGCGTACGGGAGCGTCCTGGCGGAGGACCCGGCGAACACCGAGGCGAAGCTGGGCCTGGCTCAGGCCGAGCTGCTCTCCCGGGTCAAGGGCATGAACCCGCAGGCCGTGCGCGCCAAGGCGGCCGAGAACCCGAAGGACCCGCAGGCCCAGATCGACGCCGCGGACCTGGACATGGCCGGCGGCCACGTGCAGGACGCCTTCGGGCGCCTGGTCGACGCCGTGCGGGTGACTGCGGGGGATGACCGGAACGCCGTACGGGTACGGCTGCTGGAGCTGTTCGAGGTCATCGGGGCGGACGACCCCCGGGTTTCGGCGGCGCGTACGGCGCTCTCGCGGGCGCTGTTCTAGGCGGGTCGCGGGCACGGTCCGCCGGGCTGCGGGGCGGCCGCGGACCGGCCGGCGATTTGTTGACACGGAGATAAACAGCGGCCGCACTTTGCCAAAACTTGGCAATGGCGGCCGCTGTTACTCGCAGTAAGTGGAACCCCGTGAACTGCCCGGTGTGTTCCTTTTCCTCCCGATCTGCCATGGCCTTGGGTGGCACTTTGTGTTGCTTCCCGATGGCTGCGGGTCGACCCCTGGTTATCAGGCCGTTACCCGCCAGTAACGAACCCCCTTGTGCCCCGGCCTGGAATGGACCACGATCGGCGACGCTCGGTCCTTCCCGCAGAGCCGCCAGCCGGAGCCGCGGTGGAGGGTCCCCACCGGGCCGGCCGGTGACAGTGGCACCGGCCGCGGGACAGGGGGGTCTTCGCCGCACCGGCGGAGCCTGTCCTCCTGGTCGCGTGAACGCGTGGCCCAGTGGTTGTCGCTCGGGGGTGAACGCCGGTGTATCGGACGCGGCCCGGCCGCGCCACGGCCGCCTGCGCTCCTTCCCGAGGACGTAGCACTTCTCCCATCCCAGGACGGGCTCTGCCCGGACCGGAGATGTACGTCCGAGAAGGAGGAACAACATGAGTTCTCAGGTTCGTGGCGGGACCAGATGGAAGCGCTTCGCGCTCGTCATGGTGCCGAGCATCGCGGCCACCGCCGCGGTCGGTGTGGGTCTGGCGCAGGGTGCCCTCGCGGCGTCGTTCAGCGTCTCCGGTCAGGACTTCAAGGTCTCGGCCGACAAGCTCGACGGTGACGACCTGCTCCAGTACGGCAGCGTCGCCGAGGGCAAGAGCCTGGACGGCAAGACGGTCAAGCACCCGGTCACCATCTCCGGTTTCCGCCGTGCCGAGATCACCAACATGTGCCAGTCCCTGGTCACCCCGGTCCCGGGCCTCGGCCCGATCACGATGCAGCTGCGCACCGGCCAGAAGGGCACGCCGGCCGTCGCGCACAACATCTACTTGGACGTCGCCGAGCTCGACACCGACGCCACGTTCACCGACCTGGACATCGGTGTCGCGGTGGGCGACGCGAAGGACGGGACGCACCCGACCGGGCCGCAGGCCAACACGGTGTCGAACAACGCCATGTTCTCGCAGCGCGCCAAGAAGGCCGTGCTGACGAACGTCCGTCAGAAGGCCTGGGCGACGACGGCGGGCACCTTCACGCTGCCCGACCTCAAGCTGCGCCTGATCAGCGGCAACGAGCCGTGCTACCAGGACGAGAAGTAAGCCGCTTCAGTCCTGTGAAGTGACCGGGCGGGCGGCCGGCGGCAGCGGCCGCCGTGCGCCCGCCCGGGCTCCACAGAGTTCTTCGTACCACCGTTTCCAGGGAGCTGTTGTCCATGAACCCCGAGGCCCCGGTTCGCGCCGCAGACGACCACTGGCTCACCGTCGTGCACCACCGCTTCCGCGATTGGCGGGGCAGCCGTCCCTTCTGGGCCGGACTCTTCACGGCCCTGGGCGGCGTCCCGATCGCCTACTTCCCGTACGCGGACCTGCGGCTGGGCAACGTCACCATCGCCATGGCCACGACCGCAGGCGCGGGCTCGCTGATCATTGGCATCCTACTGATCACCCTGGGCATCGCCCAGTGGTACCAGCAGGGCATCCGGGTGTTCGCGGGTGTCGCCGCGATCCTGCTGGCCCTGGTCTCGCTCCCGGTGTCCAACCTGGGCGGTTTCTTCCTCGGCTTCCTGTTCTCCCTGCTCGGCGGAGCGCTCGCGCTGGCCTGGGCGCCGGGAAAGCCGGTGGAGGAGGACCCCGCCGAGGCCGGGGACGCCGGGGGCGCCGGGGCCGCCGAGGACGAGGCCTTCACCGGTGACCCCCTGGGGGTTCCGCACCCTCGTGACACGGAAACGCCGTACGCGACCGAGACGACTGCCCACGCCGATGGCGGGAGGAACAGTGCGGGGTGACGAGACGCAGCGGGGCGTGGCCCCGAGTGCGGAGTCCCGTGAAAGAAAGGGGCCGCGGCACGCCGCGCCCCGCAAGTCGCTCCTGAACAAGATCCAGATCCCCGTCGGCAAGACGATGGCCCTGGCGGCCATGCCGACGGCGGTCCTGGTCGGCATGGGCATGGCGCCCAGGCTGGCCCTGGCCGACGACAAGGAGATCCCGTTCGCGCCCGGCCCGTGCGTGACACGGTCCGACGAGCCCGCGGCGTCGGCCTCCCCCAGCCCCTCGGCCTCGGCCTCCCCCAGCCCCTCGGCCTCGGCCTCACCCTCGCCGAGCGCGAGTGCCTCACCATCCGCCTCCGCCGCGCCCAAGCCCGGGGTCACCCCGCCGGCGCCGAAGCCGTCCGCGAGCAAGCAGGCCGACACGGCCAAGCCCCCACAGGCGGCCCCCACCAGCCCGGCCGCCCCCACACCGTCCGCCTCGAAGACCCCGAACCCGCTGGACCCGCTGGGCGTCGGCGACAAGGTCAAGGACCTCTTCGACTCGCTCGGCAAGCCGCTCCAGCCCGCGCAGCCGTCGGCCACCCCGACGACGCCCGCACCCCCGGCCCCGTCCGCCCCGGCCCCGAACCCCTCGGCCGACGCGATCCGCGAAGCCGCGAAGAAGGCCGGCGTCGACGTCCGCGAACTGCCCCAGGACGTCAAGGACACCGCGGCCAAGCCCAAGGACGAGACGGGCAAGGCCAAGTCCGACAAGGACGACGCCGACAAGGCCGATGCCGACAAGGACAAGGACAACGACGAGGCCGAGGAGGCGAAGGACGCGGACGGGAAGCAGCCCTTCCCGTGCCCGACCTACGACGCCAAGGCCCTGGCCGACGCCGAACTGGAGCCGGGGATCCCGCTCCTGCCGGACGAGCCCTGGTACCTGGACAGTTCGCTGCTGACCCTCTACGGCCTGGACTACAAGGGCATCGTCGAGGTGAAGACCGCGAGCGGGAAGACCAAGAAGGTCCTGAAGTTCACCGCGGACTCGCTGGACATCAAGGACCTCTACCAGACTGTCGGCAAGGGCGGGAACGTCGCCCACCTGAAGTCCCGCCCGGGCTCCACATCCAAGATCCGCGGCGGCGAGGTGACGATGTACACGGAGAGCCTCAAGGGCAACCTGTTCGGGATCATCCCGATCGAGTTCTCCCCGAACACCCCGCCGCCCCTGAACGTCCCCTTCGCGTTCTTCACGAACGTCAAGGTCGTCCAGGCCGGCCAGTTCGGCGGCAACCTCACCGTCCCGGGCCTGAAGAACTACGTCGGCCCGCCGGAGTAGTTGCTGTTGGCTGTTCGGGGGAAGGCTCTTCTCGGCCCCGCCGGGCTTCGGCTCGGCGGGGCCGAGTGCGCTTCGCGCGGGCGAGGAGCGGGGCCGGGGTCTCAGGTGCGTGCGACCTGCGGAGTAGCGACACATCGCCCCCTTACAACGTCGGCCTTCAAGACCACAACCGGGTCTTGAAGGCCGACGTCTCGCGGAAGGCGCAGGGCGCCGCCCTCGGCAGCGGGGCGGGGGTCAGGTGAGGTCGGGGCCGCCGAGGTGGTGGACGCGGACCATGTTGGTGGTGCCGGGGACGCCGGGCGGGGAGCCGGCCGTGATGATCATCGTGTCGCCGGCGTTGTAGCGGCCGAGCTTGACCATCTCGGAGTCCACCAGGTCGACCATGGCGTCGGTGTTGTCCACGTGCGGGACGACGTGGGACTCCACGCCCCAGCTCAGGGTGAGCTGGTTGCGGGTGTTGACGTCGGTGGTGAAGGCCACGATCGGCTGGGCGGCGCGGTAGCGCGAGAGCCGGCGGGCGGTGTCGCCGGACTGCGTGAAGGCGACCAGGGCCTTGCCGTCGAGGAAGTCCGCGATCTCGCAGGCCGCGCGGGCGACCGAGCCGCCCTGGGTGCGCGGCTTCTTGCCCGGGACCAGCGGCTGCAGGCCCTTGGACAGCAGCTCCTCCTCGGCCGCGGCGACGATCTTCGACATCGTCTTCACGGCCTCGATCGGGTACGCGCCGACCGAGGACTCGGCCGACAGCATGACCGCGTCGGCTCCGTCGAGGATGGCGTTGGCGACGTCGGAGGCCTCCGCGCGGGTCGGGCGGGAGTTGGTGATCATCGACTCCATCATCTGGGTGGCGACGATCACCGGCTTGGCGTTGCGGCGGCACATCTCGATGAGCCGCTTCTGGACCATCGGGACCTTTTCGAGCGGGTACTCGACGGCCAGGTCGCCGCGGGCCACCATGACCGCGTCGAAGGCGGCGACCACGGCCTCCATGTTCTCGACGGCCTGCGGCTTCTCGACCTTGGCGATGACGGGGACCCGGCGGCCCTCCTCGTCCATGACCCGGTGGACGTCCTTGACGTCGTTGGCGTCGCGGACGAAGGACAGGGCGACCATGTCGCAGCCCATGCGGAGGGCGAAGCGGAGGTCGTCGACGTCCTTCTCGGACAGGGCCGGGACGTTCACGGCGGCACCCGGCAGGTTGATGCCCTTGTGGTCGGAGATGACCCCGCCCTCGATGACGATGGTCTTGACCCGCGGGCCCTCGACCTCGGTCACCCGCAGCTCGACGTTGCCGTCGTTGATCAGGACCTGGTCGCCCTTGGTCACGTCGCCGGGCAGGCCCTTGTACGTGGTGCCGCAGATGGACTTGTCGCCCGGGACGTCCTCGGTGGTGATGGTGAACTCGTCACCGCGCACCAGCTCGACGGGGCCCTCGGCGAAGGTCTCCAGCCGGATCTTCGGACCCTGGAGGTCGGCGAGGACGCCGACCGCGCGCCCGGTGTCCGCGGAGACCTGCCGGACGCGGTCGTACCGCTCCTGGTGTTCTGCCTGGGAACCGTGGCTGAAATTGAATCGGGCCACGTTCATGCCTGCCTCGATGAGCGCTTTCAGCTGCTCATACGAGTCGACGGCGGGGCCCAGCGTGCAGACGATTTTGGAACGGCGCATGGACGGATCCTATCGGTTTGTTTCGCAGCGGAATATTCCGTCTGGCGGAAAGTCCAAGTGACTACTGGGTAACCAGCGCATACGCCTGGGTGGCGATTTCCAGCTCCTCGTCCGTCGGGACCACGGCCACGGCCACCCGCGCGTGGTCCGCGGACACGAGCCGCGGCTCGCCCGAGCGCACGGCGTTGGCCGCCGGGTCCAGCACGAGCCCCAGCTCCGCCAGGCCGTCGACCGCGGCCTCGCGCACCTGGTGGGCGTTCTCGCCCACGCCGGCCGTGAACGCCACCGCGTCCACCCGGCCCAGCACCGCCGCGTAGGCGCCGATGTACTTCTTCAGCCGGTGCACGTACGCCGCGAAGGCGAGCCGCGCCGACTCGTCGCCCTCGCCCGCACGCCGCAGCACCTCGCGCATGTCGTTGTCGCCGCACAGGCCCAGAAGACCGCTCTTCTTGTTCAGGAGCGAGTCGATCTCGTCCACCGAGAGGCCGCCCACCCGCGCCAGGTGGAAGACCACCGCCGGGTCCAGGTCGCCCGAACGGGTGCCCATGACCAGGCCCTCCAGCGGGGTCAGGCCCATCGAGGTCTCCACGCACACCCCGCCCCGGACCGCCGAGGCCGAGGCCCCGTTGCCCAGGTGCAGCACGATCACGTTCACGTCCTCCACCGGCCGGCCCAGCAGCGCGGCCGTGGCCCGGGAGACGTACGCGTGCGAGGTGCCGTGGAAGCCGTACCGCCGGATCGCGTACTTCTCCGCCGTCGCGGCGTCGATCGCATACCGGGCGACGTGCTCCGGCATCGTCGCGTGGAAGGCCGTGTCGAAGACCGCCACCTGCGGGAGGTCCGCGCGCAGCGCCCGCGCCACCTCGATGCCGGTCACGTTCGCCGGGTTGTGCAGCGGTGCCAGCGGGATCAGGCTGCGGATCTCCGCCAGCACCTCGTCGTCGATCACCGTCGGGGCGGTGAACCGGGTCCCGCCGTGCACCACCCGGTGCCCGACGGCGGCCAGTTCGGGGGAGTCCAGGCCCATCCCGTCGGCGGCGAGCTCCTCCGCCACCGCCGCCAGGGCCGCCTCGTGGTCGGCGATCGCGCCCACCCGCTCCCGCTTGCCGCCCGCGGCGCCCGGGCCGGCCAGCGGCTCGTGGACGATGCGGGAGGTCTGCTCGCCGATGCGTTCCACCAGGCCGACGGCCAGGCGGGAGGAGTCCGCCATGTCGAGCAGCTGGTATTTCACCGACGAGGAGCCGGAGTTGAGGACGAGGACGCGCGATGCGGTGGTCACGGTGGAGGTCTTTCCTTGGAGGTGAGGGGCGGTCGGGCGGGCGGTGAGGGCGGTGAGGGCGGTCAGGTCAGGCGGTGAGCGGCGCGTCCTGCGCCTGGATCGCGGTGATGGCCACGGTGGTCACGATGTCCTGCACCAGCGCGCCGCGCGACAGGTCGTTGACGGGCTTGCGCAGGCCCTGGAGCACCGGGCCGACCGCGACGGCGCCGGCCGACCGCTGCACGGCCTTGTACGTGTTGTTGCCGGTGTTGAGGTCGGGGAAGACCAGCACCGTCGCGCGGCCGGCCACCTCGGACCCGGGGAGCTTCGTCGCGGCGACCGAGGGCTCGACGGCGGCGTCGTACTGGATCGGGCCCTCGACGGCGAGGTCGGGGCGCTGCTCGCGGATGATCCCGGTGGCCTTGCGCACCTTGTCGACGTCGGCGCCGCTGCCCGAGGTGCCCGTCGAGTACGAGAGCATCGCGATCCGCGGCTCGACCCCGAAGGAGGCCGCGGTCGCCGCCGACTGGACGGCGATGTCGGCGAGTTGCTCGGCGTTCGGGTCCGGGTTGACCGCGCAGTCGCCGTACACGAGGACCCGGTCGGCCAGGCACATGAAGAAGACGGAGGAGACGATCGAGGCGTCGGGCTTCGTCTTGATGATCTCGAAGGCGGGGCGGATGGTGGCCGCGGTGGAGTGCACCGAGCCGGAGACCATGCCGTCGGCCAGGCCCTCCTGCACCATCAGGGTGCCGAAGTAGTTGGCGTCGGTCACCACGTCGCCCGCCAGGTCGACCGTCATGCCCTTGTGGGCGCGGACCTTCGCGTAGTACTCGGCGAACCGCTCCCGCAGGGGCGAGGTCGCCGGGTCGATGAGCTGTGCGCCGGAGACGTCGACGCCGAGCTCGGCGGCCTTCTTCACGATCGCCTGCTCGTCGCCGAGCAGGGTCAGGTCGCAGACCCCGCGGCGCAGCACCACGTCGGCGGCGCGCAGCACCCGCTCCTCGGTGCCTTCGGGCAGCACCACGCGGCGGCGGTCGGCACGGGCCCGCTCCAGCAGCTCGTGCTCGAACATCATCGGGGTCACCCGCTCGGAGCGGGCCAGCGCCAGCAGTCCGCGCAGCTCGGAGGTGTCCACGTGGCGTTCGAACAGGCCGAGGGCGGTCTCCAGCTTGCGCGGGGTCGCGGAGTTGAGCCGGCTCTGCAGTGAGAACAGCTCGGCGGCGGTCGGGAAGCTGTTGCCGGCCACCGACACCACGGGCGTGCCCGGGGCCAGCTTCGAGGCCAGCGCGAGGATGTCGTCGCCCGGGCGCTCGTTCAGGGTCAGCAGCACGCCGGCGATCGGCGGGGTGCCGGAGGCGTGCGCGGCGAGCGCGCCGACGACCAGGTCGGCGCGGTCCCCGGGGGTGACGACGAGGCAGCCGGGGGTCAGGGCGTTCAGGAAGGTGGGCAGCATGGCGCCGCCGAAGACGAAGTCGACGGCGTCGCGGGCGAGCCCCGCGTCGTCGCCGAGGAGCACCTCGCCGCCGAGTGCCCGGGTGATCTGGGCGACGGTCGGGGCGGCCAGGGACTTGTCGTCCGGCAGCACGTAGCAGGGCACCGGCAGGCGGGCGGCGAGCCGCTCGGCTATGGAGTCCCGGTCCGCGGGGGCGACCCGGTTGACGACCATCGCGACGACGTGGCAGCCCAGGCTCTCGTACGCGCGGTGGGCGTTGCGGGCCTCGGCGCGCACCTCGTCCGCGGCCCGCTTGGTGCCGCCGACGACGGGAACGACGACCGCGCCGAGCTCGTTGGCGAGGCGGGCGTTGAGGGCGAGCTCGTCGGGGAGGTTCGTCTCGGCGTAGTCCGTGCCGAGGACGAGCATGACGTCGTAGTGGCGGGCCGCCTCGTGGTAGCGGTCGACGAGCCGGGAGACGAGCTCGTCGGTCCCCTTCTCCGCGAGGATCGCGGACGCCTCGCGGTACTCCATGCCGTACGCCGTCGAGGCGTCCTGCTCGATCCGGTAGCGGGCCCGCAGCAGCTCGAAGAGACGGTCCGGCGCGTCGTGCAGCAGCGGCCGGTAGACACCGACCCGCGCCGCCTGGCGGGTCAGCAGCTCCATGATCCCCAGCTCGACGACCTGACGGCCGTCACCCCGGTCGATACCGGTCACATACACGCTGCGCGTCACGCGTGGTCTCCGTCCATGGTGCGAAAATTTCCCCGATAGGGTGGCCTTGCCCTCTTGACAATACCTCCGTCGATGGTTAGGGCGCCCCCTGGGCAAAGGGCCCGGAGGGCAGGGCCGAACGGCCTGACGGGACGGCGGCGCGGGACGCGGGGCCGCCCGGGCCCGTGGAACAATCGGACAAGCCTCACGATGTGACCAGGAGCAGGAGACACAGGACGATGCGTATCGGAGTTCTCACAGCAGGCGGCGACTGCCCCGGCCTGAACGCCGTCATCCGGTCGGTCGTGCACCGCGCCCTGGTCGGGCACGGCGACGAGGTCATCGGCTTCGAGGACGGCTTCAAGGGGCTCCTGGACGGCCACTACCGCCCCCTCGACATCAACGCGGTCAGCGGCATCCTCGCCCGCGGCGGCACCATCCTCGGCTCGGCCCGCATGGAGCGCGCCCGCCTCCACGAGGCCGCCGAGAACGCCGAGGAGCTGGCGGAGCGGTACGGCCTCGACGCGCTCATCCCGATCGGCGGCGAGGGCACGCTGACCGCCGCCCGGATGCTGTCGGACGCCGGGATGCCGGTCGTGGGCGTGCCGAAGACCATCGACAACGACATCTCCGCCACCGACCGCACCTTCGGCTTCGACACCGCCGTCATGGTGGCCACCGAGGCCATAGACCGCCTGAAGACCACCGCCGAGTCGCACCAGCGCGTGATGGTCGTCGAGGTCATGGGCCGGCACGCCGGCTGGATCGCCCTGGAGTCCGGCATGGCCGGCGGCGCGCACGGAATCTGCCTGCCGGAACGCCCGTTCGAGGTGGACGACCTGGTGAAGATGGTGGAGGAACGCTTCTCCCGCGGGAAGAAGTTCGCCGTCATCTGCGTCGCCGAGGGCGCGCACCCGGCCGAGGGCTCCATGCCGTACGAGCGGGGCGCGATCGACCAGTACGGCCACGAGCGCTTCGCCGGCATCGGCAACCGGCTCGCCGTCGAGCTGGAGCACCGCCTGGGCAAGGAGGCCCGCCCGGTCATCCTCGGTCACGTCCAGCGCGGCGGCGTCCCCACCGCGTACGACCGGGTCCTGGCCACCCGCTTCGGCTGGCACGCGGTGGAGGCCGTGCACCGCGGGGACTTCGGCAACATGACCGCCCTGCGCGGCACCGACATCGTGATGGCCCCGCTCGCGTCGGCCATCACCGAGCTGAAGCGGGTTCCGGCGGACCGCATGTACGAGGCCGAGTCGGTCTTCTGACGCCCCCCGCCGCGCTAGCCGGTGTACGGCCGGTCCGGGGCGGCGGCGTAGGACCAGAAGCGGTCGACGATGGTCGCGAGGAACGCGCGGCCCGCGTCGCCCGTGCCGGCGCCGCCCGCGGCCCCGCCCCAGCCGAGGGTGGCGACCATGGCGGCCTGGTAGTCCGCGTGCAGCCGCTCGACCACCGGTTCCAGGCGCTGCCGGGGCACCGGCAGGAGCTTGGCCAGCGGCTTCACGTACGCCTGCCAGCGGGTGGTGACGGCGCTGCGCAGCAGCTCCGCCAGCTCCTCCTGCTTCCCGGCGGCCGCCACGAACTGGGCCAGGGTCAGGCCGAGGACCTGGGCCAGGGCCACGGACTGGCGTTCGTTGCCCTTCCAGCGCCCGGAGTCCTCCATCTTCTGGTACGCCCCGGTGTCCAGCCCGATGCGGCGGGCCAGCTCGTCCGCGGCCATGCCCCGGGCCAGCCGGTGCTCCCGCAGGGTGACCGGTTCGGCGAGCAGCTCGCCCGGCGCACACCACAGCACGCCGGCGAGGGCGGTCAGCTCGGCGGCGGTCGGTGTCCTCTCGCCGCGCTCCCAGGCCATCACGGTCTCGGGTTCGACGATCAGTCCGTACTGGGCGCGCAGACCGTAGGCGACGTGACCGGGCGCCATGCCCAGGGCAGCGCGGAGGCGACGCGCGGCGGGGGCATTGAAGGGTGGGCTGGAGTGCACAGGGCACACCGTAGGAGTGCCGGGGGTGCGGCGACTACAGACTGTTCAAACAAGCCAACAACTCGTAGGAATGTCCTATCGAGTTCGGGGCATTGGTCCGGATTTCCGGCGACCGTCCGGTAATCGGACGCGCTCCTGGGGACGTGATCATCCTACGGTTCCGGGCCGCCCGCGCGACATCTCTCCACCCGATCTTCACCGATCCCCCGCAGCCGCCCCTGAACCGGCCGCCGCCCCCGTACGTGATCCATACCGGGGCCCTCGCGGACGGGGGTGGCGAGGGCCCTCGGCAGCGCCGGCGGCTAAGGCCTGAACCAGACCGTGGCCAGCGGCGGGAGGGTCAGGTGCAGGCTCGCCGGGCGGCCCTGGGCCGGCTCGCGCCGGGGCCGCAGCGGCGCCGGGTGGCGGACGCCGCTGCCGCCGTACGCCTCCAGGTCGGTGTTGAGGACCTCCCGCCACACGGGCACTTCCTCCGGCACGCCGATCCGGTAGCCGTGCCGCACCACCGGCGAGAAGTTCGACACGCACAGCAGCTGCGAGCCGTCGTGCGCGTACCGCAGGAACGCGAACACGTTGTCGTCCGCCGCGTCCGACTCCACCCACCCGAAGCCCTCGGGCACGGTGTCCCGCTCCCACAGGGCGGGCGCCGCCGCGTAGGCCCGGTTCAGGTCCCGGACCAGGGTCCGCACGCCCCGGTGGTCGGGGGCCGCCGGGTAGGACGGGTCCAGCAGCCACCAGTCCGGGCCGTGGGCCTCCGACCACTCCGAGCCCTGCGCGAACTCCTGCCCCATGAACAGCAGTTGCTTGCCCGGATGGGCCCACATGAAGCCCAGGTACGCCCGGTGCCCGGCCCGCTGCTGCCACCAGTCGCCGGGCATCTTCGACACCAGCGAGCGCTTGCCGTGCACCACCTCGTCGTGCGAGATCGGCAGCACGTAGTTCTCGCTGTACGCGTACACCATCCCGAAGGTCATGTCGTGGTGGTGGTACTTGCGGTGCACCGGCTCCTTCCCGGTGTACCGCAGCGTGTCGTGCATCCAGCCCATGTTCCACTTCAGGCCGAAGCCGAGCCCGCCCCCGTCCGTGGGCCGCGTCACCCCGTCCCAGGCCGTGGACTCCTCCGCGATCGTCACCACACCCGGGCAGCGCCGGTACACGGTCGCGTTCATCTCCTGCAGCATCGCCACCGCGTCCAGGTTCTCCCGGCCGCCGTGCTCGTTGGGCGCCCACTGGCCCTCGCCGCGCGAGTAGTCCAGGTAGAGCATCGAGGCCACCGCGTCGACCCGCAGCCCGTCGACGTGGAACTCCCGGCACCAGTAGACGGCGTTGGCGACGAGGAAGTTGCGGACCTCGTTGCGCCCGTAGTCGAACTCCAGCGTCCCCCAGTCCGGGTGCGCGGCCCGCCGCGGGTCCTGGTGCTCGTACAGCGGCCGCCCGTCGAACTCCGCGAGCGCCCAGCCGTCGCGCGGGAAGTGCGCCGGCACCCAGTCGAGGATCACCCCGATCCCCGCCCGGTGCAGCGCGTCCACGAGCATCCGGAACTCGTCCGGGGTGCCCATCCGCGCGGTGGGCGCGTAGTAGCCGGTGACCTGGTAGCCCCAGGAGCCGCCGAAGGGGTGCTCGGCGACCGGCATCAGCTCCACGTGCGTGAACCCGAGCTCCTTGACGTACGGCGGGAGCTGCTCGGCCAGCTGCCGGTACGAGAGCCCGGGCCGCCAGGACGCCAGGTGCACCTCGTACACGGAGAACGGGGCCTGGTGGGGCGGGCGGGCGCCGCGCGCGGCCATCCACCGGTCGTCGCCCCACTCGTACCGGGACTCGGTCACGACCGAGGCGGTGGCGGGCGGGCACTCCGTCCGCCGCGCCATCGGGTCGGCGCGCAGGGTGTGGCCGCCGTCGGGCCGGGTGATGTCGTACTTGTACAGCGTGCCCTCGCCCACCCCCGGCAGGAACAGCTCCCACACCCCGGAGGCGCCGAGCGAGCGCATCGGGTGGGCGACCGGGTCCCAGCAGGAGAAGTCCCCGGTGACCCGCACCCCCTGCGCGTTCGGCGCCCACACCGTGAACCGGGTGCCGGCGACGCCCTGGTGGACCATCGGCCGGGCGCCGAGCGCCGTCCACAGCTCCTCGTGCCGGCCCTCGCCGATCAGGTGCAGGTCGAGCTCGCCGAGCGCGGGCAGGAACCGGTACGGGTCGTGCACCTCGATCTCGTCGCCCTCGTACACCACCAGCAGCCGGTAGTCCGGTACGTCGGCCAGCGGCAGCAGCCCGGAGAACAGGCCGTCGCCGTCGCTGTGCAGCTCGGCCCGCAGCCCCTTCGCGACGAGGGTGACCGTCCTCGCGTGCGGGCGCAGCACGCGGACGGCCACTCCGCCCCGCAGGGCGTGGGCGCCGAGCACGGCATGGGGGTCGTGGTGGCGGCCTTCGAGCAGCCGGGCCCGCTCCTCCGTGCCGAGTGCGGGCGCCGGCCGCACCCCGTGCGGCGGCGGGGTGGCGGCGGCGGCCCGGCGGGCCCGGGGGGTGCGGGACTTGCGGGCGGACCCGGCTTCGGGTGCGGGTGCGGGTGCGGCCGCGGTCGGCGCCCCGCCCGTGGCGGCGGCGGGCGGGGCTGCGGTGCGGACGGTCGGTGACGGCTGTCGTGCGGCGCTCACGCGAGAGGCCTCCTCGGGGGCTTCGGGCGGGGGTGGGGGGCGGGGGTGGAGCCGGGCTGCGGCGGGGGTGGTGGCATGCGGCGGGCCGGGCGCTCCCGGTCGGCCAGGCGGCGGATGGCGGCCATGGGGACGTGCAGCCAGTCGGGGCGGTGCCGGGACTCGTAGCGGGCCTCGTACACCGCCTTGTCGGTCTCGTACGCGCGCAGCAGGACGGGGTCCTCACGCGGGTCGCGGCCGGTGGTGCGGGCGTAGCCCTCGCAGAAGGCGGCCCGGCAGGCGTCGGCCCAGGCGGGGGCGAACGGGCGGTGCGAGCGGGCCGCGTAGTCGAACGAGCGCAGTATCCCGGCGATGTCGCGCACGGCGGGTTCGGGGCGGCGGCGGTCGGCCAGCGGCCGGGCCGGCTCGCCCTCGAAGTCGATCAGGGCCCAGCTGCCGTCGGCGGTGCGCAGGGTCTGGCCGAGGTGGAGGTCGCCGTGGATCCGCTGGGCGGGCACCCCGCTGCCGCGGGAGGAGGCGGCCAGCGCGTCGAACGCCCCGCGCAGCCCGGCCTCGTAGGGCCGCAGCGCCGGCACCTCGCGGGCCGCGGCCGCCAGCCGGGCCGTCATCCCGGCGGCGAGCCGCGCCGTCTGCCCGGGGCCGAGGGCCACGGTGGGCAGGGCGGCGGCGAGTGCGCTGTGCACCTCGGCGGTGGCCCGGCCCAGCGCGTGCGCCTCGGCGGTGAAGTCGGCTCCCGCGCCGAGCCGGCGCAGCGCCAGCTGCCAGCCGTCGTCGGAGCCGCGCAGGTACGGCTGGAGCACGCCCAGGGTCAGCGGCTCGGGGTGGCCCCGGCCGTCGCGCGGGCCTCCGGGGAGGTCGGCCTCGTACCAGGCGACGGGGGCCGGGACGCGGGTGCAGCCGGCGGCGGCCAGCGCTCTGGGCAGTTCCAGGTCCGGGTTGACGCCGGGGCCGACCCGGCGGAACACCTTCAGGATGTGCGAATCCCCGTAGATCAGCGAGGAGTTGGTCTGCTCCCCGGACACCGGCCGGGGCGGGGCCTCGGCGGGGATGAGGGCGTCCGGGTCCCGGTCGAAGCGGAGCGGGCCGTGGCTGCCCGGGGTGCGCAGCCGCTCCAGCAGCAGCGTGGCGAGTCGCGGGTCGCCGAGGCCCTCGTACACGGCGTGGCCGGCGTACGGGCCCTGCTCGGCGTGTCCGATGAGGGCGGGCGCGAGCGCGGGCGGCAGCGGCGCGGGGCGCACCCCGAGCAGCAGCTGGTAGCAGTCCGCGGCCCCGTCGGCGCAGTCCACTCCGGCGAGCAGGTGCAGCAGGCCGGGGGTGACCCCGGCCGGCAGCAGCTCGACGGCGCTGACCAGGCGGAGCCGGGTGATCGCGCGCCCCTTGCCGGCGAACCAGCGCTGCCGCGGCAGCCACGAGCGCAGCATCGGCTCCAGCGGTCCGAGCGGGACGGCGGCCGGACTGCTCTGGCGGCTCCGGGCGGATGCAGCCTCCGACATGGCGTCGTCCTTTCCCCGGGCCGTCACAGAAATGCGCAGAGTGTCCCGGATGGCGAGGGTTGCTGTCCGGTGGTGGGTGGAGTCGGGTCGGGGTGGTGCGTGGGGGGTGGTGCAGTGGTGCGGTGGTGCGGTGGTGCGTGTGCGGCGGCGCGCGGCGCGGCGGTGCGTACGGGGGCGGGCGCCGGACCCGATCGGCGCCCTCCCCGTGGTGCTCCGCCGGCGGCCTCCCCGGCGTGCGGGGAGGCCGGGCGGGCCGGACGTGCCGGGAAGGCCCTACTCGCGCCGCAGGCGGAACCAGTAGAAGCCGTGCCCGGCGAGGGTGAGCAGGTACGGCCACTCGCCGATCGGCGGGAAGCGCACGTCGCCGGTGAGTTCCACCGGCACGCGCCCGTTGAACGACTTCAGGTCGAGCTCGGTGGGCTGGGCGAAGCGCGAGAAGTTGTGCACGCACAGCACCAGGTCGTCGCCGTACTCGCGGAGGAAGGCGAGCACCGCCGGGTTGCTCGACGGCAGTTCGGTGTACGAGCCGAGGCCGAAGGCCGGGTTGGCCTTGCGGACCTCGATGAGCCGGCGGGTCCAGTACAGCAGCGAGGACGGCGAGGACATCGCGGCCTCGACGTTGGTCACCCGGTACCCGTAGACCGGGTCCATGATGACCGGCAGGTTCAGCCGGCCCGGATCGCAGGAGGAGAACCCGGCGTTGCGGTCCGGGGTCCACTGCATGGGCGTGCGCACGCCGTCCCGGTCGCCCAGCCAGATGTTGTCGCCCATCCCGATCTCGTCGCCGTAGTAGAGGACGGGGGAGCCGGGCAGGGACAGCAGCAGGGCGGTGAACAGCTCCATCTGGTTGCGGTCGTTGTCGAGGAGCGGGGCGAGCCGGCGCCGGATGCCGATGTTGGCCCGCATGCGCGGGTCCTTGGCGTACTCGGCGTACATGTAGTCGCGCTCTTCGTCCGTGACCATTTCGAGGGTGAGCTCGTCGTGGTTGCGCAGGAAGATGCCCCACTGGCAGCGCTCCGGGATCCCCGGGGTCTTGGCGAGGATCTCGGAGACCGGGTAGCGGGACTCTCTTCGCACCGCCATGAAGATGCGCGGCATCACCGGGAAATGGAACGCCATGTGGCATTCGTCCCCGCCGGCCGCGTAGTCCCCGAAGTAGTCGACGACGTCCTCGGGCCACTGGTTGGCCTCGGCGAGCAGCACCCGGTCCGGGTAGTGCGCGTCGATCTCGGCCCGGACCCGCTTGAGGAACCGGTGGGTGGCCGGGAGGTTCTCGCAGTTGGTGCCGTCCTCGGCGAACAGGTACGGCACGGCGTCGAGGCGGAAGCCGTCGATGCCGAGGTCCAGCCAGAACCGCAGCGACGACATGATCTCCTCCTGCACCGCCGGGTTCTCGTAGTTGAGGTCCGGCTGGTGCGAGAAGAAGCGGTGCCAGTAGTACTGCTTGCGGACGGGGTCGTACGTCCAGTTCGAGGTCTCGGTGTCGACGAAGATGATGCGGGCGTCCTGGTACTGCTTGTCGTTGTCGGCCCACATGTAGTAGTCGCCGTACGGCCCCTCCGGGTCCTTGCGGGACTGCTGGAACCACTCGTGCTGGTCGCTCGTGTGGTTCATGACGAAGTCGATGATCACCCGCATGCCGCGCTGGTGCGCGTTGTCCACGAACTCCACGAAGTCGGCGAGGTCGCCGAACTCGGGCAGGACGGAGGTGTAGTCGGACACGTCGTAGCCGCCGTCGCGCAGCGGCGAGGCGAAGAACGGCGGCAGCCACAGGCAGTCGACGCCGAGCCACTGGAGGTAGTCCAGCTTGGCGGTGAGCCCCTTCAGGTCACCCACCCCGTCGCCGTTGCTGTCGTGGAAGGAGCGGACGAGGACCTCGTAGAAGACGGCCCGCTTGAACCAGTCGGGGTCGCGGTCCTGGGCGGGGGTGTCCTCGAAGGTGTCGGGGACGGGATCGTTGATCATCATGTGGTGGGTGACCCTCCGGTGGGCGGGGACGGTCGCAGAGCGGTGAGAACGTGCGCGGGCGTGCGACCCGGCTCTAGGCGCACGTAGTTCGCCCTGCCCCAGTGATAGGTCTCGCCGGTGAGCTCGTCGCGCACCGCGAGGGACCCGTGCCAGTCGAGGCCGAGTACCGGCATGTCCAACGAGACCGTCGCCTCCTGGGTGTGGTGCGGATCGAGGTTGACGACCACCAGTACGGAATTGGTGCCTGCACGCTTCGAATAGGCGATCACCTGGTCGTTGTCGGTCGCGTGGAAATGGATGTCGCGCAGCTGCTGCAGCGCGGGGTTGCGGCGGCGCAGCCGGTTGAGCGTGGTGATCAGAGGGGCGATGGAGCGGCCCTCCCGCTCGGCGGCGGCCCAGTCGCGCGGGCGCAGCTCGTACTTCTCCGAGTTCAGGTACTCCTCGCTGCCCTTGCGGACCGGGGTGTTCTCGCACAGCTCGTAGCCGGCGTAGACGCCCCAGGTGGGGGAGAGGGTGGCGGCGAGCACGGCCCGCACCTCGAAGGCGGGACGGCCGCCTTCCTGCAGGTAGGCGTGGAGGATGTCCGGGGTGTTCACGAAGAAGTTCGGCCGCATCACGGAGGCGGACCGGGTGCCGGACAGCTCGGTGAGGTAGTCGGTGAGCTCCGCCTTGGTGTTGCGCCAGGTGAAGTACGTGTACGACTGCTGGAAGCCGACGGCGGCGAGGGTGCGCATCATGGCGGGGCGGGTGAAGGCCTCCGCCAGAAAGATCACATCGGGATCGGACTTGTTGATGTCCGCGATCACCTTCTGCCAGAACACGACCGGCTTGGTGTGCGGGTTGTCCACCCGGAAGATCCGGACGCCGTGGTCCATCCAGTGGCGCAGGACCCGAACCGTCTCCTCGACGATGCCGGCCATGTCGGCGTCGAAGTGGACCGGGAAGATGTCCTGGTACTTCTTCGGCGGGTTCTCGGCGTACGCGATCGTCCCGTCGGGGCGGTGGCTGAACCACTCCGGGTGCTTCTCCACCCACGGGTGGTCGGGGGAGCACTGGAGGGCGAAGTCCAGCGCGATCTCCAGGTCCAGCCCGCGGGCGCGGGCGACGAACGCGTCGAAGTCCTCCAGCGTTCCCAGGTCCGGGTGGACGGCGTCGTGGCCGCCCTCCGGGGAGCCGATGGCCCACGGCACGCCCGGGTCCCAACTCCCCGCGGACAACGTGTTGTTCGGGCCCTTGCGGAAGGTGCTCCCGATGGGGTGGATCGGCGGCAGGTAGACGACGTCGAAGCCCATCGCGGCGATGCCGGGCAGCCGCTCGGCGGCCGTCCGGAACGTGCCGCTCACCGGCTTCCCGCCCGGCTCGACCACGGCCCCCTCGGACCGCGGGAACATCTCGTACCAGGAGCCGAACAGGGCCCGCCTGCGCTCCACCAGCAGCGGCTGCGCCTTCACCGCCGTCACCAGCTCCCGGTACGGGCGCCGGGCCAGCGCGGCCTGCGCCCGGGGTTCGCGGGAGGCGGCGTACCGTTCGGCCACGGGGAGGTCCTCGTCGCGCATCGCGGCGGCGGCCGCCACCACGTCCTCGCGGCCGTCCCGCTTGAGGATCTTCGCGGCGGCCCGCTCGTAGAGCTCGGCCCCCTCCAGCAGGGTGAGCCCCGGGTCGATGCCGGCGGGGATCTTCACCGCCGCCCGGGCCCGCCAGGTGGCCAGCGGGTCGCTCCACGCCTCCACGGTGTACGTCCACCTGCCCTCGGTGTCGGCGGCCACCCGGGCGCCCCACCGGTCGGTCCCGGGCGCGAGTTCGCGCATCGGCACGGCGGGCCGCACCCGGCCCTTCGGGTCGCGGAGGAGGACGTGCGCGGCGACCGCGTCGTGGCCCTCGCGGAACACGGTGGCGGAGACCTCGAAGACCTCGTCCACCACCGCCTTGGCGGGTCTGGCCCCGCAATCGGTGGCGGGGAGGACGTCCAGCACGGGAATACGACCGATCATGATGGGATCACCTGGGGGCAGTTCGCAGGGCTCGGTGACAACGGGCCGCCGGCCGGAAGGCCGACGGGCAGTGCACGCTCTGTTGGCTCTGTTTCTAGCCGCTCGGAGGACGGCTGGGCTGCGGGCATGGCCGCTCCTGTCCGCGTTCACTCGGGTGGCGGGAGAGGGGTGGGCGAGGTGTGCCGTGCAGGTACGCGGGGAGCCCTTCCCACTCTCGCCCGGCCCAATCCGCGTGTTCGGTTAACTACTCGTACGTAGTGGCGGCGCACGGACCAAGAAGACGCCGGGCTTCCGCCGAGGCTCCGTCAAGTCCGTGTGGACTAACGGATGTACCGCCCGGCGCCCGCGTCACACCGGTCACTTGAGTGGGTCCCGCGGGGTGGGCGAACACACCGAACCGGCCCCAACCGGGCAGGAGTACGACGGCCGGAAAGGCGCACGCGGGCGATGCATTCCCGCCGTTGTGCGCAGGGCACCGCGCGCGGCGCCGAATCCGCGCCCGACCGGCCGATATGGGTGAACGGTCACGGTGTACCCAAGGTGACGACCCGGACCGGGCCGCCCTGCCCGGCGCCGCCCGCCGATGCGCCGCCGGCCTCCGACCGGACGGCCGCGACGGCTCGAACTGCCGTGATACGGGCGGCTGTTCGCGGGCCACGGGCCGCCCCGCCCCGCCTTGCCCCGCCCTGCCGGGGGCCGGTGGCGGGCGAGCAGCGCCTCCGAACGGGATTGCCCCCGCTGTCCGGCAGGCCGCGGCAGCGCCCGGGCCGCCCCCAGGGGGCTACCCGTCGCCGGTCGGCTGCGGGCCGGCCGTTCGCGCAGTTCCTCGCGCCCCTGGGCGGGAGCCCCTGCTCGCCGGGTGGCAGGGCCGGGCCCCCGAGCCCCGCCGCCTGCTACCCGCCGCCCGCGGCGCCACCGCCCCCGGAGCTGCCCCGCAGCCGTTGCCGGTCGGCTGCGGGCCGGGGGTGGTTGTTCGCGCAGTTCCCCGCGCCCCTGGGCGGGAGATCCGGCTCGGCGGTCGGCTGCGGGTCGGGGGTGGTTGTTCGCGCGGTTCCCCGCGCCCCTGGGCGGGAGATCCGGCTCGGCGGTCGGCTGTGGGGCGGGGGTGGTTGTTCGCGCGGTTCCCCGCGTCGCTGGGTGGGAGCTCCTGCCCGGCGGGTGGCAGGGGCGGGCTTCTGGGCCCCCGCCCGTCCGGTGTCCGCCGTCCCTCGCGCCGTGGCAGTGCCGGGCGGGGCGGGGATAGCCTTCCGGGGGTGTTGCGCGGTCGCACAGCGTGGTGCGGCCGCTCCGATCCGTACTTGCCTGCGAAGGTGGAACGCGTGAAGGCAATTCGTCGATTCACCGTACGCCCCGTACTCCCCGAACCGCTGCTGCCGCTCGCCGACCTCGCGCGCAACCTGCGCTGGTCGTGGCACACGGAGACCCGCGAGCTCTTCCAATCCGTCGACCCCGAGGGCTGGCAGGCCGCAGGCGGCGACCCCGTCCGCCTGCTCGGCTCCGTATCCGCCGCCCGCCTGCAGGAACTGGCGGGCGACCGGCGCTTCCTGCGCCGGCTCGCCGTCGCCGCCGCCGACCTCGACGACTACGTCAACGGCGCCAGGTGGTACCAGACCCACGGCGACGGGGCCGACCTCCCCGCCGCCATCGCCTACTTCTCGCCCGAGTTCGGGATCACCGCCGCCCTGCCCCAGTACTCCGGCGGCCTCGGCATCCTCGCCGGGGACCACCTCAAGGCCGCCAGTGACCTCGGCGTCCCCCTCATCGGGGTGGGACTGCTGTACCGGCACGGCTATTTCCGCCAGTCCCTGTCCCGGGACGGCTGGCAGCAGGAGCACTACCCCGTCCTCGACCCCAACGAGCTGCCCCTGTCCCTGCTGCGGGACGCCGAGGGGGCCCCGGCCCGCGTCACCCTCTCCCTGCCCGGCGGCCGCGCCCTGCACGCGCACATCTGGCAGGCCCGCGTCGGCCGGGTCCCGCTGCTGCTCCTCGACTCGGACGTCGAGGACAACGACTGCGGGGCCCGCGAGGTGACCGACCGGCTCTACGGCGGCGGCAGCGACCACCGGCTGCTCCAGGAGATGCTCCTCGGCATCGGCGGCGTCCGCGCGGTACGGACGTACTGCGCGCTCACCGGCCATCCCGCCCCCGAGGTGTTCCACACGAACGAGGGACACGCCGGCTTCCTCGGCCTCGAACGCATAAGGGAACTCGACGGCGAGCCGGGCTTCGGCTTCGACGCCGCCCTGGAGGCGGTCCGGGCCGGAACCGTGTTCACCACCCACACCCCCGTGCCCGCCGGCATCGACCGCTTCGACCGCGCCCTGGTCGCCCGCCACTTCGGACCCGGCGGCGAGCTGGACGGCGTACCCGTCGAGCGGATCCTGGACCTGGGCGCCGAGTCCTACCCGGGCGGCGACCCCGGAGTGTTCAACATGGCGGTGATGGGGCTGCGGCTGGCCCAGCGCGCCAACGGCGTATCCACCCTGCACGGGGCCGTCAGCCGCGGCATGTTCGCCGGGCTGTGGCCGGGCTTCGACGCGGCCGACGTGCCCATCACCTCCGTGACCAACGGGGTGCACGCCCCGACGTGGGTCGCCCCCGAGGTGGTCCGGCTCGGGGCCCGCCAGATCGGTGCCGGCCGCACCGAGGACGCCCTCTCGGTGGGCGGCTCCCAGCGCTGGGACGCCGTCGCCGACATCGCCGACCAGGACGTCTGGGACCTGCGGCGGGGCCTGCGCGAGCAGCTCGTGCTGGAGGTCCGCGAACGGCTGCGGGCGTCCTGGCGGCAGCGCGGGGCCGCCGATGCCGAACTCGGCTGGGTGGACTCCGTGCTCGACCCGGACGTCCTCACCATCGGCTTCGCCCGGCGCGTCCCCTCGTACAAGCGGCTCACCCTGATGCTGCGCGACCCCGAGCGGCTGCGCCGGCTGCTGCTGCACCCCGACCGGCCGGTGCAGATCGTCGTCGCCGGCAAGGCACACCCCGCCGACGACGGCGGCAAGCGGCTGGTGCAGGAGCTGGTCCGGTTCTCCGACGACCCGCGGGTGCGCCACCGGATCGTGTTCCTGCCCGACTACGGCATGGCCATGGCACAGAAGCTCTACCCGGGCTGCGACGTCTGGCTGAACAACCCCCTCCGCCCGCTGGAGGCGTGCGGCACCAGCGGGATGAAGGCCGCGCTCAACGGCTGCCTCAACCTGTCCGTGCGGGACGGCTGGTGGGACGAGTGGTTCGAACCCGACTTCGGCTGGGCCATCCCGACCGCCGACGGGCTCGGCACCGACGAGGAGCGGCGTGACGACCTGGAGGCGGCCGGCCTCTACGAGCTGATCGAGGAGCGGGTCGCGCCCCGCTTCTACGACCGCGCGGACCGCAGCGGACTGCCGGTGCGGTGGATCGAGATGGTCCGCCGCACCCTCGTCTCGCTGGGCCCCAAGGTCCTCGCCGGGCGCATGGTCCGCGAGTACGTGGAGCGGCTGTACACGCCGGCGGCCCGCGCCCACCGGGCCCTGGACGACGCGGCGGCCCGCGACCTCGCCTGGTGGAAGGGGCGCGTCCGGGCGGCCTGGCCCAAGGTCGCCGTCGAGCACGTGGAGGCGCTGGCCGCGGCTCCCGTGAACGGCACCGCAGAGCTGGGGTCCACCCTCACCCTGCGCGTGCTGGTCGCGCTGGACGCGCTCGCGCCCGAGGACGTGGAAGTGCATGCCGTCGCCGGCCGGGTGGACCCGCAGGACGTGATCCGCGACGGGCGGTCCTTCCCGCTCAAGCCGGCCGCCGGGCCGGACCTGGAGGGGCGCTGGGTGTACGAGGGCCCGCTCGCCCTCGACCGCACCGGGCCCTTCGGCTACACCGTGCGGATCCTCCCCTCGCACCCGATGCTGGCCTCGCCGGCCGAGCTGGGGCTGCTCGCCGCCCCCGTGGACACCGACGCGGGGGGTGAGGGCGGCCCGCAGGGCGGCGTACTGATGCGGTAGCGGGCCCCGCAGGGCCCCGCGGCAGGGGGCGGGCGGCCGGTCCACCGGTCGCCCGCCCCGCTGCGTTCCGCTGCGTTCCGCTGCGTCCCGCTGCGTCCCGCTGCGTCCCGCTGCGTTCCGCTCCGTGCCGTTCCGCCGGGCGGGGGACACGGCCGGGGCGGAGGACGGAGCGGGGGAGGAGGTGCGGAGGCGGGGCGGGGTGGTGGACGCGGCGCCCGCCGGATGGGGGTTGCGGGGCGTGCCGGGCGGGTGAACCTGCGAGCACGCCGTGCATGCCGAACCGATTCAGCAGTGGGCGGCGCTCCTACGCTGCCCGCTGGATGCCACCGGACCGGCATCCAGCCCCCACAGAACGGACTGCTTTCCCATGCGTCTTCGCACTGCTGCCGTGGCGTTCCTCGGAGCTTTTGCCCTCGCCGTGCCGTTGGCCGGGCCCTCGATGGCCGACGACTTCGACGACCGGCCCAACATCGGCCGACTGGACTACATCGTCGACGGCGAGCGCCGGCAGATCCGTCCGGCCGACAACGACACCTGCTACGAGCTGACCGGCACCTCGCGCCGCGACCCGGCCACTGCCGTCCGCAACGACACCAAGTCGCGGGCCACGCTCTTCTCGGAGGACGGCTGCAACGGCCGCTCGGAGCGGGAGCTGGAGCCGGGGGACATCGTCTATGACGTCTCGGTCCGCTCCGTGGTCTTCACGCCGGTCCACGTGGACAAGAACGACAAGCACGACCCGTTCGGCGACGTCCGCGACGACCGCGACGACCGCGACCGCTTGGACAGCGCCAGCCGCCCCGAGCACACCGTCATGGGCGCCGTGCAGCCGGTGTCCGTGCTCCCGAAGAAGGACGGTCCCGAGCCGCAGGACGGACCCGAGCCGCAGGACGGAACCGCCTCGGAGGAGCACCAGCGGCAGGAGGAGCAGCGGCAGGAGGAGCAGCGCCAGGAGCACCAGCGGCAGGAAGAGCAGCGCCAGGAGGAGCAGCGGCAGGAAGAGCAGCGCCAGGAAGAGCAGCGCCAGGAAGAGCAGCGGCAGGAAGAGCAGCCGCAGGACGAGCGGCAGCAGCGGGAGCAGCAGGAGCGGCAGGAGGAGCAGCCTCCGGCTGAGGAGCGGCAGGAGATGCCCGGGCAGCAGGAGCCGGACATGCCGCAGGACATGCCGGGTGAGCACCACGAGGGGCAGCCCGACATGTTCGACGCCATGTTCCGCAGCATCCTCTGACGACCGCATGGAACAGGGCCGTCCGGGAGGTTCTCTCCCGGACGGCCCCGTGCCGTGTCAGCCGTCGTGCCCCACTGTGCCCCGAGAGGTCAGAAGGTCAGCTTCCAGCTGTTGATGTAACCGGTGTCGAGGCTGGCGAGGTCTGCCACGCGGAGCTTCCAGACACCGTTCGCGGCCTCGGAGGAGGCGTTCACGGTGAAGCTCTGGACGATGTTGTCCGCGCTGCCGCCCGAGCGGTTGCGCAGGTTGTACACGCTGCCGTCGGGGGCGACGAGGTCGACGCGGAGGTCACCGACGTAGGTGTGGACGATGTTCACGTCCACCTTGAGGGTGCTCGGCGCGTTGCCCGTGCGGGTCACCGTGATCGGGGACTCGACGGTGGCGTTGTCCGCGATCTGGTAGTCGTTCGTGTTCTCGAAGACGTTCTGCTGGCCGGTGCCGACGGTCCAGGTGAAGGAGGCCGTGCCCGTCTTGTTGGCGGAGTCGGTCACCGTCACCGTCACGTTGGACGTGCCCGCGGTGGTCGCCGTACCGGAGATCAGACCGGTCGAGGAGTTGATCGACAGGCCGGCCGGCAGGCCGGTCGCCGCGTAGCCCAGGGCGCCCGGGGTGGTGCTGGTCGCCTGGACCTGGAGGCTGACCGCGGTGTTGACGACGGTGTTCTGGTTCGCGATCTGGGTGACCGTGACGCCGTCGTTGATGCGGGGGCCGACGTTGATGGCCGCCCACGCGTTGGCGGTGTTGTTGTACGTGGCCGAGCCGGCGCCGTAGAGGTCGGCGGCGGCCTGGAGGGTCGCCGTGCGGGCGGCCGCGTAGTTGGTGTTCGACTTGAAGTAGCCGACGGTCAGCGCGCGGAACCAGATCTTCGAGGCGGCGTCGCGGCCGATGGCCGTGACCGGGAGGCCGTCGGAGGTCGGCGAGTCGTAGCTCACGCCGTTGATGACCTTGGCGCCGGAGCCCTCGGAGGCCAGGTAGTACCAGTGGTTGGCCGGGCCCGAGGAGTAGTGGACGTCGATCGAGCCGAGGCCCGAGTACCAGGCGTCCTTGGACGAGCCGTCCTTGCTCGGCTTGTCCATGTAGCGCAGCGGGGTGCCGTCGCCGTTGATGTCGATCTTCTCGCCGACGAGGTAGTCGCCCACGTCGGTCGGGTTGTTGGCGTAGAACTCGACCGCGGCCGCCATGATGTCGGAGGTGGCCTCGTTGAGGCCGCCGGGCTCGCCGCTGTAGGTCATGTTGCCGGTGACCGAGGTCAGGCCGTGGGTCATCTCGTGCGCGGCCACGTCGGTGGAGGTGAGGGGCTTGGCGTTGCCGTCGCCGTCGCCGTACGTCATGCAGAAGCAGGAGTCGCTCCAGAACGCGTTCACGTAGTTGTTGCCGTAGTGGACGCGGGTGTACGGGGCGACGCCGTCGTTGCGCAGGCCGTTGCGGCCGTGGACGTTCTTGTAGTAGTCCCACGTGACCGCGGCGCCGTAGTGCGCGTCGGCGCCGGCCGTCTCCAGGTTGGAGGGCTGGCCGTTGCCCCAGACGTCGTCCGGTCCGGAGAAGAGGGTGCCGGTGCCGGAGGATCCCCGGTTGAGGTTGTACGTCTTGTGGCTGCCGCGGTTGGCGTCGGTCAGCGTGTAGTTGCCGCCCGACTGCGAGGTGCCGAGGTTGACCTGGCCGCTGTACATGGTGTTGCCGGTGCCGGTCTCGACGGCCTGCCACTCGGTGATCTTCGCGCCGGTCTTGGCGTTGGTGACCACGTGCAGTTCGTTGGGGGTGCCGTCGTGCTGGAGGCCGCCGATGACCGTCTCGTAGGCGAGGACGGGCGCACCCTCGGCCGCCCAGATCACCTTGCGGGCGTTCTTGGAGGGCTTGGCCTCCTTGGAGCCGGCGTCCTTCGCCGCGGAGACGGCCTGGCCCTCGGCTGCGGCCGGGGTGACCGCCGCGTCGGTGTCGGCCACCTTGATCTCGTGCTGGGTGGCCTTGGTGACGCTCTTGGTGACGCCGCCCTTGGCATGGACCGTCAGGTCGCCGCCGAGCACGGGGAGTCCGCCGTAGGTGCGCTCGTAGGTGGTGTGCGTGGTGCCGTCGGCGTCCTTGACGACATCACGGACGATCAGCTTCTCCTGGCCGCCGAGGCCGAGCGCCTTCGCCGCCTGCACGGTGGTCGAGTTGGCGTCGGCGATGAGCGTCGCACGCTCGGAGGGGCTGAGCTGGAGCGGGGAGGCCCCCGGGTTGGACTTCGCGGAGGTGCTGCCCTGGGAGGCGGTGGCCTCTGCGGACGCGGTGCCGGCCTGGATGCCGACGGCGAGCAGCGCGGCGGCGGCGACGAGTGCGCCGGCTGCGGTGACACGCCTGTGGGGGGTGGGACTCAACGCAGGACTCCTTCTGCAAGGGGGGTTCCGGACGGCTGGGTGGGCCGCCGGGCACAGCAGGTCGGTGCGATGAACGGATCGAAGAGTGCCACCTGCACGCTGTAATGTCAGGGCCGCGTCAAAAGGTTGGCCGGAAACGGTTCGTTGACCGAGGCGACGTATCCGGTATCCGAACCATTCACCTTCGCGTGCGTCCGCAACGCGCCGGAAATCCGGGACAACTGGCGTCGCTTGCTCATGCTTGGACAACAAGAGTCCCTGTTCCGGGGTTCGGTACTTGTCGTAAGAGTGTTTGTCGTACTGTTTCCCGGTGCGCCTGATGTCCGCGGCCTGGGGAAGTCGCGGACGCGCGCGAGTGTCATAGACCACGTGCCAGGGGGGCCCATGAGGCATGTCCATTTTCCTGCGCAAAGAGTGGCCGGAGCGGCGGCCGAGCTCGCTGCCGCGCCCGTGAGGCGGATCGGCGACAAAGCGCGCTGGTACCTGCCTGCCGCAGTCTCCGCCGACCTCCTCGGAGCAGGCGTGCCCGTGGGCCTCGTCTTCGACGCAGCTCAGCAGGCACGGCCGGGGTACTGCGCCGTCGGGGCCGCCCTTGCGTGGGCCGGGGTACAGGCCGTGCGCCGCCGTTACGCGGCCCGCGCGCTCGGCGAGTCCCGCGGTGTCC
The DNA here is from genome assembly GCF_044769385.1 of Streptomyces sp. NPDC090445. Taxonomy (NCBI): domain Bacteria; kingdom Bacillati; phylum Actinomycetota; class Actinomycetes; order Kitasatosporales; family Streptomycetaceae; genus Streptomyces; species Streptomyces sp. NPDC090445. The sequence goes on along the minus strand of NZ_JBIVXV010000036.1, from coordinate 5,262 downwards.
TGCCGGTCGTCCACGACTGGCTGATTCTCATCGGCGTCCTGGCCGTCGCCCGCGTGGTGACCGGGGAGAGCACGCCACGGCTCGCCGCGCTCGGAGCCCTGCTGCCGGCCCTCCTCATCACCGTGGCCTGCCACAAACTGACGTACCGCCACCTCTCCGCGGCCCGCCGCGAGGCACAGGCCGTCAGCAGGGTGGTGGTGATAGGAGAGCCCGCCGCCGCGGACTCCGTCATCTCGCACCTCGCCGCACGCACCGACCACCCCTACGTCGTCGTCGGCGTGGTCCCGGTCGGCAGCGGCCCGGTCGACAGCGGCGTGCCCGTCGCCGGCCGGCTCGACGCCCGGGCCTCCGAGGCGCCGGCCACCGACGCCACCGCCGTCCTCGGCGCCGTCCGCAGCCACCACGCCGACCTCGTACTCGTCGCCCCCGGGGCGCGGATCGCGGGGGAGCGGCTGCGCCGCATCGCCTGGGCCCTGCACGACGCCGGACTGGAACTGGCCGTCTTCCCCGGCCTGGTGGAGGTCTCCGTCAAGCGCCTGGAGACCCTGTCCGCGGGCGGACTCGCCGTGCTGCGCGTCGCGCCGCCCGTCAACCGGGGCGTCCAGCCCGTGCTCAAGTCCCTCCTGGACCGGGCCGGGGCCGGCCTCGGACTGCTGCTGCTCTCCCCGCTGTTCCTCGGCATCGTCCTGGCGATCCGCCTCGGCTCCCGGGGCCCGGCGTTCTACCGCCAGGAGCGCATCGGCCGCGACGGCGTCCCGTTCACCATGTGGAAGTTCCGCACCATGGTCGTGGACGCCGACCGGCTCAAGGCCGAACTGTCCGGGGCCAACGAGAACGACGGACTCATGTTCAAGATCCGGCGCGACCCCCGGGTGACCCGGGCGGGCCGGCTCCTGCGCCGCACGTCCCTGGACGAACTGCCCCAGCTGCTCAACGTGCTGACGGGGCAGATGTCGCTGGTCGGACCGCGCCCGCCGCTGCCGGAGGAGGTGGCCCGCTACGACGAGGTCGAGCTGCGCCGGCTCACCGTGCGGCCGGGCATGACCGGGCTGTGGCAGATCAGCGGCCGGTCCGACCTCTCCTGGGACGAGACGATCCAGCTCGACCTCCAGTACGTCGACAACTGGTCCTTCACCAGTGACGTCGACGTGATGGGCCGTACGCTCCGCGCCGTCGTCGACGGCCGCGGAGCGTACTGAGGAGCCGCAGTACCCGTGCGCTCAGCCCCGCGTTCCGCCCTGTTCGAGCCACCACCGGTAGGTGGCGGCGATGCCGTCCCGCAGTCCGATCTCCGGCTTCCAGCCCAGCGAGGTCAGGCGGCCCACGTCCAGGAGCTTGCGCGGGGTCCCGTCCGGCTTGGAGGTGTCCCACGCCAGCCGGCCCGTGAAGCCGGTCACGTCGGCGACCGTCTCGGCCAGTGCCCTGATGGTCAGGTCCTCACCGCAGCCGATGTTGACCGGCTCGTCCCCGTCGTAGCGCTCCAGCAGCACCGCACAGGCGGCCGCCAGATCGTCCACGTGCAGGAACTCGCGGCGCGGGGTGCCGCTGCCCCACAGGGTGACCTCCTCGCGCCCCTCGGCGGCGGCCTCGTGGAAGCGCCGGATGAGGGCGGGCAGCACGTGCGAGGACTCCAGGTCGAAGTTGTCGCCCGGGCCGTAGAGGTTCGTGGGCATCGCCGAGACGTACGAGGCCCCGTACTGCTTGCGGTACGACTGGACCTGGACGATGCCCGCGATCTTCGCGAGGGCGTACGCCTCGTTGGTCGGCTCCAGCGGGCCGGTCAGCAGCGCGTCCTCGGTGATGGGCTGCGGGGCCATCTTGGGGTAGATGCAGGACGAGCCCAGGAACAGCAGCCGGCCGACGCCGGCGGCGTGCGCGCCGCCGATGACGCTGAGCTGGATCCTGAGGTTGTCCTCCAGGAACTGCACCGGGTACGTGCTGTTGGCCATGATGCCGCCGACCTTGGCCGCGGCGAGAACCACCGCGTCGGGGCGGACGTCCTTCAGGTACGCCTCGGTCGCGGCGGCGTCGCGCAGGTCGAGGTCGGTACGGCCCCGGGTGAGCACCTCGTGCCCGTCGGCGGTCAGGCGGCGGGCGACCGCGGAGCCCACGAGGCCGCGGTGGCCCGCGACGAAGACACGGGCGTTCGGGGGCAGGAGCGGCAGCGAACTTGTCATACCGCCGATGATGCCAGTCCGCTCCCGCGGTCCGCGGTCCGCGGCGCGGTCCGCGGCGCGGTCCGCACCGGCCCCCGCCCGCCCTGAGCGCGCTGTGCGCACAACGCGCACGCCGCACACAGCCGTTGGGCCCGCCCCGTGTACGGTACGCATCCAGCCCCGGCCCGAAGCCGCAGTTCACGAGGCCCTGCCTCGGCACACCAGACCGAAACGAATCCCAGGGGGACCCCACATGGGCAAGACCGCACTGATCACCGGCGTCACCGGGCAGGACGGCTCCTACCTCTCCGAGCTTCTGCTTTCCAAGGGCTACACGGTGCACGGGCTCGTGCGGCGGTCCTCCAGCTTCAACACCGAGCGGATCGACCACGTTTACCAGGACCCGCACACCGCCGGCCGGTCCTTCTTCCTGCACCACGCCGACCTCTCCGACGGCGTCGCGCTCGTGAACCTGCTCCGGGAGATCAAGCCCGACGAGGTCTACAACCTCGGCGCCCAGTCGCACGTGCGCGTCTCCTTCGACGCCCCCCTCTACACCGGCGACGTGACCGGCCTCGGCGCGCTGCGGCTGCTGGAGGCGATCCGGGCGAGCGGCGTCGACACCCGCATATACCAGGCCTCGTCCTCGGAGATGTTCGGCGCCACCCCGCCGCCGCAGAACGAGAAGACCCCGTTCCACCCGCGCAGCCCGTACGGCGCCGCCAAGGTGTTCGCGTACTGGACCACGGTGAACTACCGCGAGGCGTACGACATGTTCGCGGTCAACGGGATCCTCTTCAACCACGAGTCCCCGCGCCGCGGCGAGACCTTCGTGACCCGCAAGATCACCCGCGCCGTCGCCCGCATCAAGGCCGGCCTGCAGGAACACCTGTACCTCGGCAACCTCGACGCCGTCCGCGACTGGGGCTACGCGCCCGAGTACGTGGAGGCCATGTGGCGGATGCTCCAGCAGGACGAGCCCACCGACTACGTCGTCGCCACCGGAGTCCCGGCCACCGTACGGCAGTTCCTGGAGTCCTCCTTCGCCCACGCGGGCCTCGACTGGAACGAGCACGTGCGCTACGACGCCAAGTACGAGCGCCCCAGCGAGGTCGACGCCCTCATCGGGGACGCCTCCAAGGCGCAGGAGCTGCTTGGCTGGAAGCCGACGGTCCTGGTGGACGAGCTGGCCCGGATCATGGTCGACGCGGACGTCCGCCAGGTCGAGGACCAACTGGCGGGAGCAACGGTCCGGATCGACCGCTGAAGCCTTATATTTCGCCTACGATTTGCCGTGTCCCGGCCATTGGCGCATTTCCTGCGCCTGCGGCCGGGGCCGGTCTTCCGTATGTCCGCTGTGCGCCCTCACCGCTGAACCCTGCGTTCCGATTCGGTATGCATACGGTCAAGTGAGGTGACCAGGCCCTCGCGCGGGTCCTAGTCTGCGTCCACACATACGGCTGTTCGGATAATTCCAGCCATTAACGGGCGATTGCCCTGGGGGGCTCATGCGTAGATCCAGAGGGCTGACTGCTGCCCTCGTCCTGTCACTGGCCGGTGCCGGAACCGGATTGGGCCTGGTGTTGATGCCCCAGGCGTCCGCCATCACGCCGCCGGTGGCCTTCACCGCCGACACCCTGCCGACCTGGCAGCCGAACGGTGTCGTCTTCGCGATGGCCCAGGCGAACGGCACCGTCTTCGCCGGCGGCACCTTCTCGGCGGTCCGCCCGCCCGCAGGCGCCTCCGGCACCGAGCAGGAGGCGGTGAACTTCGTCGCCCTCGACGCCGCGACGGGCAACCCCACCTCCTGCAAGCTGGCCTTCACCGTCAGCGAAGGCACGGCGACCGTCCGCGCCCTGGCCGTCTCCAAGGACAACAAGACCCTCTACGCAGGCGGCTACTTCGGCGCCGTCAACGGCACCCCGGTCTCCAGCCTCGCCGCCATCGACATCGAGAGCTGCAGCCCCAAGGCCTCCTTCCACCCGGGCTTCCCCGCCACCGTGCGGGCCCTCGCCGTCTCCGACGACACCCTGTACACGGCCGGCGACTTCAACACCGTCGAGGGCCAGACCCGCGAGCGGTTTGCCGCCGTCGACGCCGCCTCCGGCGCGGTCAAGCCCTTCACCGCCAACGCCGACGAGCCGGGCCGCGCCGTCGCGGTCACCCCGGACGGCAAGAACGTGCTGCTCGGCGGCGACTTCTTCACCGTCAACGGCGCCAACACGCACGCGCTGGCCGTCGTGGACGCCACCACCGGCAACGTCGCCAAGACCTACGGCACCATCCCGTCGAACTCGGTCGTCAAGTCGATCGCCACCGACGAGAACGGCTTCTACACGGCCAACGAGGGCTCCGGCGGCGGCGTCTTCGACGGCCGCATCGGCCTGCGCCTGAGCGACTTCGGCGAGAAGTGGCGCGACCGCTGCCTCGGCGCCACCCAGTGGGTGCTGCCGTACGACGGCGTGCTCTACAGCTCCTCGCACGCGCACGACTGCTCCACCGAGCTGGAGTTCCCCGACGGCAAGCGCCACCACCTCCTGGCCCAGCCGACGGACCACACCGGCACCGCCCCCGCCCCCGTGGACGGCTTCGTGCGCGGCCCCCGCAAGCTCGGCTGGTTCCCCGACACCAACGACGGCGTCGGCGAGGGCATCGGCCCGCGCGTCATGACCGTCGCGGAGAAGGGCGACACGAAGTACATGTGGGTCGGCGGTGAGTTCACCACCGTCAACGGCGCCGAGCAGGCCGGCCTGACCCGCTTCGCCTCCACCGGCGACCGCGGCGCCCCGACCACCCCGGTCGCCAGCGCCGGCAGCGTCAAGCCCGGCGAGGCCCAGGTCCGCTGGCGCACCAGCTACGACGCGGACGACAGCAAGCTGACGTACCGCATCTACCGCAACGGCTCCGGCACCCCGGTCCACACCATGACCGCCGACTCCCTGGAGTTCGAGCGGCCGCAGGCCTCCTGGACCGACACCACCGTCAAGGCCGGCCAGTCCTACACCTACCGCGTCACCGCCACCGACGCCGCCGGCAACACCAGCGCCCTGTCGGCCACCGCCTCCGTGACCGTCCCGAGCACGCCGCAGGCCTACCCGGCCCAGGT
>NZ_JBIVXV010000035.1:0-67095 GCF_044769385.1 Streptomyces sp. NPDC090445 | reverse complement strand
ACACCCCCCAGGTCATCCCTTCGACAGGGGGCAGACAGCCATACCGGGCCCGGGGGCCAGGCGCCCCGTTTCGGGGCCACGAGAAAGGTAACGGGGGCCAGGGCCTGTTCCCGGTGGAGCCGGGCTGTGTGACCACCGGTGTCGGTCTTGACTGCCGTCCGTTGCTCCGAGAGCGTGGGCCGTACCTGCAGGCGCGAGCGCATGTCCATGCGCTGTGGAACGGAGGTCGCCCGCATGGGAGAGAACCAGCGGCGCATGCTGGCCGGCGAGTGGTTCCGCCCCGACGATCCCGAACTCGCAGCCGACACCCTGCGCCGGGTCGAGCTGTGCGCGCAGTACAACAACGCGCCGGCCGCGCTGTCGGCCGAGCAGCGTGATGCCGTCCTGCGGGAACTGCTCGGCTCGGTGGGCGACGGGGTCCGGATCCGACCGCCCTTCCACTGCGACTTCGGCCGCCACATCCGGATCGGCGCCGGCACGTTCGTCAACTTCGGCGCGGTCTTCCTCGACACCGCGCCGATCAGCATCGGCGCGGACACCCAGATCGGCCCGAACGTCCAGCTGCTGACCCCCACGCACTCCCTGGACCCTGCCCTCAGGCGGGCCGGGTGGGAGCGTGGCCTGCCGGTGACCCTCGGCGACAACGTGTGGCTGGGCGGCGGCGCCATCGTCTGCCCCGGTGTCACCATCGGCGACGACACCGTGGTCGGCGCCGGTTCCGTGGTCGTCAAGGACCTCCCGGCGGGCGTCCTGGCCGTCGGGAACCCGGCTCGCGTCGTACGTTCACTCGGTCGCGCCGAGTGAGATGCGCGTGCCTCTGAGGTGACTCGCTCCATGGGGCTGCCCTGGTCACATCAGAACCGGGTCACTGATGTGTGCGGGTTGTCGTCGGGTGGCCTCAACCCCGTCGAGGCCGTCCGGTCACCCGTGCGCAGAGCCACGGCCGCCACAGCCTTCAGCACACCCGATGACCTCCGGCGGCAGTCCGGCCAACCCGGCCCGCGCTGCCTCCGCCCAGAGGGGCGAGTCCCATGCGGCCGCCACCCGCGCGGCTTCGCGGTAGTGGCGCCGGGCCTGTTCGGGGCGGTCCAGGAACTGGGCCAGTTCGCCCAGGGTCTGTGCGACGGGCCGCAGGACGAGGCTGAGGCTGCTCGCGCCGCCTGCCAGCTCGTGCAGCGGCAGCAGGTCCTCGTAGACCTCGGCGGCGGCCGCCCCGTCACGGAAGACGATGGCGGCCATACCGCGCAGCCCGGCCAGGATGGGGTAGGCGAAGTCGCGCCGCAGGGGCACGCGCTGCGCGAAGATCTCCCGGGCCTCTTCGGGGCGGCCGGCGGCGAGCAGTGCGAGTGCGGCGAGGGCTTCGTTGTGCGGCTTGTACTGCTCCCACACTGCGAGCAGCACGGGCAACATCTCGTCCAGCCGGCGTTGCTGCAGGCGAATGCAGCCGATGCCCAGGGCGGCGAGCCCGCTGAGATCCACCGCCCCCCGTGCGCGGAGCTCCGCGACCGCCGTCCCGAGGGCCTGTTCCGCCTCCTCGAACCGGCCCTGTGCCATGGCGAGCATGGGATGGCGCAGCCTGGCCACCGCGAACGCGCCTTGGAGCTCGTACCGGCGGGCGATCTCGTCCGCTCGGACGAGGCACCGCTCCATCTCCGCCGGGTCGTTGCGGCCGGCGGCGATCCGGGCGGCGACGTAGACGCTCATCCAGGAGTACTCGGGGCTGTCCTGGGCGTCGGCCACGTCAGCGAGTTCTCGGTGGAGCTCCAGGTAGGCGGCGGGTTCGAGCTCGCCGTCGACTTTGCGCAGCAGCGACGTGAGGGTCAGGCCCAGCAGACGGGGCTCGCCCACGCCCCGGGCGAGTTCCACGGCCTGCCGCGCCACGGCCACGGCACGGGGATCGGTGTCGTCGAGCGCGTCGGACAGCTGGTCGAGGAGCAGGCACCGCTGGCGGTCGGCCAGCCCCGGGTGCTTCAGCAGCTCCCCGAGCTCCTCGACGGCCGCGGGGTCGGACGCCGCGTAGGGGCGGACGCGCCAGGGCGTCGGCTCGGTCCACGTCGTGTAGGCGGCGGTCAGCAGGTCGGCCCGGCCCTCCGCACGAGCCACCCGTACGGCCTGCTCCTGGGCCTCGCGGGCGGGTACCACGGCCCCCATACGGATCCGGCAGTCCACCAGCTGTCCCAGCAGCGTCACCCGCAACAACGCCGCGTCCTGGTCGGCGAAAGCGGCCGGATGGTGGGCGAGGAGGCCGAGGGCCGCGTTCAGCAGCGCCTCGGCGTTCTGCGGGGCGTAGCGGCGCACTGCCTGCTCGCAGGCCAGCCGGGCGTAGTGGACCGCGGGCCCGGCGTCGGCGGTCACGACCGCGGCCGCCCGCAGGAGGTGGTGGGCGGTGGCGGCGATGTCGTCCGAGCCGAGGGCGATCAGTGCCCGGCCCAGGCGGGAGTGCATCCGGGCCAGCCGCAGCCGTGTGAGATCCCCCTCCAGGGCGTCCCGTACGAGGGCGTGCGTGAAGCGGACCGTGCCCGGTCGCGGCTCGGTGAGCAGGCCGGCGGTGACTCCCGCGTCGAGGGCGTCGAGGAGCTGCTCGGTGTCGCTGTCCGCGGCGTGGACGAGGAGGGCGACCGGGGCCTCGCGTCCGGCGACGGCCGCCAGCCGCAGTCCGGCCGTGACGATCGGCGCGAGCAGGGCCAGCCGTCGCCGCAGTACGTCCCGGACGCCCTGCGGGACGCGGGCGAGCGCCTGGTCCTCGCCCTCACCGGCCAGGAGGAGCGAACTCTCGCGAAGGTAGAAGGGGTTGCCCCCGGCGCGCTCGGCGAGGGCCGTCGCGGCGTGATCACTGATGGCGGCCGCGCCGCGCCGCAGCAGCTCCTTCGCCTGGGCGTCCGACAGCCCGCCGAGCGGCAGCCGTACGGGCTCGCAGGCGGCCAAGCGGGCCAGCGCCCCGGTCAGATCGCCCTCGCCGGTGCGGTACGAGCCCACCAGGAGCAGCGGTAGGTCGCGCAGCTGCTCGGCACAGATCAGGAACAGCTCGATGCTCTCCTGGTCACCGCGGTGCAGGTCGTCCAGCACGATCGCGAGCGGCCGCCGCAGCGCCGTGTCGCGCAGCCAGCCGAGCAGCGCCCTGTGCAGTCGGAAGCGCCGGGCCGGACTGCCGTCCGGCTGCCCGGAGTCGCCCTCCGTGCCCGGAGCCAGCAGGGGGGCGAGCTCCTCGGCGTACGGGCCCGGGGGCGCGTCCCGCTCCAGGCCCGGCAGCATGTCGAACCAGGCCCGGCCGGGCGGGGCGCCGTCGGTCTCCGGGCACTGCCCTGACCCGACCAGCCAGCCCTGTTCGGGCAGTTGACGGACGGCGGCCTCCAGGAGGCTCGATTTGCCGATCCCGGCCTCACCGGAGATCAGGACCGCCTGCGCCCGGCCGCCCCGGGCCCGGTCCGCGGCGGCGGCGAGCCCGGCAAGGTCCTCGTCACGGCCCAGGAGCCGGTCCGCCGCCAGCGACGTCGGCGTCCCGCCGCCGGCGGGAACAGCCGGCCTCCGGTCCCGTGTGCCCGCGGCGGCGACGGCCTGCCCGGAGGGCCCGGTGGCCGTGGCGGATGCCCCGGTTGCCCCGGTTGCCCGGTGGAGGACGTCCAGGCGCTGGTGCAGCAGGGCCTGCTCCAGCTCCAGCAGGGCGGGCCCGGGCTCGACGCCGAGCTCTTCGCCGAGGACGTGCCGGGCCTGCCGCAGCGCGGCCAGGGCGTCGCCTTGGCGGTCGCGCGCCCACAGTGCCAGGGCCAGCAGCCGCCAGCCCTCCTCGTGCAGCGGCTGCTCCCGGGTCAGCGTGCCCGCGTCGGCGAGGGCCCGTGCGGCCTGCCCGACCGCGAGCCGTGCCGCGGCGAGCCGTTCGCGGGCGGTGCGGTGCACCTCTTCCAGGCGGGCGCATTCGCCGGCGGTCCACGGCTCGTCCGCGAACTCGGCGTACGGCTGTCCGCCCCACGACGCGAGCGCCTCGGCCAGGCCCTCGGCGGCGACGCGGGCGGGCAACTCCGGAGCCGAGCAGGCCAGCACCCGGCCCTCGAACACCCAGGCGTCGACTGCGTCGGGCTCCAGGGCGAGGGCATAGCCGTAGGGCGCGCTGAGCAGCAGTCGCGCAGGCGTGCGCGGGGCGCGTTCCGGTTCGAGGACGCGCCGCAGGCGCGCGATGTAGGCGTGAAGAGACGCCTGGGCGCTCGACGGAACGCGTGTCGGCCACAACCGCTCGATGATCTGCTCCGTGGGCACGACCGCCCCACGGGCGAGCAGCAGCTGGACCAGAACCATCCGGGCGAGCCGGCCTCCCGCATCGACCGGGTGGCCGTCGACCTCGACCCCGAACGAGCCGAGCACCTTCATTGTGATCATGACAGGAACATCGTAGACGGCGGGTGCCGCTGTGGACGTTCTTGATGAAGGAGCGGGTCGGGAACCGGTCCGAACGGTTCGCCATGGGTTCTCCGGACGTGGTCAGGGCTCGCCCTCCGGTGCCGGGGCGAAGGCCCGCAGCCGCTCAGACAGGGCGCAGCCGGCGAGGGGAGGGCTCGTTGAGTTCGGCCAGGAAGGCCGCCGCGAGGTTGAGGTACTCATCGGGTGAGTCCGTCGTCAGCTGGAGGTCGACGAGCACCTCGTCGGTCACCGCCGAGCACATCGCCTTGAGGTGGTCGCAGATCTGGCGCACGGTCCCGCGGTGATGGGTCTCCGCGGGGTCGGCCTCGGTCGCGGTGATGTCCGGGTTCACTCGGAACACCCGCCGCAGTTCCCCTGGGTCCCGCCCCGCCCGTTCGGCGGCCTCGACCGCGACCGCCCAGAGACCGTGGACGTACGGCAGCGGCATCGACGCCGCGAGCCAGCCGTCGGCGCGCCTGCCGACCCGCTCCAGGGCGGGCGGGGTGAACCCGCCCAGCAGGACCGGCGGCCTCGGGTCCTGGAGGGGTTTGGGGAGGACGGTCGACTCCGGGATCTTCCACAGCGGGCCGGTGTGGACGACCGTATCGAACCGCCATACGGCATCGAGTACGTCGAGGGTCTCTTCGAGCCGCGCGCCGCGGCCCCGCCAGGGGACGCCGGCGGCCTCGTACTCCTCACGCATCCAGCCCAGCCCGATCCCCACGTCCAGGCGGCCGTGGCTGATCAGGTCGAGGGTGGTCAGCGCCCGGGCGAGCACGAGGGGCGGCTGCCACAGGGCGTTGAGCGTGCTGCTGCCCAGACGCACCCGTTCGGTCGCCGTGGCCGCCAGGCTCAGGGCGAGCAGCGGGTCGAGGTGGGTGCCGTACCGGGCGGGCATCGTCCCGCCGGGGTAGCCGTCGGGCGGGGTGAGCGGCGCCAGGAGCCGGTCGGCCACCCAGAGGCTGTGGCAGCCCAGAGCCTCCAGCGCCGTGCACATCGCGGCGGTGCGGTCGGGGTCGGCGAACGGGCCGAACTGGGGGACGGAGAATCCGATGCGCATGGGTGAAGGCTCCTCGATCGGTACGGGCGGGTCGGGCAGATCGGTGCAGGCCCCGCGAGGCGGGTCGGGTAGATCGGTGCCGGCCCCGGGACAGGCGGCCGGGCGGGAGGGCACGTCAGGCGGTGGTGCGCCGGCCACGGATCCGGGCGGTCTCGCGGCGGTACTGGCGCTGTCCGAGGAGCTTCCACAGCACCCGGGCCGGGACGGGCAGCCGGGCGAGGAACTCCTGACGCTTCTCGGGCGAGGTGTCCTCCAGAATGGCGCCCAGGGCGATCATCAGTCGGTTCTTGGGCGTCTCGGCGAGGCCCCGCTCCCCGACCGCCAGCCACTGCTTCTCGTTCACGTGGAGCGCCACCAGGGGCATGACCTCCCGCTCCTCCTCGTCGAGATGGGCGCACAGCTGCCGGTGGTGCGTGCGCAGGGCCTCGGCGAGCTCGTCGCGGTCGGCGGGCAGGGCCTGTGCCTGCCACCGGTCCATGAGCCGCTGGACCTCGGCGATCCCTTCGTCGAGCTCGCGATGCTGCGCCTCCATGGCCAGGACCTGCTCGGCATCGAGGTCCAGGTGGGGCAGCAGCACCGGCCAGAGCATCTCGTCCTCACCGGTGTGGTGGGCGTGCAAGCCGACGGAGTACTGCCGCCAGTGCTCGGCGAGCACCCGGGCCCGGGCGATGTCGGCGGGACACACGTCCTGGACCAGTTCGGCCAGCAGGCGCGACTCGCGGCGGAACACCTGGTGGATCATCGCCATCTCGCGGGTGTAGGGGTGGGCGGTGGAGTCGGAAGTGTCACTCGGGGTGGTCATGACACTCAGTCTCCGGACCCCGGTTGCAGGCCACTTGCACCCGACTTGCCCCGCGTCGGCGGGGACCGCGATGCACGGCCGGGAGCGGGCTGAGTCAGCGGAGGCCGGGGCCGTAGGGACTCCGGCCGCGCAACAACGGCTTCAGGTCGTCCGACCGGCGTCTTTGCGGACGGGGCCGAAATGGATCACGGACACGCACGGTTGAACGGGACATGTCTCGTGATCCCGGCCGGCCCGACCGGCTCCACCCCCTCCTCGCCGACCGCTTCAGCCCCTACACGTTCGATCCGTCCGGCATCGTCGACGATCCCACCCTCCACCTGCTCCTCGAAGCCGCCCGATGGGCCCCTTCCGCCGGCAACTCACAACCCTGGGGCTTCCTCCCCGCCAGGCCCGGCGAGCCGGACCACATGCGCCTGCTGCCCCACCTCGCACCCAGCTCCTCCCGGTGGGCGAAGGACGCGGGCCTGCTCCTCGTCACCCTCGCCCGCCGCCACGTCGACGACTCCACCCTCCTCTACTCCGAATTCGCCGACTACGACCTCGGGCAGGCCGTCGCCCACCTGAGCATCCAAGCCCAGGCGATGGGACTGGCCACCCACCAGTTCCGCGCCTTCGACCTCGAAGCCCTGACCGAGGAACTGCGCCCGAACCCGGGATGGGCGATCGTCTCGATGCTCGCGGTCGGCAAGGCGGCCGACGAACCCCCCGTCGTACGCGAACGCCGCACCGCCACCGATCTCCGCACGGCCCCCTGGTCGACACCGCCGGCGTGAGACCGCCCGCGGCGGGGTGGGGCCGATCACGGCCGTCACCCCACGCTCCAGGCGCTGACTGCGGTGAGCGGGAGCCGGAAGGACTCGCCCAGGGCGGCGGGAAGGCTGCTGGCACCGGAGATGAGCTGGCAGCCCTGCAGGTGGAGGAAGGCCGGCGGGTAATCGGGGATCTCCCCGGCCTCCCGGGCGAAGTCCGCGGCGAATCGTTCGTCGGGCAGGCCCGCATCGCCGAGCCGCTCGGCGAGGTCCGTTGCCCAGCGCCGGTGGGGCGCGAGGCGACCGGTGATGACCGCGCCGTGCGCCACGACGGTGATGCGTGGACCTCCCCCTTCCATCTCCGTTCGGTTGATCAGGTCGATGAGCAAGTCGTCTTGTGTGGTCATACCGAGACTGTAGTGATCATGTAGACGTGCGACCGCGGGGCCGAACACAAAGGCTGATGAAGGAGAATGACGGCTTGTGATCGAACTCAAGCGCGGTATGGCCGGCCTCGCCGTTGCCCTGGTGGGCGTCGTGGCCCTCGCCTCACCCGGTACGGCAGCCGACGGCTCCCCCTACGGGACCACGTTCACCGCATCGCGGGCGGTGACCGGTGGTCCGGCGGCACCCGGCAAAGCGACGGTTACGGAAGGGCAGGTCAAGGAGGTCGCACCCGGTGGCGTGATCACCTATCCGAGCGTCACCAGCTGCCTCACCGTCACCGTGCGGTTGCAGGACGGCGGTCTCGTCGGTGCCCATGCCAGCCTGTTCCAGGTACCGGGAGAACTGCGATCCGACGAGATCCTGGCCGCCCTCAAACACCGCGTCGGCCATCGCCCTGTGACCGCGATCCAGGTCAAGGGGGCGGTCGGCGCCTGGCATCCGAGCTACTTCGTGAAGGCGATCGAGGCCTACGGCGAGGACGGACAGCCGCCGTACCCGGCACACCCGGACCCCGAAGGCCTTGCCGATGCGGTGTCACGAGGGCTCGAACTGCCCCGCCGCCTCGTCACGGTCGAGGACGTACCCGACGGGGACCAGATCGCCGGCTGACCGCACAGCCGATCTCTCGGGCGCCCGCATCGCCGCCGGGCCCGGGCGGCCCGCATGGCGATCAAGGCCGCTGGACGTGACCATGGAAGCGCAGCGCTCACGGCGCCGGGAAAGGATGCGACGCCCGCCCGACGGAACCCGGGCAGGCGTCGGCCTGGGCCGGGAAGGGCAGGGAAGAGGAGGCGGCACCGTGACCACATCCAGTGCCCCCTGGAACAGCGTGCTCACACCGGACGAACGCGCCGCGCGCGGGAAGGCCGCACGTGCGAGCCTGCGGCGCTCGGAGCACGCCCGGTACGAGCCGGGGAGCGCGCGACCCGACCCGGTGGAAGTCCTCCGGTCGCAGTCCGCGACGCGGGTGCCGGAGCTGGTGCCCATCCGCTACGGCCGGATGCTCGCATCGCCGTTCCACTTCTACCGCGGGGCGGCGGCGGTCATGGCCGCCGACCTCGGCGCGGTACCCCACACGGGTTTGACGACGCAATTGTGCGGTGACGCCCACCTCCTGAACTTCGGTCTCTTCGCCTCACCCGAGCGGTCCCTCGTCTTCGACGTGAACGACTTCGACGAGACGCACCCCGGTCCCTTCGAGTGGGACGTCAAACGGCTCGCCGCCAGCCTCGCGGTCGCGGGCCGCGAAGGAGGGTTCACCGCGCGCGACCGGGCCACCGCGGTACGCGAGGCCGTATCGGCGTACCGGCTGCGGATGCAACGCTTCGCCGGCATGCGCATCCTCGACATCTGGTACGCCCAGGACGAGGCCGCCGCGCTGCGCGAGCTCGCCGCACAGGGCGGCGAACGCCTGCTGCGCCGCACCGATGAACTCTTCGCCAAGGCCCGCGGCAAGGACCACCTGCGGGCGCTCGCCAGACTCACGCGCCGGGTCGACGGAAAGCTCCGGATCGCCCCCAGCCCGCCGTTGATCGTCCCGCTGTCCGACCTGCTGGCCGAGTCCGGCCCGACGGACCAGGACACCGCCGTGCGCGGGCTCTTCGACGCGTACGGGCAGAGCCTGTCCAGCGAACGCCGGGAGTTGCTCGGGCGCTTCCACGTCGTCGACATGGCCCGCAAGGTGGTCGGCGTCGGCAGCGTGGGCACGCGCTGCTGGATCATCCTGCTGCTCGGCCGTGACGACGACGACCCGCTGCTCCTCCAGGCCAAGGAAGCCGGGGAATCCGTACTGGCCCCGTACACCGCGCCCACCGCGTACGACAACCAGGGACACCGCGTGGTGGCCGGACAGCGGCTGATGCAGGCCGCCAGCGACATCTTCCTGGGCTGGGAGCGGGTCACGGGCATCGACGGCCGACGCCGCGACTTCTACCTCCGGCAGCTCTACGATTGGAAGGGCGGCGCCCAGACGGAGAACATGCGCCCGGAGGGCCTGCAACTGCTCGCGCGGGCCTGCGGCTTCTCGCTTGCCCGGGCCCACGCGCGCTCCGGCGACCCCGTCGCCATCGCCGCCTACCTCGGCACCGTCGACTCCTTCGACCGGGCGCTGGTCGCATTCGCGGAGGCGTACGCGGACCAGAACCAGCGGGACTACGATGCGCTCGTCGCGGCCGTTCGCACCGGCCGCGTGGCCGCGGTCGAGGGCTGACCGCACAGGAGCACGCCAGATGTCCGGGAGCCGTACCGCGCCCGGGCAATCGGGCCGCGTGTGCCCTTGGCGTCGCGTGTGCCCTTCGCCGTGCGGCCGGGGCGGCCGGCCGGCTCACGCGCGCGGCGCGGATTCCGCCCCGGCCGGCATCACGCTGAGTGAGTCGACACCGAGTGAGTCGACACCGAATGACACCACCGAGGGCGCTCCCGATCCCCGCCTTCCCTTCCCCCACACGCACACACCACAGAAGGTGTCAGGATGCCCACCGCACCCATCCACCGCGCTCCCCGCACCCCGTCCGGCACGACGACCCCGTACGACGTCGGCCTGCCCCTGCTCCGCCTCGTGCTCGGCCTGATCATGGCAGTCCACGGCACTCAGAAGCTGTTCGGGTGGTTCGACGGCCCCGGGATCCGGACCACGGGACGCTTTTTCGAGCAGGGCGGCTACCCGGCCGGCACGACCATGGCCCTGGTCGCCGGTCTCACCGAGACCCTGGGCGGCCTGGGCCTGGTGCTCGGTCTGCTCACCCCGCTGGCCGGCGCCGCGATCGTCGGAGTCATGATCAACGCCATCGCGGTGAAATGGGCCGGCGACGTGATCGGCCAGCAGGGCATCGAGTTCGAAATCCTGATCACGGCTGCTGCGGCGACCCTGGCCGTCACGGGCCCCGGCCGCTTCGCACTGGACCACTTCATCCCGGGGCTCCGCGACCACCGCGTGGTCTACGGGGTTGCGGCCTTGGTCCTGGCTGTCGTACTGGCCGTCGTGTTCCTGCTGCTCAGGGACTGACACGGGGACGGATGCGGGCGGGAGGAGCGCTACCGCCGGCCCGGCCCCGGGCCCTGGTGCGGGAGGGGAGGCGGGGGTGCATCCCGGCGGCGGCGGTAATGGAGCCAGAGGAAGAGGGCCAGGCAGGGCAGCACCAAGCCCAGCGCCGTGAGGACGAGGAACGCCGGGAAGCCGCTGATGTGCGCAACGAGCCAGGGAAAGTTCTGGCCGAAGAAGCCGACCACGAAGGACAGGGGGAGGAAGACGGTCGCGAGGATCGTGAGCCGCTCCATCGTGGCGCTCTGCCGCAGGTTGATCTTGTTCTGTTCGACGGAAATCACCGCGATGTTGGCCTCCAGGACGGTGGCCAGCAGGTCGCGCTGCGCGGCCACCTCCTCGTTCACCAGCAGGAGGTGGTCGTGCACGTTGTGGAAGTACGGCAGCAGCTCGGCCTGCGCACTGCCGGGCTTGAGCAGGCGGGCGAGTACCGCGAGCAGCGGGTGCACGGCGCGGTAGAAGTCGGTGGCCTCGCGGCGCAGGAAGTAGATCCGCTCGGTCGGGGCGACCGCCCCGGAGAAGACCGTCGCCTCGATCTGCTCGATGTCGCGGTCGAGCTCGGCGACGACCGGGGCGTAGCTGTCGACGACCTGGTCGAGGATGGCCCACAGGGTCGAGGCGCTGCCGGCACGCAGCAGTTCGGGGCGCCGTTCGAGCCGACTGCGGGCACCGTGCAGCTCGCTGGCGATGCCCTGGCGGACGGTGATCACGAAGCGCTCGGAGAGGAAGATGCTGATCTCCCCGGTGTCGATCTCCTCGCGTTCGTCGTCGTAGCGGGCGGTGCGGAGGATGATCAGCTCGGTGCCGTCCTCGTACTGTTCGGCCTTCGGCCGCAGGTGGGAGGCCCGGGCGTCCTCGACGGCCAGTTCGTGCAGGCCGAAGCTCCGGCGTACGTTGTCCATCTCTTCGGGACCGGGTTCGAAGATGCCCAGCCAGACGAAACCGCCCTGCTCGCAGCACGCGGCCGCCCGCTCCAGCGACATCGGGCCCTCTTGCTGGCGCCGCCCGTCGCGGTAGTGGGCGCAGTCGACGATCATGGCGTTCCTTGTCTGTGCCGATGGCGAGGCCGGGACCGGTGCGGGTCGGATGGGGTCCTGGGATTCCAGGATCCCGCGGCCGGGCGTCAGCGGCAGAGGAACGCCGCGCGGACATCGGGACGGCCATCGAATTTTTGCTCGAAATCTGAAAGTCCAGTTCGTCATTTTCGGTCAACCCCGAGCAATCATCGGCAATTTGTTCATTCTTAAACTTCTTCGATGGGTGCAGCTCAGGTGGCTGATCGCGACCGCGTCGTGTATTGGATCACGCACCTTCCCTGGTTGGCATCGCGGCGGAATCAGACCCTTTACCGCGGGCGGGGCAGGAGGAAAGCTGTACGGCGGAAGCCCGCACGGATAGTTTTCGCCGTGGCCGCAGCCGTTGCTCGCGCTCATTTCACCGCTCGAATCGAAATCAGGGACTGGATGATGGTGGAGCTGAGGACGGCGCTGGTCGCCGCCGAGTGTGAAGATCCTTCCGGCGGAGCCGGTGGCGGTATGACCCCGCGGTCCGCCTGAATTCGATATCGCCAGGCCCTCTGATATCCGGAACGGACCGAACCCGGCTGCTTGCATTTCCGGAGTGGCGCAGCCGTGCCGCCGACGACCGAGCGGACAGGGGTATTTCCCGCCCGCAGACGCCCCATGCGCCTCCTTTTCGCGCCGGTTGGCGCCATCTGGCAGCGCAGCAACACCGTGCGCTCGCCGAACCAAGTGACGTCCGTCAAGCGCGCGTTGTATGTTCTTCCTACCGAAGGCCTATTCCAACCAGCGGTTCTCACCGTTGAGAGGGACACGCATGACGAGCCACGCAACCGAAGCCGACCTCGAAAGTTTGTTGCACCAGGCACTGCAATCCACGAATACGGGCCCGCGTTGGACCGCCGACGCGGACGAGATGTGGTACCGCCTCACTCCCGTGTCCGCGACGCAGCGCAAGCAGGGCTGGAAGCTGCACGTGTCGGCGACGTCCGCCTCCGCACCGGCAGTTCTCGTGAAGGCCCTGGACGTGCTGCTGCGGGACGAGTCGGCGTTCAAGTTCGCCCGGTCCCTGGAGAAGGTGAGCGCGCTCAACTCCCGTGCCACGCCACGGGGAAGCTCGGGCAAGTTCATCACCGTCTACCCGCGCTCCGACGCCGACGCGGCCCGCATCGCGCTGGACCTGCACAAGGCCACGGCGGGGCTGGCCGGCCCACGGATCCTGTCCGACCAGCCCTACACCGCGACCAGCCTGGTGCACTACCGCTACGGCGCCTTCGTCGGCCGGCAGCGGCTGTCGGACGAGGGCCTGCTGGTGTGGTTCATCGAGGACCCCGACGGCAATCCCGTGGAGGACAAGCGCACCGGCCGGTATTCCCAGCCCTCTTGGGCGGTCAGCCCCTTCCCCGCTTCGGTACCGGTTCCACCGCGTGCCGAGAAGGCGCCGAGCGGCCCGGTGCTGCTCGGCGGCCGCTTCTCGGTACGGGAGGCGATCCGGCACACGAACAAGGGCGGCGTCTACCGCGGTACGGACGTCACCACGGGCGCACCCGTGGTGATCAAGGAAGCCCGGCCGCACGTGGAGGCCGACGCATCCGGCTCCGACGTCCGCGACTGGCTGCGCGCCGAGGCCCGGACGCTGGAGAAGCTCAAGGGCACGGGACTGGCACCGGAGCCGCTCGCGATGTTCGAGCACGGCGGTCACCTGTTCCTCGCCCAGGAGGAAATTCCGGGCGTCCCCCTGCGCAACTGGGTCGCCGAGCACTTCCGTGACGCCGGAAGCGAGCGCTACCGTACCGACGCACTGGCCCAGGTCGGGCGTCTGGTGGACCTCATCGCCGCGGCCCACGCCCACGGCTGCGTCCTGCGGGACTTCACCCCCGGCAACATCATGGTCAGACCGGACGGCGAACTGCGCCTCATCGACCTGGAACTCGCCGTCCTGAAGGACGACACCGCCCTCCCGACGCAAGTGGGAACCCCCGGCTTCAGCGCCCCCGAGCGGCTGGCGGACGCGCCCGTCTCCCCGACGGCCGACTACTACAGCCTCGGCGCCACCGTGTGCTTCGTCCTCGCCGGGAAGATACCGAACCTGCTCCCCGAAGAGCCCGCCACCAGGGCCGCGGAGCAGCGGCTCGCCGAGTGGCTGGCCGCCTGCACCGGTACGTTCCGCCTGCCGGACGGCCTGCCCGAGATGATCCTCGGGCTGATGAAGGACGATCCCGCCGAGCGCTGGGACCCGGCCAGGGCGCGTACGGCCCTCCGCTCGACGGAGCCGGAGCGCCCGGACCACCCCGCCCCCGGGCCGGCCCGGAAGGAACCGTGGCACGACGCGACGCCGGCCGCGGTGGCGGGCATCGTGGACCACCTCGTCGATTCGATGACCCCGAAGGACGAGCGGCGGCTGTGGCCCGTGTCCACCATGGCGGGGGAGACCGACCCCTGCACCGTGCAGCAGGGAGCGGCCGGTGTCCTGGCGGTTCTGACACGGTACTTCGAGCTCACCGGCGACCCGCGCCTGCCGGAGCCGATCTCCACTGCAGGCCACTGGATCACGGCCCGCACGGACACCCGCTCCACACGCCCCGGCCTGCACTTCGGCGGCCGCGGAACCGCTTGGGCGCTGTACGACGCCGGACGCGCCGTCGACGACCGCGCCCTCATGGACCACGCGATCGCCCTGGCCCTGGCCCCGCAGGAGCCGACGCTCAGCCACGACATCACCCACGGCTCCGCGGGCAGCGGACTCGCCGCCGCCCACCTGTGGCACCGCACCGGCGACCCCCGCCTCGCCGAACTCGTCGTCGACGCGGCCGACCGGCTGGCCGCCGCCGCGCAGCGCGAGCCGTCCGGCGTGAGCTGGCCCGTTCCCGCGGAAGCCGTTTCCACGGAGGCCGGCAAACGCTACCTGGGCTTCGCGCACGGAACGTCAGGCATCGGATGCTTCCTCCTCGCCGCCGCAGCCGTCTCGAAACGCCAGGAACACCTGGAGCTGGCCGTGGCGGCGGGAGAGCACCTGGCGGCCAACGCCGTGATGGTCGGCGGGGCGGCCCAGTGGCCGGCCCAGGCCACGGACGTGCCCACGGCCCCGTACTGGTGCCACGGTTCGGCGGGCATCGGTTCCTTCCTGGTCCGGCTGTGGCAGGCGACCGGGGACGACCGGTTCGGCGATCTCGCCCGCCGTGCCGCGCAGGCCGTCGTGGAGCGGGCCTCCCGCGCCGCCCTCACCCAGTGCCACGGACTGGCGGGCAACGGTGACTTCCTCCTCGACATGGCCGGGGCCACGGGGGATCCCGTCTACCGCGCGATGGCCGAGGACCTGGCCCGCCTCATCGTCTCCGAACGGGCCCACCGCCACAGCCACGTCGTCTTCCCCAACGAGTACGGGGACGTCTCGACGAGCTGGAGCGACGGATCCGCCGGAATCCTGGCCTTCCTCCTGCGGATCCGCCACACAGACTCCCGGCACTGGATGATCCAGCGGCCGGGCTGAGCGGCAGGGAACCTGCCGCCACCTCACAGAGAAACAGCGAAGGAGAAAGTCATGGAGAACCGCGACCTCGAACTGCTGGCTCACCTGCACGCCCTTCCCGAGACCGACCCGGTCGGCGTCGACGGAGCCCCGTTCGCCGCGACCTGCGAGTGCGTCGGCCTGCTGACGCTCCTCAACACCGTCTGCGTCGGCATCAGCTGCGCCTGACCAGGCAGTGAGCCCTTTCGGTAGAAAGGGCTCAGTACCTCCCGCCGGGGGGGGGGCCGGGGGCCGCGCCCGGCGGGGGGGGCGGGGGGTACCCCGCGCGGCCCACACCCCGCGCCCCCCCCCCCCGCTTCCCTCCTCTTCCTTTCCCCCGCACCCCCCCCCCCCCCCCCCGCCCCCCCCGCCCCCCCCCCCCGGCCGGAGCGGAGGTGCAGACCGCCTCGCTCCGGTGCACGCCTGTGCCCGCGGACGACACCCGGCAGACGAGGACCCGACCATGCAGCCACACGCCCGTGACGACGCTCCCGCTCAGGCACCCCTCCTGACAGCCGCCCTCACGAGCCCCGACGCCACACCGTCTGCTGCCGAGCCGGTGCACGCCATCAGCACACGCGGTCTGGTCAAGAGCTACCCGGGCCCGGACGGCACCACCACCCACGCCGTTCGCGGCCTGGACCTGGACGTGCTCCAAGGCGAAACCTTCGCCTTCCTCGGCCCCAACGGCGCCGGGAAGTCCACCACCATCGCCCTGCTGTGCGCCCTGGCCCGCCCCACCGCCGGACAGGCCACGGTGGCGGGCGCCGACGTGCTCAGCCAGCCGGACCAGGTACGACGACAGGTCGGGATGCTCTTCCAGCACAGCGCCCTGGACCCGGACCTGACAGCCGAACAGAACCTGCACATCCACGCACGTCTCTACGGGATGGGCCGCCGCCACGCCCGCCGACGCGCCACCGAGACGCTCGACGCGGTCGGACTGACCGACCGGCGGCGTTCCCTGGTACGCACCCTGTCAGGCGGCATGCGGCGACGCCTGGAGCTCGCCCGCGGCCTGCTCCACTCGCCCCGGATCCTCTTCCTCGACGAGCCGACCACCGGACTCGACCCCCACGCCCGCGCCCAGGTCTGGGAGCACCTGCGCGCACAGCGCGAGCGGCACGGCAGCACACTCTTCGTCACCACCCACTACCTGGAGGAGGCGGAGAACTGCGACCGCCTCGCCATCATCGACGGCGGCCGACTGGTCGCACAAGGCACGCCCTTCGCACTGAAGGCTGCGATCGGAGACGACCGGGTGGTGCTGCGCACCGGCGACGACGCCACAGCGCGGCAGGTCGTCCACCGGATCGCGCCGCCGGGCCGCATCGTGACCCTGGACACCGACGGGGTCTGCCTGCGCGTGCCCAACGGCAGCGCCTGGATTCCCCGCCTGTGCGCGGCGCTGGAAGCCCACGGCATCTCCGTACAGGCCGCTTCCGCAACCCCGCCGACGCTCGACGACGTCTTCTTCCACCACACCGGCCGCAGCATGCACGCCGACCGGCCCCACCGGACACCGGCCGCCCCTCTCCCGAAAGCAACCACGGCGGAAACCGAGGGCAGCCAGTGACCACACCCGCTCTCCAGGCTTCAGACGCCGCCGGTACCCCTGGTGTCGCCGACAGCTCCGGCCGTGAGCCGCTGCCCCGCCTGCGGCGTGAACTGCGCGCGGTCCACGCCCTGGTCCACCGCGATCTGCTGCGCCTGTCCGCCCAGCCCACCCACACCGCCCTGATGCTGATCCAGCCGGTGCTCTACCTCTTCATCCTCGGCGGCGGCCTGGCCGTCCTGATCCCCGCCTCCTCGCTGGGCGTCGGCTACCAGACCTACCTCTTCCCCGGCATGCTGATGATGACGGTCCAGACCCCGGCCATCATGGTCGGCATCCGTCTGATCACCGACCGGCAGAGCGGCTACCTGCGCGAGCTCCTGATGGCCCCGGTCAGCCGCTCCACCCTGCTGCTGGGAAGCTGCGCCGGCGGCACCACCGTCGCCGCGGTCCAGGGCGCCGTTCTGCTCGCCCTGGCCGGCGCAGTCGGCCTGCCCTACGATCCGCTCCTGCTGGCGCTGCTCCTCGCCGGCATGATCCTGGCCTCCTTCACCATCACCGCCCTGTCCCTGGCCCTGGCCGTGAGCCTCCACCGGGCCGAGGTGTTCCACATGCTGCTCGGCCTGGTGATGATGCCGCTGCTGTTCCTCTCCGGCGGCTTCTTCCCGCTCGAGAACCTGCCGGGCTGGGCCCACGCGCTGGCCGCCGCCAATCCGCTCGCCTACGGAGTGGACCTCCTCCGCCGCAGCATCACGCTACGGGTACCCGACCAGGCGGCCGTGGCGGGCATCGAATGGTTCGGCCGGCAGCCTCCGCTGCTCCTCGAAGCCGGCGTCCTGCTGACGGCCGGCGCCATCGCCCTGCTCTGGGCCGCCCACCGCTTCAGCCGCCCCGAATGACACCCGGACCGCCACCCGCGCCGGGCCGAACGGCCCGGGCGAGGGCGGCGGCGCGTCAGGTCCGGGCGGCGAGGGCCTCGATCTCGAACAGCACGTCAGGCGCAGCCAGGCTCGCGACACCGATGAGAGTGTGCGTGGGCGGCTTCGTACCCCAGCCCTCCTGCAGGGCCCCGGTGATCGGCCCGAGCTTGCTGATGTCGTGGTTCACCACGTACGTCCTGAGCTGGACGACGTGGCCGAGGTCGAGCCCGTGGGCGGCGAGAGCGACACCGATGTTGTGGAACGTCTGCTTCACCTGCTCGGCGAAGTCGTTGGAGACGACCGCGCCGTCCGGGCCCGATCCGTACTGACCCGCGACAAGCACCAGTTCCGTACCTGCGGCGACGGTGGCGGTGTGGCTGTAGCCGAACGGGACCGGGTCGTGCAAACCGTCCGGATTGACAAAAGCGTGTGCCATGCGGGTCACCTCTCGTGTGTGATCGGCCTGTGTGGTGCCGGTACAGCCTCGCAACACATCACGACATCCTGTGTCGTGTATTCCCGTAGGGTTTT
Organism: Streptomyces sp. NPDC090445; assembly: GCF_044769385.1. Classification (NCBI taxonomy): domain Bacteria; kingdom Bacillati; phylum Actinomycetota; class Actinomycetes; order Kitasatosporales; family Streptomycetaceae; genus Streptomyces; species Streptomyces sp. NPDC090445. The sequence goes on along the minus strand of NZ_JBIVXV010000035.1, from coordinate 49,069 downwards.
CGTATGCGCGCCGATCGGTTGGTCTCGCTGGTGCTGCTGCTGCGGCAGCACGGTCGGCTGTCCGCGGCCGCGCTGGCCCGCGAGCTGGAGGTATCCACCCGCACCGTGCTGCGCGACATCGAGGCGCTGTCCGCAGCTGGCGTCCCGGTCTACGCCGAACGCGGCCGGCACGGCGGTTTCGAGCTGCTGCCCGGCTTCCAGACCGAGCTCACCGGACTGAACCACGACGAGGCACTCGCCCTGCTGGTCGCCGGATCGCGGCGCGGCGCGCAGGCATTCGGCCTCGGCTCGGCGCTCGCTTCGGCCATGCTCAAGGTGGTTGACGCGCTGCCCGAATGCCATCGGGACATCGCGGCCGGCGCGGCGCAGCGCTTGCTCATCGACCCGGAGACCGACCTCCTCTCGCGCCGGTTGGTTCCCGAGGAGGTGCCCGACACCGCGGTGGCCGAGGTCCGGCGCGCGGTGCTCGCCGGACACAGGCTGCGCATCCACTACGCGGCGGTGGACCAGCCCCCGAAGTGGCGCACGGTGGACCCGATCGGCCTGGTCACCGTACGAGATCAGGGCTACTTGCTGGCCACGAGGTCCGGCGCGGACCGCACCTACCGGCTGTCCCGGATCCTGGCCGCCGAGGAACTCCCCGAACCCGCACAGCGACCGGACCGGGTCGATCTGGACCGGGCCTGGCAGGAACGCAGCACACGGTTTCGGACCGGCGGCGACCAGGTCACCGTGCTGGTACGGCTGGACCCGGCGCGGCGGGAGGACCTGGTGGGCACCGCGCTGGCCGTCCACGCCGAGGAAACCGACGCGGACGGCCGGCTGCGCCTGGAGGTGACCTTCCAGGATCCGAGACACGCCGAATGGGCGCTGTGGCAGCTCGCCACGAGCGCGGAGGCCCTGGCCCCGCAGTGGCTGCGCGACTCCCTCCGCCACCGCGCCGCCGCGATCGCCACCTGCTACGGAATGCCGCTCTGACGCCCGAGCCCGCTGGGCTGCCGGTTTCCGCCCCCGGGTCGCTCGTGCGTGGCAACCCGGCACCCCGCCCCGCAGGGGCCATGCTGGGAACGGACGGCGGCGGCCCGCAGGCACGGAAGGTGCGGGAAGGAGGAGGCGCGCATGCCCTCCGGCACCCGCTCCGGCGTGCAGTTCTGGATCGACCGCGGCGGCACGTTCACGGACGTCGTGGCCCGCATGCCGGACGGGCGCCTGCGAAGCCTCAAGCTCCTCTCCGAGATGCCGGACCGCTACCGGGACGCAGCCGTCGAGGGCATCAGAACCCTCCTCGGACTGGTCCCGGGCGAGCCCATCCCCGCCGGTGCGGTGCACAGCGTGCGCATGGGAACGACCGTGGCGACCAATGCCCTGCTGGAGCGCGCGGGCGAACGCACGCTCCTCGTCATCACCCGCGGCTTCCGCGACGCCCTGCGGATCGGCTACCAGAACCGCCCGCACCTCTTCGCCCGCGAGATCGTGCTGCCCGAGGCCCTGTACGAGCGCGTGGCCGAGGTCGACGAACGGGTCACCGCCGAAGGCGAGGTCCTGCGCCCGCCCGACCTCGATGCCCTCGCCGCCGACCTGAGACGCGCGTACGACGACGGCATCCGCGCGGTGGCCGTGGTCTGCCTGCACAGCGCCCTGCACCCGGCACACGAGCACGCGATCGGGGAGCTCGCCGCCGGCCTCGGGTTCCCCCAGATCTCCCTCTCCTGCGCCACGGGGCGGCTCACCCGGCTCGTCCCGCGCGGTGACACAGCCGTCGTCGACGCGTATCTCTCCCCGGTCCTGGCGCGGTACGTGCGCCGAGTGGCACGGGAGCTCGACGGCATCCGGCTGCTGTTCATGCAGTCCAACGGAGGGCTTGCCGCGGCGGGACACTTCCGCGGCAAGGACGCCGTGCTGTCGGGCCCGGCCGGCGGAATCGTCGGAATGGCCCGGCTGTCCCAGCAGGCCGGCCATGACCGGGTCGTCGGTTTCGACATGGGCGGCACCTCCACCGACGTCTCGCACTTCGCAGGCGAGTTCGAGCGGGTGCAGGTCTCCCAGGTCGCCGGGGTCCGCCTGCAGGCCCCGATGCTGGACATCCACACCGTGGCCGCCGGCGGCGGATCCATCCTGCGCTTCGACGCCGGGCGCTACCGCGTCGGCCCGGACTCCGCCGGCGCACACCCCGGCCCCGCCTGCTACCGGGCCGGCGGCCCGCTGACGGTGACCGACGCCAACGTGATGCTCGGACGCATCTCGCCCGCCCACTTCCCCCGCGTCTTCGGCCCCGGAGGCGACCAGCCGCCGGACGACGCCGTCGTACGGCGCGGGTTCGCCGCGCTGGCGGCCCGTATCCACGAGGCCACCGGCGACCGGCGGACCCCGGAGGAAGTGGCCGAGGGCTTCCTCCAGGTGGCGGTGGCCAACGTGGCCGCCGCCGTCAAACGCATCTCCGTACAGCGCGGACACGACATCCGGGGCTACGCCCTGACGACCTTCGGCGGGGCCGGCGGCCAGCACGCCTGCGCCGTTGCGGACTCGCTCGGCATCCGCACCGTGCTGGTGCCGCCCCTCGCCGGGGTCCTGTCCGCACTCGGCATCGGCCTCGCCGACGTGACGACCGTACGCGAACAATCCGTTGAACTTCCCCTGGACGAAGCGAACATGGCCGCGGTCGGCGCCGCCGCGGACGAACTCGAAGCCGCCGCCCGCGCCGTGCTGCACGACGAGGAGGTTCCCGACGCCTCCGTCCGTGTCACGCGGACCGCCCGGCTGCGCTACGACGGCACCGACACACCGGTCACCGTGCAGCTGGCCGGAGCCACCGCCATGGAAAGGGAGTTCGGCCGGCGCCACCGTGCCCTCTACTCCTTCCTGCTCGACCGGCCCGTCGTCGTCGACTCCCTCTCCGTCGAGGCCCGGGGCCTGACACCGCAGCCCGACCTCCACCACCTCGCGGCCCCCGGGACGGCGTACGGCGACGCACCCGCTCCCGCCACGCGCCTCCACACCGACGGGGCCTGGCGGACCGTCCCGCTCCGCGAGCGCGAGCGGCTGGGGCCGGGCGCGGTGGTCCGCGGACCCGCTGTGATCACCGAGGCGAACGCCACCACCGTCGTGGACGGCGGATGGGAAGCCACCGTCACCGCACTCGGCCACCTGCACATGGAACGGGTCGCCGCCCCCGCCGCCGCGGACGTGGCGACCCGCGCCGACCCCGTCATGCTGGAAATCTTCAACAGCCAGTTCGTCTCCGTCGCCGAGCAGATGGGGGCCCGCCTCGCGGCCACCGCCCAGTCCGTCAACATCAAGGAGCGGCTGGACTTCTCCTGCGCCCTGTTCGACCCGGAGGGCAGCCTCGTCGCCAACGCGCCGCACATCCCGGTCCACCTGGGCTCCATGGGAACCGCCGTCCGGGAGATCGTGAGCCGCCGCGCCGGAACCATGCGTCCGGGCGACGCCTACGCGGTCAACGACCCGTACCACGGCGGCACCCACCTGCCCGACATCACCGTGATCAGCCCGGTGTTCGGGGAGCGCGGCACCGCCCACGAGGACCGCATCCTGTTCTTCGTCGCCTCCCGCGGCCACCACGCGGAGATCGGCGGCCTTGCCCCCGGATCCATGCCGGCCGGCAGCCGCCGCATCGACGAGGAGGGCGTCCTGTTCGACAACTGGCTGCTGGTCCAGGACGGCCGGATGCGCGAGGCCGAGACCCTGGCCCTGCTCGGCGGCGCCCGCCACCCCTCCCGCGCCCCCGCCACCAACCTCGCGGACCTGCGGGCCCAGATCGCCGCCAACGCCAAGGGCGTCGAGGAAGCGGACCGGATGATCCGCCACTTCGGCCTCGACGTGGTGCAGGCGTACATGCGGCACGTCCAGGACAATGCCGAGGACGCGGTCCGCCAGGCCCTGGACACCCTCGCCGACGGGGAGTACCGCTACGAGACCGACTCCGGCGCCGTCATCGCCGTCCGCGTCACCGTGGACCGCGCACAGCGCTCCGCGACCGTCGACTTCACCGGCACCTCGCCCCAACTCGACTCCAACTTCAACGCCCCGACCTCGGTCGTCACGGCCGCCGTGCTCTACGTCTTCCGCACGCTGATCGCCCAGGACATCCCCCTGAACGACGGCTGCCTGCGGCCGCTGCGCATCGTCGCCCCGCCCGGCTCGATGCTCGCCCCCGAACCGCCCGCCGCCATCGTCGCGGGCAACGTCGAGACGTCCCAGGCCGTCACCGGGGCCCTGTACGCCGCCCTCGGCGCCCAGGCGGAGGGCAGCGGCACCATGAACAACGTCACCTTCGGCAACGAACGCCACCAGTACTACGAGACGGTCGCCTCCGGCGCGGGTGCCGGGCCCGGGTTCCACGGGGCCTCGGCGGTGCAGACGCACATGACGAACTCCCGCCTGACCGACCCGGAGGTGCTGGAGCTGCGCCTGCCGGTCCTCGTCGAGGAGTTCTCGGTACGCGCCGCCAGCGGCGGTGCGGGCCGCTGGCACGGCGGCGACGGCGTGGTGCGCCGGATCCGCTTCCGCGAGCCGATGACGGTCAGCGTGCTCTCCGGGCACCGGCGCGTACCGCCGTACGGGATGGCGGGAGGCGAGCCGGGCGCCCTCGGTGCCCACCACGTCGAGCGGGCCGACGGCACCGTCGTACCCATGGCGGGCTGCGACTCGGTGGAGGTGCGCGCCGGGGACGTGTTCGTCCTGCACACCCCCGGTGGCGGTGGCTACGGCCGGAGGACCAGCCCGTGATCGCCGTCGACGAGGACGTTCTGGCCGTCGCTCAGTCGCGTGGTCGCGTCCACGGTGGCCATGACCGCCGGGATGCCGTATTCGCGGGCGACGATCGCGGCGTGGGAGGCCACGCCGCCGGTGTCGGTGACGACGGCCGCCGCCCGGCGGAACAGCGGCGTCCAGGCGGGACTCGTATAGGCGGCGACCAGAACGTCGCCGTTGCGGAGAGCGGCGAATCCGTCCGGACCGCGGACCACGCGGACCGGACCCTCCGCGGTGCCGGCGCTGCCCGGGACTCCGCGCAGCAGAACGTCGGCATGTGCCGGGCCGAGCGGCTGTGCGGGGGCTGGCGGGACGAGCGGTGTCCGGGCGAGGCCGGCGCGTCGTGCCTTGCGACCGGAGGCCCGCTCGCGCAGCCCGGCGGCGGGTCCGGGTGCGGGTGGCCGGCTGCCGATGCCGTCGAGTTCGTCGAGGCGCAGGTGGAAGACGTCCTCCGGCGTGTCGAGCACGCCGGCGGCGACGAGCCGGTGCCCCATCTCCAGCAGCGCCCGCCGCATCGCAGGCAGCGGCAGCATCGCCAGGAACCGCGTGTCGTCGCGGATCTGCTGGAACCAGCGTGCCTGCCGGAGCAGCACACGCACCGCCGACCGGAGCGGTTCCGGCCCCAGGCGGAGCACGGGGTGCCGGAAGAGGGCCTGTTCCGCCTGCTCGGCGGGGTCCGGTCCGGGCGGCGGCGGGTCCTGGGAAGCGAGGCTCTTGAGCAGGCCGAGGACGATGTCCGGCCTGTCGCGCCAGGTCCCCTGCGTGAGCAGCAGCGGTGTCACGGTGTCCCGGTGCCCGTACACGTCGAGGAACGCGTCGAAGCCGGACACAAAGCCGGGAGCCGTCTCCCGCAAGCTCGTGCGCAGTGCCTCGCACAGCTCGTCGGCGGTGCGCCGGGCGAAGGCCTCCGACAGCCCCGTGTCGGCCCGGATCGCGGTCGCCAGGTCCTCCAGCGCGCGGTTCGCGTCGGCGGTCAGGGTGTCCACACCGGCGAGGAGCGCACCGGTGAGCCGGCGCCGCCCCAGCAGGCAGAGCGAGGCGTACAGGACCGCCAGCGCCAGCAGGGTGCGCGGGAAGTAGCGCAGCCGGAGCTCCAGCAGCGGTGCGGCGATCCGCGGCCCCTCCTTCAGCAGGGCCGTGAGCTCCGGCCAGGAACAGCCCGCGACGTCCCGCGCGCGGAGCCCGTCCGCGCGTACGCGCATGGTCTCGATCAGCGGATCGGACCTCCACCGGGCAGGGTCCCGTCGGCGGGCCGCGCGTACGAGACGGACGGGCGCCGTCAGCAGCCGCGGGGTGGGGCGGGGGACCGGCATCTCCACGCGGACGACCACACCGTTGTCCTCGACGAACATCCGGGAGGCCGGGGGATAGGCGACGCCGGTCGCCTCGACGGCCTTGTCCAGCAGTGTGATCAGCGGGCCCAGCCATGCCGTCATGTCGATCGGGTAGGGCCGGACCGGCAGGACCTCGCGGAGCATCGCGCTCACCGTCCGCCGGAAGCGGTCCGGCAGCCCGGCCGGGCCCGTCCGCTCGGGCAGAGCGGTGATCGGGCGGGTCTGGAGGACGTACAGCTCTCCGCCGGCCCAGGCCCACTCGATGTCCTGCGGCCGGCCGAAGTGGCGTTCGATGTCCCTGGCGACACGGACCAGGTGCCGTACCGCCGGGGCGGGCAGGGCCGTGTCGGTCGTACGGGGCCTGTTGACCTGCTCGGTGCCGCCGCCGGGGCGCGACCGCACGAAGGCCTCCCGATGTCCGGCGGTGCGGCGGACCACCTTCGGGCGTCGGGTGTCGACCACGATGTGCTCGGGGGAGACCCGCCCCGAGACCACCGCCTCGCCGAGCCCCGGGCTCGCATCGACGACCAGTGCGTGCCGGTTGCCTGTGACGGGGTCGCAGGTGAACGCCACTCCCGCGAAGTCGGCGTCCACCATGCGCTGCACGACGACCGCCATCCTCACCCGGCCGTGGTCGATGCCGTGCCCGGCGCGGTAGTCGACCGCCCGGTCGGTCCACACCGAAGCCCAGCAGCGGACGACCGCGTCCAGGACGTCCTCCTCCCCGATGACGTTGAGGAAGGTGTCCTGCTGGCCGGCGAACGCCGCCTCCGGCAGATCCTCCGCGGTGGCGCTCGAACGCACCGCCACCGCGCCGCCGAGATCCCGGTACGCGGAGCACACCGCGGCGGCCACATCGTCGGGGAGCCCGGTCCTCACGACGGCCTCGCGGACCGCCCCCGGACCGGCCGTTGCGAGCGGGCCGAGATCGGGCGGCCGGTACGCCGCCGTGGTCACGACGAACCCCGCGGGCACCGGAAAGCCGGCGCGGACCAGCTCCCCGAGGTTCGCGCCCTTCCCGCCCGCGATGTCCGGATCCGTCCGCCCCAGGAGCCCCAGCGCGACGACCAGGTTCGGTGCACTCACCTCCTTCGCCGCACGGTCCATGCACGCGCTCCTTCCCCTGTCGGCGGAGGCCCGTTCCCTTCCGGCGCAGGCCCGTCCGTCCGTCCGCGGACCGTGTGCCGGGCCGGTTCTGCTCAGGGCAGGCCGGCCACAGCGGTCCGGCGATCACGGTGAGTGCGCAGGACGAGAGCGTGGACCCTCGTGCACGGCGCCGGGCACGAGAGCCACACGGTGGTCACCAGGGCCGGTCTCGCGACACACGCCCCACACCCTCGGGATCACGGCGGTCACCTCCCCGGTGCCGAGGCGTCCTTCCTCCCAGTATCGGGAGCCGTCCTCGCCCGAGCGCGGCGGAGCCGCGGCGGTCCGCGCGCCGGATCACCACGCCCGACGCGCGGGACGGGTGCATCCGAAGCCAGACTGGACAGGGGGTGAGCCGAGGAGGCAGACATGAAAACCGCGCGGGAGATCATGCACGCCGGTGCGACGTGCGTGCAGGAAACCGAGACGCTCATGGATGCGGCACGCCGGATGGACGAGCTGGACGTCGGAGCGCTCCCCATCTGTGGCCCGGACGACCGTCTGCACGGAATCATCACCGACCGTGACATCGTCCTCAAGTGCCTGGCCAAGGGGAAGGACCCGAACCACATGACGGCCGGGCAGCTCGCCCAAGGCAAGCCCGTGACGGTCGACGCCGCAGCAGGAGCGGACCAGGTCCTGGCCACCATGCAGGACCACCGCATCCGGCGCGTGCCCGTCATCGCCGAGCACCGCCTCGTCGGCATGATCAGCGAAGCCGATCTCGCCCGGCACCTTTCCGACGAACAGGTGGGCCACTTCGTCGAGGCGATCTGCGCCACCCGGTGATCACCCCGGGGCCCGTGCCGGGAGGCTCCGGTCTTCCGCCGCCCCTGCATGGAGCCGGACTGGAACTCAGGGCTCGGCGGGCCCCTGGAGCCGGCAGCGGACATCGACGACGCCTTCGACGGCGTGGGTGAGGCGTTCGGCCATGGGGATCAGGTCCCGGTCGTTCACCCGGCCGGTCAGGGTGGCGATGCCGTGGGACACGGTGGCCTCGACGGACCCGTGGGAGAGCGGAAAGAGCCGCTCGACGACGCTCTGACGGACCTTGGCGGTCAGGTCTCGTCGGAGCGGAAGAAGACCTTCAGGAGGTCGGCCCGGCTGACGATGCCCGTGCCCCGACACCGTGCCCCGACGGCCATGGGCGGCGGGAGGGCCGCGCGGTGCACACTGCGGGACCGTCCGGCCCACCCCAGCGGACCAGGACGGCCCCGACCGGCGCATGCGACGCGGCCCGTCCGCCCCGGACGGCATCGCCGCCGAAGAGCAGCACGTGGCGGCGGCGAGGAACGCAGGCAAGAGGAGGGCCGAATGGCCCCGGCCGGGAACCGTCCGACCCATGCGGAGCCGCCGCCGGGCGCGTGACAGTGGCATCAGCGCGTACGGCAGGAGACAGGGAGGCCCGTCATGACCGCCAAGAAGGTCCTGGTCGCCTACGGCACGAAGCACGGTGCCACCGCAGGCATCGCCGAGCAGATCGGCAAGACCCTCCGCGAGGACGGCCTCGACGCCGTCGTCCTGCCCGCCAACGACGTCCACGACGTCCGCGACTACGACGCGGTCGTCCTCGGCGGCTCCCTCTACGCCGGACACTGGAGCGGCAAGGCCACACGCTGTGCGGAACGCAACGCCGACTCCCTGCGCCACCGCGCGGTCTGGCTGTTCAGCAGCGGCCCCCTCGACCGCTCCGCCGAGGAGCGGGACATTCCGCCGATCCCCGCCGTCGCCCGGCAGATGCAGCTCATCGGCGCACGCGAGCACAAGACCTTCGGCGGCAGCGTCACGGCCCGCACCCCCGGATTCCTCGCCCGCGCGCTGCTCCACCAGGGCAAGGGCGGGGACTACCGCAACCCCGAACGCATCCGGGGGTGGGCCCACCACATCAGCGCCGAGCTCGCCGCCGCCTGACCGGGGCGGCGGCCCGGCGCTCGCAGGACCATGTGGAGGCGCGCCATGCACCACCGGACGACAGGGGCGCGGGCCAACCCGCTCAGACGGAATGCCGACCGCACCCGCACCCGCCTGCACGTCGCCTTCGCACTGGCCTGCCTGCTGGCCGTGATCTGCGGGATCGCGGTGGGGCGGGCCGTGTGGGCCGACGGCAGCCGCGCCGCTGCGGAGGCCGCCCGCCACCGGCACGCCACGACGGCGACCACGATCGGCGACGCCACCTCCCTGGCCGACGCCCGGCAGCCGGGCAGGGCGCCCCTCACCGTGGCCCCCGCCACCTGGGACTACCCCGCCCACCGCGCGCACACGCAGACCGTTCCCGTCCCGGCCGAAACGCGCAAGGGCGACACCGTCCGCGTGTGGGTGGACGACAGGGGCGACGTGGCCCCCGCCCCGCCGCGCGCCCACGACGTGGCGATGAACGCCGTGGGCGTGGGCACGGCAGCGCTCTGCGGCATCGTGCTCGCGGCCGGAGCCCTGCTCCTCGTACGCCTCCGGATCGTGGACGGGCGCAGCGCCCGGGTTTGGGAAACCGAGTGGGAGGACGTCGAACCCCTCTGGTCCGGCCGCCTCCGCCCCGGCCAGGGGGCCGGCGACGACTGAAACAGCCGCTGCCGGCCCGGCACCTGCCATCACGGGATCCGGCGCGTCACCACTGCATCGTGTGGCGTGGAGGACCGGTGTGAGCGGAGGCCGTGTCGTCGGTGCGGGCGGTGACGTGTGACGCCACGGCGACCACGCCGTCGAGCTGTTCGATGAGGCTGCGGAGTGCGGGCAGTTGACTCCGGCGCTCGATGTGGCCGTCCAGGGTGACGATTCCGTCCACCACGTGTACGTCGACGTCACCGGCCCGCACACCGAGGACGTCCGTGAGGACCTCGTCGGTGACCCGCCGCCGTATCTCGGCATCCGGGCGCAGGAAGGTGCGGAGCAGGTCCCGGCGGGTGACGATGCCGACGAGCCGGTCCTCCACGTCCACGACGGGCAGCCGTTCGATGCCGCGGCGCGTCATCAGCCGGGCGGCGTCAGCCGCCGTCTCCTCGGCGTGGACGGTGACCGCGGGCGCGGACATGACGTCGCCCGCCGCGGGGGCCCGCGCCGGCGTACCGTCCTGCGGATCCAGCCGGGGGGCCGAGGCCGTGCCGGCCGCCAGCAGGTCGGTCTGCGAGACGACGCCCACCACCCGGTCCTCGCCGTCCAGAACGGGGACTCCGGAGATGTCGTACTGGGCGAGGAGCTTCGCGACGTCCTTGAAAGGGGTGTCCGGGGCCACGGAGACGACCGCGTCGGTCATCAGGTCCGCCACCTTGATGTGCTTCATGAGGCCCTCCTGCCGTGCCGGGTCGTGCGGGTCCGACGTCCTGCCGGTACGCCACTCACCCTCCGCCGCCGCCCGCCGGTGATCGAGGGCCGAACGGTCCCGTCCCGGGACCGGAAGGACCCACCTGCTCCGCGGCACCGGCCCGTGCTCGGGCGATGGGGACCTTCGGCCCCGGCGGCGGTCCCGGGCGGCCCTCCTCCCGTGCGGAACCGGGTGTCAGCGTGGGAGTGTCCCCATCGGATTCTCGGTTGGGAGGAGCCGTGGAGAGCACCATCCGTACCCCGGACACCAGCTCGGTCATCGTCGGCGTGGACGGTTCGCAGCCGGCGCGCGACGCTGCCCTGTGGGCTGCCGGGGAGGCCGTACGCCGCGACCGGCCCCTGCACATCGTCCACGGTGCCGACACCGACGGCCGGGCCCTGTACCTGTCGTCGGAGAGCGTCGAGAAGATCCGCGCCGCAGGCCGGGAACTCCTCGACGACACGGCGAAGACCGTGACTTCCGCATACCCCGGCCTGCGTGTGACCACGGAGTTCAGCCACACGGACGCCGTCACCACCCTGCACCGGGTCGGCGGCCTCCACGGCACGATCGTCGTGGGCAACCGCGGCCTGGGCGGTTTCCACTCCCTCATGCTCGGCTCCGTCGGCCTCAAAACGGCGGCCGGTGCCAGGACCCCGGTCATCGTGGTCCGCGGCATCGGCGACGCGGAGGAGTGCGACACCCCGGAGGGGCGCGGCATCGCGGACGAGCGCGGCACCGTCCTCGCGGCCGTCCGCGACGAGGACGACCTCGTCTGCGCCCTGTACGCGGCACAAGAGGCCGGACTGCGCAAGGCGTCCGTGCGGCTGCTCCACGTGTGGAATGTGATCCAGTCCACCGGTAGCGTCGTCACCATGCTCGACGACGTCGACGAGATCGCGGGGCAGCACGTCGAGGCCCTGAACGCCGTCACGGAGGCCGTCCGCGACGAGTTCCCCGACCTGGCCGTACAGGCCGACGCGGAGAGGAGCACCTCCGTGGCCGGGGTCCTGGTCGAGGCGTCCCGCCACGCCGACCTGCTGGTCATGGGCGGCCGCCGGGCACCGGCGACGCTCGGACTCGGCCGCAACCTGGGCAGGGCCACGCACAGCGTCCTGCACCACGCCCACTGCCCCGTACTCCTCATCCCCCGCGCGGGAGCCGACTCCGGGAGCCGGACATGACCGGCCCCCGGGAAGGCGCCCGTGGCATCATCGTCGGGATCGACCCGGTGAGGGCGTGGCACCTGCCCGTGGCCTGGGCGGCCGACGAGGCGTACCGGCGCCGGCTCCCGCTGCGGCTGGTGCTCGCCATGCCGCCCCGGCACGACAGCCGGCACGTCGAAGACACCCCGCGGCAGGCCGCCCTGCGACGGGAAGGGACCGAAAGGCTCGAACAGGCGCGCGACTGGGTCCGGGAACGGCATCCGGAGGTGGCCGTCGACATCGACCTGCGCAGCGGCCACCCCGCCCCCGTCGTCGCCGGGGCGGCCCTGCACGCGCGCATGGTCGTGCTCGGCTCCCGGCACCTCAGCCGGGCCGCGGAGGTGTTCAACGCCGGATCCCTCGTGGTCCCCGTGACCGCCCAGGCCCCCTGCCCGGTCGTCGTCGTGGGGGACGCCGAGCACATCACCCGGCAGCCGCCGGACATCGTCGTCGGCATCGACGGCAGCGCCTCCTCCGCCGCAGCCGCCGGTTTCGCCTTCGACGAGGCCGACCTGCGCCGTGCGGCCGTACGGGCCGTCTCCGTCTGGCAGCCGCCGCTCTTCCTGCTGCACGACGAGGAAGTCGCGCTCCAGGCCCAGCGGGCCCTGCTGGCCGAGACCACCGCGGGGCTGTCGGAGAGGTACCCGGACGTGCGCCTCACCCACGAGGTGCTGGTCGGCCACCCGGTCGAGGAGCTGGCCCGGGCGGCCGAGCACGCCCTGGCCGTCGTCGTGGGCCGCCGCGGCCGTGGCGGCTATACCGGCATGCGGCTCGGATCCGTCGTGCACGGCCTGCTGCACCGGGCACACTGCCCGGTGATCACCGTTCCGAACGTGTGAAACCGCCATGACCGGCCGCGCCGTCGACGAACTGCCGGGCCGTACCCGGCCCTGCCCGGGCTGACCGGGCCGTCGCCGCGCTCTCCGCTCCAGCGCCGACTCGCCTCGCTGCTGCCGCACGGCGGTCGAACCGCAGCCGGGCACGCCCCGGAGCCGATTCGGCATCGGGCGTCGGGGCACGCCGAGGTGGGGGCCGTCGCCGGGGAACGTCAGCCGGTCCCGCACGTCGTGATCCGCGCGCACTCGCGGACGACGGCCGCCAAAGACCCCTTCGAGCGCAGCAGCTCCCGCTGGACGCGCGCCCCGTTGCCGCGCTCCACGAGCTCGGCGATCCCGGCCCGGACCAGGCCCACGTCACCGGCGTCGGCCAGGGCCGGCCCGACATGTCGGCACAGCGCGTCCAGCGCGGCCACCGGCGCGGTCGGCAGCATCGACACCGGATTCAGCACGGGCCCGTCGAGGCCCGACCGGGCGGCCTGCCAATGGGCCAGCCGCAACAGGCCGGTGCTGATCCGGGCCGGCGGTTCGCCTGCCCGCCAGGAGCGGGCCGCCGTCTCGACGAGCCCTCGCACCAGGGCGGCCAGGAGGACGGGCGTCGTCGCGTGGAGGCAGACATCCGCCACCCTGACCTCCACCGTCGGATAGGAGGCGGACAGCCGAGCGTCGAAGTAGATTATCGCCTTGTCACGCAGCACGCCCGACTCGACCATGGCCCCTACCTCGGCGTGATAGCTGTCGGCGGACCCGAAGACGTCGGTGGGGCCCGCGGAGGGGAGCCGGTTCCACACCCGGCTGCGATATGCGGCGTACGCAGTGTCCTTGCCCTGCCAGAACGGCGAGTTCGCGCTCATCGCGGTGAGCACGGCCAGCCAGGGGCGGATACGGTCCAGGACCGCGACGCCCTCCTCGTCCGACTCCACGGACACGTGGACGTGACAGCCGCAGGTGAGCTGCTCCTGAGCGGTCAGGCCGAATTGCCGTGCCACCCACTCGTAGCGGCGTCCCGGCGACATCGAGGGCCTGACCGGGAGCGGTGAGGTGGCCAAGGCGGCGACGACCGCCCCGGCTGCTGCCGCGTGCCGTGCCGCCTCCGAGCGACGGCGGACGATCTCGTCCTGAAGCTCGCCCATCTCCGTCACCGGAGAGGTGGCGAACTCGACCTGCTCCTCCTGGAGCTCCGACTCCAACGCGTGGTCGTCGCCGCGCGGATCGGACGCGGGTCCTGCAGCGGCCCGGTCCGCCGCGGCGAGCACCACGCTCGACACGGCCAGCGGTTCGCCCGTGTCCGCGGCCGCCAGCAGCAGTTCCTCTTCCACACCCACGCTGCGCATACGTCCGTCCGTTCTGTCAGCCCGTCATCCGGGACCGCTTGCCGTCTTCCGTCCTCGTGCACGGTCTCGGCCCCGGCGCACCGTCGACCACCGGAAGTGCGGGTTCCAGGACACCAGCCGGGGCGGCCCCGGTGGCCGAGGCGCGTCCGGGGAACGGCCGTGTGGCGCCGGGCGACCAGCGGTATCAGCGGCTGCTGCTGCCGGCAGGTCGGGTGGTGAGGCCGAGCAGCCGAGGGAGGGGCACGGTCAAGGCGTAGCCAGGCCTGGCGCCGTGCTGCCCCGCACGATGTGGTGGCGCTCGCCCGGCAGGGGCAGGCCGGGCAGAGGCCGACTGCGTCATGGCTACCACGCGACCCTGACGGTGATCAGCATTACGAGACCTCCTGGGAGAGGGCGTCGCCTTTCCGGCCGGTCGGCGGTTGGTCCGGCCGGGGGAGGGAAGGGACGCGCATCGAGTGGGGACGCCCTTCGCCTGCCCCCGAAAGTCACGCACGGGCACCCGCACGCAGCCTCGACTCAACATGGCCGAAAGCGGTCTGCCGTTCCTCGCGATGCCGCACCGCCCGCCCCGGGCCGTCTTGCCGGGTCGGCCGGACCACAGCGCAACTCCGGCGCGGCGGGGCGGACGCGGGCACCGTGCGCGCCACCGCTCGGCGACCGGCCCTCCGTGGCCTGAACCGGACTGCAGGACAACCGAAAAGGAATCCTGAGCGCGTAAGGACGCGGATGCGGGGCAGGGGCGCGGAAAGCCGTCCGCCGTCAGCAGAAGGGGCCTCACCATGCTTCGCTCCGCAGTAGTTGCCGCGTCCGTACACCCGGCCGGCCTCGCCGAGGCGGTGCCGGAAGCGGACTTCGGAGCCCAGGAAGCAGCAGGCGCCCTCGACGTGCTGCCGCCGAACACCCAGCCGCGGGAGTTGGCCCCGGCCGACGCCAGGGAGCTGTCGAAGGTCTTCCTCGTGCGGCTCCGCTCGCTGGAGGAGGGCACGCGCGAGTACCAGTACGTGCGCGGCACGCTCATCGAGATGAACATCTCCCTGGTCCGCTACGCGGCGCGGCGCTTCCGCAACCGGACCGCCCAGGCCCGGGGGGAGCTGGACGACATCGTGCAGGTCGGCACGATCGGGCTGATCAAGGCCATCGACCGGTTCGATCCGGACCGGGGCGTCGAATTCACCACGCTTGCCCTTCCGTTCATCGTGGGCGAGATCAAACGGTACTTCCGCGACACCACTTGGGCGGTCCACGTGCCGCGGCGGCTCCAGGAGCTGCGCGCCGACATCGCCAAGAGCCAGGAGGCGCTGTGTGACCTCCTCGGCCGGGCTCCGACCGTGGCCGAGATCGCCGACGACCTCGGCATCGGGGAGGAGGAGGTGATCGAGGGCATGGTCGCGGCGAACGGCTATGCGTCGGAGTCCCTCGATGCCGCAGTGGACGCCGACGCGCAGCCCGGCTCCGTCCGTCCGGGCTGTCGGACGCTCGCCGACACGCTCGGCGAGACCGACCCCGCCATGGAGCTCTTCGAGGACTTCACCACCCTGGCCCCGCTGCTCGCCCGCCTCGACGAGCGCGACCGGCGGATACTGGCCATGCGGTTCGGCAGGGAGATGACCCAAGCCGAGATCGGCGCCGAGCTCGGCCTATCGCAGATGCAGGTCTCCCGCCTGCTGTCGCGGACCCTGGCCCGCCTCCGCGAGGGCATGCTCGCGTCCTGACCGCCACGCCCGCCCGGCCGTCCGGGCGCGGCGTGAGCGCGGGCCGTGGCGGTCAGGACACGAGCATGCCCCGATGCCGCCGCCGGCGGCCGGGCGACCTGCCGGCCGCCGGCAGGCCTATCGGCCGGGTGCCGGGCCGGCGATGTCGAACTCCGCCCAGACGGTCTTGCCCCGCCCGTGCCGCTCTGCGCCCCAGCGGTCGGAGCTCCGCCTGACGATGAACAGGCCGTGCCCGCCGGGCTGGGCCGGCTGGTGGGGGCGGCGCGGCGCGGGCAGGGAGGCGCTGCCGTCGCTGACCTCGATGCGCAGCCGGGACCCGGCGGCGTCGAGGACCAGTTCCAGGGGTCCGCCAGCGTGCAGCATGGCGTTGGCCACGAGCTCGGCCACGACGAGGACGATGTCCTCCGTGACCTGCTGGTCCACCCCGTATGCGACCGTGGACCAGGACCAGTCGTCGAGCGCCTGCGCGGTGAACGCCCGGGCACGGGCCACCGGAGTGGGCAGCCCGGCCAGCAGCAGGCACCGTCGTCGGCCGTCCGGCGGGAGCGTACTCCCGCCGGGGCTGCCGTCATCCAGGGTGCCCGGGCTGGTCGTCATGTGCGGGTACCCTCCAGTGTCGGCGTGACGTCGTGGACCGCGCAATGCGGTTCGTCCGGTCGAATGCCCCGGCGCGCTCGGTTTATGCCCTTCCGCAGCGGGACGTACGGGCCGCTCATACCACGAGGGCCGCGTCGACCGATTCGTGGATGGAGAAGACAGCCTGCGCACCCGTGAGTTGGAGAACGCGCATCACCGGCGGGGCGACCGCGGCGAGCCGGAAGCCGATTCCCGCCTCCAGGGCCGCCGCACGTGTCTTGAGCAGCAGGTTCAAGCCGGACGAATCGCAGAACCCGACCCGTTCGAGGTCGATCACGAGCACGGGCGGGCCCTGCCCGACCAGGTCGGACAGTGACTCCTCCGCTGGTGCGAGGGTCTCGATGTCGAGGTCTCCGGCGACACGGCAGACCGCCCCACGCGTGTCTGTGCGGTGGACCTGCACCGTGAGCGGTGGCTCCTGCGGGTGCCCGGCGGTCACGCCGGCTCCCCGCTCGTTCTCGGCCGGCATGGGCATCGTCCTTCCAAAGAGTGCCGTTCGACCTTACGCAAGCAGTCCCCGTACGGCCACCCCCCGGCGCGGCAGGGGGTGCGTCATGGCGTGCGGGGCTGCACGTTCCTGCCTTCTCCGCATCGGACGAACACGCCGTCGAGGCACGTGTCGTCGTCCGTGTCCGCCCGGCTGCAGCGCAGGAGGTGGTCCAAGTGGCCCTCCAGGTGGCCCGGGCCGCTAGCGGCCGCACCGCGAGGACGGGCCGCCACAGCTAGCGCCGTACGAGGGCGAGCTGGTGGTTCAACTCGCTCAGGAAGCGCACCACCACGTGCAGTTCGTCGCGGGTGAACCGGCCGAGTGCGGCGTCGGTTCCCACCGCCAGGGGCCGGAAGTACTCGCGAGCCGCTGCCCGTCCGGCGCGGGCGTAGTGAACGTGGACGACGCGGCGATCGTCGGCCGCCCTGACCCGGCGCACGTGACCGGCACTCTCCAGGCGGTCCAGGCAGGCGGTCACGGCTCCGGAGGTGAGGTTCATCTGCTCTCGCAGTCGGCCCGGGGTCATGGGGCCGACATCGTCGTCCTGCTCGGCATCGAGGACCGCGATGAGCGCTTGGACGTCGGTGAGGTGCAGACCCTGCGACCGGGCGAACTCCTGGGCGATCCGGTTGAACTCGGCGTTCATCCGGCGCAGCAGCACGGGTGATCATCATCGGGGCCGTGTTCGCCCTCGGCCTGGCCTGCGCGGTGGTCTATGCCTTGGCCGATCGCGGCCTCGTGCGGGTCGACGGACAGGTCCAGGGGATCTTGTCCATTCTGGTGATCGGCGCCGCGACCGACTACGCCCTGCTGCTGGCCGCACGGTTCCGGGAGGAACTCGCTGCCCGTGGCGACCGCATCACCGCGGCCGCGGCGGCCGTGCGCCGGTCGGCGGGCGCCATCGTCGCCAGTGCCGCAACCGTCGCGCCGGGCCTTCTCGCGCTCCTCGCGAGCGATCTGACGAACAATCAGGCACTGGGCCCGGTCGGCGCGATCGGCATTGCCTGCGCGGTGCTGAGCACCCTGACGTTCCTGCCGGCCGTACTGGCCCTGCTCGGCCGCGCCGCCTACTGGCCGGCCGCACCGAAGCCGGCCGACACCACCGCTGAGGGCCACACGGTGTGGCGCCGCATCGCCGGTGTGATCGATCGTGCGCCTCGGCGGGTGTGGGCCTCCAGCACGCTCCTGCTCCTGGCCTTCGCCGCCTTCTTCCCGGCCCTGTCCTCCAAAGGCGTGCCCCTCGACGAGATCTTCGTCAACGATCCGCCGTCCGTCGCCGCACAGCAGACCCTCGGCAGGCACTTCCCCGGCGGCTCCGGCCAGCCGGCGGTGATCATCACCGACGCGGGCAAGACAGCCGAGGTCCAGGCGGCCGCCGAGAAGACCGAAGGGGTCGCCGTGGCCCTCACCGCCACCTCCTCGGGGCGGCCGGGTGCGGGCGAGCCGCTGGTCGTGGACGGCCGTGTCCGCATCGACGCCACCCTCCAGGCGGCCGCGGACAGCGACGCGGCCAAGGAAACCGTCGAGCGGCTGCGCAACCGCCTGCACGCGATCCCCGGAGCCGACGCCATCGTCGGCGGCCACACCGCCCAGCAGTACGACACCCAGCAGACCGCCGCCCGCGACCGCACCGTCATCGTGCCCGTCGTCCTCGGCATCATCCTGCTGATCCTCATCCTGCTCCTGCGCGCCCTGCTGGTACCGGTGCTCCTGGTCGCCACCGTCGCCCTCAACTTCGTGGCCACCCTCGGCGTCTCGGCCCTCGTCTTCGACCACCTTCTGGGCTTCAGCGGCACCGACGCCTCCGTCCCGCTGTACGGATTCGTGTTCCTCGTCGCCCTCGGCGTCGACTACAACATCTTCCTCATGTCCCGAGTCCGCGAGGAAACCCTCGGCCACGGCGTCCGCCAGGGCGTGCTGCGGGGCCTGACCACCACGGGCGGCGTCATCACCTCCGCCGGCGTCGTCCTGGCAGCCACCTTCGCCGCCCTGATGGTGATCCCCCTGGCCTTCCTCGTCCAGATCGCCTTCATCGTCGCCTTCGGCGTCCTCCTCGACACCCTCGTCGTCCGCTCCCTCCTCGTCCCCGCCCTCGTCATCGACATCGGCCCCCGCAGCTGGTGGCCCAGCCGGCTCGCCCGACACACCGAAACCGCCGCCGCGCCTGCCGACACACCCTGAGCAGCGCAACACCCCCGCGGCACGCCCCGCTACGCCCTGCGGCTTTGGAGGCGCAGTACGCGCTGCTGTGCGCATCCGCGGCGGCGGGTTCGGGGACGCTGTCCAACGGCAGAGGTCGAGGCCGGTGACGCATGGTGTTGAGGCATCGGTTCGTGACGATGCGGTACATCCAGGTGCCGAGTGAGGCGCCGTGACGGAATTCCGGCAGCCGCCGCCAGGCGCTGAGGAAAGCGTCCTGAACGGCATTCTCGGCGTCCGCCCGGTTGCCGACCAGATGCCGGGCCAAGGCGATCAGGCGACTGCTGTGCCGGCGGACCAGGACGGCAAAGGCGTCTTCATCCCCTTCGGAAGCCCGGACGGCCGGCACATCGTCGTCCGGGTCGAGGAGATCGCAGGGATGGCCACCCGCGAGGTTCCGGGCATCCACAGCCTCGGCTCCGGCATGGCCCGCACCCGCGGTGCGGTGACGGACAAGGTCCCCGGCGGCCGCCCAGCGTGTGCGCGCTCGCCCGCGGCGGTCGCCTCGGGGGCGTACGACCGCTCCCACGTGCCGACACTCTCCGCGCCGCAGTTCAGCGCGCTGCACAAGCGGGTACGCGACGACTTCACCTTCCGGCGTCGGGGAACTGCCGGGCTTCCGCTCCGGCGCGCTGCGCGCGACGGTCTCCCGGACCGCATCTGCCCGGCACAGCCGACCTCACGCCGCAGCGGAACCGCAGACAGCAGCGCCCGAAGGGGGGTTCGCTCATGAAGCAGGTCGTGCGGGAGGGCCCGGGCGGGGCCAGGGACTGCCGCCGGCCGGGGGAGCTCGCGCGCCGTCCGCCGCCGGGCCGGGCGGCGGACGGCGCGCGCGAGCGGGAGGCGGTCGTCAGGTTTACGGGCGCAGGAGCACTCATGGGCGGAGTGTCACCCAGCACCCTGCTCGGCGCGCACGTACAGGCAAGGGGCCGCCTTACAACTGCCCTTGGTCCTTCAGGACTCGGCGGGCCTGGGCGAAGAGCATGCCCACGTTCACCGACTTGCGGCACACGACGACGGCCACGACCTCGTCGGTGCTGTCCACCCTGAGGAAGAGATGCGTGAGGTTGTCGCTGTTGACAAGGATCTCCTGGAAGTAGTGCCGGTCGCTGACGACCCCGCGGCGCTCCTTGAAGATCCCTTCGATCATCAGCACGTTGCGGCCCTGGAAGAGGTCGAGGGTGGCCGCCGCCAGCATGTCGAGCACCTCCGGCGGATGCGAGTCGACGGTCTCCACCGACAGCAGCATTCCGGTGGACATGTCGATGACTCCGGCGGCCACACAGTCCGGCACCTCGGTGCGCAAGGCCTTGACAAGGCTTGTGACCCGCCCCGCCATGGTCTGCGTTCCGCGCGCTTCCGACCCGCTCATCGTGCTCCTTCTTCGGTTCCGTCGGTCTGCCCCGCTGCTGCGTCGCCAGGGGCGGCTGCGTCGGCGGAGGGTTTGGTGAGCAAGGTGGTGATGCGTTGTGCGGAGGCCTGCGCCTCGGTGTGCAGGCGGGCGATGTCCATGCCCGCGTCACCGAGTACCCCGATCAAGGCCATGTCACCGAGGGTGTGGGTGACGAGGTAGCCGTCGGTGAACCGGGACACGGTGTGGTGGAGCAGGCCCCTGCTCGTCATGGAGCCGGCCCGGCGGGCGATGTTGAGGGTGGCCGCGGTGAGGGCGGCCAGACTCTCGGGTTCGGCGGTGTCGTCGGTCTCCGCCGTGATCAGCAGGCCGTCGACGGAAGCCACCACGACGTCGGTGACGCCGACGACCCGGTCCCTCAGTGTCCTCACCTCTGCTACCAGCTGGGCTTTCCTGGTTGTCACTGCTCTCCTGTCGTGTTCGTTCTTCTGTGGGTGCCGCCGACTGCGCTCGGCAGTGTTCGCCGCGGGACCGGCAGGCCCCGATCAGCGGCCGTCGGATGACGTCAGAGACCGGCCGCCGGCCTGAGCGGCAGGATGTCGGTGATGCCGCTCGCCCCGGGCAGACGGCGCGGCAGGTTGCCCGCGACGGTGGCAGGCCTGACGGGGGAGTCCTTGAACCGGGCGGGTACCACCGCCTCGACCAGCCCCTCGCCCAGCAGCCGGGAGACCTCCACTGCCACGGCGTACAGGCTCCGGCCGAGGAGGAACGCGATGTCCCGGGCGCTGCGTCGGCCGTTGACCCGGAGCAGGATCTCCCGACGCTCACCGGCGGCCGTGGCGTCCAGCGACGTGGTGCCGGCGTCGGTCCGGCCCAGCCGGGTGCGGAAGGGCGAGAAGGGACGCCGACGCGAGGCGAGAGCCCGGATCCGCCGTTCCGCCTCCTGTACCAGCCAGTCGGGTTCGATGGCCTGGAGGGCGGCCAGCCGGCAGTCGCGCGTGTCCTGTTCCAGGCTGAAGCCGTCGATCCGGCCCATTCCGACGGCGAGGGCGCCGTCCAGCGCGGCTGCCGTGCATATCAGCTGCAATTCCGCGGCGCCGACCAGTTCCCGGGCGACGAGCTCGGCTCCGATGAGACGTTCCGCGGGGCAGGACCTGGCCGCGGAGGCCCAGTCCGCCTCACTGACGCGTCCGGACCGCAGGAGGAGGGTCTCCGCCCCGGGGGCACCCGGGGAGACCACCTCGACGATCGCGCCGCCCCTGAGGTGGAACGATCCACCGGGATCTCCGGCCACCAGCAGCGTTCCGGAGATCCGGCCCAGTGGCGCCTCGGTCAAGGTCCTGGCGAGTTCCAGTCCCCTCACCCGTGAGGGTTCCCTGGGGGTCGGTACATCGATTTCTGGCATGCCCCTGCAATCGGCCGCGCTTTCCGTGGATGCCCCGCAACTGGCATCCGCATGCGTCAGTCCGGGAAGTGATGGTCAGCCTAAAGGGTTAGTTTCCGCCAGGCTGCTGACCGCCCGTTTATTTTCGACAAGTGAACTTTCGCGAGTTATTGCATTCGTTTTTGTTTCGTATGTTCCTGCTTCGATCGGAGGGCCTCCCCGACCCTCGAAGCGGCGGACCAGCACCATCTGACGCGGCGACTCCTCCGGAACGATGGCCCTCGTGTCGGGCGGAGCCGTGTGCGCCTATGCTGCGGCCGAGGCCGCCCCGTCGAGTTCCAGGCGGACGTCGACGACACCCTCGATGGCGCGGACGGCACGGGCCAGGAGCGGCACCAGAGCGCGGTCGTGCAGCGGTCCCCGGAGGGTGACGACACCGTCTTGCACGGAGCAGTCCAGGGACACACCCGGCGCGAGTTCGGCCAGCACGGCCCGGCGAATCTCCTCCTCCAGCTCCCCGTCCGGGCGCAGGAAGACTTTCAGCAGGTCACTGCGGCTGACGACGCCCTCCAGCATGCCGACCTCATTCACCACCGGCAGGCGCTTGACGCGCATGCGGGCCATGATGCGGGCCGCCTCCGCGAGGGTGGCATCCGGGTGAACGGTGACCGCCGGGCTCGACATCAGGTCTTCGGCGAGCACGCCACCCGCCTTGGAGGCTTCCTCCAGTTGGTCCGGCAGGAGGGGCTCCTCGCGGCGGAACGCCTCCTTGGGCAGCAGGTCGGCCTCGGAGACCACCCCGACGACGCGGCCCTCACCTTCCAGCACGGGGAGCGCACTCACCTTCCACTCGTGCATCAGCTCGACGATCTCCTTGTACGACGCTTCGCGGCCGATGGCGATGGCGGTGTGTGTCATGACGTCACTGACGGTGTAGCGAGATGCGGGCATGACCGGCTCCTTCGCCCGTGTTCGGTCATGGCTCCTGCCCGCCGCCCTGGGGGGCGTGCAGGTCGGGTGGAACCCTTCTCCAGTGTGAGCGCTCGGGCACGCGCACGAGCAGGGCCCTGTGGGCCACGGCCGGGGGCCGACCGGCCCACCGTCGAGGCGCTCGCACGCACCCACGGACGGCACGGGGGCCGGGAAGCCCCGGCCGCGATCGAGTTCCGTGGCCACGCCGGGACCCGCCGGCGGGGTGCGCAGCTCGTGGCCGCCCCCCGGAGCACAGCAGTACGCAGCCTGTCGTCCGCCTGATGGGCTACCCCTCCCAGCGCCGGCCTCGGTCAGGCGGACCTTCGGTCTGGTCGCCGCGGACGATGCTGCCCGCCAGGGACGACAGGGTCTTCCCCGAGCACGAGCTGCGTGGCGTCTCCGCCGTCGCGAAGTCGACGAGGGCGGTGGGTGCTTCGTCGCCCACGGCCATGCGGGCTGCCCGGCGGATGAGGGTTCTCGCCCTCCGGTCCGCCGATCGGGACGATCTTGCCGACGACGTGCCGAGCGACTCCAGGTGCCGGATGTTGAGCGCCGTGACCACGTCGATCCCGGCAGCCAGGATGTCCTCGACGTCCCGTCGGCGTTTCGCATGCCGACCCGCCCCGGGGACGTTGGCGTGGGCGGGCTTGTCGATCAGCACCACCTGCGGCTGCCTGGCCGGCAGGGTCCCGCGGTCCGGATCGATCCGGCGGCCACGTCCACGCCGCGGCACCCGGCGGCGGGCCCCATCCGGCCTCCGGTGGGCCTTGCCCGGCGCCGCTGCCGGGACCGTTCCCACTGCGACGCTCATGCTCAGAACTTCTCCGGGAAGAACAACGCCAGGACCAGATAGCCGACGAGGCCCACCGCGATGAAGATGCCTACGACAGTCTCCGTGCCCACCCGTATCCGACCTCTCCGCAGACCCTCAACCTCGCGTCGCCAGCGAACACCGGGGATCGCACGGGCGAAACGGCCCCGGCCCGTCTTGACACCAACCGAGCGGATCACTGATGCCGCGTTGACGTCGGCTCCACCGATGGGGTGAAGGCGGTGTGGCGGGGAAGCCCGGTCGGCAACAGCGGCCCGC
Organism: Streptomyces sp. NPDC090445; assembly: GCF_044769385.1. Taxonomy (NCBI): domain Bacteria; kingdom Bacillati; phylum Actinomycetota; class Actinomycetes; order Kitasatosporales; family Streptomycetaceae; genus Streptomyces; species Streptomyces sp. NPDC090445. Next base: position 25,318 of record NZ_JBIVXV010000035.1, on the reverse strand, counting down.
GTGGGGACGCCCGCGCTGTACGCCGGGGTGCTCAGCGCCTGATGATGCGGTCGAGGGTCTCGGCGAGCGCGGTCTTGACCGCCTCGCGGTGGTGGAGGGGCACCGGCGCCGACCGGGGGTCCGGACGCACACCCCGGTCCGCGAAGACGTACAGCATGCGCAGTGTGCGCAGGCAGTTGGTGAGGTGTGCGGGGACCGGGGAGGGGATGTGGTCGGATCCGAAGCGGGCGGCGACAGGGTCCAGCCACGCTGTCGCGTCGTGCTCGTTCATGTCGGACCGGGTGAGCACCCGGGCGAGCGCCCTCGCCAGCCGGTCGTCCTCCAGTTGGACGAACGCGTGGACGGTGGGTGCCGTCAGCCGCGCCGCGGCGAGATTCAGCATCCGCACCGGGTCCACCCCGGGATGGCAGCCGAACCGGTTCAGCAGGTCGGCGCCGTGCGCGACCGCGTGGAGCCAGCCGAGCTCCTCGTCGTGGCCGCGCAGGTCTGTCTCGCTCGGGTACCACCGTTCGAAGGCGTCCACCCAGTCGGCCTTGAAGTCCCCTCTGGTCACGAGCATGTCGAGAACCAGAGGGGCGAACGTGCGCGCCTGGATCTCCGGGGCGGTGAAACGGGCGGCCATTTCGTCCCCCAGCGCCAGCCGCCGGGGCGCGTCGATCACCCCGCGGGCTATCCAGGCCGAGAGGACGGAGTACGGCTCTCCGTCCCGGATCCGCGGATCGGGGTCCGCGAGGGCGTCGGAGAGCGCACGCACCAGCTCTTCCATGGGGTGGTCGGCGGGAACGGCGTAGTCGGCGGCTTCGATCTCTTTCCAATTGATCACGGCGCGCAGGATAACCCCGCACCGCCCTGCCGCACAGCGAATAACCGTGGAGCCGGGCTCACCGCGTTGCGGGGGTGACGGCGGCGGGTGCCTGAAGTCGGTCGGCTCGATGAGAGTGAGCCCGGAGCGTCAATCTGCAGCCCTCCCGTCAGACCCGGTGCGATGTGCCCCGGTTTCCGACCGATTTCACGTAGGCGCGGAAATCCATCGCCTCGGCGAGCACCTTCCTGTTCGTCAATGCGGACGGTGGTCGATCCGGGCAGAAATCGGGATACTCGAGTGAAGATTCCCCGAGTCTGCTACTCGCGCGCTCAAAAACTTGATATGCGCTGTCTGTGCACAGGAATGAAGTCACGGACGGCTTCCGGGCGGTTTTCACGCCATCGGTGTGGAACGGTTCCCGTGCCACTCTCTCGGTGAAATCTTCGTTGCCTGCCGCGAGATCGCGGTAGAACTCGAAGCCGATCTCCTCGCCTGCGATCGGCCGTGGTGAGGTGAATCCCATCGATTGGGCCTTCGTTGCCCTGCGCATGATATTTCCGATCAAGAACTGGCCGTCGTCAGGCTGGAGGTAAATCACCTCCTTCACGGAAGCCAGACACATGATGCCGGTGCACTGCGCGCAAGACTCCAGCGACGTGTACACGGTGACATCGCTGAGCAGCGTCGCATAGCCGGATGCAACCACTTCGGGTTCCCTGGCGGTTGCGCGCTCGGCGCGCTCGGTGACTGCCGTCGCGAACATTCGACGCCTCTGGCGCTCCGGAGGGCCGCTCTTGTGCCGCTCGTTCCGCGGGTCGAGCTCCCACGGATCGTAAATCTGGTTGAGCGCGAAAACCCGTCGCACCAATCGCGACTCGGCATGTTCCACAGAACTGTCGAACAGATCGTTGTGATTGAACTCGTAGTCGATGACCCGACCTTCTGCGTCCACCGCCAGCGCAGCGATGTTGTGTCCTTGGTACGTCCCGCCCCGGTAGATGTTCGGAGAGTCGACCAACAGCTGATCGGCCCGCCACTGCCCGTAGTCCCCGGTGTCGCCGTACTTGTTGCCGTTCCACTGGTCGAAAATGATCGCCATCAGGAGGAGCGAGTAGATTCTGTGGCGCTCCTGCATCGGAGGGTCGATCGGCGCCTCACTCAGGCTCACGAACTCTCGAACCGTTTGCTCCCAAAAGGGCTTCAACCCTGCCGGAATCTGTCGCACCGCTTCCTGTCCCGGCTTTTGATTCACGTCCGTCACCACGCACCGACCCCATGAGTAGCTGGAAGACTCGATTGCATGGTTCATGCGTCCCGGTCGAGGGATCGGAGACACGCTGGGCATCTGCCGTCCGCCACCCGGCCGGCCCACTGTCCGAGCCTGCGGGCCCGGCGACCGGTCAGGCTGTGTTGCTCACGGCCCCGGTGGGACGGCGAGAAGGCTGTGGCCCGCCGGGGTGAGGGTGTGCAGCGCGTGCTTGCCGTCGCGGAGGAGGGCTGCCAGGCCGGCGTTGCGCAGGACGGTGGCGTGTTCGCTGGCACTGGCCAGTGAGATGTTGGCGTGCCTGGCGAGTTGGGTGGTGGTGCTGCCGGGATGGTCGGCCATCACACTCAGGACAAGCGCGCGGGTGCGGCCCAGGAGGGCGGCCAGGGGCCGTGGTGGTTCGGCCAGCGCTGTCGCGGTGACAGCGGCGGGCGCGGCGGCGAGCGGCTCGTCGGAACGGATGGGGAAGGTGATCCACGGCTGGTCGGCGTCGTACTCCAGGGCCGGATAGTGGGAGCCGAACAAGGTGGGGATGAGCAGCAGCCCGCGGCCACCGAGGTGGACATCGCCACTGAGTCCGGAAGCCATCGTGACGTGCAGTACGGGAGCCTCCCAGACGATCCGGCGCGGGTTCGGCTCGCGCAGCAGCCGCTCGACCCCGTGATCGCTCAGATGCCTCAGACGCAGCGCCCGGTCCGCAGCGGCGAGCCGGTCGATCTGCGGCCAGTACGGGGCGATGAAACGCTGGTGGGCGTTCTCGACCAAGTCGGCCACATGCTGCGCGAAGGCAGTGCTTGCGCCGGCCTGACGTGTCTGTGTTCGGTTCTCGGGTACCCCCCTCGCCTCCCCCGTGCAGGGGAGGCGGCCAGGACCACCGGAGGACGCGGGACACCAGCCACGGCGGTGAGCATGGCGATACCGGAACTCCCGGGTGAAAGGAAGACCGCGATGAGCCCCGACCACCCCCGCCTCGACGTGCCGCGCCGCATCAAGTGGACGGCGTACGCCATCCCCTTGTGCGCCCTTCCATCGGGGCTGTGGCGCATCGCGCTCGTCGCCGGCCGGCCCGACTGGTACGCCGGGCACGACTGGCTGCCGGGGGAACGGCCGTACGTCCTCTCGCTCTCACTGGCCGCCGAGTGCCTGGCGCTGCTCACCCTGGGGCTCGTCCGGCCCTGGGGCGAACGGCTGCCCGCCTGGGTCCCCTTCGCCGGCGGCCGTGTGCTGCCCGTCCGCGCGGTCGTCGTCCCGGCCTCCATCGGTGCTCTGCTGGCCACTGCCCTGGCCGCGTACGCCACCCTGAACTACCTGTTCCATTTCGTTCCCCCGCTGAACGACACCGGCGAGGCCTTCCCCACCAGCGGCCCGGGCGCGTGGGCCCTGTGGGCCTGCTACGCCCCGATCCTCGCCTGGGGGCCGCTGCTGGCGGTGGCAACGCGGGCCTATCACCTGCGCCGGACCCGTGGCGGGGTTCCGGCATTCGGGTGAGACGGATCCGGCCGCTCGACCATGGCAGGGAGACCCAGCGGGCAAGTCCGAGGCAATCCCGCCCACGCAGCCGCAACAAGGACGCATTCTGGTACATGGCCATGGCACAGACGATCGAGGGCGGTGTCGCCTGCGTCGACGCCTCGGCCACACGGACGTCCACGACGACCTGACGACGCACCTGCACCCCACCATGGCCCCCGACGGCACCTGGACCGCCGACATGACCGCCCTGACCCCCGGCACCTGGCGGACGTACGCCTCCTTCACCCCGGAGACCGGAACGGGCAAGGGCGAGGACTTCGTCCTCAGCCGCACGATCACCGTCCCCGGCACCGCACAGGACACCCCGCTGCCCGCGGCCGCCACCAGCACCCAGGCCGACGGCTACACCGTCACCGTCAAGGGCCGGCCCATGGCAGGCACGGCCCACCCCCTCACGGTCACCCTCGGCAAGGACGGCAAGCCGGGCACCGACCTCCAGCCCTACCTGGACACCTACGCCCACCTGACCGCCTTCCACGAGGGCGACCAGGCCTTCGCCCACCTGCACCCCGAAACCAAGGTCACCGGGGACAACGGCGGACCGGACCTGGCCTTCCAGGCCATGCTCCCCAAGCCCGGCAACTGGCGGCTGTTCCTCCAGTTCCAGACCGGCGGGAGCCTCCGCACCGCCGCCGTGACCCTGAACGTCGGCTGACCGGCCGTGCCGCCGGCCCGCGCACCGGCAGGCCGGCGGCACGCTCCGGCCGCGGCTCCGACCGAGCGGTGCCCTCCTCGGACCGTACGGTCCCCGGCGCGCAGCACCGTGCGCGGGTGCATCCTGAAAGGGACGGGCCGAGCAGGGAGGCGATCGCCCGTGGGCGCCGTTGACGTGGTGGTGGTCGTGGCCGCCGTGGCATTGATCGGCGGGCTCGGCTGGTATTTCTTCGGCCCTCGCCGGGCCGGGTCCGCCCGCCTGGAGGGCGGGGTGCAGCGGGTGGACGTCGTCGTCCGCGGCGGATACAGCCCGAACCTGATCAAGGTCCGCCAGGGCATGCCGCTGGAGCTGGTCTTCGACCGGCAGGAGGCGGGGGAGTGCACGTCCCGGGTGGTCTTCCCGGACCTGCAGGTGAGTGCCGGGCTGCCTGCCCACACCCGCACCACGGTGCGCCTGAGCCCGGACCGGCCTGGCTCGTTCGGCTTCGCCTGCGGCATGAACATGATCCACGGCACCCTGCTCGTCGAACCGGACGGACAGCCGGAAACGGCGCCGCCCCCGCCATCCGCGCCGCCCCCGCCATCCGCGACGCCACCGTCACCCGCGCCGCCACCACCATCCGGCCACGGCGCCGCCACCGCCGTGCCCGAGGGCGCACCGGCAGCGGTCGTGGACCGGTCGGCGGCCGAGGCGGAGGCCGCCGACGTCGCCGAGCGGCAGGCGGAGATCGTGGACCTGACCCGCCGGGTCGCGGTCGGCGCGGTCCTGACCGCTCCGGTGCTGATCGCGGTGATGGCGCACGAGCTGTTCGGGGCCGCCTGGGTACCGGGATGGATGTTGAACCACTGGCTCCAGTTGGTCCTGATCACCCCGGTGATGTTCTACACCGGGTGGCCGATCCACGTGACCGGCTGGCTCGCGCTGCGCCACCGCAGCGCCGACATGAACTCCCTCATCACCCTCGGCACGAGCGCCGCATACGGCTACAGCCTGATCGTCACCCTCGCCCCCGGCCTCCTGCCGGAGGACGTGCGCGAGGTCTACTACGAAGCCGTCGGCGTGATCCTGACGCTGATCCTGCTCGGACGGCTCCTGGAGGCCCGCGCGAAGGCCGGCACGGGCGAGGCCATCCGCGCCCTGCTGGGTCTTCAAGCCCGCACGGCCCGCGTCCTACGGGACGGCACCGAGACCGAGATCCCCGTCGAGGACGTCACGGTCGGCGACGTGATCGTGATCCGGCCCGGGGAGAAGATCCCCGTCGACGCCGAGGTCGTGTCCGGCTCCTCCGCCGTCGACGAGTCGATGGTCACGGGTGAGCCGATGCCGGTCACCAAGCGCGCCGGAGACACCGTCGTCGGCGCCACCGTCAACACCACCGGCTCCCTGCAGGTGCGGGCCGCCAAGGTCGGCGCCGACACGATGCTGGCCCAGATCATCCGTCTCGTGCAGGCCGCGCAGGCCTCGAAGGCGCCGATCCAGCGCCTCGCCGACGCCGTCTCCGCCTACTTCGTCCCCGCCGTCATCGCCATCGCGGTCGCCACCTTCGCCCTCTGGTTCACCGTGGGCCCCGAGCCGGCCCTCACCCTGGCCCTGGTCTCGGCCGTCGCCGTGCTGATCATCGCCTGCCCCTGCGCCCTCGGCCTGGCCACCCCGCTGTCGGTGATGGTCGGCACCGGCAAGGGCGCCCAGGCCGGCATACTCATCCGCTCCGCCGAAGCCCTGGAGACCGCCCACAAGATCGACACGGTCGTCCTCGACAAGACCGGGACCGTCACCGCCGGAAAGCCGGTCCTCACCGACATCCACACCGCCGACGGCACCGACGAGACCGAACTGCTGCGCCTGGTGGCCGCAGCCGAGGAAATGAGCGAGCACCCGCTCGGCCAGGCCATCGTCTCCGGCGCCCGCGAGCGCGGCGTGACCTGGCCGGCGGCGGCCGGATTCGAGTCCGTCACCGGCCGAGGCGTCAGAGCGGTCGTCGACGGCCACACCGTCCTCGTCGGCGCGGCCCGCCTCCTCACGGCCGCCGGCATCGACACGGCACCGCTCGCCGCGGAGGCCGATCGCCTGTCGGCAGACGGCAAGACGCCCGTGCTCGCCGGGATCGACGGCAGGCCGGCCGGTGTTCTCGCCGTGGCCGATACGGTGAAGGACGACTCCGCGGACGCCATTGCCGCTCTCCAACGCCTCGGCATCGAGGTCGTCATGCTCACCGGCGACGGCGCCCGAACCGCCGCCGCGATCGCCGCCCGGGTCGGTATCACCCGCGTCCTCGCCGAGGTCCTTCCCGAGCACAAGGCGGATGAGGTCCGCCGGCTGCAGGGCGAGGGCCGTACCGTCGGCATGGTCGGTGACGGCATCAACGACGCACCGGCCCTGGCCGCCGCCGACGTCGGCCTCGCGATCGGCACGGGCACCGACGTCGCCATCGAAGCCGCCGACATCACCCTCATCTCCGGATCGCTCACCGGAGTCGTCACCGCCGTCCGCCTGTCCCGCGCCACGATGCGCAACATCAAGCAGAACCTGTTCTTCGCCCTCGTCTACAACGCCATCGGCGTCCCCCTTGCCGCCGGCGTCCTCTACCCCCTGTGGGGCATCCGCCTCACCCCGATCATCGCCGCCGCGGCCATGGCGCTGAGTTCCCTGTCCGTCGTCACCAACGCCTCCCGCCTGCGCCGCTGGCACCCGGCCCCCCTGCCGCGCACCGCACCGGTCAGAGTCCGGCCGGAGGTGGAGACCCCGGCCGAGTCCAGGACGGACGCTGCCGCGGACCGCGCCGGTGCCGTGCAGCGGGTCGTGGACCCTGTGTGCGGCATGCGCATCGACCCGGCAGACGCGGCAGAGCGCCGCCAGACCGGCAGCGGCGCCTACTTCTTCTGCTCCGCCCAGTGCGCCGCCGCTTTCGACGCCGACCCCACCCGCTACGCCACCGCGGCCCGCACCACCGACAAGAGCCGGTGAACCCGCTCTCCGGGTCGTCGGCGGGAGCCGGCAGCGGCGGGTGTGCCGTCAGGCGAGGGCGAGGAACAGCTTTTCGAGTTCTTCCTCGGTCATGGGGGCCTGGTTCTCACCGGCGTCGCTCATGCACTGGCGCATACCGCTCGCGACGATCTTGAAGCCTGCGCGGTCCAGGGCCTTGGAGACGGCGGCGAGCTGGGTGACGACGTCCTTGCAGTCGCGGCCGGCTTCGATCATGGCGATGACGCCGGCGAGCTGTCCCTGGGCGCGGCGCAGGCGGTTGAGGACTGCGCTGACTGCGTCGTCGTCGACTTTCACTGGTGCCTCCAGGCCTCGTGTGCTCAGGCTTCATGGTACCCCAGGGGGTATGCGGTCCGCGCAGGTCGGCCGTCGTGGAGGGCGGCGAGGGTGGCTTCGAGGTCGGCCTTGCGGGGACGGTTGTGAGGGAGCTTGGCGAGGAGGGCGGCCATGCCGCAGGTGTCGGTGAGGGCGGAGAAGACGAGCCCGCCCGCGACGCCCGCGGAGGCGAGGCGGAAGGCGGGGCGTACGCGGCCGAGGGCCAGGCCGGTCAGGACGACGGCGCCGGCGGTGAGGCGGACCTGGCGGTCCATGCTCCAGGCGGTGCGGGGCGTGTGGGCGGGACGGCGGAGGGCGTGGCCGCCGGCTGCCCAGGCCCCGGTGCCGCCGGCCAGGGTGGCGGCGGTGATGCCGTGGGCGGCGAGGGCGCGGCAGGCCTCCTCGGATCGGGCGCCGGAGGCGCAGACGGCGAGGATGTCGCCGCGGCGAGCGGCGTGGCGGATCTCGGGGAGGGCGTGCCGGAGCTGGTCGAGCGGCACGTTGAGGGCGCCGGGGATGTGGCCGGCGGCGTATTCGCCGGGAGTGCGGACGTCGAGAACGATCAGCTCGTCCAGCCGGCTGCGGACCTGGTCGGCGTCGAGGGTGCGGATTGCGGACATGTCGAGGTGCTCCGTCCCGGTTGTTGTCGGCGGGTCCCGTTCGGAACGCCGGGGGAGGGGATGTGCTGGGTCTGGTGGGTCTGTGGAGTTCCTCGCCGGCGGGCGGCTCAGCGCATCGCGTCGGTGAGCATGAGGAGTGCCACGGCCATGAGCGCGATCCCGAAGACCCGCTGGAGGGCGGGCCCGGAGACCCTGGCCGCGAGGCGTCTGCCGTCCCACGCGCCGAGGATGGCGGCTCCCGCGAAGGGGGCGACGACCGCCCACCGCACAGGGGCGCCGGTGTCGGCGCGTGCCGCGAGCGCGGCCACGGAGTTGACGGTGATGACCAGAAGGCCGGTGCCGGCGGCGGCGCGCATGCGCAGGCCCAGAATGCCGACGAGGGCGGGGACGGCGAGAAAGCCGCCGCCGACACCGAGGAAACCGGTGACGGCGCCGAGTCCGGCTCCCGCGCCGACGGCACGTGCGGATCCGGCACGTACGGATCCGGCGCGTGCGGGTCCGGCGCGTCGCGGTTGCCGGTCGGGGATGGCGGGTTTGAGCATGTGCAGGCCGGCGAGGGCCGCCGTCGCGGCGAACGCTGCGGTCAGGACGGCGTCGGGGACACGGGCGGCGAGGGCGGCTGCACCGACGGAGGGCAGGAGGCCGGCGGCCGCGAACAGTGCGCCGGACTTCCAGCGGACGTTGCCGGAGGCGGCGTGGGCGTAGAGGGCGGTGGCGGAGCCGGCCGTGACGATGAGGAGTGATGCCGTGGTGGCGGCGGCCGGGGTGAAGTCCAGAAGGTAGATCAGGGCCGGTACCGCCAGTACGCTCCCGCCGCCGCCGAGCGCCCCGAGGGCCAGGCCGATGAGCGCCCCGGCGACGAGGGCGAGGAGGACGGCACTCACGTGACGAGGCCGCGGGTTCCGCGTTCGTCGACGACGGGCAGTCCGGCAGCGGCCCAGGCGGTCATGCCGCCCGCGACGTCGACGGCCTGCGCGCCGCGTCCGGTCAGGAGCTTGGCCGCCTGTCGGGAGCGGTGTCCGGAGCGGCAGATGACGACCAGCTGCCGGTCCTCGGCGGCGGTCGGCAGGGGTGCTCCGGTGACGAGCCGGGAGAGCGGGGCGTGTACGGCGCCGGGTGCGTGTCCGGCGTCCCACTCGGCCTGTTCGCGCACGTCGAGGAGGACGGCGTCGCCGTCCGTCGTCCGGCGGCGGGCCTGCAGGGGAGTGAGGCGGGTCGGGCGGCGGCTGAAGAGGAACATGCGTCTTCCTTCCGATGCGATCGAGCGGGGGAGAGCGGCGACTCAGCGGTCCGTGCCGGTGACCAGGGGCAGGCCGGCACCGCGGGCGGCGTCGAGCGCGTCGTCGACGGCTGTCACGTTGCGACCGGCCGCGTCCAGGAGGGAGGCGGCGATCGCCGCACGCATCCCGCCTGCGCAGTGCACCCACACCGTCCCGGCGGGGACGTCCGCCAAGCGCCGGTGGAGAAGGTGGAGGGGGATGTGTACGGAGCCCTCGATCCAGCCCTCGGCGCGTTCGGAGTCCCGGCGCACGTCGAGCACGATGCGACCCGGGTCGGGGGCCTGGGCGGCGAGGTCGGCGAAGGTGGCGCGCGGGAAGCTGCGCGGCGTGCGGCCGTCGGGGATCCAGGCGCGGACGGTGCCGGTGGCCGCGGCGGCCGGACGGTCGATGCCGACACGCACCAGCTCGCGCTGGGCGGCGGCGAGCTGCTCCGGTGAGTCGGCCAGCAGGGTCACGGGCTTGCCCCAGGGGATCATCCAGGCGAGGTGGGTGGCGGTCTTCCCGTCGGCTTCGAAGTTGAAGGATCCCGCGACGTGGCCTTCGGCGAACGCGACGCGGTTGCGCAGATCCACCACCCATTCCCCTGCGGCCAGGCGGGCCGCGATGTCGGCCGCGTCGGCGACCGGCAGGGCGCTCAGGTCCACCGGGGAGGGGCCGGCGGCGTTCGCCGGGGCCATGTGGGTGTAGTAGGCGGGGACGTCGTCCAGGCCGGCCAGCAGGTCGGCGACGAAGGCGTCGGCATCCATGACCAGGGCGTCGTTGCCCGCCTTCTCCTTGCCGATCGTGGTGGCCCCGCCCTCGGACTGCGAGGAGGAGCAGAAGCTGCCGAATCCGTGGGTGGGCAGCACCGGCGTCTCGTCGGGCAGTTCCGCGGCCAGGCGGTGCGCGGAAGCATGCTGCGCGCGGGCCAGCTGCTCGGTCAGCCGCGGTTCCACGAGGTCGGGGCGGCCGACCGTGCCGATCAGCAGCGATCCGCCGGTGAAGGCGGCGGCGACCGTCCCGCGTTCCGCGAGGACGTAGGAGGTGTGGTGCGGGGTGTGGCCGGGAGTGGCCAGCGCCCGCAGGGTGATCCCCTCGTCCACGGTCACGGTGTCTCCGTCGCGGACCGGTGTCCGGGCGAAGGCGACGCGGGCGTCGGCGGGTACCAGGTAGGCGGCGCCGGTCAGCCGTGACAGCTCCAGGCCGCCGGAGACGTAGTCGTTGTGCACATGGGTTTCCACCACGTGCGAGATCCGTACTCCGCGCACGGCTGCCGCGCCGAGCACCCGGTCGATGTCGCGCGGCGGGTCCACCGCCACAGCCGTCTTCGTGCCGCCCGCCAGATAGCTGCGGTTGCCGAGCCCTTCGGTCTCGATGATGTCGATGAAGAACACCGGAATGCCCCTTTCGTCGCGACTATTACCCCCGGGGGTATGTCAACGACTCTAGCACGGGTACCCCCGGGGGTATTTTTGAAGGCGTACGGAGCCGGCATCCGCGGGCCGACTGCCCCCGCCGTACGGGCGGACCGCACGGGCCGGTCGCTCCGGAGAATGCAAGAGGCCTCTTCTGCCGGGAGACTTCCCGGCAGAAGAGGCCGAAGGGCTCACCCGAGAGGGCTCACCTGTCAGGGCTCACCCGTCAGGTGCGGTACGCGAAGTAGACCGCGTTCGGGTAGGACGCGATGATGCTCGCGAGCGACTTGCGGTACGTGTTCGTGGAGTGGTAGGTCAGGTACGGCATTCCGTTGCCGCTCCGGTACGTGACCATCATGGAGTGGTCCTTGGACCCGTCCTTGTTGAAGTCCATCTGCACGACGTCGCCGATGTCCGCCTGGTACACGTTCGCCAGGTTCGTGGCCCGCTGGTTCGAAAGCGTGAACCAGGCCCACTCGTTCGCGCCGACCCAGGAGTCGCTCTGGCGGGTGCCGTCGTACCACCAGTTCCGGTAGTCCGTGGAGGAGCCCGGGACGCCCTTCCAGCCGCCCGCCTTCAGCGCCTGGCTGATGAAGTTGGTGCAGTCGCCCCCGGCCCCGTTGAACTTGCGGTACGCGGGGTTGTAGCGGCTCCAGTACTTCTCCGCGTACTTCGCCATGGCGTTGTAGTCGTAGGCACCGCCGGTCTTCGCCTTGGGCTTCGGCGTGGCGGGGTACTTCGTGGACGCGGGCGTGCCGTCCGGGTACTGGTTGCCGTCGTCCTTGACGACGTTCGCCGGCGCCGCGACCGGCTCGTTGACGGCGACCAGGCCGTTGTTCTGGGACTTGATCGAGGTCAGTTCCCAGGCGCCGCCGCGCTTGCTGGTGAGGGTCAGCTCGTACTGCGTCCCGATGTCGGTGGTTGCCGGCTCGTCCCCCCGGAGTTTCTTGTACGTGAGCGTCGTCTGCTCGGTGACCTTGACGACCGCCTTGCCGCCGGCGACCGTGGCCTTGTCCACGACCACGCGGGTGTCGGCGCCCGTGTATGCCTCGCCGAGTTCCGCCAGCCGCGTCTTGCGGGAACGCAGCGACTGGATCGTGGCGTCCTCGTTCTTCTTCAGCTGGGCCGACATACGGGACTTCGCGGCGCCCGGGCCGGAGCCGGGGCGCCCCGCCTGGTCCTCGACCAGCGCCTGGGTGCGCTGGGAGAGGACGTCGTCGGCGATGCGGGCGAAGGCGTCGGCGGTGGCGCGGTCGGCCTCGCGGGGCCCGGGTTCCGCGGTCGCGGAGTACGCGAGCATGCTCCCGGACACCAGGGCTACGGTCAGGGCCGCGATGGCGGCGGGCCTGAACCTCTTAGGTATCACTCTGTTTCCCCTTGTCACCCGGTTCGCACGAACCGGGGGACGGAATCTTCGCACAACTACGCGACTGATTCGTCACGTTCCGCTTCGCCGACGGCCGCCTGGCAGGAGTCGCTCCGCGCACCGGGCGGTCCGCCTCCGCTTGATCATCGGGGGCGGCCCCCGATCGTATGGCGTGATGCCCCCCACCAGCGGTCCGACCTCACAGAAAGTACATCTAGGGTGTGGGGGAAAGCAGAGCAGAGGGGGGCATTGGGAGTGGGCAGGAAGGACATGGCCGCCAGGGGGCGATCCCGGGACGGGCGGACGGCTCCGGAAGGCGGCGACGCAGCCGCCCCGAGCCGCAGGGGGAAGGCGGGGACGCGCCGCCGGCCCCGGCAGCGGACCGTCCGGCTCGACGCCTTGGCGCGGACCGTCGCGCAGGGGCTCGCCCCGGCCGCCGCCGCGGCGCGGCCGCAGCTGCGGCGCCTGCGGCCCGACTTCCCGCGGCCGGGCCGCACCGGCTGGCGCCGGTGGATACCCTCAGGGCGCCAGTGGCTGGGCGCCTGCCTGTACGCGTTCCTGGGCATGGCGGGCTTCATCACGATCGCGTACGCCACCACGGACATACCCGACGACCTCAACTCGTTTGCCACACAACAGGACAATGTCTACTACTGGGCCGACGGCTCCACGATGGCCCGGACGGGCTGGGTCCAGCGCCAGGAGATGCCGCTGGACAAGGTGCCCCCCAAGGTCCAGGGAGCCGTCCTCGCGGCCGAGAACGCGAGCTTCTACTCGGATCCCGGAGTCTCGCCGTCCGGCCTCCTGCGCGCGGTGCGCGCCGCCGTGACGGGGGGTGAGACGCAGGGCGGGTCCACCATCACGCAGCAGTACGTGAAGAACGCCTACCTGAACCAGGACCGCACCCTCTCCCGGAAGTTCACCGAGATCCTGCTCGCCCTGAAGCTGGACAACCAGACGGAGAAGAAGCAGATCCTGCAGGACTACCTCAACACCAGCTGGTTCGGGCGCGGCACCTACGGCATCCAGCGCGCGTCCCAGGCGTACTACGGCAAGGACGTCTCGCAGCTCAATCCCAGCGAGGGCGCTTTCCTGGCCTCCCTCCTCAAGGGCGCCGGGCTGTACGACCCCACCCTCAGCAAGGAGAACCACGAGCGGGCCGTCGAACGCTGGAGCTGGATCCTGGACCGCATGGTCGAGACCGGCCAGCTCTCGAGCGCCGAGCGCGCCACCTACACGAAGTTCCCCGAGCCCTCCAGCTCGTCCCTGGTCGGCATGCCCGGCGCGCAGACCGGCTATCTGGTCGAGATGGCCAAGGCCTACACGATCAAGGCGAGCCACCTCAAGGAGTCCGACTTCGACCTCGGCGGCTACCAGATCTACACGACCTTCGACCGGGCCCGTATGACGGCCCTGACCGCCGCTGTCCAGGAGACCCAGAAGGACTTCGACGCCGAGAAGCGGCCCGACACCGACAAGCACGCGAAGATCGGCGCGGCGAGCATCGCCCCCGATGGGCGACTGCTCGCCGTGTACGGGGGCCCGGACTACCTGAAGCAGGGCTTCAACGAGTCGAACGCGACGACGATCCCGGTCGGCTCGGCGTTCGCACCGATCGTCTACGCGGCCGCCCTCGACGAAGGGGTGACGCGCACGCGCGGCAAGGCCCGCACTCCCGTGTCCCCCTCCTCCGTCTACGACGGCAACGACCAGGTGACCGTGCAGACGCCCGAGGGCCCGTACTGGGACCGCAGCGGCAAGGTGCTCAAGGGGCGCAACGACGGCGGCCGCAACTGGGGCCAGGTCACCTTGCGCCAGGCCGTGGCCAACTCCGTCAACACTCCCATGCTCCAGCTCGGCCTCGATGTCGGCCTCGACCGGGTGGAGGTGTTCGCCCGGCGCTCGGGGCTGCTCGAATCGAGCCTCGGGCCGCGGATCCCCGGATTCGCGCTCGGGGAGAACTCGATGCCCAGCGCGATCCGGATGGCCGGTGCCTACCAGACCTTCGCCGCCGACGGCATGCACACCGACCCCTACTCGGTGCGCTCGGTGACCCGCAACGGCGCCGCCATTCCGCTCGATGCGCCGAAGCCGACCCGGGCCGTGACGGAGAAGACCGCCCGCGCGGTGACGGACGCCCTGCGCGATGCGGTCACCGAGGGCTCGGCGAAGACGGTCGGCAAGGCGCGCGCCGGCGCGGCGGGCAAGACCGGAACGACCGCCGCGAACACGGCGGGCTGGTTCGTGGCCAGCACGGAGCAGGAGTCCACGGCCGTGGTGGTCTACCGGATGTCGCTGACCGACCTGGTTCCGCTGCCGCTGACGGGGCTGGGGGGCGACGCCCCGAACACGCTCGGCAGCGAGCGGGCGGTACGCCTGTGGGGCGACTACATCAAGGCGGTGAAGTAGGGGCCGGCCGCCGGGCGGCGCACGCCGCCCGGCGGCCCCGTGGGGCGCCTACTTGACCAGATCGGTCCAGTCCGGGGCCTGCGCGGGGTCGAGCGAGCGCAGCCGGGCCAGGACCTTCGGGTCCTGGGCGTCGAGCCAGTCCGCCAGCTCCCGGAACGACACGCAGCGGACGTCCTGGCGCGGGCAGACGTCCCTCATCACGTCCTCGACGGCCTTCATGTAGATGCCGCCGTTCCAGTCCTCGAAGTGGTTGCCGATGAACATGGGCGCCCGGCTGCCGTTGTAGACCCGGTTGAAGCCGTTCATGTACGAACCCCGGGTCTGCGCCTGCCAGGCGGCGAACTTCGCCGGGTCCCCCTGGGTGCTGTCGCCCGACTGGTTGTAGAGGAAGTTGAAGTCCATGGAGAGGACCTGCACCTCCTTGCCCTGCAAGGGCAGGAGCTGGAGGGGAAAGTTCCAGATGTCGTCCTGCTTGGACGGCCACAGCTGGAAGTCCCCCGAGGAGCTCGCGTCATAGCGCCAGCCGTACGGCTTGATCGCGGTCAGGAGGTTCTTCTGGCCCTCCAGGCAGGGCGCGCGGCCGCCGACCACTTCCCGGTCCGGGTCGAAGGGCAGGGGCGGCTCCTTGGTGAACCCGGTGTTCGTCTTCCAGTTCTTGATGAACCCATACGTCTGGTCGATCTCGCTCTTCCATTCGGCGGGGCTCCAGTCCCCACCGCCCTTGGGCCCGCAGAAGTGCCCGTTGAAGTGCGAGCCGATCTCGTTGCCGTCGGTCCAGGCGCCGCGCAGCTGCGTCAGCGTGCTCTTGATGTGCGGGACGGTCGGGTACGAGATGGCGGCCGCGCCCTGGGCGTGCTGCGGCGGGTTGTAGAGCATCTTCTTGCCGTCCGGCAGCAGGTAGATGCCCGTGAGGAAGAACGTCATGTGGGCCTTGTTCTCCTTGGCCACCTGACGGAAGTGCGAGAAGAGGCGGTCGTCGCTCTCCAGCGCGCCGTCCCAGGAGAAGACCACGAACTGCGGCGGCTTCTCGCCGGGCTTCAGCCGCTCTGGCTTGAGCTGCCCCGGCTGCGGCCCGGTGTAGGAGGTGGAGCCGTCCCCCAGTATCTTGACCTTGCCGTCCCAGGGCTCCTCGTCCTTCGCGGCGGCAGCCCCGTTCGGGGCCGCGAGCTTCGCGTCGCTCTGGGCCGCCCCGGAGGTGCCGCCCAGCGTGAAGGCGTACGTGGTGGCGCCGGCCCCGCCCAGGGCGACCACCGCGATGGCTATGCCAAGGCGCCTGCGGTTCTGTGCCTTCCTGCGTACCTTCCGGGTACTGCGGGATTCCGCCCGGGTACCCCGGGTACCCGGAGCGGCGTCGGTATCGGCCAACGCTGTCGTCCCCCCTGATCACCGCAGCCGCGCCGCGCGTGGATGGTTCATACGAATATAGAACTTGTCGGCACTCCTCCCGTACCCCGGACCCCCTCGGACACGCCGCTTCACAGGCATCTCACAGCCACGTGTCCTACATCACAGTCCGCAATGCGCCCCCACGACCCGGAAACCCCGGCCATCACCCCCACGCTCCGGCCCGGCACGGGAATACTGATCGTCACGGCCGCCGCCACCGCACCCCGCCCGGGATGCGGGTCGGACACGCCGGCGGCGCACACCATGGTCGATGTCTGCGACGGGAGTCGTACATGAGCACCGCGAAAGACCTGTTCATCATCGCGATGGACCCGAAGCCGGAGCACCCCGTGGGACAGGGCGACCTGTCGCTCGCCCTCGCGGGAGCGGAGCTGATCGACCTGATCGGCGCGAGGGCCGTCACCCTGGACGGCGACCGCATCGTACCCGGCGAGGCCCAGGTCCCCGCCGACCGCCTCCTGACCGAGGCGGCATCGGCCCTCACCCGCCGGACACCCTACGAGCGCGTCGAGGACTGGCTGTGGCGGAGGGGCCGCGACCTCGCCGCTGCCTACCGGACCGCTCTGGAGGAGGACGGGCAGCTCACGCGCACCCGCGGCGGCCGCTCGCCGTTCGGGGCCGACCGTGTGGAACCGGCCGACACGCCCGACCGCCGGAGTGCCGTCGACCGCCTGGAACGGAACGAACCCGTCCTCGCCGTCCTCGTCTCGGCCGTGGGTCTCGACGACGGACGGTCCGGGGCCGAGCCCGAGCCGGACCCCGGCGACGAGGCGGTGACGACCGTCCTGGCCGTCGTCCACGACGCGGTGATGGAACTGGAGGCCGTACGCCAGAGGCGATCCATCGAGAACGCGGCCTTCGCCAACGTCTGGCGCGCGCCCTGACACGAGGCAGCGACATCGGTTCACCCCCTGCGACCGCACGACACGGCAGCGGCACGCAGGGGCCCTCCCCCCCCGTCAACAGGCGGACCCTGGCCGGGAGATGGGCCAAAGGGACCCCCTGCTACGGTGGCCCGATGGCATCGATCAAGCAGTTCCAGGTCACCTTCGACTGCGCAGAACCCGAGCGTGTCGCCCGTTTTTGGTGCGAGGTGTTGGGGTACGTCGCACCGCCGCCGCCGGAGGGCTTTGCCACGTGGGACGATTTCAACCGCTCGCTGCCCCCTGAGGACCGGGATGCCTGGTTCGCGTGCAGTGATCCCTCAGGTGTGGGCCCGCGGCTGTACTTTCAGCGCGTTCCCGAGGGCAAGGTCGCCAAGAACCGGCTGCATCTCGACGTGCGGGTCGGCACCGGACTCGTGGGTGACGAGCGCCTGGCCGCACTTGAGGCCGAATGCGCACGGCTGGTCGCGCTCGGCGCGGTACAGGTGCAAGTACTGCTTGCGGATGAAGACAACGAGTCGTGCATCGCGATGCAGGACGTCGAAGGCAACGAGTTCTGTCTCGACTGAGCATCCTCGGGGACGGCGAACGGGGGGCCGCGGTCACGGCGGTGGACAGCGGCACCGCATCCAGGGCGGTCTCCGACCCGGCGGATCCGCGCAGGAGCACCAGGCCGAGCACACAGGCCAGGCCCACGCAGGAATCCCACCGGCTCGCGTAGGAGGGATTGCCGGCCTTGAGGCCGGGCCGCCCGGGCCCAGCCGGCGGCGACGGCCGCAGCGGACGGGGTGTCGCCGCGGTGGGCGGCCCACAGCCGGGCGAGGACGGCGCTCAGCACCCCCGCCGCTCCGGCGGCCACCGGCACCGTGGCGAGGGTCGTCGACCAGAAACCGACGGGCCCAGCGCACTGGTGCCGGTGCTCTGGAACTGCGCCGGCGAGCCCACCCCCGTACCCGCGGCCGGCGCGAGCAGCAGCCCGCCCGCGGCGCCGAGCCGCCGCCGTGCCCCGCCGGGGCGCTGCGCCGGACCGAGGCGCCCCATGCCACGGCGAGCGGGGAGCCCGCGACCAGGGCACTCGCCAACCGGTCCGTGCCGTGCAGCGGTGTCCTGCTGAAACCGGGTGCGGCGATCCCGGACACGGCGTGCAGGGCCACCGCGGCCGGCACCCCGCCGGCCAGGGCATCGAGTGGGATGGATCGCCCAGGCCCGTTCCCATAGGGAGGGCCTGGTGGGGGCTGGGCGGCCAGGAGCGCCGCCAGGCCCTGGGAGCCGTGGCCGCTCACCACCCGCAGGTCGGCCTCGTGCTCGCGCCACCGCAGGGTCAGCCGGGAGACCAGAGCGGCGACGAGCAGCAGCAGGACCACTCGCGCGGCGTACTCCGCCCAGAACAGGTCGACCAGGACACCCAGCGGATTGCCGCGGCTTCCGTCCCGGCTCTGCCACACCGCGGCGACGACGGGCGCCGGCCACACCGACCCCCACGCCGGTGCCCGTCCGGTCCGGGGCTGCTGCGGGGCGAGCGGTGGCACGCCGGCATGGCAGCCGGAGTCGGGGCCTCGATCGAGCCGACCGGGCGCATCCGAGGCCGCCGACAGCTGCTCACCGACCAGGAGCGTCACGTTCCGTCACAGCCCGATGCGTACTACGCCCCGATATGATGCATTCTGTGATCAGGCCAAGACGGTCGAGCCGCCGACGCCCTCTCCGTGGTGGCCGGTGGGACACAGCCCTGCTCTCACCGCTGATCGTTACCGTCCTCATCACCGCCCTGGCGTTCTCCACGCCGAGGGAGTTCGCCTTCAGCCGCCTCCTGCCTGCCGCGCCCGCCCTCGCTGCCGCGATGTGGCCCGTGCTCCCGACCGTCCTGCTGGGCGCGTTCTGCCTGCTGATCATGATCGGCCTGAGCTTCGCCTACACCGACCTGGGCACGCCCTACACGGCAGCCGCGATCATCGCGGTCACCTTGGCGGCCGCATACGCAAGCCACGTCCGGCTCCAGCGGGAGAAAACGCTCCTCCATGTCCGGCTCGTCGCCGACGCAGCCCAGAAAGTACTGCTGCGCCCACTGCCGCACCGCATCGAGGACGTCGAGATCGAGTCGCTCTATCTGGCGGCCCAGGAGCAGGCCCGGATCGGCGGGGACTTCTACGAAGCGGTCGACACACCGTTCGGGGTCCGGCTGCTGATCGGCGATGTGCGCGGCAAGGGCCTGTCCGCGGTGGGGACTGCCTCAGCGGTGATCAGCAGCTTCAGGGAGGCCGTGTACGACGAGCCCGACCTGAGGGGCGTCGTCCATCGCCTGGAAGCCAGCATCTCCCGCCACAGCTCGGCGTTCCCCGCTCTGGACCTGCCGGAGCGCTTTGCGACTGCCCTCATCGCCGAGATCCCGCACGGCGGAGGCCGAGTCAGAATTCT
Source organism: Streptomyces sp. NPDC090445 (assembly GCF_044769385.1). Taxonomy (NCBI): domain Bacteria; kingdom Bacillati; phylum Actinomycetota; class Actinomycetes; order Kitasatosporales; family Streptomycetaceae; genus Streptomyces; species Streptomyces sp. NPDC090445. The sequence continues at coordinate 5,989 of NZ_JBIVXV010000035.1, read as the reverse complement.
CAACTGCGGGCACCCCCCGCCCCTGCTCGTACGCCGCGGCGAGATCCGGGTCGTGGAGCCCACCATCCCCTCTCCGCCCCTCAACCTGGCATCGCTCATCGGAGACCACTACTGCGTCGACACGCTCTTCTTCGCCCCGGGCGACCAGCTGCTGCTCTACACGGACGGTGTCACGGAGGCGAGGGGGCGTGACGGCGAGTTCTTCCCGCTGCCGGAGTGGATGGGCGAGCAGGGCCCGACGCCGCCCCGCGACCTGCTCGACCGGCTTCATCGGGCCCTGGTTCGCTACAGCGACGGAAGGCTCGATGACGACATCGCGGTGCTTGCGGTGCGGTGCTCCGGCATCCAGGCCCAAGAGCAGCCCGGACAGGCGGCGGGACAGCAGGGGTGGGACTCGCAGAACGGAGACCGGCCCTGCAGCCCGGGATGACAGCCCCCACGACCGGTGCACGAGCACGGCGAGCCGGGTTCCCGCTCCGGTCGGCGTCCGCGGACGCGATCCGGAAGTGGACGGCCGGGGCCGCCGTACTACCGCGACCGGATCTGCCGGACCACCACCCTCAGCCTCGCCAGCGCGGCCACGGTTCCGGCGCCGACGGGAACGAGGGGCCAGAACGCGGGGCGGCTCCCGAAAGCCGCGCACACGATGAGCACGAGGACGGCCGCCATTCCGACGAGGAACCCGAGCACCCAGGGCCCGGACCGGTCCTGCCGCTCCAGCCGCGCCCGGCCGTCACGGCAGGCCAGATACGCGGAGGCGGCCACAGCGAGGGCGATCAGATATCCCATGACCAGCGGGTACAGCACGAACAGGGGGATGTCCCACCCCCCGGGGTGCCTCGGGCCACACCTCGCGCCCGTCGACCTCCACGACCCGCCCGTGCCACAGACCCGCCGTGACCCGCTGTCCCTCCTGAAGGCCGTGTGCGGCATCGTCCGGGACGCCGTCCACCGTCTTCGGCTCGTCGCCGACACGCAGTTCGATCGTGTACTCGGTGTGAACGATCCAGTTGCCGCTGCCGCCGTCCTGGCCTCCGCCGGCTCTCCCGGACTCCGTGTGCGACGTCAGCTCCGTGACGGTGGCCTCGGCCGTGCGCAGCGACCCGTTCGACCGGGCGAGCGCGACGGCCGTCTCCTCGTACGTACGCACGGCGAGAAGCAGGATCAGGGCAGCCATGACGAGGCGGAACACCGCCCTCGCCACACGGGCTCCCACCGTCCGGGTCCTCTTCGTGCCCGGTCCTGCCGGCGCGGTCGTGCCTCTGGTCGGTTCCTCCATCTGGTCCCCCCACCTTCATTGCGGGGTCAGGCGAAAGCTGCCCCACCGGATCACACGCCGCACGTGTGCCCGCGGTTGCGGGCCGGGGGTGGCCGCCCGCCTGCCGGGACCACACGCGGGCGGGCCCGGCAGACGGGGGTCGGCAGCGGACGGGGACAGAGGGCGGCGGCGCTTACCGCCAGACGACGGCGCGCCAGCGAACCGGCCAGTTCTTCGAGCTGCCCACGGTGCCCGCAACGCTCCCGGTCGCGCTGATCGCGATCGGCTGGGTCCTGTCGGTGCCGGCGGGAACAGGCAGCGCGGTGACCCGCCCGTGCGCGTCCCACGTCACGGCGCGCTCGTCGGAGGTGCCGACGCTCGTCCCCGCGTCGTTGATGCCCTTGACGAAGGCCCTGCCGGTACCACGCAGTACTTCAAGCTCAGTGGTGTCGTTCCCGTCCCATCGCACGGCACGGTCTTTGACGTTCGCGACCACGACGTCGGCGTTGTTGCCGCTCGCCGAACGCGCACCCTCGCCCTGCGACGGCAGGGCCTTGACCTTCTTCCCGAGCGGGGCTCGGACGACCTTCCAGGCCCCGGCCGCGTCGGTCGCCCGGCCGATCACCGTACCGCGGTCGTTGATCGCGGTCGGCTCGCTGTACGAGCCCCCGAGCGAGCCGAGATCGTGGACACGGCCCGCGCTGTCCCAGCGCACGGCCCGGGTCTTCTCTCCGGGCACGTACACATGGCCGGCGATCTCTCCCCACTCGTTGATCCCTGTGGCCACACCTCCGTCCGCCTGCGGGGGCAGGTTCAGTACGGTCGCCCGGCCGTCGGCGCCCCAGCGCACGGGGCGCGTACGACTGCCCGTCGAGAGATGCCCGACGGCCACGCGGGAGTTGTTGATGTCCTGGGCCTCACCGTCGACGTAGCCCGATGGCTCCTCAAGACGGGTGAGGGCACCTGACGCGTCCCATCGGGCGGTATGCCGTACACCGTCCGGTGTGGTGGTGAATCCAGCCACGGTGCCGTCCTCGACGATCTCGACCGCGTGGCCGCCCAGCCCTCCGCCGACGGCCTGCAGGGGGGTGAGAGAGCCATCGGCACCCCACCGCACGAGCCAACCGTCTCCGTTCTCGTCCAGGGAGAGCCCCACGACATCCCCGGCGTCGTTCATCGCCTGAGCCGAACTGTGGGTGTGGCCTGCCAGAAGCGGCAGTTGGTACATCGAGACGCCGGCGTCGGAGGACGCGGACGGTGCCACCATCACGGACAACATCGCGGAAAGGACCACGGGTATCAAGAAGATCTCCCCTGTCTTCTCGGACTGATACGGCACCGGACCCCAAAAAAAGGGCACGGAGAAACGCTGTGCGAAGGACTCGGCAGTCGATGTCGACGGTGTGGGGCATCGAGGATCGGAAGAATCCGGGCCTCGATGCCCCACACGCCGGATTTCGGCATTCGGCGGTGTTGCTGCGGCTATACGAAGACGTACAGTGCCCAGCCCCTGGCGCCCTTGTAGACGCAGCCGTGCTCCCCGACGATCATGGAGCCCGCGTCGTAGCATTCCTCGCTGGTTCCGTAGTACCCGACGAGTATGGGCGCCGTTGCCGCGACGGCCGTTTCCTTTTCGGTGCCGACCGGGCCGGCGGCGGAGGCGGTGTTCACGCCTCCGACGAGCGCCAATGCCAGCACGGCGCCGACAGTCCAAGCGTTGGTACGCATATGTCCTCCCTGATGGACGGTTGCTTCGCCGACTTCAACGCCGACTTCAACGCCGATTTCAGCGTTGGCTTCGCGGCAGGCTCAGGCGGGCAGGCGGAACCATGCCTGTGTGCCGCCGTAGTTGCAGACGTGCTGCCGGACCTCTCGGCGGCTGCCGCCGCCGGCCCCGGCGTCGTCCAGGCACAGGCCCGTTGAGGCGTTCCTTATGGCCACCGCGCCGCCACCGGCATCGACCAGTTCCCAGCGCTCCAGGGTGCCGCCGCCGCAGAACTGCTGCGTGGCCAGGGCGCCGGGCCAGTTGCCGTGGGCGCTGACACACTTGCCGGAGTGGCGGGGCTGCAGCCGGGTGGTGGTGTCCGCACCGATGAACTGCGAGACGAACTGCTGATTCAGAGCCCGCTTGCAGTCGAACTGTTGGATTACCGCATTCGTATACTGCGATTCGCCCCGAACATCCAGGCATTTTCCGGTGACGGCGTTGAGGTACTGGTGTGCACCGCCGGGAACGGCCATGGGCTGAGCGGCTTGGGCGGAGGTGATGCCTCCGGCAAAGCAGACCGAAGCGGCGGCCAGGGCCAAGGCGCCAGAGCGCAGACGTAACACGGGTGATCGGACCACAGGAACTCCAGCTCCTCATCATCACTTCGGCGGTCACAAGAACGGCAGGCGACCTGCCACCCGGGACCGGCATCCCTGCCGAGCCCCGCGCGGTTGTCGTCGTGTCCGAGGACAGCCTTGACGCCAAGAAAAGTAGTGGGATCCACTGAAGGCTCGGCACCCGTCCATTTGGGCGGGTTGCGGCGGGGGACTGCATCCCACGGGGGGAACATGGGGGTTCAGCGTGCGCGGAGATGGGCTGTCATCGTCACCGGGCTCTTCAGGAGCGCGCACCTCTTCTACGCGACCGGCGTGGTAGTCAAGGAGCCGTACGACATTCGGGCCCTTGCCCTCCTCGTCGCCGTGGGCGTCATCACGGTGGTCCTGTACGCGTCGGCACTCGTGCGCGGCCGGTTCGCTCCTCACCTCGTGTGGGCCGACGTGCTGGTGACCGGCTGTGTGCTCCCGTGGATCGCGGTCGCCGTGATCTCCGAGGTGCCGGCCGTGGAACCGCATGGCTGGCTGATGGTGCAGGGGCTGTCGGCCGCCACGGCCGCCGTTGCAGGCCTTGGCTGGCGAGAGGCGGTCCTGTCGGTCGCCCTGCTGTTGATGACGTCCCTGGCCGTTCACCAGGCGGTGCCGGGGTCGGAGTGGACGGAAGTCCTTGACCACATCAGTGCAGTTCTGGTGGTGGTGGGCTGGGCCGGTGCGGGCTGGTGGCTCCTGTGGCGCGAGGGATCCATGATGGACGCCGCGCAGGAGCGGGTGGTCGCCGCCGAGGCCGCTCTGGCGCGGCAGGCCGAGCGGACGACCCATTTCGCGGCGCTTCACGACACGGTGCTCGCCACCCTCACCACCATCGCGGGCGGCCAAGTGGACGCCAACGCGCCCTCTGTCCGCGACCGTTGTGCCCGCGAAGCGGCGTACCTGCGGCGGCTGGTCCAGCTCGGAGACACCTCGCATCACGACCGCATCCACAACGCGCCTCGCGGGCCGCTCGAGAAGGGCCTGGCAAACACCGGGGCCGTGCTTGAGGAGGCCGTCCGCTCCGCGGAAGGTCTGGGGCTGACGGTCCTCGCGCAGTACCACGCCGTGCCGGACCTGCCCGGGGAGGTCGCCGAATCCCTGGCCGCCGCAGTGACCGAGGCGTTCAACAACGTACGCAGGCATGCGGGAACGGACCGGGCCTACCTCACTGTCGTCGGCGGCTCGGCAGGGGTGGAGGTGACCGTGGCCGACCAAGGCATCGGCTTCGACACCTCCAAGGCCGACCGCCGCGATACAGGTACCGGACTACGGCGTTCCATACACGGCAGACTGGCCAGCGTCGGGGGCTCGGCAACCGTGGACAGCCGGCCCGGTGAGGGCACCGTGGTCGAACTGCGGTGGCCGACGTGATCGAGATCGCGGTGGTCGACGACGACCGGATGCTGCTGGACGGACTGCGCTCCTGGCTGTCCCGCCAGGAGCAGCTGCGCCTCCTCGGGACCGCAGCCACGGTCGCTGAACTGCTCGCCGGGCCGGCGTGGCGGGCCGAGGTCGTGCTCCTGGACCTGATGCTGCGGGACGGAAGCGTGCCGGAGGCGAACGTGCGACGCGTACGGGCGGCGGGAAGCAAGGTCCTGATCATCAGCACGGTGGCCGACCGCGCCAGGGTCGTGGCGGCGGTGGCGGCCGGGGCGGCGGGCTACGTGACCAAGAACCACGCCCTCGACACCCTCGTCGAGGCCGTCAAAACCGTGGCGGCCGACGGCACGGCCCATTCCCCGGAACTCGCCTTCGCCTGGGCCAACGACACCAGTCCGACCCGGCCGCACTTGACTCCCCGGGAGCGGGAGGTCCTCCGCGACTACGCGTCCGGACTGACGTTGAAGGCCACCGCCCGCCGCGCCGGAATCAGCGTCAACACGGCGAAGTACTACCTGGACCAGGTGAAGGAGAAATACCGCCGGGCAAACCGTGCGGCGTACACGAAGACCGACCTGGCCCGACGCGTCCACGAGGACGGCTTGGACTTCTGACAGATGCCGGATGCGGAGCCGCCCGACACCGGTGAGTCGGGCAGGGAAGGCGGCCCCCGACGCGACTTCCTCCTTCGATTCCTGGGCAATCCGGACGCCCGGTCGGCTGCTCAAAGGGGTACAACCAGTCACAATCGGTGAGATTTCTCCGCTCCTGAGGTGACTCGTCCCATAGGAGCCACATCACATACGAAGTCGGCTAGTAATCCCGAGCCCCGGCCGTCGCCCTCCGCCACCGCCTCCCGCCCGCGGCACCCCGCGGACCACCCGGTCCTGCGAGGCCCGGTAGTAGGAGGGGGGCTTTGCCAGGGCGGCGGCGGCCTGGCTAACTGGTGTTGTCGCCGAGGCGGCCGGGGCGCACAGCCCCCCGCCGGGACGAACCCCT
>NZ_JBIVXV010000034.1:1031-72321 GCF_044769385.1 Streptomyces sp. NPDC090445 | reverse complement strand
ACCCCCCAGGTCATCCCTTCGACAGGGGGCAGACAGCCATACCGGGCCCGGGGGCCAGGCGCCCCGTTTCGGGGCCACGAGAAAGGTAACGGGGGTGACAGGACCCGCCCTCACCCGGTAGGGATCAACCTCATGGAACACTCGCCCGAACCCCTGCCGCTGGACGGGATCACGGTCGTCGCCGTCGAGCAGGCCGTCTCCGCACCCTTCGCCACCCGCCAGCTCGCCGACCTCGGCGCCCGGGTGATCAAGGTGGAGCGCCCGGACGGCGGCGACTTCGCGCGCGCCTACGACACGGCCGCGCACGGCCTCGCCTCGCACTTCGTGTGGGCCAACCGCGGCAAGGAGTCGATCGCGCTGGACCTGAAGGACCCGCGCGGCCTGGAGATCCTGCACGGCCTGCTCGACGGGGCCGACGTGTTCGTCCAGAACCTCGCGCAGGGCGCGGCGGCCCGGCTCGGGCTGGACTCGGCGGCGCTGTGCGCGCGGTACCCGCGGCTGGTCGCGGTGGACGTCTCCGGGTACGGCGCGGAGGGCCCGTACGCCCACAAGCGCGCCTACGACATGCTCGTGCAGTGCGAGGCGGGGCTGGTCTCGGTGACGGGCACGCCGGAGCAGCCCGTCAAGGCGGGCATCCCGGCCGCGGACATCGCGGCGGCCATGTACGCCTTTTCGGGGGTCCTCGCCGCGCTGGTGCGCCGTGGGGTCACCGGCCGCGGGGGCAGGGTGGAGGTGTCCATGCTCGACGCGCTCGCCGAGTGGATGGGGCATCCGCTGCACCACACGATGCACGGCGGGCGGCAGCCGGTGCGGACGGGGCTCGCGCATGCGGTGATCGCCCCGTACGACGCGTATGCGACGGCGGACGGCGACCGGGTGCTGCTGTCGGTGCAGAACGACAGGGAGTGGCGCCGCCTCGCCGAACAGGTGCTGCAGCGGCCTGAGTTGGCCGACGATCCGGCGTACGCGACGAACGCGGCGCGCACCCGCGGGCGGGAGAAGACCGATGCCGTGGTGGCGGAGGCGCTGGCCGCGCTGGACGCCGGCGAGGCGATCGGGCGGCTGGAGGCGGCGGGTATCGCCTGCGCCCGGCTGAACTCGGTGGAACAGCTCGCGGAGCATCCGCAGTTGGCTGCGCGGGACCGCTGGCGGGAGGTGGGTTCACCGGCGGGCCCGCTGCGGGCACTGCTGCCGCCGATCGGGCTGCCGGGAGGTACGGCACCGCACATGGGTGCGGTGCCCGCACTCGGCGAACATACCGAGGCCCTGCTGCGCGCCCTGGGGATGTCGGGCGCGCAGATCACGACACTGCGCCGGGATGGAGTGGTTGCGTAGGGCCGGGGCGAAACTTCTCGGGTTCGGGGACAGTTCTTACGAGCGGCGGCTGCCGAAGAGCGAGCGGCGCAGGCGGCGGAGCGGCGCGAAGAGCGAGACGCGCGCGCTGCGGCTGCGCAGCCGGTGAGTGTGGTCGCGAGCGGTGAGCTCGCGCATCAGCAGGGTGGCCTCGGCGACTTCGCGGTGGGGGACGGCGGGTCCGCCCAGCACGGCGAGGTGGCGGTCGAGGCGCGAGCTGGTCGCACTGCTGCCGCAGGTGATGGCAGGCACGCGGGGCGGCCTGCTGCGCATTGCTATCTGTTCCATCTTTTCTCTCCCCACCCGTACGAAGGCACCCGGCCCGGGCAGGTTAACCCTATCGCCCCCGGGATGCCCGCGGGTATCCCGGTGGTGTGAATTACCCCTATGCGTCGGGGAGTTGACGATTACTCAGCGGAGTCGACAGTTACTCTCCGCAAGGTGAGGGGGTTTCAGGAATCGCCGGAGGCGATTCCTGCCTGCACAACAGGGGTCGGGCGGCCCGCACTGCGGTAACGTGGAGTGACCACCCGATGACGCATCGCCGCGACTCCGACGCAGGGGGTGCGCGGATGCATTGGACGCACAGGGGGCGCGCGTGACCGACGACCGGGGTGGGACGGACACGGGCGGCGGGCCGGGCGCGGCCGACGGCCGGGTCGTCGCGGGCCGGTACCGGCTGCTCGGAGTACTGGGCCGGGGCGGCATGGGCATCGTGTGGCGGGCCCGGGACGAGGTCCTGGCCCGCGAGGTGGCCGTCAAGGAGGTACGGGCCCCGGCCGGGCTGGACGGCGCCGAGGTCGGGCGGCTGTACCGGCGGCTCGAACGGGAGGCCTGGGCGGCGGCCCGGGTCTCGCACCGCGGGGTGGTCACCGTCTACGACGTGGTCACCGAGGAGGGCCGCCCCTGGATCGTGATGGAGCTCGTCCGGGGGCTCTCGCTGGCCGAGGTGCTGGAGGCGGAGGGGCCGCTGACCCCGCAGCGCACCGCGCACCTCGGGGAACAGGTGCTGGCCGCGCTGCGCGCCGCGCACGACGTGGGCGTGCTGCACCGCGACGTCAAACCCGCCAACGTACTGCTGGCCAACGACGGCCGGGTGGTGCTGACCGACTTCGGGATCGCCCGCCTGGAGGGCTCCACGGCGATCACCAGGACGGGCGAGGTGGTGGGCTCCCCCGAATTCCTCGCACCCGAACGGGCGATGGGGCGCGAGCCGGGACCCGCCTCGGACCTGTGGTCGCTGGGGGTGATGCTGTACGCGGCCGTCGAGGGGGTCTCGCCGTTCCGCCAGGACACCCCGCTGACGACCCTGCGGGCCGTGGTGGACGCGGAGTTGCCGCCGCCGCGCCGGGCCGGGCCGCTGGCGCCCGTACTGGAGGGGCTGCTGCGCAAGGACCCGGACGAGCGGCTGCCGGCGGCGGAGGCCTCCCGGATGCTGCGGATCGTCGGCGCGGGCGGCGCCCTGCGGGACCCGGGCGGGCCGCGGTCCGGACCGGACCCGACCGCGGCGACGGCACGCAACGGCGCGAACCCGTGGGCGGGGGCGGGATCGGGGGCGGCCGCGGCTCCGTGGGCGGGGACGGCTCCGTGGGCGGGGACGGCGGCAGGGGCGACACCGCTGCTGCCCGTGCCCGCGCCGGTTCCTCCGCCGCCGGACCCCGGCCCCGGGAACGGCTCCGGGCAGCGCCCGGGGCGGGCCGGGGCGGTACTGACCGCCGGGATCGTGGTGCTGCTGCTGGCGGTGGCGGCCCTGGGCTGGCTGCTGCTGCGGGACCGCTCGGCCGGGGAGGGCTCCGGATCGGGCGGCGGACCGGCCGCCACGGGCGGTACGGCCCCGTCGGCTTCGGCATCGGCGAGGCCCTCCGGTACGGCGGGCGGGGCGGCGCCGGATCCCGGCACGGCCTCGGCCTCCGCGTCTGCGCCCGCGTCGGCGTCCGCGTCCGCGTGGGCCTCAACTCCGCCGTCGCCGTCGCCGTCGGCCGCGCCCTCGCCGCGGGTCGCGGTCTCCGTCCACGCCGTGCGCGGGGAGTACCGCGGGACCTGCCCGCCCGCCGCCTCGCGGGCGCCGGCCTTCAGGGCCGCCGTCGAGGTGGAGCCCCGGCCGGCCGTGCTGGGGTACCGGTGGGTGACGCGGAGCGGAAGCCCCTCCGGCCCCGGTTGGCAGTCCCTCGCGTACCCCGCGGACGGGCCGGCGAGCCGGCAGTTGGAGCACACCGCGCTCGGGTACCGCGCGGACGGGACCCTGGCCGACGCGGTCCGCCTGGAGGTGCGGGGGCCCGCGCCCGCGGTCTCGGGGTGGGTGGAGTTCTCGGTGACCTGCGAGGAGGAGGCCCCGACGGGCGGGTCCTCCTCCCCCGGTGCGGACGGGTCGCCGGGCCCGGCGGCAGCGTCGCCGGACCCGGCGCCCGCGCCCTGAGGCCGGCCCCGAGGCCGGCTCTGAGGCCGGCCCCGAGGCCCGCTTGGAGGCTCAGGCCTTGCTGCGGAAGACGGGCAGGTAGCCGCCGGACTGCCCGGCCGCGGTCGGGTGGTACGACTCGCCGATGTTGAGCCAGTTGACGCTGTGCAGCCACGCGTCGCCGGAGCAGATCTCGTGGCCGGTGAAGGAGCTCACGACCGAGGCGAAGGTGAAGCCGTGGGCGGTGGCGCGCTTGCCGATCGCGGCGTTCAGGTGGTCCGCCGCGCCGTTGATGGCGGTGCGCTCGCCCTCGGTGAGGCCGGTGACGCAGGCGCCGTTCAGCTTGTAGAAGCGGGGGTAGCCGAGGACGACGACGCGGGCGGAGGGCGCCCGGCCGCGGATCGCGTTGTAGACCTGGTCGAGTTGGCCTGGCAGGGTGGAGTCGACGTACGCCTTGGCCTGGTTGATGCGGTTGACGCAGGTGGCCTCGGACTGCAGCACACAGGTCGTCATGACGTCGGCGAAGCCGGCGTCGTTGCCGCCGATGGTGATGCTGACGAGGTCGGTGCCGGAGTTCAGCGGGCCGAGCTGGCCGGAGAGGACGTCGCCCGTGCGGGCGCCGGAGCAGGCGGTGAAGGCGAAGGTCTGCGGGAAGTTGGCGGCGGCCCACAGGGCCGGGTAGGCGCGGTTGGTGCGCTTGCAGGCACCGCTGGAGCTGTCGTAGTTGCCGGCGCCGACGCCGGAGGAGTACGAGTCGCCGAGGGCGACGTAGCCGAAGTCGGCGGCGGCGGAGGCCTGGCCGGCGCCGAACAGGGCGGCGCCCGCGGCGAGTAAGAGGGAGGAGGTCCAGGCGGCAAGGCGTGGCAGGCGTCCCGAAGGCATGGTGCGGCTCCTCTGGGGGTGTGGGGGGGTACTCAGGAGTCGGGGTTACTCCTGAGTCCGTGGTACAAGGAGCCCGGGATGGCTGGAAGTGTCCATGCCAAGGAGATGTGGCGCAGACTTGCGCCCCGAATCTTCACCACCACGGCGTTTCGCGGGGGAAGGCAGGCACCCGTTCCGGCGAAACACGGGTGCACAGGGGCAGTTCGTGCCGGATCATGGGCGCCATGTCAGCCAACCCGCATGATGCGCTGCCGATCCGGCTCAACGTCGACGACAGCGATTCGCCCTCGGACGTCGTCGACGCGCTGTTCCTCGGCCGGTTCGCCTCCGGCGAGCAGCCGTACTCGCGCAGCGTCACCATCGAGCGGGTGAAGGCGGAGGCGACCCTGCTGCCGGCCGCGGCCACCGTGCTGCGCTCGGCACGCGACTCCGACCGCAGCGCCGTCCTGGCGGAGGGCGAGGGCTGGACGGTGCTCGTGTCCCGCTGGAGCCGGGGCGCGGACGTGACGGTGACGGCGGTCAGCGACGAACTCGCCGCCGGGGTGCTCGGCGAGGCCACCGAGGGGGCGCAGGACGAGCCCGAACCGCAGCCGGAGAACGTCACCATGGGGTTCTGGTACGTCTCCCCGCGCCGGGGCCCGTACCGCACGACCCGCCAGATCAGCGCGGGGACCTGGGCCGAGGTCCGGCCCAACTACACCGCACCGGTGGCCTCGGCCATGGACCGCCTCATGAAGGTCACCCCGGACGACATCGCCGGGCGGCTCCTGCTCCTGCACGGGCCGCCGGGGACGGGAAAGACCTCCGCCCTGCGGACCCTGGCCCGGTCCTGGCGGGACTGGTGCCAGGTGGACTGCGTCCTGGACCCGGAGCGGCTGTTCAACGACGTCGGCTACCTGATGGACATCGCGATCGGCGAGGACGAGGGCACGGCGAAGGGCCGGTGGCGTCTCCTCCTGCTGGAGGACTGCGACGAGCTGATCCGCGGCGAGGCCCGGCACACCGCCGGCCAGGCCCTGTCGCGGCTGCTGAACCTGACGGACGGCCTGCTCGGACAGGGCCGCAACGTGCTGGTCGGGGTGACCACCAACGAGGACCTGGAGCGGCTCCACCCGGCGGTGGTCCGCCCCGGGCGCTGCCTGGCCCGCATCGAGGTCGGCAAGCTGACGCACCACGAGGCCGTGGAGTGGCTGGGCACCGACGAGGGCGTCTCCCGCGAGGGCGCCACCCTCGCCGAGCTGTACGCCCTGCGCCGGGGCACGGGCCCGGCGGCCGTCCTGCCTCCGCAGGGCCACGGCGCGGACGCGGGCCTGTACCTCTGAGCGCTCCGCGGGAGGTGCCGTGATGGGCCGGCGGTCGGCTGCGGGCCCGTTGTCGGCCGGTCGCGCAGTTCCCCGCGCCCCTTCGGGGCGGTACCGTGCGGCGGGGCCTGCCGTGCGCGGGGGCGCGGGGCCGCGAGAATGGGCCCGGCCCCGGGGGCGGCGGGCCGGAGTCCGGCCGACGCCCCCGGGGCAGCCAGCCCCAAACCACCGGATCAGGAGAGCCGACCGTGCCCGACGCGCCGCAGGAGAACCCGTACCCCGACACCCACGTCCTCGGCGAAGGGCCCGAACCGCACCCCCAGCTGAAGCCGGTCCTCGCCCTGCTGGGCCGCTGGCACGGCGGCGGGAGCGGCGAGTACCCGACGCTGGAGCAGGGCTTCCGGTACCGGCAGGAGATCACCTTCAGCCATGACGGCCGGCCGTTCCTGCGCTACGAGTCGCGCGCCTGGCTGGTGGACGAGGCGGGCACGGCCCTGCGCCCGTCGGGGCGGGAGAGCGGCTGGTGGCGGGTCCTGCCCGACGCCTCCCTGGAGGTGGTCCTGGCCCACCCCACCGGCATCGTGGAGACCTACCTCGGCGGGGTCGCCGGAGACGGCACCGCCACGGACCCCGGCGGCGGCACCGCGCTGGTGGTCGACCTCGCCACGGACACGGTGGCCTGCACCCCCCGGGCCAAGGAGGTCACCGGCATGCGGCGCCGGTACGTGCTGCGCGACGGCGAGTTGTCGGTCGAGCAGGACATGGCGGCGGTGGGCCTCCCGCTGGAACACCACCTCAGCGCCCGGCTCCTCCCTCACCAGCCGTAAGCCCCACAGGGGCGCGGGGAACCGCGCGACCAGCCCCCACCGGCCCGCGGTGTCACGACCGGGCTCCCAGCGGAGCGCTCAGGCGCCGTACCGTGCGCGCAGGGCGTCGAGGGCGGTCGCCGTCGCCTCGTCGAAGGTCAGGCCCAGCCGCTGCGCCCGCTCCGCGAAGGCCTGCGCCGCGGCGGCCGCCTCCCGCACGGCGGAGTCGCCGGCGGCCGCGACGAACGTGCCGTGCCGGCCCCGCGTCTCGACCACCCCGTCCGCCTCCAGCACCCGGTACGCCTTCGCCACCGTGTTCGCCGCGAGCCCGAGCTCCTCCGCGAAGCCGCGTACCGTCGGCAGCTTGAATCCCGCCGGCAGCCGTCCCGCCCTCGCCGCCTCGGCGATCTGCGCGCGCAGTTGCTCGTACGGGGCGGCCGCGCCGGCCGATCCGTCGATCCGGATGTTCAGGTTCGTCGAGGTCACCCGGCCGATTCTCCCCCATCCCGCGGGAAATTCGGAGGCGTCCGCCCGCGCCCTCCGCCTACGGTCGGCCCCATGACCGTATCGATCCGCGACCTCCGCCCCGGCGACCCGCCGGACGTGGAGGCCGTTGTCCGTGTGCGCCGCGCGACGCTGCCCTTCATGATCTCGACGGCCGGCGGCGTGGCCTTCGAACTGGCCGGCGCCCACCCCGACGAGCACCACCGCGTCCTGGTCGCCGAGGACGGCGACGGCCTCGTCATCGGGACCGCCCAGGTGGGCATCGCCCACGACGGCGCCGAGCCGGGCCAGTCCTTCGCCAACGTCCACGTGGACCCCGGCCACCGCGGACGCGGTGCGGGCACCGCCCTGCTGCGCGCGGCCGAGGAGCACGTCTCGGCCCTGGGCGCGGCGAAGGTGTTCTCCTGGGTGCCCGATGAGGCCCCGTCGCGTGCCTACGCCGAGCGCCGCGGCTACCGTCCGAGCCGTTCCGCGCACTTCCTGCGCCTGGACCTGGCCACCGCAGAACTGCCCCCGTACCCGCAGGAGCTCCCGCCCGGCGTGGAGCTGCGCCCCGGCTCCGCGTTCGCCGGCGACCCGCGCCCGCTGTTCGAGGCGGACGCGGCGGTGACCGCGGACGAGCCGGGCGACGTGCCGGTCGTCCTGGACGACTACGAGCACTGGCTGCGCACCGTCTGGCAGGACCCGCAGCTCGACCACGGGCTGACCTCGGTCGTCCTCGTCGACGGGGCCGTGGCCGCGTTCACCGCGGCCCGCACCGACGGCGAGACCCGGTACGGGTCGGCGATGACCGGCACCCTCGCCGGGTTCCGCGGCCGCGGCCTGGCCAAGCTCGCCAAGACGGACTCCCTGCGCCGGGCCCGCGCGGCCGGCTACCGCGTGGCCTTCACCGGCAACGACACGGAGAACGGGCCCATGCTCGCCGTCAACCGGTGGTTCGGGTACGAGGTCGGCGCGAGCGAGGTCCGCTACGTGAGGGAACTCCGTGGCTGAGCGCGAGGCGTTGACGGTCGCCCTCTCCAAGGCCGGCCGGACCAAGATCCGCTACCCGGCGGACGTGGTGGCCGACACCGGCGACCGGATCACCGTACGGGCCCCGTGGGCGGCGGACGGCGTACGGGACTTCGGGTTCGTGCGCTTCGAGCCGGGCGACGTGTTCACCGAGCACTTCTGGCGGACGCGCTGGTACGCGGTGAAGGAGGTGCGGACCGGCGCGGGGGTCCTCAAGGGCTGGTACTGCGACATCACCCGCCCGGCCGTGGTGGAGGGCGGCGAGATCCGGGTGGTCGACCTCGACCTCGACCTGTGGGTGTCGGCGGACGGCTCCTCGGTGCTGCGGCTGGACGAGGACGAGTTCGCGGCGAGCGGCCTCGCCGCAACCGACCCGGGGGCGGCCGCCGAGGCGCTCCGCGCCCTCGACGCCCTGGAGCAGCAGGCCCACGCGCCCGCGGGTCTGGCGGCCCTCCTCACCTGAGCGGCAGCGGGTTTCCTCAGGGGCCGCTTACCGGTGGATTAAGCGGAGCCTAAGGATCTCCGGGAGGGGCTTCGTACGGGCGGAACGGGGCGTTCGGGCGGCTAGCTTGGCGGCGCCGGGGAGGACCGGCGTGCGGTGCCGGGCCCACGGGGGGCGGCGCCGTACCGCCCGGCTCCCGGCCCGTCCGTGCACGTCCGTGCGCGTCCGTGCCCGCCCGTGCGCGTCCTTGCACGGCCGGGCGCATCCGCCGCCCGCTTCGAGGAGAGTCGCCCATGCCCGCACGTCCCCGCTCCCGGACCCTGACCCGTATCGCCGCGGCCGGTTTCGCCCCGCTCGCGGTGGCCGTGTGCGCGGCCGGGCCCGCGAACGCCCACGGGTCCATGACGGACCCGGTCAGCCGGGTCGCGGCCTGCCACGCGGAGGGGCCGGAGTCGCCGAGGTCGGCGGCCTGCAAGGCGGCCGTGGCCGCCGGCGGGACGCAGGCCCTCTACGACTGGAACGAGGTGAACATCGCCGACGCGGCGGGCCGCCACCGGTCGCTGATCCCGGACGGCCGGCTGTGCTCCGCGGGCAACGACAAGTACCGGGGCCTGGACCTGCCGCGCGCGGACTGGCCGGCGAGCCCGATGACGGCCGGGCCGCACACCTTCCGCTACAAGGGGACCGCTCCGCACCGGGGCACCTTCGAGCTGTACGTCACGAAGGACGGCTACGACCCGTCGAAGCCGCTGACCTGGTCGGACCTGGAGCCAGCCCCGTTCGCGAAGGCCGCCGACCCGGGCATGCAGGGCGGCGACTACGTGTTCTCGGGCACGGTCCCGAACAAGTCCGGCCGGCACCTCGTCTACAGCATCTGGCAGCGCTCGGACAGCCCGGAGGCCTTCTACACCTGCTCCGACGTGGTGTTCGGCAAGGACAGCGGCGGTACCACCGGTCCCGTTCCGAGTGCCAAGCCCAGTGCCGAGCCCAGTGGCAGGGCGAGCGGCGAGCCGGAGGCGCGGCCCTCGGAGCCGCCCGCCCCCGAGGCCCCGACGGACCGCCGGATCGCGGACGGGCAGGGCAAGTCCTCGGTGGAGCACGACGGGCACGGCGGCGACGACCCGAGGACGAACGGCGTCACTGCGCTCGGTGCAGCCGCGCCGGACGCGCCCGCGGGCGGCGGCGCCGACCTGGCGCAGACCGGCGGCAGCAGCGCCACCCCGGCGATCGCGGTCGCCGGGGCGGGCGTGCTGGCCGTCGGCTCGGCCGTGCTGTTCACGGCGGCCCGGCGCCGGGCGACGGCCGGCCGCGGCCACCGCCGCGGCTAGCCGGTCCGGGCCGGGCCTGTCCGGTCCGGTCCGGTCCGGGTTCAGTCGAAGACCGAGGCGCAGGTGGTCCGTTCGGCATTCGCGGGGTCGAGGGCGTTGAGCGCCTCGTGCCAGGCGATCCGGGAGGTGAGGCCGATGGCGACGTGCTCGGAGAGGTCCAGCGGGCACAGGTCCTGCAGGACGACGTTGCGCACGTTGTTGCCGGTGCCCTGGAGGAAGCCGCTGCGGTAGGGCGTGACCACCTCGTCGTACTTCGTCGCGATCACCGTGTACCGGACGCCGGGCACGGTGTCCCCGCCGGCGTTCAGCTTGGCGAGGAAGGGGGATCCGGCGATCTGGTCGGCGAGGCCGGGGGTCTTGGAGCTGATCAGGTCCTCGGCGCCGGGGAAGTACGGGAGCAGTGCGGTGAGGCCGGACAGGGTCGTGCCGTGGTTGTCGGGGGCCAGTCCGACCAGCGCGTTGACCTTGCCGGCGCCGCCGAGGAACTTGAGGTAGTAGTTCGGCATCATGCCGCCCTGGGAGTGGCCGACGATGTCGACCTCGGCGGCGCCGCTGGAGGCCAGCACCCGGTCGACGAAGGCGGAGAGCTGTCCGGCGGACTTGTCGACGGGGCCCAGCCCGTGGAAGAAGGGGACGCCGGGCAGCTGGCCGTAGTCGAGCGAGTAGACGCAGTACCCGCGGTGGACGAGGTACGGGGCGAAGCCGAGCCAGTTGTCGACGGAGTTGCCGAGGGTGCCGTGTACGAGGACCACCGGGTGGGGGTGGGCGGCGGACGGCTTGCAGGACCAGTTGTTCCAGCCGCTGCTCGGTGCGGAGGCGGCCTGTGCCGTGCCGGTGGGGGCGGCGAGGGCGGCGGCGGTGAGGACGAGGACGGCCAGCGGGCGGAGCAGGCGTCGCAGCCAGGGCAGCATCGAGTGATCTCCTTGCGGCTCATGGGGGAATGGACGTGGGGGCTCATCCCGTGATCCGGATCACAAGGCGTGCTGCTGACGTCAAATTACGGTCGAGTAGCAAAACTGGGAAGTTACGCGTCAGTAAAAAATCTGCGCCGCGCCCTCGCCATACGCTCGCTGCGGTTACGCCGCCCTGCGGAAGGTGGCGGCCGGGCGGACCGTACCGGGGCCGAAACGCGCGTTCGCGCGGTCGACGGCCGCCTCCACCGTCAGCCGCGCCTCGCGGACCGGGTCCAGCGACAGCTGCCGGGACACCTGCGCGGAATCCGTCAGGTCCTCGGCGCGCAGCACCATGCCGGTCAGCCGGGCCCGCTGCAGTCCGGCCGCGTCCAGCAGGCGGTACGCCGCCGCCCGCAGGTCCTCGTCGTGCGCGGACGCCTCCGGGAGCCGGCGGGTCTTCTCCCAGTGCCCGCCGCCGGCGAACCGGAGGGTCAGCGACAGGGCCCGGGCCGCCTGCCGGCGGCCGCGCAGCACCGCCCCCAGCCGGACCACCAGGCCGAGGAGCACGGCCCGGGCGTGCGGGCCGTCGAGCTCGTGCCGGGTGAACCCGCTCCGGACGGCAGCCGATGGGGGCAGGTCCTTCGGGGTGACGGGACGCGGGTCGATCCCGCGGGCCCGCTCCGCGGCCAGCCGGCCGGCCCGCCGGCCCAGGATCCGCTCGACGGTGCCCGGGGAGACGGACGCCACCGCGCCGACGGTATGCAGTCCGTACCCGCGCAGCGCCTCCGCCTGCCGGGGGCCGATGCCGTACAGCTCCTCCACCGGCAGCGGCCCCAGGAAGCCGTCCACGCCGTCCTCCGGCACGGCCAGGACGCCGCCGGGCGCGGGCACCCGCGCGGAGGCCGTGGCCGCGACCGCCCAGGTCGCGGCGACCCCGATCCGTACGTCCGTGCCCAGCCGGGCCACGGCGCGCAGCCGTACCAGCTCGGCGATCCGGCGGGCGTCCGCGGCGAAGTAGCGCCGGGCGCCGCGTACGTGGACCAGTGCCGCCCGGGGCGGCAGGGCCTGGACCGTCGGGGAGAACTCCCGCAGCAGCTCCAGGACTTCGCGGTACCCCTCCTCGGACAGTGCCGGGGCGCACCGTACGTGCAGGACGCCGTTCTCCGGGGCCGTCATCCCGCGCTCCCCGGGCTGGAGTGCCACAGCTTGCGGCCGGTCGCGGCGCGGTCGCCGGCGGGCTGGAGGTCGGCCCACGGGTTCATCTCGTACCCGGTGGGCAGGTGGATGCGGCGCCCGGAGTCGGCGGACGCCGACCCGGACCCGGACCCGGAGCCGGACCCGGCACCGGCACCGTGCTCGGATCCGTCCGCGCCCGGCGGCGGCTCCGCCAGCCGGGCCGCGACCGCGGACGGGCCGCCGGAGCGGCGCAGTTCCACCAGCTCGGCCAGGTTCCAGGCGGCCGCGCCGACCACGCTGAGGCTCTGCGGCCCGCGCCGCTGCACGACGCCCCTGACCAGCAGCAGGAACGAGTGGAAGACGGTGTGCGCGCAGGCCTCGTGGCTGTCGTCGAAGAAGGCGAGGTCGACCAGGCCCGTCCCGTCGTCCAGGGTCGTGAAGACGACCCGCTTCCCGGACCGGATCGGCGGGGTCTGGGTGGCCGCCTTGGCGCCCGCGACCAGCACGGTCCGTCCGTGCTCGACCTCGCGCAGCCGGCGGGCCGGGACCACGCCCAGCTCCGCCAGGAAGGCGTGGTGGTCGCCCATCAGGTGCCGGGAGGCGTCCATGCCGAGGACGCCCAGCTCCGCGCTGAGCCGCTCCTCGTCGGTCAGGTCGGGCAGGCCGACCGGGGCCGTCGACCGGCCGCCGTCCAGCGGAAGTTGGGCGCTGCCCCGGGCTCCGGCCGGCCGCCGCTGCGCGCCGTGCAGTTCGGCCAGGTGCAGCAGCAGGTCGCGCCGGTTGGCGCCGAAGGCGTCCAGCGCGCCGACCTGGGCGAGCCGCCGGGCGACCGGGTGGCCGGGGTGGGCCCGGTCCCAGAAGTCGCGCAGCGATCCGTACGGCTGTCCGTCCTCGATGCGCAGTGCCTCGGCCTCGCTGATGCCGTGGACGTCGGACAGGGCCAGCCGGAGCCCCCACAGCGGGGGGTCGCCGGGCACCGGTTCGATGCGGTGGGCGACCGCCGACCGGTTCACGTCCAGCGGCAGCACCGGCACGCCGCGCCGCCGCGCGTCCGCGAGCAGCAGCCGCTTCGGGTACATGCCGGGGTCGTGGGTGAGCAGCCCGGCGTAGAACGCCGCCGGGTGGTGGGCCTTCAGCCAGGCCGACTGGTAGGTGGGCACGGCGAAGGCCACCGCGTGCGCCTTGCAGAAGCCGTAGCTGCCGAAGGCCTCCACGATCTCCCAGGTCCGGCCGATCACCTCGGCCGAGTAGCCCCGTTCGGCCGCCCGCGCCGCGAACCACGCCTTGATCCGCGGCTGCGACTCGGGGTCGGAGAGCCCGCGCCGGACCCGGTCCGCCTCGTCCCGCCCGCAGCCGGTCAGGACGTCCACGATCTCGATGATCTGCTCGTGGAAGACCACCACCCCGTACGTCTCCTCCAGCGCCGGCGCCAGGTCCGGGTGCGGGAAGCGGACGGGGGCCCGCCCGTGCCGGGCCTCGATGAACGGCCGCACCATGTCGGCGGCCACCGGGCCGGGCCGGAACAGCGAGATGTCGACGACCAGGTCGTGGAAGGTGGCCGGCTGGAGCCGCCCCACCAGGTCGCGCTGGCCCGGCGACTCGATCTGGAAGCAGCCCAGGGTCTCGGCCGAGCGGATGAGCTCGTACGTGGCCCGGTCGCCGGGCGGCACCTGCGCGGGGTCGTCCAGGTCGAGTTCCTCGCCGGTGGTGCGCCGGATCTCGGCGACGGCGTGCGCCATCGCGGACTGCATGCGCACGCCCAGCACGTCGAGTTTGAGCAGGCCGAGCTCCTCCACGTCGTCCTTGTCGAACTGGGACATGGGGAAGCCCTCGCCGCTGGTGGGCACCACGGGGGTGCGGGCGAGCAGGGAGGCGTCGGAGAGCAGCACCCCGCACGGGTGCATGGCGGTTCCGCGCGGCAGCGCGTCCAGCGCCTCGACGAGCTCCCACAGCCGCCCGTGCTCCTCCTCGCGTACGCCGCGCAGCTCGGGCAGTTCGGCGAGGGCCGCGCGGGCGTCGCGGGCCCGGATGTGCGGGAAGGCCTTGGCGAGCCGGTCGACGGCGGCCGGGTCCATGGACAGGGCGGCGCCGACGTCGCGGACGGCGTGCCGGACGCGGTAGGTCTCGGGCATGGAGACGGTGGCGACGCGCTCGGTGCCGAACCGGTCGATGATCCTGCGGTAGACCTCCAGCCGGCGGGCGGATTCCACGTCGATGTCGATGTCGGGCAGGACGTGGCGGCGCTTGGACAGGAAGCGCTCCATCAGCAGGCCCTGGGCGACGGGGTCGGCGTGGGCGATGCCGAGCAGGTGGTTGACGAGGGAGCCGGCGCCGGAGCCGCGGGCGGCCACGCGGATGCCCATCTCCCGTACGTCGTCCACGACCCGGGCGACCGTCAGGAAGTACGAGGCGTAGCCGTGGTAGGCGATGATGTCGAGCTCGTGGTGCATCCGCTCCCAGTAGGCGGGGTCGTCGGCGTAGCCGCGCAGCACCATGCCGGCGGAGGCGCGGGAGGCGAGGACCCGCTGGGCGGTGCGGTGGGCGGCGCCGACGAGGTGGGCTTCGGGGAAGTGCACGGAGCCGATGCCGAGGTCGTCCTCGGGGTCCACCGCGCAGGCCTCGGCGGTGCGCCGGGTCTCCGCGAGCAGCCGGCGCGCGTCGGCCGGGCCGAGGCCGGCGGCCCGGGCGATCCGGTCGGCGGCCTCGGCCATGGCGGCCGGGGGCTTGAGCCAGCGCTCCCCGCCGTCGAGGGGGCCGCGGGGGTCGACGGGGACCAGGCGGCGGGCCGCGTCGAGGACGTCGGCGACCGGGCCCTGGCCGGGGTCGGCGTAGCGGACGGCGTTGGTCAGCACGGCCGGGACGCCCTGCTCGGCGGCGAAGCCGACGGTGCGGGCGGCCAGCCGCAGCGAGCCGGAACCGGTCCCGGTGCGGCCGTGGTGGACGGCCTCCAGGCGCAGGGAGTCCCCGAAGACCTCCCGCCAGGGCGCGAGCAGCCGCGCGGCCCGGTCGGGCCGGCCGGCGGCCAGGGCCCGCCCGACCTCGGAGCCGGGGCCGAGCAGGACGTACACGCCCGTGCCGTGCAGGGCATCCCAGGGCAGCACGGGCCGCCCTGCAGGAATGCCCGGGATGCCGGGGGATTCCGGGGCTCCCGATGCGTGGGCGGCCTGCCCGGCGTGGGCGGCGGTGATCATGCGGCACAGCTCGGCCCAGCCGGCGGCTCCGTCGCGGGCGAGGAAGACGGCCCGGGGCGCGGACTCGTCCACGAAGGCCCCGCCCCGGACGGGGGTCCGCCGCCGGTACGACGCCTCCGCGCCGGGGCCGCCGGAACCGGGGCCGCCGGAGCTGTCCGTCAGGGGCGCGGCCGACACGGCCAGGTCGGTCCCGAACAGCGGCCGGATCCCGGCCTTCGCGCATGCCTTCGCGAACCGCACCGCACCCGCGAGGGTGTCCCGGTCGGTCAGGGCGAGGGCGTCCATGCCCCGCTCGGCGGCACGCTCCGCCAGCCGTTCGGGGTGGGAGCCTCCGTAGCGCACGGAGAACCCCGAAACGGCGTGCAGATGCGTAAACCCTGGCACCCGCAGCCTCCTGCTTCGTTCGTGGAACACCTCCCCCGTCTCCACCATAAGGCAATTCGAATATCCGTGCGAAACGTTTGTTCGATCATCCGGGCGTCCGTGATCCCCTGCGGACGCCCGGTGATCCGCTACGGGCGCCCGGTGCCCTTCGGGTCGAAGAGCCGGTCGGCGTGGCGCAGGGCGTGCAGCGCGACCGCCTTGCCGAGGACGACGCCCGCCTCGTCGGCCGAGCGGCTGTGGATCCCCGAGAAGACGCGCGCGTCGACGTTCTCGCGGGTCAGCTCCGCCCAGCCGGTGTAGGTCCGGCGCACGCCCGGCGCGGTCTGGCTCGTCAGCGAGAACGGCGCGGTGCGGGCTCCGGCGAGGGCGTCCAGGATCACCTCCGAGGCCCCCGCGTAGGTGGTGTGGCCGCTGGGGTAGTCGGGGTGGGCCGGGGTCTGGTGCAGCGGGGTCCAGGCCGGGTCGGGGGCGATGGAGCCGGTCCGGATCGCGGTGACGGGGCGCCAGCGGGTGTGGGCGTACTTGCTGTCGGAGGTGGCGATCTGCGTGTCGACCAGGGCGGCGTGGTAGAGGGCGATCAGCTCCGCCCGCCCGGCGGCCGAGCGGTGCGAGCGGGTCACGGCCACTCGCAGCGGCTCGGTGTAGAGGGTCAGCGAGGCGCCGTACCAGAACTCGGCGGTCTCGGTCTGGCGCGGGGTGCGCACGGTGCTGTCGGCCTTCCCGTACGCCCGCACCTCGGCCAGGTCGGCCCGGTAGCGGCGGGAGTCGAGCGCGGGCGGCGGGCCGAGCCGGTACTGGGACGGGGAGTCCAGCAGGAAGGGCTTCGCGACGCGGTTGCCGTACTGGACGGCGGGGGCGTACCCGTCGGGCGTCGGCTGCCACACGCCGGGCGCGGCGGGCGGCACGGTGAAGGGGGCGTTCACGGACTCCGGGTCGAGTCCGTCGCCCTCGCGCTCGGCGAGGGCGGCCCGGGCCTGGCGGGCGCCGGCGGCGACGCCCCGGGCTTCGGCGGGGCCGTCGGGGATCCGGTCGAGGGTGGCGGCGAGGGCGGCGTCGAGCCGGGCCGCGTGGGCGGGGGCGAGGGAGACCAGGGCGTCGTGGACGGCGGAGGCGACCGCGGCGTCCTGGAAGGCGGCCCGGTCGCGGCCGGCGGGGGCCTCCCGGGCGGCGCGCGCGGCGGCGAGCCAGCTGATCGCCCACGTCCGACTGTTGGTGACCTGGGTCGGCACACCTGCGGCGGCGACGGTCTGCGCGGTGGTGTCGTACCACGCGCGGACGACGGCCCCGCCGTCCGCAGCCGGGGCCGGGGCGGCCTGGGCGGCCGGTACGGCGCCGGTGGCGGCCAGCGCCAGAGCGGCACCGAGGGACAGCAGGGCAGAGCGGGACGGCTTCACGGACACTCCTGGCTGAGGACGACACGGTGACTGACCGGCAATGCGCCCCGACGCTAACCAGCCGTCACAGAGCGGCACAACAGCCGCAATCCGCCACGCCGGTTCCGAAAAATGCCCTTCGCCCCACGGCCACACCCGCGCGCCACACGACGGTCCGCCCGCTCACGACGGCCTCGCTTTCCGTCAATGCCGAGCCCCCGTCCGGCAGTTCGGGCGGGGGCTCATGATGGTGCCCGGTGGATGCGGCTGCCGTCAGGGCCGCGGCGGGCGTCAGTAGACGCTGACCCCGTAGGCGTTCAGGGCCTCGACGACCGGCTGGAAGAAGGTCGTCCCGCCCGTGGTGCAGTTGCCGCTGCCGCCGGAGGTGAGGCCGACGGCGCGGGTGCCGGAGTGGAGCGGGCCGCCGCTGTCGCCCGGTTCGGCGCAGACGTTGGTGCGGATCAGGCCGTGGACGATGTCGCCGCCGCCGTAGTTCACGGTGGCATTGAGGCCGGTCACGGACCCGCTGCGGGTGCCGGTGGTGGAGCCGCGCCGGGTCACGGACATGCCGACGGTGGCGTTGACGGCGCTGGTGATGTCCTGGCTGCCGGCGGTTCCGGGGTGGGCGAGGGAGGCGTTGTCGTAGCGGACCAGGCCGTAGTCGTTGCTCGGGAAGCTGGAGCCCACGGTCGGGCCGATCGCCGTCGTGCGCGAGGAGTTCGTCCACCAGGTGCCCGCGCCGTCGGTGCAGTGGCCGGCGGTCAGCATGTAGTAGGTGCTGCCGCTGCGCACGTTGAAGCCGAGCGAGCAGCGCCAGCTCGACGCGTAGACCGCGTCGCCGCCGGAGATCAGCTTGCTCAGGGTGCCGGGGATGCGCTCGATGCGCAGGGCGGCGGCGTCGGCTCCGGCCTCCGTGCGGATCCTGGCGAGGTCCGCCGCGGTGACGGTGGAGTCGGCGGCGACCACCAGGGTCCCGTTGGCGGGGTCGGTGTACCAGGCGGTTCCGGCGACGTCGGCGCGTTCGACGGCGGCACCGGCCGATGCGAGCCGGGCCGCGCTGAAGCCGCTGTCGGCGTTCGCGGCGGTGGGGGCGGCGAGCCCGGCGACGGCAGCCAGGCCGGCGGCGACCGCCAGCAGCCGGGTACGGGTGATGCTCTTGATCCTCACTTCTCGTCCTCCCGGGAGGGATCGGGGGCCCGGTGGGCGTGGGGGAGCCGGGGCCCGTGAGGCGCAGCCGGGGGTACGGCGGGCGCACTGGTTTTCGTCGTGCCCCTGACAACCTCCCGGACAGTCGCTGTCGGGAGTGTCGTGGCGCCGGTCACGGGCGGCAAGGGCATCTTTCGGCCTCCGTCCGCCCGCCGCCGGGCCGTCGCGGGAGCGTCTGCGACTTCGTTCATGCCGCTCAGCCCTTCCACACCGGCCCGGACGGGAACCGCGCTGTACGCCGTCCGGGCCTGTACCCGCCTGCGCGCACGACACCTGACGGCGGATCGGCGGGCCGCCGCACCGCGCGACCCGCCTCCCCCCGGGCATCCCGCTTCATGCGGTTTCATGTGGTTTCGTGCGGTTCAGCTGCAGCCGCAGTCGCAGTTGCAGTCGCAGCAACCGCCGTCGCCGCCACCACCGCCGGCGTCACCGCCGCCGCTGCTGTCGCTGCCGCTGCAGCTCCGGCAGCAGCTGCAGTCGCAGCACTCGCAGGCGTCGCACCACGGGTCCCGCTTCTTGCGGGACCACGGACCCTCGTGGTCCGTGCAGCACAACTGGCAGGTGCAGAACAGCCCCACGGCCACCGCGCAGCCGGCGAGCAGCCCGCGCCGCGGCTTCTGCGGGGGCATCCCGGGACCGCCCGGGCCCATGGGCGGCGGCATCCCGGGACCGCCCGGGCCGCCCGGGCCGCCGCCGTAGGGACCTCCGCCGTAGGGGCCCCCGCCGTGCGGACCGCCGCCGTACTGGCCGCCGCCGTACTGGCCGCCGCCGTACTGGCCGCCGCCGGGCGGGTTTCCCCCGTACGGGTTGCCGCCGTGCGGGCCGCCACCCCCGTACGGGTTGCCGCCGCCCGGGCCGTAGCCCTGCGGCGGCGGCGCTCCGAAGCCGCCCTGCCCGGCCGCGTTCACGGCCGTGTGGCGGCAGGAGCCGGCGCCGAAGGCCCGGTCCACCGAGGTCCGCAGCTCGTGCACCAGCAGCCGGTGGGCCAGCCCGCCGTCCACGAACTCGACCTCCTGCAGGGCGAGCCGGATGCCGTGGAGGGCGTCGTCGCACAGCCGGCGGGCCTCGGCGAGCGGGGTCCCGGTCGCGGTCAGGGGGTTCCAGGCGCCCTTCTCGGCGTCCGCGGCCTGGTCCTCGACGGCGTCCAGCAGGTGCGCGAGCCGGCCGAAGTACCGTCCGGCCTCGGCGAGCGGGACGGCGTTGCCCGGGCGTCCGGCCAGCGAAGCGGTGTGGGCGAAGGCGGCGGCCGTCGCGGTCTCCGTCGGCTCGGTGACCACGAGCACCGGGGTGCCTGGGCCGGCCAGGGCCTCGATGTCCGTCTGCCGGTCCACGGCGTCGAGGAGGACCGCGGTGTCGAAGCCGAGGGAGGCGCCGGTGCGGGCGCCCGCGCGGTCCCAGCCGCGGGCCACCCGGCGCGCGGCGGCGGCGATCGGGGCGCGGGCCAACAGCCCGTCCCGGTCGGCCACGTGGTCCCGTACCTTCGCCGAGGCGAGCACGAGCGAGACCGCGGCCGCGAGCCGCGCGCCCTCGCCGTTGGCCACAGCGGCGGTGCGCATGCCGCGCAGCGGGCAGGGGCCGGCGGTGCGGCGGGCGCCGGGTGCGGGACCGGACTGAGCTTCCGTCAGAACGGAGATGAGCAGCCCGTCGTAGTTGGTCACGATCCGGGCGAACTGTCCGTGATCTCCGCGAAGTGCGAGGCAGAGCCCGCAGAGATGGGCCATCCACTCCGTCTTGAAGCGCTCCCCGAGCCGGTGCGCACACGGTCTGACTATGCCGAACAAACCAGGTCCCCCGAGTGTCAATCGCTTGCGAGAGGGGCATCGTACCGAGCCGGATCGGTCACCCGTCCGCCCCTGCGGCCCACCCGGACGGCGGCAATCGTCATATTTTCACTCAGTCAGCAGT
Organism: Streptomyces sp. NPDC090445; assembly: GCF_044769385.1. Classification (NCBI taxonomy): domain Bacteria; kingdom Bacillati; phylum Actinomycetota; class Actinomycetes; order Kitasatosporales; family Streptomycetaceae; genus Streptomyces; species Streptomyces sp. NPDC090445. The sequence goes on along the minus strand of NZ_JBIVXV010000034.1, from coordinate 52,171 downwards.
GGGGCCCGGCACGATGCTGACGGTGCAACGGATGTTCTGCACCAGTACCGTCACGAAAACCCTGCGCGGCGGCTATCCACTTGGCGCGTTGTCAGCATCATGGACGACCATAGGGACAGCGACAGCGGAGAGAAACAGACTGACCGCGGTGAGAGAGGAGGCGTCCATGGGTTCGGTACGCAAGGCGAGCGCTTGGCTGGGTCTCGTGGAGGACAGCGACGACGAGCGCTACTACGACGACGACTACGCGGAGGCCCCGCACGGTTCCGTCGCGGGACCGGGCGACCAGTGGGTCACCGACCCCCGGGTCAGGGTCGCGTCGGAGTCGGCCGTCGAGCAGGGCCGCCGGATCGCCACGGTCACGCCGGACGGCTTCCGCGACGCGCGCGCCATCGGCGAGCTCTTCCGCGAGGGCGTCCCGGTGATCGTGAACCTCTCGCTGATGGACCCGGCCGACGCCAAGCGCGTGGTCGACTTCGCGGCCGGCCTCACCTTCGGCCTGCGCGGGTCGATCGAACGGGTGGCGACCAGGGTCTTCCTGCTGACCCCGGCCGACACCCAGATCGTGAGCGGCGAGTCCGGCGTCCGGTCCCGCGACTTCTTCAACCAGAGCTGAGGCGGGGCCTCACCGGAAGGCGTCGAGCCCGGTGAGCGCCTTGCCCAGCACCAGCTGGTGCATCTCCACGGTGCCCTCGTAGGTGAGCACCGACTCCAGGTTGGTGGCGTGCCGCATGACGGGGTATTCGAGCGAGATCCCGTTGGCGCCGAGGATCGTCCGCGCGGTGCGGCAGATGTCGATGGCCTCGCGGACGTTGTTGAGCTTGCCGAAGCTGATCTGCTCCGGCCGCAGGGTTCCGGCGTCCATGCGGCGGCCGAGGTGGTGGGCGAGCAGGATGCCCTTGTGGAGCTCCAGCGCCATGTCGGCGAGCTTGGCCTGGGTGAGCTGGAAGCCGCCGATCGGCCGGCCGAACTGCTCCCGCGTCCGCGCGTAGTCGAGCGCGGCCTCGAAACTGGCGCGCGCCGCGCCCATGGATCCCCAGACGATCCCGTACCGCGCGTGGCTGAGACAGCCCAGCGGCCCCTTGAGCCCCCGGACCTCCGGCAGCACCGCGTCGGCGGGCAGCCGTACGTCGTCCATGACCAGCTCGCTGGTGACCGAGGCGCGCAGCGACCACTTGTGCTTGATCTCGGGCGCCGAGAAGCCGGCCGAGTCGGTGGGCACGGCGAAGCCGCGGATCCCCTCGTCGGTCTGCGCCCAGACCACCGCCACCGCCGCCACGGACCCGTTGGTGATCCACATCTTGCGGCCGTTCAGGATCCAGTCGGAGCCGTCGCGCTTGGCGTACGTGCGCATGGCCGCGGGGTCGGAGCCGATGTCGGGCTCGGTCAGCCCGAAGCAGCCGATCAGCTCGCCGGCCGCCATGCCGGGGAGCCAGCGCTGCTTCTGCTCCTCCGATCCGTACTTCCAGATCGCGTACATGGCGAGGGAGCCCTGGACGGAGACCAGCGAGCGGATCCCGGAGTCGGCGGCCTCCAGCTCCAGGCAGGCCAGCCCGTACTGCACGGCGGTGGCGCTGGCGCAGCCGTACCCCTGGAGGGACATGCCGAGGGCCCCGAGGGAGCCGAGCTCGCGGGCCAGCTCGCGGATCACCGGCAGCTCGCCGGTCTCGTACCACTCGGCGATGTGCGGGAGGACGCGGTCGGCGGCCCAGCCGCGGACGGTGTCGCGGATGGCGAGGTCCTCGGGGCTGAGGAGCTCGTCGAGCCCGAGCGGATCGGTGGGTACGAAGGACACGGGGCCTCCCGGCGGGCCAGAGGGTGAAGCTAGCGGTGCAAGTTTGACCTTGCCGCCGCCCCCGGTCCACCCCCGGCCGGGCCGGCGAGCGCATCACGGCCGGGACGGGCCGGGCCGGGGATCCGCGGGCCCTCGCCCGCCGGTGCGGCCGCGGTCCGGGCGGGACGGCCGGCGGGCGCGGCGCCCGGCTCCGCGGACGGGCCCGGCTCCGCAGCGTCGCCCGTACCGGCAGCGTCGGCGGTACCGGCGGCGTCGGCGGTACCGGCGGCGTCGGCGTCCTCGCGGACGTCGGTGCACTCCATGGCCCGCGGCAGCTTCAGCGCCATCACGGCCCCCGCCAGCAGCAGGGCGGCGCTGACCGCCAGTGTGAGGTGCAGGCCCTGCACGAACGAGTGGCGCGCCGCGTCGACCAGCGACTCACCCGCGGCGCCGCCCAGCTGCCCGGCGATCTGGTAGGCCTCGCCGAGCGAGTTCGCGGCGCCCTTGGCGTCCTCGGGCGACACGCCGGGCACGTCCAGCAGCCCGGGCGCATAGGCGGCGTTCATGACGCTGCCGAGCAGGGCGATGCCCATGCCGGCGCCCAGCTGGTACGAGGTCTCGCCTATGGAGGCCGCCCCGCCGGCCGTCTCCGCGGGGGCCTCGCTCAGCATCGACTCGTACGCGGCGAAGAGGGTGGTCTGGAGCCCGAAGCCGAGCAGGACGAACCCGACGGTGAGCAGGACGGGCCGGTCGTGCTCCCCCATGAGCGTCAGCAGCAGCACGGCGAAGGCGGTGAGCACGAAGCCGAGCGACACCATCGTGCGCGGCCCGACCCGGGCCAGCGTGTACGAGCCGGTGGCCCCGGCGGCCATGGCCGCGAAGGTCAGCGGCAGCAGGCGCAGCCCGGTCTCCAGGGGGCTGAGTTCGAGCACGAGCTGGAGGTACTGGACGGCGAGGAGCTCCAGGCCGACCAGGGCCAGCATGGCGAGCACGATGCAGCCGACGGAGGTGGAGAAGGCGGCGCGCGCGAACATCCGCATGTCGATGAGCGGGTGCGCGCGGCGCTTCTGCCGGCGGGTGAACAGGACGAGCAGGGCCACGCCGAGCAGCAGCGGCAGCAGCGACTCGGCGTCGAGGAGCCGGCGCTCGGCGCCGAGCCGCTTGACCCCGAGGACCACGCCGAGCACACCGCCCGCGGCCATCAGCGCGCCGAGCACGTCCCACGGCCCGTCGGCGGTGCCCTTGGATTCGGGCAGCAGCCAGCGCCCGAGCGGCAGGATCAGGGCCATCAGCGGGATGTTGATCAGGAAGACCGAGCCCCACCAGAAGTGCTCGATGAGGAAGCCGCCGAGGACCGGGCCGCTGGCGGCGCCGATCGCGGCGACGGCGGTCCAGATGCCGATGGCCAGGGCCCGCTCGCGCCGGTCGGGGAAGACCTGGCGCAGGATCGACAGGGTGGCCGGCATGATCATCGCGCCGCCGACGCCGAGCAGGGCGCGGGCGATGATGAGGACCTGGGCGTGGTCGGCGAAGGCGGCGAGGGCGGAGGCCGCGCCGAAGAGGGTGTAGCCGAGCAGGAGTATCCGGCGGCGGCCGACCCGGTCGCCGAGGGTGCCGAAGAGGATCAGCAGCGCGGCGCACACCAGCGGGTACGCGTCGACGATCCACAGCAGCTCGACGGAGCCGGGGCGCAGGTCCTCGGTGACGGAGGGGACGGCGACGTGCAGGATCGTCGCGTCGAGCGCAACGAGGACCAGGCTGACGCACAGGACCGCGAGGACGACCCAGCGGTTGGTTCCGCCGGAGGCCGCGCGCAGCAGCGCCCCGAGGGGCGCGCGGTCGGCGGCCCCGCCGGGGGTGTGTCTGCTGTCGGCGGTCCTGCGGTCGGCCGCGTTGGTCCCCGACATGCATGTACCTCCCAGATGAATCGCTCGCACTCGGCGGACCAGCGTCTCGGCGGAGCCGTCGTGGTGTGCACGGGGCGGCGTCCTAAGGGGTCCGGCATCGACATGCGAGTGAACGGTCAGCGTACGCGAGTCCGCTTGTCCGGCACGTGGTCAAGCTCTCATCACGGCGGCGGCCGCGGTGTGGTGTACGCCACTCGTCCCACCCGGTCCCCTCCCCACTCTTCCTCCGCGTACACGCCCGGTCACGGCACGTGGTTCTGCCCGGCGGCCGGCCGCGGGCGCCACCGATAATCATGCCTGTGAAAGATCATGCTTTTCGCCGGGCCGCGCCCGCTCTGGCCGCCTTCGCGGCGGTCCGGCTGCTCGGGCTGGGTGTGCTGGCGGCGTGGGGGGCGGCGGCGGGCAGCAGCCCGCACACGCTGCTGTCGGCGCGCTGGGACTCCCTCTGGTACGCCCGCATCGCCGCCGAGGGGTACGGCTACCAGGTGGTCCTGCCGGATGGGGCCGTCCACTCGAACCTGGCGTTCTTCCCGCTGCTGCCCTGGCTGGAGCGGCTGGTCTCGGCGGCGACCGGGCTGGGGCACGGATCGGCGGGCCTGGCGGTCTCCGCGGTGGCGGGGCTCGCCGCGGCCTGGGGGATCTTCGCGGTCACCGACCTGGTGTGCGCCCGGCAGGACCTCGGCGTCGACGGGCGACGGGCGGGGGTGTTCGCGGCCGGAGTCTGGGCCGCGCTGCCCGTCGGCATCGTGCAGTCCATGGCGTACAGCGAGGCGCTGTTCACGGCGCTGGCCGCCTGGGCGCTGTACGCGGCCCTGCGCGGCCGGTGGCCGGTGGCCGGACTGCTCGCGGCGGGTGCCGGGCTGACCCGCCCGGTCGGTGCCGCGGTGGTCGCGGCCGTGTGGGTGGCGCTCGCCCTCGCCTGGCGGCGCGGCGAGCGGTCCTGGCGGATGGCGGTGGGGGCGGTCCTGGCCCCGGCGGGGGCGGCGGCGTACGTCCTGTGGGTGGGCGCGCACACCGGGCGCGGCCTGCTCGGGTACCTCGACGTGCAGGGCGGCTGGGGCAACGGCTTCGACGGCGGCCTGGCCTTCGCCCGGTTCATCGGGGCGAAGCTGGCCTCGGGCGCGGCCCCGGCGGGGATCGGGCTGATCGCGGGCGTGGTGCTGGTGCTGTGGCTGTACGCACTGTGCGTGCGGCAGCGGCAGCCGGCCGTGCTGCTGGTGTACTCCGGGATCGTCCTGGCGCTGGCGCTGGGCGCGTCGGCGTACTTCGGGTCCAAGCCGCGGCTGCTGCTGCCGGCCTTCCCGCTGCTGCTGCCGGCCGCGGTGGCGCTGGCCCGGCGGCGGCCTGGCCGGGCGGCCGCGGTGCTGGGGGCGGCGGCGGTGGCGTCGGCGGTGTACGGGGCGTTCTGGCTGAACGGCTCGGGGCCGCCGTAGAGATGGCGGGGCGGGCGGCGGGCGGCGCGGCGGCGGCCGGGGCTTCGGGCGGGACCGGCCGAGGGGCGCGCCCCCGACGGGCCCGCCCGGCAACGGAATGGATCATTCCGGACCATCTTTCGGCAAAGGAATTGAGCGTCGCCGATAAAGCCCGGGCACGAGTGCGAAACAATCGCCGGGCCATTGGAGTCGGACATCCAACTAATGCCTTAATCCCAGGAATTACGCGCCGCGTGAGACCAACTCCACATCACATGGTCATCACAAACCCGGTGATTCGCCCGGGCTGACCAGCGGCGCGCGGTAACGTCGATTGACGTGCGTACCGACCAAATCCTGTCCCGGCTGGAGCGGGTGTTCGCCCGACTGGACCGGGAACCCGAGCGACCGGCTCATCTGCAAACGCCGCAGATGAGCCGGCACCGCGTCGTGCTCTTCGGAGCGACCCTCGCCTTCTATCTCGCGATCGTGGTGGCCGTACTGGCCACGTCCTGGCTCGTCCGCCTGGACTGGCAGGTCATGTTCTTCCGGCCGTACGACCAGTGGCCGCAGCTGCACGCCTTCCTCGACTACCTCGTCGTGCTGGGGCAGCGCGGACCCACGGCGGTCATGGTCGCCGCATGGCTCGGCTGGCGCTCCTGGCGGCAGCACACCCTGCGCCCGCTGATCACCCTCGGCGTGGCGCTGCTCCTGCTCAACATCACCGTGGGCGCGGTCAAGCTCGGCCTCGGCCGCCTCGGCCCGCACTACGCCACCACGATCGGCTCCGCGGAGCTGTTCGCCGGCGGCGACATATTTCCTTCCGGCCACACCGCGAACGCCGTCGTGACCTGGGGAATCCTGGCCTACCTGGCCTCCACCACGGTCACCCGGCGGGTGCTGTCCGTGGTCTCCGCGGTCGTCTCGCTCAGCGTCGGCGCCACCACCGTCTACCTCGGCACCCACTGGGTCAGCGACGTCCTCCTCGGCTGGTCCGCGGGCCTGCTGATCATGCTGGCGCTCCCCTGGTTCGAGCCGCTGATCGCGGGCGCCGAGGCCTGGGTGTTCGAGCGGCGGGAGCGGATGCGGCGGCGCGTGGAGGCCGGCACGGTGCCCGCACCGGTCGCCGGCGCGCTCGTCCCGCTGCTCTCCGCGGGCGGCAAGTGGCAGCCTCCGCACACCACCGGAACCGGTGGCTCCGCGGCTGTGGCGGGAGTCCCGGCCGCGGCCCGGACCGCGGAGGCGGCAGCCGGCGCCCCGGTCCCGGGCCAGCCGACCGCCCCGGCATCCGCGCACGCCGCGGTGCCCCGGCCCGCGCACCACGCCGGACGGGCGCACCTGGTCCGCACCGAGCGGGTGCCGGCCGCGCCGGGCGGCACCCGGCGCCCGGCGCACACGGAGCGGACCCCGGCCGGACGCGCCGCCCGCCCGGCCACCAACGGCTGAACCGGACGGCCGAACAGGCCCCCGGAACACGCGGGGACACCCTGCGGGGCGGTACGCACACCACCCTGCTCCCTCCCCCCACAGCACGCACCGCCGAAGGCGGGCCGGGCCTCCGCCCGGCCCGCCTTCGCCGTCGGATTCCCCAGGACGTCAGCCGCGCGCCCGGAGGTTCGTCCGAACCGGGTCACGCTTCTGTCACGGAATGTCGACAGTTCTCCGGGTACGCCGAGTTCTCCGGAAGTCGCGTGCACGCCGCGAACAACCGCCCTTCCCGCATTCCATTTCCGGGCCCGGTCCGAACCGCCGCCGCACGGCCCGGGAAGCGACGCGGAACCGGGCCCGGACAGCCACCCGACTCCATTCGCATTTCGTTCGAGAACGCCCGAATTCCGCGGGCCGATTGCCCCCGGGCAGTCGGCGGACGGCCACCCGGGCTCCCGGTTTCAATGCCCCTTCTCCGCGGCCGCGGTGCCGCCCGACCGGTCCACCGCCCGCCCGAGGAGGTCCCGGGCCGCCCGGATCCGGTCGGTCAGTTCCGGCGGCTCGACCACCTCGAACTCGCAGCCGAGCAGCATGACGTGGACGACGAGCGCGTCGAGGCCGGCGGCCCCCGTGCGCAGCAGGCAGCTCTTGTCGTCGACCGGTTCCAGGGCCCCGGCGCCCGGCCCGATCAGCCGCGCCGCGTCCTCGGCCGGCATCCCCAGCCGCAGCACCGCACGCGCGGCGTACGCGGCCTGCGCCACGCCCCGGGAGACGTACGCGGCCAGGTCCTCCGCGGGTGCCGGGCGGGGGGTGAACCGCGGCCCGTGCGGCGGTCTGGGCTCGATCCGGTCGGCGCGGAAGGTCCGCCAGCCGTCCCGCTCCACGTCCCACGCGACGAGGTACCAGCGCCGCTCCGTGCACACCAGCCGGTGCGGCTCCACCACCCGCCGCGAGGCGCTGCCCTCGTGGTCCCGGTAGGCGAAGCGGAGCCGCTCGCCGTCCCGGCACGCGGCGGCCAGCTCGGCCAGCACGGACGGGTCGACGGCGCTCCGCTCCGGCGCACGCAGCATCGGCACGGTGAACTCGTCGATCGCCGACACCCGCCGCCGCAGCCTGCCCGGAAGGACCTGCTCCAGCTTGGCCAGCGCCCGTACGGAGGCCTCGCCGATCCCCTCGACCCCGTTCCCGGCGGCGGTGCGCAGCCCCACCGCGACGGCCACCGCCTCGTCGTCGTCGAGCAGCAGCGGCGGCAGCTCGGCCCCGGCGCCCAGCTGGTAGCCGCCGCCGGTCCCGGGGGTGGCGTTCACGGGATAGCCGAGCTCCCGCAGCCGTTCCACGTCGCGCCGCACCGTCCGCGGGGTCACGCCGAGGCGCTCCGCGAGGCCGGCCCCGGTCCATTCGCGGTGGGCCTGCAACAGGGACAGCAGGCGCAGCAGTCGTGCGGAGGTCTCCAGCATGCGGAGCAGTGTGCCAGCGCCGAGACCCCCGCCCGGCGCCCGCCCGCCACCGGCCGGGTGCGGTGCGCCGCCCGGGGCGCGCCGAAGCAGCGCGCGGCACCCGCCCCGGGCGACCCGCCCCCGCCGCCCCGGACCACCCGGCTCCGCCCCGGACGGCCCGTCCCCGCCGTCCCGACGGCAGGCCGCGAACAGGCCTGCCCTGTGCTCGACGTCCGGGTCCGGGGTGGCGGTCGCCCACGGCAGCCCCCGCGCCGTCCACCGCCTCCCGGCACCACCGAACCGTCCGGCACACGGACGAGTGAGGTACGCGCCGCCGACAACCGCCGACCCACTACACCGGCCCCGGGGCCACCGCGGCTAAGTCCGGCCCGGGACCACGTACTTGGCCGACTGCGCCGGCTCCGCGTCCGCCCCCGCCGGCCCCGGAGGCAGGGCGGACGGCCTCGTGGGCGACTCCAGCGGCCTCGCGGGCGGCTCCAGCGGCCTCGCGGGCAAGGACGGCGGATTCGTGGGCGACGCGGGCGGTGCGGGGAGGGCCAGGAGCATGCCGGGGGTGATCACCTGCGGCACCGGGCCGATCAGCGTCCGGTTCGCCTCGTACAGGGCCGGCCACCCGCCCTCGACGCTCCGGCGGCGGGCAATGCCGTCGAGCGTGTCCCCGGCCCGCACCACGTGCACCCGCCCCGCCAGCCCGTACCGCTTCGCGCACACCGGCCAGGCCTCCCAGCCCTGCCGGGCCACCACCTCCTCCGCCACCAGGATCTGCTGCTCCCGGTCGGCCAGGTCGGCCCGTGCCGCGAACGCCAGGCCCCCGTACGCCTCCCAGGTCGGCTGCCCGAACTGCAGCCCGCCGTAGAAGCCGTTGCCGGTGTTGACCGCCCAGCGCCCGCTGCTCTCGCAGTCGGCCACGCAGTCCCAGGGCCACTCCGCGCCCGGCCCGCAGTCCCCCGGTCCGCTGCCGATGGTGCCGGGCGAGCCGGGGTGCGCCGCCGCCGCAGGCCCGGGCGCCGGAGGTGGAGGGGCCGCGCCGGCTCCCGACGGGAGTACGAGGACGAGAGCCAGCGCGACAGCGGCCGCAGCCGCCGAAGCGGCCCGCCGGATCCGGGGGTCGGGCATCGGGTCACGCTACGCAGTCCGCGGCCCCGTTTCCGCCGCGCCACGCGGCCGGGGCCGCACCGGGCCCGAACCCCACCCGGTCGGCGGACCCGGCAGGCACGCGGCAGCCCCGACAGCAGACCCGCGACGCCCCGTAGCAGCCCTGCTGCCTACCCGTGGGCCGCATACCCAAACGCGCAGCTCCGGCCAGCAACTGCACACAAAACGGCAACAGTTGGCCCGAAAACAACCCCGTGGTGCGACCGTTCACCCCTCCGGGGGGCGGGTTCGATTCCGTTCCCTCCGACGGCGTGACCCCGGCCGCCGCTCCCCCGTTGATCCGGCAGGCCGGGAACCGCTCGGCCCGCCCCTGCTTGCCTAGTCCGAGGAGCCACCCCGTGCCCCGCATGCTCGACGTCAGTGATGAGGTACGTGCCGAGATCGGTGACGAAGAAGCCGAGAGGCTGCTCACCGGCGACGACGCACCGCGCAGTTACGACTGCACCTCCTGCCGCACCCCCGGGGACCCGGAGACCGACCGCACCAGCACCGTGCTGTTCGTCGGCGAGGAGACCGCCGTCCTCGCCTTCGCCCACGCCGGCTGCATCCCCTCCCAGGTCGTGAACGTCTCCGAGGAGCAGTTGCAGGGCGCCGTGCGCAGCATCACCGGTGACAGCCCGGCCCCGCAGGCGGCTCCCGCCCCCGGCGGCTCCGTGCCGCAGAGCGTGCCCGGCGGCCAGGCCGTCCTCGGCATCACCAGCGGGCTGGTCCTGATCGGCGGCGAGCTGCACCCGGCGCTCGTCGTCGAGCCGACCGCGCCGATCGCCCGCCCGGGCAGCGACGGGCCCGGCGACGACTTCCTGCCGCTCCTCATCGAACAGGGCTTCCACTTCGTCACCGACACCGCCGAGGTGCCCTCCCCGCTCGCCGGGTGGTCGGTGCTGCTCGCCGCGGGCCAGCTGCACGCCGTGCTCCAGCCGGACCCGAAGGGCGGCAAGCCGGTCGCCTGGTGGCAGGCGCACCAGGCCCTGTCGGTCACGGACGGTTGGCGGGCCGCCGTCAACAAGAACCAGCGCGTCCTCGTCTACGCCGCCCCGGTCGGCTCCATCGGCCAGCAGCCCCGAGAGGACCTGCTGCGCGAGGCGCTCGACCGGGCCGCCGCCGGCGGCCGGCTGGTGGCCGCCTCGATGCCGCTGGCAGGCACCCCGGGCGCCTGACGCCGAGGGACCCCGAACCGGTCGGCCCGCCCCTCACGAGGGGGCGGGTCGGCGTGCGCCGGGGGTGTGCGGTCCGCCCCGCGCACCCCCGGCGATCTGCGTTTTCCCGGCCTCGGGCCGCATCCGCGAGGGCCCCGGGGTCGTTTGCTGATACGTGCATTCATACGACCCCTCCCGCGCCTCTGCCCATCCGAGCGCCGTCTCCCCGATGCGCCCCGTACGGGACCGGGACAGTGCTCCGGCCGCCCCCTCGCACACCCCGATCTACGACGCGCTGTACTCGGAGTACCTGCGCGCCTTCCGGGCCCTGCCGGGCGACCGGACCGGCGAGGAGGACCTCGCCTTCACGGCGTTCTCGTACGGCGGCTCCTACACCGGCTCCGTGACCGTCACCGGCACGTACGGCGGCGGCTGGAGCGGCTCCGGCTGGCAGCCCGAGCCCTGGCTGCCCGCGTACGCGCCCGTGCCGGCCCAGGCGCCCGTGCCGGTGCAGGTGCCGCAGCCCACGTACGCGTACGCCGCCACCGGCACCGCGACCGGCATGTACGCCGGCGGGCGGCAGCACCAGACCGGGATGCACCACATCCCGGCGGCCCTGCCGCCCGCTCCGCGCCGCGGCTACTGACCCGGGCCCGGGAGACCCCGGACCCGCCCGCCGCCGCTGCCGCTGCTGCTACTTCTTCTTGTGCTGGGCGCCGCGCTTCTCGCGCACCCGCACGGAGATGTGGATCGGGGTGCCCTCGAAGCCGAACTCCTCGCGCAGACGGCGCTCGATGAAGCGCCGGTAGCCGTGCTCCAGGAAGCCGGAGGCGAAGAGCACGAACCGCGGCGGCTTGCTGCCCGCCTGGGTGCCGAACAGGATGCGGGGCTGCTTGCCGCCGCGGATCGGGTGCGGGTGCGCCGCGACGATCTCGCCGAGGAAGGCGTTCAGCCGGCCGGTCGGGACGCGCGTCTCCCAGCCCGCGAGGGCGGCCTCGATCGCCGGGACCAGCTTCTCCATGTGGCGGCCGGTCATCGCGGAGACGTTGACCCGGGGCGCCCAGGAGACCTGCTGCATCTCGGTCTCGATCTCGCGCTCGAGGTAGTAGCGGCGCTCCTCGTCGAGCTGGTCCCACTTGTTGTAGGCGATCACGACGGCGCGGCCTGCCTCGACGGCCATGGTGATGATGCGCTGGTCCTGGACGCTGATGTTCTCGCTGGCGTCGATCAGGATGACCGCGACCTCCGCCTTCTCGACGGCGGCGGCGGTGCGCAGCGAGGCGTAGTAGTCGGCGCCCTGCTGGAGGTGGACGCGCTTGCGGATGCCGGCGGTGTCGACGAACTTCCAGGTGACGCCGCCGAGTTCGATCAGCTCGTCGACCGGGTCGCGGGTGGTGCCGGCCAGTTCGTTGACGACGACCCGCTCCTCCCTGGCGACCTTGTTCAGGAGGGAGGACTTGCCGACGTTCGGGCGGCCGATGAGCGCGATGCGGCGCGGGCCGCCGAGCTGGCCGCCGCCGAAGGACTGCGCGGGGGCGTCCGGCAGCGCCTCCAGGACGGCGTCGAGCAGGTCGCCCGTGCCGCGGCCGTGCAGGGAGGACACCGGGTAGGGCATGCCGAGGCCGAGGGACCAGAGCGTGGCCGCGTCGGACTCGCCGGACTGGCCGTCGACCTTGTTCGCGCACAGGACGACGGGCTTGCCGGCGCGGCGCAGCAGCTTGACGACGGCCTCGTCGGTGTCGGTGGCGCCGACCTTGGAGTCGACGACGAAGACGACCGCGTCGGCGGTCTCGATGGCGTACTCGGCCTGGGCGGCGACGGAGGCGTCGATGCCGAGGACGTCCTGCTCCCAGCCGCCCGTGTCGACGACCTTGAAGCGGCGGCCGGCCCATTCGGCCTCGTAGGTGACGCGGTCGCGGGTGACGCCCGGCTTGTCCTCGACGACCGCCTCACGGCGGCCGATGATGCGGTTCACCAGGGTCGACTTGCCCACGTTCGGGCGGCCGACGACGGCGAGGACGGGGAGCGGGCCGTGGCCCGCCGCCCCGATCGCGTCCTCGACCTCCTCCAGGTCGAAGCCTTCCTCCGCGGCGAGCTCCATGAACTCCGCGTACTCGGCGTCGCCAAGCGCTCCGTGGTCGTGCTGGTCGTTCATGAAGTCCGTTCCTCGTCGTTCGTGGTGATCGGTGGCAGCCGGGCGGGATCCCCGCAGCCTCCGCGGGCGGTGCCCGCGGCGGCTGCCACTACTGGGTCAAGTCTCGCTCAGCGCCCGGTGAGGCGCTTGGCGTCGGCCAGGTGTGCGGTGAGCCTGCTCTGGATGCGGACGGTTGCCTCGTCCAGGGCGGTGCGGGTACGGCGGCCGGTGCCGTCGCCCGCGTCGAAGGGGGAGCCGAAGACGATGTCGACCCGGCTCTTGAAGGGCGGCAGCCCCCGGATCAGGCGCCCCTGGCGGTCGGTGCTGCCCAGGACGGCGACGGGCACGACGGGCGCGCCGCTGCGGACCGCGAAGTAGGCGAGGCCGGCGCGCAGCGCGGCGAAGTCGCCCTCGCCCCGGGTGCCCTCGGGGAAGATCCCCAGGGCGCCGTCGTTCTCGAGGACCGCCAGGGCCTTCGTGATCGCGGTGCGGTCGCTGCCCGAGCGGTCGACCTTGACCTGGCCGATGCCGTCCAGGAAGGTCCCGAGCGGGCCGACGTACGCCTCCTTCTTGATCAGGAAGTGCAGCGGCCGGGGTGCCGTGCCCATGACCATGGGCCCGTCGATGTTGTGGGAGTGGTTGACGGCGAGGATGACGGGGCCCGAGGCGGGCACGCGCCAGGCTCCCAGTACGCGGGGCTTCCACAGCCCGTACATGAGCCCGACGCCGATCCGCCGGCCGACCGCCGCACCCTTGAGGGAGGGCGTGTCGCTCACTTGCGGCCCGCCCCCGCCCTCTTCTCCTCGACCAGGGTCACGACGCACTCGATGACCTGGTCCAGGGTCAGCTCGGTGGTGTCCACCTCGACGGCGTCGTCGGCCTTGGCCAGCGGCGAGGTCTTGCGGCCCGAGTCGGCCGCGTCCCGCTTGATCAGGGCTTCCCTGGTGGCCGCCAGGTCGGTGGCCTCCTTGCCGCGCAGCTCGCCGCTGCGGCGGGCGGCGCGGGCCTCGGCGGAGGCGGTGAGGAAGATCTTCAGGTCGGCGTCGGGGAGGACGGTGGTGCCGATGTCCCGGCCCTCGACGACGATCCCGCCCTCGTCCGCGGCAGCCGCGGCGATGGTGCGCTGCAGCTCGGTGATCAGGGTGCGGACCTCGGGGACGGCGCTGACGGCGCTGACCTTGGAGGTGACCTCCCGGGTGCGGATCGGGCCGGAGGCGTCCAGCCCGTCGACGGTGATCGTCGGCGCGGCCGGGTCCGTCCCGGAGACGATGGCCGGCTTGCCGGAGGCCACGGCGATGGCCTGCGGGTCGTCGGTGTCGACGCCGTTGCTGATCATCCACCAGGTGATGGCCCGGTACTGGGCACCGGTGTCCAGGTAGCGCAGCCCGAGCTTGGCGGCCACGGCCTTGGAGGTGCTGGACTTGCCCGTGCCGGAGGGACCGTCGATGGCGACGATCACGGCGGACGGAGCTGCGGTTTCCACGGTGCGGGCACCTTCCTGGTTGCGCGGGCGTGTCAGGGCGCGACAAAGCACCCCTGCCCAAGGTTACCGGCCCGCGCCGCGATCACCGCCCGCCCGGTCCCGGACCAGGGCCGGGAGGCCGGGCGGGGCGGCGCGGAGCCCGCCCGAAACGGGCCCTGATGCGGGGGCGGCCACCGCCGGACCAGGGCCCGGCCGCCACTGTCGGCGCAGGGTCGGCTACTTTCGGTGCGCGGGTGCGCGGTCGGCTACGGTCGGCGCAGGGCCCAGCCGCGGTCGCGGAGCTCGGCGGTCAGGGCGGCCGCGGCCCGCGGGTCGACCATCAGCTGCACCAGGCCCGCCTGCTGCCCGGTCGCGTGCTCGATCCGCACGTCCTCGATGTTGACCCCGGCCCGGCCCGCGTCCGCGAAGATCCGGGCGAGCTCGCCCGGCTGGTCGCTGATCAGGACGGCCACCGTCTCGTACGCCATCGGCGCCGTGCCGTGCTTGCCCGGCATCCGGCCCCGGCCCGTGTTGCCGCGGCGCAGCACGTCCTCGATGCCGGACGCTCCCCCGCGCCGCTGCTCCACGTCGGCGGATTCCAGGGCCCGCAGCGCCTCGACCGTCGCGTCCAGGTCGGCGGCGATGCCGGCGAGGACGTCGGCGACCGGCCCCGGGTTCGCGGAGAGGATCTCCACCCACATCCGCGGGTCGGAGGCGGCGATCCGGGTCACGTCCCGGATCCCCTGGCCGCAGAGCCGTACGGCGGTCTCGTCCGCCTCCTCCAGGCGGGCGGCGACCATGCTCGACACCAGCTGCGGGGTGTGCGAGACGAGCGCGACGGCCCGGTCGTGCGCGTCGGCGTCCATGACGACGGGGACGGCCTTGCACAGGGCGACGAGCTCCAGCGTGAGGTTCAGCACCTCGTGGTCGGTGTCCCGGGTCGGGGTCAGCACCCACGGCCGCCCCTCGAAGAGGTCCGCGGTCGCGGCGAGCGGCCCGGACTGCTCCTTGCCGGCCATGGGGTGGGTGCCGATGTAGGCGGTCGTGTCCACGCCGAGCGCCGCCAGCTCCCGCCGCGGCCCGCCCTTGACGCTGGCCACGTCCACGTACGCGCGGGCCAGGCCCCGTCCGATCGCCTCGGCCAGGGTCGCGGCCACGTGGGCCGGCGGCACGGCGACGACCGCGAGGTCGACCGGGCCGTCGGGCGCCTTGTCGGTGCCGGCGCCGAGGGAGGCGGCCGTACGGGCCTGGGCCGGGTCGTGGTCGGCCAGGTGGACGGCGATCCCGCGGGCGGACAGGGCGAGCGCCACGGAGGTGCCGATCAGTCCGGTTCCGATGACGACGGCGGTTCTCACGGGCGCTCCAGGGGTGGCGGTATTGCGTTACGGCACGTCAGGGCCAGCGTATGCGCTCCGCGGGAGGTGCCGTGTTGGGCCGGCGATCGCCTGCGGGCCCGTTGTGGCCGGTCGCGCAGTTCCCCGCGCCCCTCCGGGGCGCCGGCGCCCACGCCGGGACGCGCCGCGTCACGGGTGGCACGGACCGGCTGGGGTACAACGATCGGCATGATCTTCCACATCGTCCCCCTCTCCGACTGGACCGCCGCACCCGATCTCCCGTACGCCCCGCCCTCCCTGGACTCCGAGGGGTTCGTGCACTGCTCCGCGGACCGTCCGACGGCGCTCGGGATCGCGGACGCGCACTACCGGGACGTCCCGGGGCCGCTGCTGGCGGTCGAGCTGGACGAACGGGCCCTGACCTCGGAGGTGAGCCGGGAGGGTGAATCGGGCGCCCGCTACCCGCACGTCCACGGCCCGCTGGACCGGGCGGCCGTGATCCGCCTCTGGGAGGTGGTCCGCCGCGCCGGCGCCCCGGCGGAGCTGGCCCCGTGGGTGCCGGGTTCCTGAACCGGCGGCGCGGCGGGCTGCGCCCGGGCCCGCCGCACGCCAGGATGCTCCTCGCGAACCCCCCACCCGGCGGCCCCGGCCACCCGGCCACCAGCCCGGCCACCCGGCGACCGGGCGGCCCCGCCGCGGCCTTGAACGAGGAGCAGCGCATGAGCAACCCCCAGCCCACCGCCCGACGCGCCGTACTGGCGGCAGGAGCCGTCGCCGCCCTGTCCGGCGGCGCGCTCACCGGCTGCGGCAGCGGCGGCAAGGAGACCGCGCAGACCCCGCCGAAGGGCGAATCCCCCGCGGCCGCCACGCCCGCCCCCGCGGGCACGTCCGCGGCGACGCCCACGACGGGCGGCGACGCGTCGCAGACGCTCGTGAAGGCGTCGGCGGTGCCGGTGGGCGGCGGCACGGTCCTCACGCCCAGGAAGCTGGTGGTCACCCAGCCGTCGGCCGGGACCTTCCGCTGCTTCACGGCGGTGTGCACGCACCAGGGCTGCCTGGTGAACAAGGTGGCGAACGGCACGATCGACTGCCCCTGCCACGGCAGCAAATACAACATGTCGGACGGTGCCGTGGTGCACGGCCCGGCGACCCGCCCGCTGGCCCAGCAGAAGATCGCGGTCTCCCCGTCGGGCGACATCACCCTGGCCTGACCCGCCGGCCCGACCCGCCGGCCCGACCCGCCGGGCTGACCTGCCGACTCGGCCCCACTGCCCTGCCCCCGCCCCGTAATCCCTTCGCGAGGGGTCCGGGCGGCTGCGTAAGCTCCCGGAATGACCGCCGCACCCAAGCCGCCCGCCGAAGCCCCGGACCACCACGCCCTGGTGCGCGGCCACACGGTCTACGCGTGCGTGATGGGCTCCCGGGCGTTCGGGCTGGCGACGGAGGCGAGCGACACCGACCGGCGCGGCGTCTACCTCGCCCCGACGCCGCTGTTCTGGCGCTTCGAGAAGCCGCCGACCCATGTGGAGGGTCCGCGGGAGGAGGAGTTCAGCTGGGAGCTGGAGCGCTTCTGCGAGCTCGCCCTGCGCGCCAACCCGAACATCCTGGAGGTCCTGCACTCCCCCCTGGTGGAGACCCTCACCCCGGTCGGGGAGGAGCTCCTCTCGCTCCGCGAGGCGTTCCTCTCCCGCCGGGCCCACGCCACCTTCAGCCGGTACGCGGCCTCCCAGCACGCGAAGCTCCGGGCGGACGTCCGCATCCACGGCGCCCCGCGCTGGAAGCACGCCATGCACCTGGTGCGGCTGCTGCTGTCCTGCCGCGACCTGCTCCGCACGGGCCGGCTGGTGATCGACGCCACCCCGCACCGCGACCGCCTCCTCGCCCTGAAACACGGCGAACTGGCCTGGCCGGAGGTGGAGTCGTGGATGACCCGCCTCACGGAGGAGTCCGAAGCGGCCCTGACGACCACCCCCCTCCCCGAATCCCCGGACCACGCCCGCGTCGAGTCCTTCCTCACCCGCACCCGCCGGGCGTCAGCGGTGCGGTGGGCGGTGGCGGACGACGAAGTCGTCCAGCGCGGCGTGCGCGGTGGCCCCGTCAGGCAGGGCTGACCCGGCCTGGGCGGCGTCCAGGACGGCGTGCAGGGCCTGGAAGTCCTGCCCGACGCGTGCTCCGTCGGCGCCGACGGCCGGACCGTGTTCGACAGCGGCCTTTGCCTCAATGAGCCCGGCCAGGTAGGGCGGGGCACCGGCCACCTCGCCCAGCAGGGTCGGCAGATGGGCCTGGACCCCGCCGGCATGTGTCACGCGTCCCAGAGGGTGGCGTGGGTGAGGAGGTCCTCGCGGTATTCGATGACCGACGTCCAGTCCTCGGGCCAGGCGTCCGCGCCGAGGTGGGCGCCGGCGAAGGCGCCGGCCAGGCAGGCGATGGAGTCCGAGTCGCCGGCGGTGCAGGCGGCGCGGCGCAGGGCCGTGAGGGGCTCGTCCGGGAAGAGGAGGAAGCACTGGAGGGCCGTTGCCAGGGCTTCCTCCGCTATCCAGCCTTCGCCCGTGGTGAGGCAGGGGTCCGTCTCCGGGGAGGGCGTCCTCAACGCCGCCGTCAGGCGGTCCAGGGCGGCCAGGCACTCGTCCCAGCCGCGGGCCATGAAGGACTCCGGGGTGGCGTCGGAGGCGGTGCGCATCCAGAGGTCGCCGAGCCAGCGCTCGTGGTAGCGGGTGCGGTTGTCCAGGGCGTACGAGCGGAGGAGGCCGACCAGGCCCGTGACCTCCGTGCCCTGGGCCAGGAGGTACACCGCGCGGGCCGTCAGGTCCGAGGCCGCGAGGGCCGTGGGGTGGCCGTGGGTGAGGGCCGACTGGAGCTGGGCGGCGCCGGCGCGTTCCTCCTCCGTCCAGCCGGGGACGAGGCCTATCGGGGCCACGCGCATGTTCGCGCCGCAGCCCTTGGAGCCGATCTGGCTGGCGTCCCGCCAGTCCCGGGCCGGGTCCTTGAGGAGGCTGCAGGCGCGCAGGCAGGTGTTGCCGGGGGCGCGGTTGTTCTCCGGGGACTGGTACCAGTCCACGAATTCCTCGCGGACCGGACGGGTGAGCCGGAGGGGGCCGACGGGGCCGCGGGCCGTGGCGGTGCGGATGCCGCGGGCGAGGGCCAGGGTCATCTGGGTGTCGTCCGTGACGATGGCCGGGCGGGGCAGGCGCATCTGCCGCCACGGGCCGGTCTTCGCCAGGATCGACGGGACGTCGTTGAACTCCGTCGGGAAGCCCAGCGCGTCCCCGAGGGCCAGGCCCAGGAGGGAGCCCGTCGCTGCGCGTTTCGTCGCCGCCGTCTTCGTCATGTCGTCGGGGTCCCTTCCGTGGGCGTGATGGTGGGTGTGGTGGTGGGTGTGGTGGTGGGCGTGATGGTGGGTGTGGGGCGGAGCAGTGGGGGGTGCAGGGCGGTGGCCGGGCCGGCCCGGTAGAGGGCGGCCGGTTTGCCGCGGCCGCCGGTGAGCCGGGCGGCTCCGGGCACGGCTTCGACGAAGCCGGGGGTGGCAAGGACCTTGCGGCGGAAGTTGGGGCGGTCCAGGGCGGTGTCCCAGATGGTCTCGTAGACGGATTGGAGCTCGCCGAGGGTGAATTCGGGCGGGCAGAAGGCGGTGGCCAGGCAGGTGTACTCCAGCTTGGCGCCGATCCTGGAGCGGGCGTCGGCGAGGATCACCGCATGGTCGAAGGCCAGGAGCCCGGCCTCCCCCGCCGGCACCCACCGGGCGCGGTCCGCGTCGCCGCCGCCCTCCGCCACCGGCTCGGGCATGTCCGGGACGAGGGCGGTGAAGGCCACCGACACCACCCGCATGCGGGGGTCGCGGTCCGGGTCGCTGTACGTGCGCAGCTGCTCCAGGTGGAGGGCCGCGACGACCGGCTCCGGGAGGCCGGTCTCCTCGGCCAGTTCGCGGCGGGCCGCGGCCTCCGCGGACTCGCGGGGCAGGACGAAGCCGCCGGGGAGTGCCCAGGCGCCTGCGTACGGGTCCTGCCCGCGCCGGATCAGCAGGACGTGGAGGGCGGCGTCGCGGACGGTGAAGACGGCCAGGTCGACCGTGACCGCGAAGGGGGCGTAGGCGTGCGGGTCGTAGTCCGGTCCCGGGTCCGTCATCGTCGTCAGCGCCCTTCCGGGAGGGGGTCGGTGAAGTGCCGCCCTTCGGCCAGGAGTTCGTCGACCGCGGTGACCGCCGTGTGCAGGCGCGTCGCGCGGTCGCCGCGGACGACGAGGAAGCGCCGCCCGGTGCGTTCCAGTTCCTCGCGGAAGCGGTCCGTCATCCACGGCCGCAGGTGCGGGCCGTCGCGCAGGCCGTCGTCCTCGAAGGGGACGTCCGCGTGGTCCGTCAGCAGGTACAGGTCGCGTCGGCGCGCGGCCCCGATCCGCTCGACCTCCTCGTTGCGGCCGCCCGTGTACCGCTCGTGCCAGATGCCGGTGGTGAAGGAGTCGGTGTCGCAGAAGAGGACGGGCGAGCCCGCGCGGGCCGCCCGCTCCTCGTCCTCGTCCTGGCGGCGGGCGATGACCGGGAACTCGTCGGAGGTGAACTCCACGTCCTCCCAGGCCGCCGCCGGGTCGGCGGTGCGCGCGGCCGCGAGTTTCTCCTCGCTGTACCGGCGGCCGTACTCGGCGACCCAGCCCGTTTCCGCCCACACCCCGCCGCGGCCCCGGTAGTGCTCGGCGAGCGCCCGCGACAGCGTGGTCGTCCCGGTGGACTCGGCGCCGAGGACGACGACCCGCCGGGCCAGCGCGGCCCGGACCGCCGGGCTGAGGTACGGCCAGCAGCGGACGGGGTCGGCGCGGACCGCCGTCCCGGAGACCGGGAACCGGCTCCGGCCGGGGTCCACGAGGACCTCCTCGGCCCCGAAGCGCCGGGCGAGCTCGGTCCCGTACTCCTCCGAGGTGAAGACGGCGTCCACCGGCTCGGACACGGCGCCCCGGAAGACGGCCATGTGCGCGGCCCAGATCGCCGGGTCGTGCAGGTCCACGGGGACGTCGTCGAGCGCGCCGACGACCCGTACGCCCGCCTGCCGGTGCGTGTCCCGCATCCAGGCGACCCGGTCGGCGAGCGGCACCGACTCGACGGAGGCCGCGCAGACCAGTACGGTCAGCCGCTCGCACTGCGCGGCGGCGGTGTCCACCAGGTGGTGGTGGCCGGCGTGCGGCGGGTAGAACTTGCCGAGCACCAGCCCGTGGGCGTATCGCCGGTCCGTGCCGCTCATGCCGCCGCCTCCGCGGTCGTACGCCCGCCCGCGCCCGGCAGCGTGCGCCGCCAGCCGGCCAGGCCGGCCACGCACAGGGCGAGGAAGCCGACGTAGAGGGCGGCGGTCAGGTACAGGCCCTTGTACGCGTACAGCGGGATGTAGACGAGGTCCGCGGCGATCCACAGCCACCACGATTCGACGAGCTTGCGGCACTGGCCGTAGGTGGCCATCAGCGAGAGCCCAGTGGTCAGCGCGTCCCAGAACGGGACGGTGGAGTCCGTGGCCCGGTCCAGCAGGAGCGTGAGGGCGAGCACCCCCACCGCCCCCGCCGCGGCCAGTACGGCCCATTCGGTGCGCGTGGTGCGGCGCACCGGCAGGGCTCCGGCGGTTCCTGGTCCACCCCCGTGGGTCCAGGACCACCAGCCGTACGCGGCGAGGGCGATGAAGACGAGTTGCAGGCCGGCATCGGCGTACAGGCCGGCCTGGGTGAACAGCACGATGAAGAAGACGTTGTTGGCGATGCCGACCGGCCAGTTGGCGATGTGCTGCCGGGCCACGAGCCAGACGCACAGGGCCCCGGTGGCGAACCCGAGTACTTCGGTCCAGCTCACGAGAGCATCGACCCCCCTCACTCCCTTAATGGTCATTCTGACTATAAACAGCGCGGGGGGTGTCGGGCAAGCAAAAAGCCCGCAGTGCCACAGGGCACTGCGGGCTCCGTCGCGGACGGCGGCCGGCGGACCGTCGTCCTACAGGCCGACCTCGCGCATCAGCATGCCGACCTCGGTGTTGCTCAGGCGGCGCAGCCAGCCCGACTTCTGGTCGCCCAGCTCGATCGGGCCGAAGGCGGTGCGGACGAGCTTCTCGGCCGGGAAGCCGGCCTCCGCCAGCATGCGGCGGACGATGTGCTTGCGGCCCTCGTGGAGGGTCACCTCGACCATGTAGTTCTTGCCGACCTGGTCGATGACGCGGAAGTGGTCGGCGCGCGCCCAGCCGTCCTCCAGCTCGATGCCGTCCTTGAGCTTCTTGCCGATGTCGCGGGGCAGCGGGCCGGTGATGGCGGCGACGTACGTCTTCTTCACGCCGTACTTCGGGTGCGTGAGGCGGTGGGCCAGCTCACCGTGGTTGGTGAGGATGATGACGCCCTCGGTCTCCGTGTCGAGCCGGCCCACGTGGAAGAGCCGGGTCTCGCGGTTGGTGACGTAGTCGCCCAGGCACTGCCGGCCGTCCGGGTCCTCCATGGTGGAGACGACGCCGACGGGCTTGTTCAGCACGAAGAACAGGTACGACTGGGTGGCGACGGTCAGGCCGTCCACCTTGACCTCGTCCTTGGGCAGGACGCGCTTGCCCTGCTCCGTGACGATCTCGCCGTTGACCTCGACGCGGGCCTGCTCGATCAGCTCCTCGCAGGCGCGCCGCGAGCCCATGCCGGCCCGGGCGAGCACCTTCTGCAGCCGCTCGCCCTCCTGCTCGGCGCCCGGGAAGGTCTTCGGGGTCTTGATCACCGGCTTGTCGGCGTACCGGTCGCGTACGCGCTCCTCGATGCGCGCCTCGAACTCGCGCGACCGGGAGGGGCCGCCGTAGCCGGCCTCGCCGCGCCGGGCGCCGCCGCCGTAGCCGCCCTGGCCGCCGCCCTGGCCGCGCTGGCCGCCCTGGGGGCCGCCGGGCTTCTTCGGGCTGCCCTTGGCGCCGCCGCGCGCGGCCGCGCCGCGGGAGCCGCGGGTGCGCTCGCCCTCGGGGCCGACGTCGTAGAGGCGCTCCTCCGGACGCGGACGGCGCGGACGCTGCGGCGCGCCGCCCGCCCGGTCGTCGCGCGCGTTGCCGGCGCCGCGGGAGTTGCCGCGCCCGCGTCCGTCTCCGCCCTTGCGGCTGCCGCCGCCGCCCGTGTTCCGGTTGCCGCCGTTGCCGTTGCCGCTGCTTCGCATCAAAGTTCCGTCGTCTTGTCGTCTTCTTCGGTGTCCGGTGCGTCCGGATCGAACGACGGAACACCTTCCTGCGTCTCGGCTTCGATCGCGTCCGCCTCGGGGAGGAAGGGCGCGAGCTCCGGGAGCTCGTCCAGGCCGCGCAGGCCCATCCGCTCCAGAAAGTAGTTCGTCGTCCTGTACAGGATCGCACCTGTTTCGGGTTCCGTGCCCGCCTCGGCCACCAGACCCCGCTGCAGCAGGGTCCGCATGACCCCGTCACAGTTCACCCCGCGCACCGCAGAGACCCGGGAGCGGCTGACCGGCTGCCGGTACGCGACCACGGCCAGGGTTTCCAGGGCGGCCTGGGTCAGGCGGGCCTGCTGCCCGTCCAGGACGAACCGCTCGACGGCCGCCGCGTACCGGGGCCGGGTGTAGAACCGCCAGCCGCCGGCGACGAGCCGCAGCTCGAAGCCGCGCTGCCGGACGGTGTACTCGTCGGCGAGCTCGCGCAGGGCGTCGGCCACCTCCCGGGGGGTGCGGTCGAGGACCTTCGCGAGGTGCGCCTCGGTCGCGGGCTCGTCCACGACCATGAGGACGGCCTCCAGGGCGGGCTTCAACGGCATCCCGGCCACACCGCCGCCGCCGTCGTCGTCTCTGCTGTGGTCGCTGTCGTCGCTCATGTGCTCATCCCACGTACTCATTCTCATTCCGTGACGTCCACGGGCCGGTCGAACTCGTCCGTCACGACGGGCATGCCGTCGCCGTCCCCGCCGGTCCAGCGGACGGTAAGGGTCCGCAGGGCCTCCTCCTGGTCGAGGACCACCGCCTTCTCGCGGTACAGCTCCAGGAGGGCCAGGAAGCGGGCGACGACGGTGAGGGTGTCGCCGGTGTCCTCGGTGAGGTCCTGGAAGGTGGCCGTGCCGCGCTCCTTGAGGAGCGCGACCACCACGGCCGCCTGCTCGCGCACGCTGACCAGCGGCGCATGGATGTGGTCCACGTAGACCTGCGGCTTGGCCCTGGGCTGCATGGCCTTGACCGCGAGGCGGGCGAACCCTTCGGCGCCGATGCTGATCACCACGTCGGGCAGGAGCTCGGCGTGGTGGGGCTCCAGGCCGACGGTGCGGGGGTAGCGCTTGCCCTCGGCCTCGTTCCGCTCCTCCAGGATCGCGGCGATCCGCTTGTACGCGCGGTACTGGAGCAGGCGCGCGAAGAGCAGGTCGCGGGCTTCGAGGAGGGCGAGGTCGGCCTCGTCCTCGACCTCGGCGGCGGGCAGCAGCCGGGCCGCCTTGAGGTCGAGCAGGGTCGCGGCCACGACGAGGAACTCGGTGGTCTGGTCGAGGTCCCAGTCGGGGCCCATGGCGCGGATGTGCGCCATGAACTCGTCGGTGACCTTGGAGAGGGCGACCTCGGTGACGTCGAGCTTGTGCCGGGAGATCAGCTGGAGCAGCAGGTCGAAGGGGCCCTCGAAGTTGGCGAGCCGCAGCGTGAACCGCCCGTCGCCGCCCTGCGCGGGCTCCTCGCCGCCCCCGTCCTCGGACTCCGGAAGGGCCGCCGGGGGTGCCTCCCGCGCCTCCCGGGTCCCACGCGTGCCCTCCGGTACCGCGGCAGGCGCCTCAGGCGCCGCCTGGGCGGGCTCGGGGGCGCCGCCGGTGTCCGAGGGCGCCCCGGCCGGCTCGGGCCGCTCTGCGGCCGCCTGCGGCCGCAGAGGCGCGACGGGCGGGACGGGCGCGTTCGGCCCGCGGCCCAGGGTCCGGCGGGGAGGGCGGCCGGATTCGGCGGGAGGGGGCATCGCAGTCCAGGGTGGTACGAAAGTTCGGGCCGATCGGCCACTCCAAGACTCCCACGAACCGCAGCCCCCACCACCGCCGGACCCGCCCCCCGCCCCCCGAACCGCCGGGCCGAACGCACGCCGCGCAGCAGGCTCGGGGCACCGTGAACGCCGGGCAGCACGGGCACCGGCCGGCCTTGTACGGCGCGGACCTCAAGGGGCGGGCGGGAGTCGGGGCCCGGCGGGAGCACCCCGGAGCCGGCACGGGAACCCGGGCAGGGCTGCCGGGAGGGCGCAGGGGGCCGGGGCCCGGGTGGGCCGGGCGGGAGGCGGGAGCGCGGAGGCGGTCAGCGGCCGCGGAGGCGGCGGACCAGGATGCTCGCGTCGCCGCGGGATTCCAGGTCCGCGAGGACGACCGCCACCGCCTCGCGGACGATGCGGCCGCGGTCCACCGCGAGGCCGTGTTCACCGCGGAGCACCAGGCGGGCGTGCTCCAGGTCCATCAGCTCCTCGGCGGAGACGTAGACCGTGATCTTCTCGTCGTGCCGCTCACGCCCGCTCGGCCGGCGGCTCGCCGTCCGGGCGGGGGTCTTGCCGCGCCGGGCGGGCGGGGTGACAGAACCTTCCTGCGGCCGCCGCGGGGCTCCCACCACGGGGTCCGTGCGCTCCGTGCCGGCCGCCGCCTCCCGGCCGCGGCCCTCCCCCGACGCCGCGGGGGCCTGCCCCGAGGCCGCCGAGTGCTCCGGCGCGGCCTCCGGGGCCTCCTCGCCGCCCCGCTTCGGCGAGGACGACTGCAGCGCCATCCCGCCGGTCGTACGGAAGAGTTCGTCGGCTCCGGGCAGACTCACTCGGCGTGACACCGGGCGAGCACCTCCCTGGCCAACTGGCGGTAGGCGGCGGCCCCGACGGAGTTCGAGGCGTACGTGGTGATCGGCTCGCCGGCGACCGTGGTCTCCGGGAAGCGCACCGTACGGCCGATGACCGTGTGGTACACGTGGTCGTCGAAGGCCTCGACGACGCGCGCCAGCACCTCGCGGCTGTGCACCGTGCGCGAGTCGTACATCGTGGCGAGGATGCCGTCGAGCTCCAGCTCGGGGTTGAGCCGCTCCTGCACCTTCTCGATGGTCTCCGTGAGGAGGGCGACGCCGCGCAGGGCGAAGAACTCGCACTCCAGCGGGACGATGACCTTGTGAGCCGCCGTCAGGGCGTTCACGGTCAGCAGGCCGAGCGAGGGCTGGCAGTCGATGATGATGTAGTCGTAGTCGTTCATCAGCGGCTTGAGCGCCCGCTGCAGCGTCGACTCGCGCGCGACCTCGCTGACCAGCTGCACCTCGGCAGCGGACAGGTCGATGTTGCTCGGCAGCAGGTCCATGTTGGGGACCGCCGTCTTGAGCAGCACCTCGTCGGCCGACATGCCCCGCTCCATGAGCAGGTTGTAGACCGTCAGGTCGAGTTCCATCGGGTTCACGCCGAGGCCCACGGACAGGGCGCCCTGCGGGTCGAAGTCGACGAGCAGCACGCGGCGCCCGTACTCGGCGAGCGCGGCACCCAGGTTGATGGTGGACGTGGTCTTGCCCACGCCGCCCTTCTGGTTGCACATCGCGATGATCTTCGCCGGACCGTGGTCGGTCAGCGGACCCGGGATCGGGAAGTACGGCAGCGGCCGCCCGGTGGGGCCGATCCGCTCGCGGCGCTGGCGGGCAGCGTCGGGGGCGAGTGTGGCCGCGTACTCGGGGTCGGGCTCGTACTCCGCGTCGGGGTCGTAGAAGTGCCCCTCGGGCACCTGGTCGTAGTCGGCGAAACCAATGGGCAAATCGCCGCTGTGGTCGCCGGCCGTGGAGTTCACGTCTAGGCCGTCCATGCTCTTTTGGGGCGTCGTCATGTGCTGGTGGTGTGCGAAGGTGCGGACTGCGACGGAGCCGACAGCTTCGAGCCCGGCAGGGCTCTGGCCCCGATCGGGCGTTCCTGCTCGACCACCCCCAGGAGTAAATGTCGACTCATTCACAAGTCGTCTTACCTCCTCGGACGTGACCAGGACACTTATCGATAGGTCAGCGTGGCACCATGCCGACGGTTGGCGACTCTATGGCGTGTCACCGCTCAGCGGCAACACAATCCACTGGACCCGCAACGATGTGTCGGCATCCGAACACCACTCTGTCAAGGGTGTCCGGCCCGCCTCTGTGAAGTTTCGCAGGTGTGCGAAAGGGTTAAAGGGTTACGTTCGAGGCGAGTTGAACAGCGGACGCACGGCTTCCGCAAACGCGTCCGGCCGGACCTTGCGGGCAAGGTCCGGCCGGATACGTGAGATTGACGTCAGTCGTTGACGTGCTGGTCGGGTCAGCCGAGCAGCGCGCTGAGCTCGACGGACTCCAGGCCGTGGGCCTCGGCGACCGGGCCGTAAACGACCTTGCCGTCATGGGTGTTGAGGCCCAGCCCCAGCGCGGCGTCGCGGCGCAGCGCCTCGACCCAGCCGAGGTTCGCGAGCTGCACGATGTAGGGCAGCGTGGCGTTCGTCAGCGCGTAGGTGGAGGTGTTCGGGACCGCGCCCGGCATGTTGGCGACGCAGTAGAAGACCGAGTTGTGGACCTGGAAGGTCGGCTCGGCGTGGGTGGTCGGACGGGAGTCCTCGAAGCAGCCGCCCTGGTCGATGGCGATGTCGACAAGTACACTTCCGGGCTTCATCTTGGCGACGAGCTCGTTGGTGACCAGCTTCGGGGCCTTCGCACCCGGGATCAGCACGGCGCCGATGACGAGGTCGGCCTCGATGACGGCCTTCTCCAGCTCGTAGGCGTTGGAGACGATCGTCTTGACCTTGGTGCCGAAGACCTTGTCGGCCTCGCGCAGCTTGTTGATGTCGCGGTCGAGCAGGGTCACGTGGAAGCCCATGCCGATGGCGATCTGGACCGCGTTCCAGCCGGAGACGCCGCCGCCGATGACGACGCACTCGCCGGCGTGGGTGCCGGGGACGCCGCCGGGGAGCACGCCGCGGCCGCCGGCCGAGCGCATCAGGTGGTAGGCGCCGACCTGCGGGGCCAGGCGGCCCGCGACCTCGGACATCGGGGCGAGCAGCGGGAGCGCGCGGTTGGCGAGCTCGACCGTCTCGTACGCGATGGCGGTGGTGCCGGACTCCAGCAGGGCGTCCGTGCACTCGCGGGAGGCCGCCAGGTGCAGGTAGGTGAAGAGCGTCTGGTCCTTGCGGAGGCGGTGGTACTCCTCCGCGATGGGCTCCTTGACCTTCAGCAGCAGGTCGGCGGTGGCCCAGACCTCGTCGGCGGTGCCGAGGATCTCGGCGCCGGCGGCGACGTACTCGGCGTCGGAGATCGAGGAGCCGACACCGGCGTTCTGCTCGATGAAGACCTGGTGGCCGTTGCGGACCAGCTCATGCACGCCGGCGGGCGTGATGGCGACCCGGAACTCGTTGTTCTTGACCTCGCGGGGGATGCCGACCTTCATCGTCGATCACGGTCCTTGGCTCAGGGGATATTACGGGGCACTTCCATACATACCCGTCCACAAGGCGCGCAACGGGATGCACCACGAGATGACGTGGTGGAGCCAGTCTAATGAAGGATGAGGCGCTGTCTAGCCTTGCAAACCAATAATCTCAGTCGTTACCACTGCGGATTTCGCAGGCCGCGGGGTCGTCTCCCAGCAACTTGTCGGCCGCCGAACGGTGCAGGCGCGCGGCCGCCGGATCACCCAGCCGGTCGAGGGTGTCGGCGAGCCGCACCTGCAACGCCGCCTGAAGGCGCAGGTCCCCGGCCCGGCGCGCAAGATCGACTGCCTCGCGGCAGGTGTGCAGCGATTCCTCGGGCCGCCCGGCGTACTCCTGGATTCGCGCCATCTCGCTCAGCGCCTTCGCCTGCCCGGGCACGTCCGCCAGCCGCCGGTAGCCCGCGGCGGCGGCGCGCCAGCTGCGCAGCGCGTCCCCGTACCGGCCCGCGTGGGTGTAGGCGTTGCCGAGCCGCCCGTACAGCCGGGCCTCGTCCGCGCGCTCGCCCCGCGCCAGGGCCTGCGCCAGGGCCCGGCCGAACCAGTCGGCCGCCCGGTGCCAGTCGCTGAGCTCCTGGTGGGCGCCGCCCACGGATTCCATCGCGCGGCCGGTGGCGTACGGGTCGTTCGCCGCCCGCCCGGCGTCCAGCGCGGACCGGTAGCGGTCGAGGGCCTCACGGGTCCGGCCGGTCTCGGCGTCCAGGTCGGCCAGGTTCAGCAGGGCCGCGGCCTGCTCGCGGTGCAGGCTGCGGCGCTCGGCCACGTCCAGGACCAGCCGGTGCAGCCCGTACAGCTCGGGCGCGGCCGCCGCGGTGCCGCGGTGCTCGGCGAGGGCCCGGACGAGTCCGGCGACGAGCCGACGGGCCAGGGTGTCGAGCCCCCCGTCGGCCACGGCCAGCTGGGCGGCCGCGGACAGGGCGGGCAGCCGGGTGTCGAGCCAGGTGGCGGCGGACCGCCGGTCGGGGAAGCGGAGCGCGCGCGGCATTCCCTCCAGCAGCTCCCGTACGTCCTCCCCCTCCGCGGCGGCCATGACCTCGCAGGAGTGCAGCAGGCGTACGGTGCGCTCCAGCATCCGGGCCCGGGCCAGCTGGACCTCGGCGGGCCGCTCCCGGGTCTCCAGCAGCGGGCGGATCAGCGGGACGAGGCAGCCGGGCAGCAGGAACAGGCCGTCGGAGCCGTTCCGGAGGAGGCCCAGCCCGACGAACTCCTCCAGGACGGACTGCGCGGCGGCGACGGAGCAGCCGGCGAGGGCGGAGGCGGTGTGCGAGTCGACGATGCCGGCGGGCGCGAGCGGCAGCAGCCGCAGGGTCCGCTGGGCGGGCTGCGGCAGGGACTCGTAGACGAGCCGGAAGCCGCGGCCGAGCGGGCCCTCCCCGTCGGACGGCATGTCGTGCAGCTGTTTGGCGGTGTCGGAAACGGAGGCCTTGGGGTGCGCGGCGAGCCACCCGCCGACGAGGGCGAGCACGGCCGGCTGTCTGTCGCACACCTCGGCGAGCTTGTCGGCGGAGCGCGGGTCGACGGCGATGCGGGTGGTGCCGATGCGCTGGGCGAGCATCTCGACGGCGGAGGCGGTGTCCAGGCCGCCGAGGGCGCAGGGGCGGACGTCCGGGATCCCGGTGAGGGGCCCTTCGGCGGTGAGGACGACCAGGCAGTCCGGGTTGTCGGGCAGCAGGGCGTCGACCTGGTAGGGGTCGGAGGCGTCGTCGACGAGGAGGACGGCCCGCCGCCCGGTGAGCGCGGTGCGCAGGGCGGAGCTGAGCTCGTCCTCGGCGGCGCCGGGCGGGGTGGGCTCCCCGAGCCCTTCCAGGAGGGTGCGCAGGGCGCGTTCGGTGGCGATGGGCCGGCCGCCGGGCGAGGTCAGCCGGACCCGGAGGAGGCCGTCGGGGTAGTCGGCGGCGATCTCCCGGACGAAGGCCTCGGCGAGGGAGGTGCGGCCGGAGCCGGGGCGCCCGGCGATCAGCAGCAGGCGCGCCCGGGGGGCCTTGGCCTTGCGGCCGGAGAGGGTGTCGAGCCCCGTGCGCGCGATGTCCTCGCGCAGCTCCTTCAGCTCACGCCGCCGCCCGACGAAATCCGCCACGGATCCGCTCCTCTCCCTGCCTTCGGGGTGCGAGCGTAGTTCACGCTGAGCGACGACCCGTGGGGAGCGCGGCGGGCACATCGCCCGATCGGATCAGCCGATGGTCACACCGCCCTCCGTCCGGCCCATCGGGCCCGCCCGGGCGCCGGCCCGGACCTGGCTCACACCTCGTACGGGCGGGCCGGCCAGGGCGCCTGCGGGGCGCGCAGGGAGTCCAGGCCGCCCTCCGAGGCCAGGGCGGCCTGGAGCGCCAGGACGCCGTTGACCAGGCCCGGGTTGCCGAGTTCGCCCGCCAGGACGCCCCGGACCAGGTCGGCGAGCGGGACACGGGACAGCTCCATGTCCGCCTCCTCCTCCGACACCTCGAAGCGCTCGCCCTCGGCCTCGGCGAGGTCGCGGGCGAGGAAGACCCGCACCGCCTCGTCCGACCCGCCGGGCGAGGAGAAGAAGTCCACCAGCACCCGCCACTCCCCCGCCGTGGCGTGCGCCTCCTCGTACAGCTCGCGCTGCGCCGCGTGCAGCGGGTTCTCGCCGGGCACGTCGAGCAGGCCCGCGGGCAGCTCCCACAGCTTCCACCGCACCGGGTGCCGGTACTGCTTGAGGACCAGGACCCGCTCCTCCCCGTCGAGGGCGAGGACGCACACCGAGCCCGGGTGCGCCTGGTAGTCGCGGGTGGCCACGGAGCCGTCGGGCATCCGGACCTCGTCCGTCACCACCGCCGTCTTGCGGCCCTCGAACGGCCGGCGGCTCGACAGCGTCTCCCACGACTCGGCCGTGTCCTTGATGTTCATTCCCCGAAACCCTCCACGCACGCGACGGCCGGGGTGCGGATGCCCGTACCCCGGCCGTCTACGTTATGCGGTCAGGCCGTCGTCACTTGCCCGACTGCTTGCGCTCCACCGCGGCCTTCACCAGGCCGGCGAAGAGCGGGTGCGGGCGCGTCGGACGCGAGCGCAGCTCCGGGTGGGCCTGGGTGGCCACC
The DNA here is from genome assembly GCF_044769385.1 of Streptomyces sp. NPDC090445. Classification (NCBI taxonomy): domain Bacteria; kingdom Bacillati; phylum Actinomycetota; class Actinomycetes; order Kitasatosporales; family Streptomycetaceae; genus Streptomyces; species Streptomyces sp. NPDC090445. The sequence continues at coordinate 21,539 of NZ_JBIVXV010000034.1, read as the reverse complement.
AGGTAGGGGTGCACCTCGCGCGGGTACTCGACGTACTCGACGAGCTTGTTGTCCGGGGAGGTGCCGGAGAAGACGACGCCCGCCTTCTTCTCCAGCTCGCCGCGGTAGGCGTTGTTCACCTCGTAGCGGTGGCGGTGGCGCTCGTCCACGTACGCCTGGTCGCCGTAGACCTCGCGGACGATCGAGCCCTCGGCCAGCTTGGCCGGGTACATGCCCAGGCGCATGGTGCCGCCGAGGTCGCCGGCGCCCTCGACGAAGGCGAGCTGCTCCTCCATGGTCGAGATGACCGGGTGCGGGGTGGAGGAGTCGAACTCGGTGGAGTTGGCCTCGGGGATGCCGGCCAGGTTGCGGGCGGCCTCGATGACCACGCACTGCAGGCCCAGGCACAGGCCGAGCAGCGGGATCTTGTTCTCGCGGGCGTAGGTGATCGCGCCGACCTTGCCGTCGACACCGCGGTCGCCGAAGCCGCCGGGGACGCAGATCGCGTCGACGTCGGACAGCTGGGCCTCGGCACCGGCCGGGGTCTTGCAGTCGTCGGAGGTGACCCACTTGATCTTGACGCGGGCGCGGTTGGCGAAGCCGCCGGCGCGCAGCGCCTCGGTCACCGACAGGTAGGCGTCGGGCAGGTCGATGTACTTGCCGACGAGCGCGACGTTGACCTCGTGGTCGGGGTTGTGGACGCGGTCGAGGAGGTCCTCCCAGACGGTCCAGTCCACGTCGCGGAACGGCAGGTCGAGCTTGCGCACGACGTACGCGTCGAGGCCCTCGGTGTGCAGGACCTTCGGAATGTCGTAGATCGACTTGGCGTCGATGGCGGCGACCACGGCCGCCTCGTCCACGTCGCACATCAGCGAGATCTTGCGCTTGATGGAGGTCGGGACGTCCCGGTCGGCGCGCAGCACGATCGCGTCGGGCTGGATGCCGATGTTGCGCAGCGCGGCGACCGAGTGCTGGGTCGGCTTGGTCTTCAGCTCGCCGGAGGGGCCGATGTAGGGCAGCAGCGAGATGTGCACGACGAAGACGTTGTCGCGGCCGACCTCGTGGCGGACCTGGCGGACGGTCTCCAGGAACGGCAGGGACTCGATGTCGCCGACGGTGCCGCCGACCTCGGTGATGACGACGTCGACGTCCTCGGTCGCCATGCGGCGGATGCGGTGCTTGATCTCGTTGGTGATGTGCGGGATGACCTGCACGGTGTCACCGAGGTACTCGCCGCGCCGCTCCTTGGCGATGACCTGCGAGTAGACCTGGCCCGTGGTGACGTTGGCCGAGCCGTCGAGGTCGACGTCGAGGAAGCGCTCGTAGTGGCCGATGTCCAGGTCGGTCTCGGCGCCGTCGTTGGTGACGAACACCTCGCCGTGCTGGAACGGGTTCATCGTGCCCGGGTCGACGTTCAGGTACGGGTCGAGCTTCTGCATCGTGACCCGCAGACCGCGTGCCTTGAGGAGCGCACCCAGGCTGGAGGCGGTCAGGCCCTTGCCGAGGGAGGAGGCGACACCCCCGGTGACGAAGATGTGCTTGGTCGTCGTGGCTGTGCTGTTTCGAAAAGCAGCGGGCGGCATCGCCAAGAGGGGGCTCCCGTGGTCGCGAAGTGAGGTGCGTCCGGCGCCGGCCACCGTCGAACCGGAAGGTCTCAGGGGGCGCCGAGGCTGCGGTTTCGGGGTGCCTGATGCACACAGGCAGACCACCGATCCACGGGATACCAGCCTATCAGCGCCCGGCGCGCTCCGCCTCCGGCCACGCGCCGCGACGGCGGCCCGACCGCCCGCTACCCCATGGCGTACCTCCGATCGGGCGACATCCTCCCTGGTCACCCGATTGGACGAGCGGCACTGTCCCCGGGCTCTGAGAGATCACTAGGGTGCCGTCATATCCTGCTCGGATATCGCTGCACATCGCCGCCGAGCAGTCCGGCAGACGGCGTAACCCGGCCGCATCCGGAATCATGAGCTCAGTGCGGGGATCCACACACGGAAGACCGCGCAACCGCGCAATGCAAGCGCCCTTCGGGGCGGACGTGGCCGTTTCGACTGGAGAAGCAACGTGTCCGGGCGCATCGAGGATTACGCACTGATCGGAGACACGCAGACCGCCGCACTGGTCTGCCGGGACGGGTCGGTGGACTGGCTGTGCCTGCCACGGTTCGACTCCCACGCCGTCTTCGCGAGCCTTCTCGGCACGGAGGACCACGGGTTCTGGCGGATCGGTCCGGCCGGCACCGGGGCTCCGTACGCCGACCGCCGCCGCTACCAGGGCGACTCGCTGATCCTGGAATCGGAGTGGGACACCCCGGACGGCACGGTCCGCGTGATCGACTTCATGCCGCCGCGCGAGGACCACGCCCCGCAGCTGATCCGCATCGTCGAAGGCGTCAGCGGGCGGGTGCAGATGCGCTCCGCGCTGCGGATGCGGTTCAGCTACGGGCGGGTCGTGCCGTGGGTCCACAAGGTGGACGGCCGGACCGTCGCCGTCGCCGGCCCCGACTCCGTCTGGCTGGACACCGACGCGCAGACGTACGGCGAGGACCTGACGACGTACTCCGACTTCGCCGTCGGCCCCGGCGAACGGGTGGCCTTCTGCATCAGCTGGCAGGCCTCGCACCGCGGCGCACCGGAGGTCCCCGACGCCCCGGCCGCGCTGACCGCCACCACCGCGTTCTGGCGGGAGTGGGTCGACCACTGCACCTACCACGGCCCCTACCGGGAGGCCGTGATCCGCTCCCTGATCACGCTCAAGGCACTGACGTACGGGCCCACCGGCGGCATCGTCGCCGCCCCCACCACCTCCCTGCCCGAGGAGATCGGCGGCGTCCGGAACTGGGACTACCGCTACACCTGGCTCCGCGACGCGGCGATCACCCTCTCCTCGCTGCTGCGCACCGGCTACCGCGAGGAGGCCCAGGCCTGGCGCGAGTGGCTGCTCCGCGCCGTCGCCGGGGACCCGGAGAACCTGCAGATCATGTACGGGATCGCGGGCGAGCGGGAGCTCGGCGAGACCGAGCTGGACTGGCTGCCGGGCTACGAGGACTCCCGCCCCGTCCGGGTCGGCAACGGCGCCGCGCACCAGCTCCAGCTGGACGTCTACGGCGAGGTCACCGAGGCCCTGCACCTCGGCCACATGACGGGCCTGGCCCGCAGCGACTACGCCCAGGGGCTCCAGCTGAAGCTGATCCGCTACCTGGAAACCCACTGGGACCAGCCGGACGAGGGCATCTGGGAGGTGCGCGGCCCGCGCCGGCACTTCGTGCACTCGAAGGTGATGGCCTGGGTGGCGGTGGACCGGACGATCAAGCTGATCGAGAGCGGGGACGCGGACGGCCCGCTGGACCGGTGGCGCGAACTGCGCGACGAGATCCACCAGGACGTGTGCGAGAAGGGCTACGACAAGGAGCGCAACACCTTCACCCAGTCGTACGGGTCGAAGGAACTGGACGCCTCCCTGCTGCTGATCCCGCAGATGGGCTTCCTCCCGCCGGACGACAAGCGGGTCATCGGCACCATCGAGGCGATCCAGCGCGAGCTGTCCACGCCCGACGGCTTCATCCTGCGCTACCCGACGGCCGGCGAGGAGGCCGGGGTGGACGGCCTGGAGGGCGACGAGGGCGCCTTCCTGGCCTGCTCGTTCTGGATGGCCGACGACCTGGCGATGATCGGCCGGGTCGACGAGGCCCGCCACCTCTTCGAGAAGCTGCTGGCCCTGCGCAACGACCTGGGGCTGCTGGCGGAGGAGTGGGACCCGCGGCTGCAGCGGCAGGTCGGCAACTTCCCGCAGGCCTTCAGCCACGTTCCCCTGATCGACACGGCCCTGCGCCTGACGGCGAGCGGCGCCTACGGCGGCTGACCCGCCGGAGCCCGCCCGCCTCGCCGCCCCGCCCTCCCGGCCCCCTGCCCGCGTCCTCCCGGGTCCCGGGAGGTGGGGTCCGGTGGGCCCGCCTACGCTGGAAGGGTCCTTTGCCTCCCGGCGGAAAGGGGCGGCCATGGCTCCCCTGTCGAAGGCGGGCACGGCGCTTGCCGCGCTCCGCGAGGATCTGGCCGGCGACGTGTTCGCGCCCGGCGACGCGGGCTACGACGAGGCCCGGCGCGTCTTCAACGCGATGATCGACCGCAGGCCGGCGGTCATCGCCCAGTGCGAGAGCGTCGCGGACGTGGTCACCACCGTGCGCTTCGCCCGGGACCTGGACCTGCACGTCGGGGTGCGCGGCGGCGGCCACAGCGTCGCCGGGATGGCCCTCAACGACGGCGGGGTCGTCGTCGACCTGCGCCGGATGCACGAGGTGACCGTGCACCCGGCGGCCCGGGCGGTCCGCGCCGGGGGCGGCGCCACCATGAGCCACCTGGACCGGGCCTGCCAACCGCACGCCCTGGCCACGACGGGCGGCCGGGCCTCCACCACCGGCCTCGGCGGCTACGTACTGGGCGGCGGCAGCGGCTGGCTGGACCGGAAGTTCGGGCTGGCCGCCGACAACCTGCTGGGCGTGGAACTCGTCACCGCGGACGGCATGGTGGTCGAGGCCACCGCCGAGGAGAACCCGGAACTGTTCTGGGCGCTGCACGGCGGCGGCGGGAACTTCGGCATCGCCACCTCCCTCACCCTGCGGCTGCACGAGCTGCCCGCGTTCTCCTTCGCCCTGCTGCTGGCCCTGCCCGAACACGGACCGGCCCTGACCCGCGCCTACCGCGAGGTCATCGAGACCGGCCCCGACGACGTGGGCGGGGGCATCCTCTACCTGACCGGCCCGCCGGACGACTTCATGCCGCCACACCTGGTCGGCACCCTCATGGCCGCCGCGGTCGTACCGTACGCCGGCCCCGAGGAACGGCTCCGCAAGCTCGCGGCACCGCTGCTGGCGGTCCCGCACGAGGTGGAGATCATCACCGCAACGCCGTACGCGGACTTCCAGTGCATGCTCGACGACCCGCCCGGCATGCGCAACTACTGGTCCGCGGAGTACCTCACCGGCTTCCCGAACGAGATGGTCGACGTGTTCTGCGCCCGCGCGTCCGGCATGCCCGTGCCGTCCGGCTGCCAGCACGTGCTGTTCCCGCAGGGCGGCGCGATCGCCTCCGGCCCGCCCCAGTGGCCCGTGCCGTACCGGGACGCGCCGTGGGTCGTGCACCCGTTCGGGATCTGGGAGGACCCCGCGGACGACGAGCGCGCCGTCCGGTGGGTCAAGGACGTACGGGCCGACGCGCAGCCGTGGAGCACCGGCGCCGTGTACCTGAACTTCACCGGCGACGAGGGCCCGGAGCGGATCGTGGCCGGCCTCGGCGCGGAGAACCTGCGCCGGCTGGGCGAGGTGAAACGGCAGTACGACCCGGACAACGTCTTCCGCTTCAACCACAACATCACACCGCATTAGCCTGCGGCACGGGCCGGGCGGTAGCGTCCCGAGCCATGGACAACCAGGGCGGGATCACCGTTCAGCGGGCACTGGAGCTGCCCGGGCTGCGCAGCGGACTGCCGGAGGTGGTCGCCTGCGCCGACCGCCTGGGCCGGACCGTCCGCTGGGTGCACGCGGGCGAGGTACCGAACATCGCATCCCTCCTCAAGGGCGGTGAGCTGCTGCTCACCACCGGCCTCGGCCTGGGCACCCGCCCCGCCGAACAGCGCGCCTTCGTACGGCGCCTGGCCGACCGGGGCATCGCCGCCCTCGTGGTCGAGCTCGGCCCGCGCTTCACCCGGCTCCCCGCGACCCTCGTGGACACGGCACAGGCCGTCGGCCTGCCCCTGGTCCAACTGCACCGCGAAGTCCCCTTCGTGGCCGTCACGGAGGAAGTCCACACCGAGATCGTCAACGGCCACTACGCACTCCTCCAACGCGCCGAGGAAGTACACCGCCGGTGCACCGAGGCACTCCTGAGCGGCGGCGGCATCCCCCAGGTACTGCACATCCTGGCCGACTTCACCGCCAACCCGGTGTTCCTGGAAACCCCCGACGGCCAACTCCTCTACGGAGCCGGCCCGATGGCCGGAGAAGCAGCCGCCGACCCGCTCCAGGTCTGGGAAGGCCTGCGCGGCCAGCGCGAAGCCGGGCCGTCCGGCCACACCGTCGTCGTCGACGTGCCCGGCGGCGGCCACGGCACCGGCTCGGTACGGGCGAGACTCGTCCTCCTCGCCGTGTCCGCGCCCCTGATGCCCGTGCACCGCATGGCGGCCGAACGCACCGCCGGCGTCCTCGCCGTCGTCCTGATGCAGGCCCGGCAGGAAGAAGAACTCGCCGCCCGCGGCCGCGGCGACTTCCTCACCGACCTCGCCGAAGGGCGGATCTCCGCCGAAGACGCCCCCGCACAGGCGCGCGTCCTCGGCTTCCGGCCCGGAGCCGGACCGCTGCTCCCCGTCGTCATGCGGCTGTCGACCGACCTGGGCCCGGCCGGGAACTGGGCGGTGCTCGCCCGCGCCGTCCTGGAAGAACTGTCCGCGGTCGGCGTACCGGTGCTGCTCGGAGTCCGGCCGGTCGAGGGCCGCGTACCGCTCCTGGTGTCCCTGCGGGCAGAGTCCGAGCGAACCGCCGTCGCAGACCGGGTCGCCGCCGCACTCCGGGCCGGAATGGAACGCGCCGGCCTCGACCGGGCCGCGGCCCCGCCGGCCGTCGTGGTCGGCGTCGCCGGCGGCTGGGCCGCCGTCTCCTCCGGGCTCCGGCACGCGGCAGAAACCGCCACCGCCGCCCACGGGCTGCCCGCCCGGCCCTGGTACGACGCCCGGCGCCTCGACATCGACCTGCTGCTGTGGCGGCTGCGGGAACAACCCGACCTCGCGGCCTTCGTCGACCGGGCGATCGGGCCCCTGCGCGCCCACGACGCCGCCTCGCGGCCGCCGCTGCTGCCGACACTGGAAACGTACCTGGCGCATGCCGGGCGGAAGGCGGAGACCGCGCGGGAGCTGCACCTCAACCGCCAGACGCTGTACAACCGCCTGGCCCGCATCTCGGAACTCCTGGGCACGGACCTCGACGACCCGGAGACGGTCCTCTCCTTGAGCCTGGCCCTCCGCGCCCGCCGCCACGCCACGCCTTCCTGACGCGCCCCTCGCACCACTCGGCGCCGGGGCGCCACGCCTCCTCGACGCGCCCCTCGCACCACTCGGCGCCGGGGCGCCACGCCTCCTCGACGCGCCCCTCGCACCACTCGGCGCCGGGGCGCCTCCCGGGGCTTCGGTGCGCTGCGCCGAACTCCGTCCGGCGGGGCCCGGTCGGTGGCCCCCCACCGTCATCCCGGCGTGTCGGCAGCCGCCCGGGTGCGGGTGGTTGTGGCTGACGGCTGCCCTGCGGGCGGCTCCCACCCCACCCCGCCCCTTCCCGAAACCGTGGGCTCCGCCCCCGGACCCCCGCGCCTCAAGCGGCGGCGGGCTGGAAAATCCAGCCCGCGCGGCGTCTGAGCGCACCGGGCGCGAAGCGCCCGGAACGGGGTCCGGGGCGAAGCCCCGACTCCCCAGCCCCGCCGGCGTTTGAGGCGGCAGGGGTCCGGGACGGAGCCCCGACTTCCCAGCCCCGTCGGCGTTTGAGGCGGCTGGGGGTCCGGGGCCGGAGGCCCCGGTTTCGGGAAGGGGCGGGGCTGGGGAAACGCTCCGCGCAGCGGGACCGGGCGCGGCGACGGCGGCGGTCAGCGGCCGGGGCGGCGGCGGGCGGAGGGCCGCGGCGGCGGGCGGAGGGCCGCGGCGGCGGGCGGAGGGCCGCGGCGGCGGGCGGAGGGCGGTGGTGGGTCAGCGGCGGCGGTCCATCAGTTCGTCGTAGACGGACAGGACCTGGGCGACGGTGTCGTCCTCCGACGGCCAGGTCGCCGCCTGGGCCCGCCCCGCCGCGGCCAGGTCCCGCCGGCGTTCCGGGTCCGCCAGGAGGCGGGACACGGCCGTCGCCAGGGCGGCCGCGTCCCCGCAGGGGACCAGCACCCCCGCGTCCCCGACCAGCTCCGGCACACCCCCCACCGCCGTCGCGACCAACGGAACGCCGAGCCGCAGCGCCTCCTGCGCCAGCAGCGACCGGGTCTCCCACCGGCTGGGCAGCACTGCTGCGTCGGCCGCGGCGAGCAGCTGCACCGCGTCCCGGCGCTGCCCCAGCAGCCGCACCGGCAGCCCTTCGGCCTCGATCCGCCGGGACAGTTCGGCTCGCTGCGGGCCTTCTCCCGCGATCACCACCAGCGGTACCGGTTCCAGTCTCCGCCAGGCCCGCGCCGCGTCGAGCAGGACGGAGTACCCGCGGTGTGGGACGAGGCTCCCGATCGCGATGACGAGCGGCCGCCCGATGGCGCCGAGTTCGGCCCGTACCTTGCCCGGGTCCGTGCCGAGGGCGGGGGTGGCGCCGGGGGCGGTCGGGGCGGCCGGCCGGGCCAGCCGGGCGTCCCGGGCGCCGCGGGCCCGCGCTTGGTCGACCAGCTCGGAGGAGGCGCCCAGTACGACGGCGGCGGCCCGCGCCACTTGGCGTTCGACGAGTCGGCTCAGCCGCCCGGCCGGCCCTGCGGCGGCCGGCTCGCCGCCCTGCCAGGTGACGACCAGCGGGACGCGGCGCCCGCGCAGCGCCAGTAGGGCCCGTACGGCTGCCCGGACGCCGTGCGCGTGGACGACGTCCGCTCCGGCGCAGGCGGCCCGCAGCGCGCTGACTGCGTCGGGCGCGAACTGTGCGCCGGCGCCGGTGAAGTCGTATTCCCCTTCTGCTTCCACGGGGGCGCACACGGTGACGCGGACTCCGCGCGCGGCGAGCCCGGTCGCGAGGGACCGCACGTGTGCGCTGCTGTCCACGCCGGCGCCGCCGAGCACTTGGACGGTGCGCAGGGGCGGCCTGCCGTACGGCTGTGCGGGGGCCGGAAACGGGACCGGGGAGCTGCTCACGGGCCGAAGCTCCTGGATGAGGGGGCAGAGTCGCCGCCCAGGATGCCAGCCCGCACGCGCGTTCCGGGACCATACGGGTGCGGATCCCGCACGAGATACCGTCACGCGCCCCCGAGCCTCACCCACACGGCGTAGCGCCTCGTCATCCTGCCGCCACCTTCGCGCCACCCCGCGCCTCCCCACTCGCCACCCCCTGCCGCCTTGCGCTGCCGCCCTCCGCCGACGCGCCTTCACGCGGGGCGCGCACGGACGTGTACGAGCCTGCACGGGCGTGTACGGGCGTGTACGGGCGTGTACGGGCGTGTCGTACCGGCGCACATGTCGAGGGCCCGGAGCGCCGTGCGCCCCGGGCCCTCGCGGCCGTTCCGCTCCGCTCCGCTACGCGTCGGCGCGTGCCGCCGCCAGCAGTTCCTCGGCGTGTGCCCGTGCGGACACCGAGTCCTCGTGGCCCGCCAGCATGCGCGACAGCTCGCGTACGCGGTCCTCGCCTTCCAGGACGGTGACGCCGCTGCGGGTCACCGAGCCGTCGTTGGTCTTCTCGACGAGCAGCTGCCGGTCCGCGAAGGCCGCCACCTGGGGCAGGTGGGTGACGACGACGACCTGCGCCGACTTGGCGAGCTTCGCCAGGCGCCGGCCGATCTCGACGGCCGCCTTGCCGCCGACGCCCGCGTCGACCTCGTCGAAGAGGTACGTGGGGACGGGGTCGGAGCCCGCGAAGACGACCTCGACGGCCAGCATGACGCGCGACAGCTCACCGCCGGAGGCGCCCTTGGCGATCGGCCGCGGCTGCGCGCCGGGGTGCGGCGCGAGCAGCAGTTCGACCTCGTCGGCGCCCGAGGGCCCGTATGCGACGCGTCGGCCGCCGACCTCGACGCCGTCCTCGTCGTCCGTCTGCCGGACGTCGATGGTCACCCGGGCGTGCGGCATCGCCAGCGAGGCCAGCTCCTGCGTCACGGCGGAGGCGAACCTCGTGGCCGCCTCCGTCCGGGCGTCCGTCAGGGCCTGTGCGAGCTGCGACAGTTCGGCGGCGAGCCCGTCCCGCTCGGCGGTGAGCTCCGTGATCCGCTCGTCGTCGCCGTCGAGCTCCAGCAGCCGTGCGGAGCTCTTCTCGGCCCACTCCAGCACCGCGTCGACGGAGTCGCCGTACTTGCGCGTGAGCTGGGTCAGGGCCGCCCGCCGTTCCTCCACCGCGGCGAGCCGCAGCGGATCGGCGTCGAGGTCGTCGGCGTACCCGGCGAGCTCGCCGGCGACGTCGGTCAGCAGGATCTGGAGCTCTCCGATCCGCTCGGCGAGCGAGCCGAGCACCGGGTCGTGGGACCGTACGGCTTCCAGGGCCCGGTACGCGCCCGCGACGAGCGTGTTCGCGTCGACGCCCTCCGGGTCCTCGACGTCGCCAGCGAGGGCCGCGTGGGCGATCTGCGCGGCCGAGGCCAGGGCTTCGGCGTGGCCGAGCCGCTCGGCCTCCGCCGCCAGTTCCGTGTCCTCGCCGGCCATCGGCTCGACGGCCGCGATCTCCTCCAGTCCGAAGCGGAGGAGGTCGGCCTCCTGGGCCCGTTCCCGGGCCCGGGTGGTGATCTCGTCGAGCTCGGCGGCGGCGGCGCGCAGCCGCCGGTAGGCGGCCGCGTACTTCTCCAGCGGGACGGCGACGGCGTCGCCGGCGTACCGGTCGAGGGCCTGTCGCTGCCGGGCGGGCCGCAGCAGTCCCTGCTGGTCGGTCTGGCCGTGGACGGCGATCAGGTCGTCGGCGAGTTCGCCGAGCAGGCCGACGGGCACGGCCCGGCCGCCGACGTGGGCGCGGGAGCGCCCCTCGGCGGACACGGTCCGGCTGATCAGCAGGGTGCCGTCGTCGAGCTCGGCTCCGGCCTCTTCGGCCCGTACGGCCGCGGGCGTGCCGGGGCGCATGACGATCCGGCCCTCCACGACCGCCGCCTTGGCGCCGATCCGTACGAGGGCCGGGTCCGCGCGCCCGCCGAGCAGCAGCCCGAGGCTGGTGACGACCATCGTCTTGCCCGCGCCGGTCTCGCCGGTCACCGCGGTGAAACCGGGCGACAGCTCGACCACCGCGTCGTCGATGACCCCGAGCGACCGTATCCGCATCTCCTCAAGCACGGGACGACCATACCGAGGTTTGACGGGTGGCATGTGACGTCACCCGTCCAGAATTCTCCGAACGGATGTGCTATTAACGACACCCGGCGGGCCCGCCCGCCGGGCCCCGTTCCGGCGCTAGTGGGGCGCGCCGCGCCAACCCGACACGGGCAGTGCGAACTTGGCGACGAGCCGGTCCGTGAACGACGCGTGGTGCAGTCGGGCGAGCCGCACCGGCACCGCGCCCCGGCGGACCTCCACCCGGGCCCCGGCCGGCAGCTCGAGCATGCGCCGGCCGTCGCACCACAGCACCCCGTGCGGGACGCCGGCCTGCACCTCCACGGCCAGCACCGAGTCCGGCGAGGTCACCAGCGGCTTGGCGAACAGCGCGTGGGCGCTGATCGGCACCATCAGCAGGGCCTCCACCTCCGGCCAGACCACCGGCCCGCCCGCCGAGAAGGCGTACGCCGTCGACCCCGTCGGGGTGGCGCAGACGATCCCGTCGCAGCCGAATCCGGACACGGGGCGCCCGTCGATCTCCAGGACCACCTCCAGCATCCGCTCGGGGGCGGCCTTCTGGACCGCGGCCTCGTTCAGCGCCCAGTCCCGGTGGACCACGTCGCCGTTGGTCCGCACGAGCACGTCGAGGGTCATCCGGTCCTCGACCTCGTACGCCCGCGTCACCACCCGGTCGACGACCTTGTCCAGGTCGTCCCGCTCGGCCTCGGCGAGGAAGCCCACGTGCCCCAGGTTGACGCCCAGCATCGGCACCCCCGAGCCGCGCGCGAACTCCGCGCCGCGCAGCAGGGTCCCGTCGCCGCCGAGCACGATCAGCAGCTCGCAGCCCTCCAGTGCTTCCGGGGTGCCCTCGGCCACGAGTTCCACCTCGGGCGGCAGCGGCAGGTCCCGCGCCTCGTGCTTCAGGACCCGTACGCCCAGGCCGCACCTGAGCAGCCCCTGCACCACCAGTTCGGCGCTGCGGATGGCCGCCGGCCGCCCGGTGTGGGCGACCAGGAACACGGTCCGTCCCGCGTCCGGACGCCGTCCCCCCTCCGCTCCCCCGGGACCCGTGTGTCCCGTGTAACCCGTTGAAGCTGTTGAACCGTTCGATCCCGCTGAATCTGTCACTGCGGCCCCTCCGCCACTGCACGGTCGACATCCTCCGGGTCGAGTGCCGGTGCCCCCGCCCGCAGCCACAGAAAGTACTCGACGTTGCCCGAGGGGCCCGGCAGCGGACTCGCGGTCACCCCGAGCACGCCCAGCCCCAGCGCCTCCGCCTCCGCGGCCACCCCGCGCACGGCTTCCGCCCGCAGCTCGGGGCTGCGCACCACGCCGCCGCTGCCGAGCCGGTCCTTGCCGACCTCGAACTGCGGCTTGACCATCAGCACCAGGTCCGCGTCGGGCGCGCAGCAGGCGACGAGCGCCGGCAGCACCAGGCCGATCGAGATGAAGGACAGGTCGCCGACGACGAGGTCGACGGGGATCCCGTCGATCTGCTCCAGGGTGAGCTCGCGGACGTTGGTGCGGTCCTTGACGGTGACCCGGTCGTCGCTCTGCAGCGACCAGGCGAGCTGCCCGTAGCCGACGTCGACGGCCATCACGTGGGCCGCTCCGGCGCGCAGCAGCACGTCCGTGAATCCGCCGGTGGAGGCGCCGGCGTCGAGGGCGCGGCGGCCCTCGACGGCGAGTCCCTGCGGCTGGAAGGCGGCGAGCGCGCCCGCCAGCTTGTGGCCGCCCCGGGAGACGTAGTCGGGGTCGCTGTCGTCCTTGAGGACGACGAGGGCCGCGCTGGTCTCGACCTGGGTGGCCGGCTTGGTCGCGGTGGTCCCGCCGACGGTGACCCGGCCCGCGGCGATCAGCTGCGCGGCGTGCTCCCGCGAGCGGGCCATGCTGCGGCGTACCAGTTCGGCGTCCAGGCGGCGGCGTGCCACTCCTGCCACGTTCGGTTCAGCTCCTGTTTTCGTACGGTCCGGGAACGGGCGGTGCGTCCAGCGCGGTCAGCGCGTCACGCAGGCCCCTGTGCACATCCTCGTACACCGCGGCGTGTCCGTCCGCCGTGAGGTGGTCGGCGTCGGCCAGCCGGTCGAGGTGCGCGTCCACCGCGGCGTTCCCGGTGGGGGTGCGGACGAGGCCCAGCGGCGCGGGCCCGGCGGGCCCGTCGGCGGCCTGCGCGGCCCGGTCCGCGTCGCCGTACGCGTCGCCGTACGCATCGCCCGAGGCGCCGTCGAGTAGGTCAGGTGCGTCAGGTCCGCCGGAGGCCCCGGCACCCGCGGAGGGCTCCGGCACCGCGGGGTTCCCGTACGCGTCGGGCGCTTCGTCGCTCATGCCCCGACGCTACCCCGAAGCGTGCGAGCGGCCACCCGCGGCTCTGCGGTACGGTCGAGATCACGATGGCTACGATCGACGAGTGCCGGACGGCACTGGACCGACTCTCCGACAACCTGGCGCGGGCCGACGGCGACGTGCGCGGCACGGCCGCCCTCGACCGCTCCCTGAGCTGCCACATCACCGACCTCGACCGGACCTTCACGGGCCGTCTCGACGGCGGCCGGATCAGGGTCGACGCGGTCGCTCCCGGCCCGCCCGCCGCGAAGGCGCAGATCCGGCTCGCGATGAGCGGCGACGACCTGGTCGCGATGGTCGCGGGGCAGCTGAAGTTCGCCCAGGCCTGGGCGGCCGGCCGGGTCCGGCTGGAGGCGGGCGTACGCGACCTGTTCCGCCTCCGGAACCTCCTCTGAGCGGGCTCGGTAAGGCCGGCGCTCCCCGCGCCCCTCAGGCGGTGGCGGCCTCGGCCGGGTCGGTGCGTGCGGAGGTGCGGGCCGCCGGGATCACCAGCGGCGTACCCGTCTCCGGGTCGTCGATGATCCGGCAGCGCAGCCCGAAGACCTTCTCGACGAGCTCGGCGGTGACCACCTCGGCCGGCGGCCCCTCCGCGACGACCTTCCCGCCCCGCATGGCGATCAGGTGCGTGGCGTAGCGGGCGGCGTGGTTGAGGTCGTGCAGGACGGCGACGAGGGTCCGCCCCTGGTTCTCGTGGAGCTCGGCGCACAGGTCCAGCACGTCGATCTGGTGCTGGATGTCCAGGTAGGTGGTCGGCTCGTCCAGGAGCAGCAGCGGCGTCTGCTGGGCGAGCGCCATGGCGATCCACACGCGCTGGCGCTGGCCGCCCGACAGCTCGTCCACGCTGCGGTCGGCGAGCTCGGCGACCCCGGTCGAGGCCATCGACTCCCGGACGATCCGCTCGTCCTCCTTCGACCACTGCCGCAGCAGCCCCTGGTGCGGGTACCGGCCGCGCGCGACGAGGTCGGCGACGGTGATCCCGTCCGGGGCGACGGAGGACTGCGGGAGCAGGCCCAGGGTCTTCGCGACCTTCTTCGCCGGCATGGAGCCGATGGCCTGCCCGTCGAGCAGCACCTGCCCGGCGGCCGGCTTCAGCATCCGGGAGAGGGCGCGCAGGAGCGTGGACTTGCCGCACGCGTTGGGTCCGACGATCACCGTGAAGGAGTTGTCGGGGATCTCCACGGACAGGTTCTCGGCGATGACCCGCTGCTCGTAGCCGAGGGTCACGTTCTGCGCGGTCAGCCGCTGCTGCACCTGCGTACTCCTTGAGTTGGTCATATACGTCCCGCCTTGCGCTCGGTGACGAGCAGCCAGAGCAGATAGGCACCGCCGACGAGCCCGGTCAGGACGCCGACGGGCAGCTGGTCGGCGCCGAACGCCCGCTGCGAGGCCCAGTCGGACAGCATCAGCAGGACGGAGCCCATGAGCGCGCCGGTGAGCAGGTTCGACCCGGGCGAGCGGGTGAGGCGCCGGGCCAGCTGGGGCGCGGCGAGCGCGACGAAGCTGATCGGCCCGGCCGCGGCGGCGGCCGCGGTGGTGAGGAGGACCGCCGCCAGCATCAGCAGCATCCGCATGCGCTCGACCCGCACGCCGAGGGCGTACGCGGCGTCGTCGCCCATCTCGGTCATCCGCAGGGCCCGGCCCTGCCCGAGGACGAGCGGGAACAGCACCGCGCAGGTCGCGAGCAGCGGCCACACCTGGCTCCAGTCCCGGCCGGCGAGGGAGCCGGTGAGCCAGACCATGGCGCGGGTGGCGTCGACGAGCTGGGACTTGGTCAGCAGGTACTGGATGGCGGCGACGAGCATCGCGGAGGTGCCGATGCCGACGAGGACCAGCCGGTAGCCGTTGATGCCGCGCTTGTACGACACGAGGTAGATGAAGACGCCCGTGAGGATGCCGCCGGCCAGCGCCCCGGCCGCCACCACGTTCGCGTCGCCCTTGAACACGACGATCACGACGAGGGCGCCGACGGCCGAGCCGTAGTGGAAGCCGAGCAGGTCCGGGGAGCCGAGCGGATTGCGGGACAGGGACTGGAAGATCGACCCGGCCATGCCGAGCGAGGCGCCGACGAGCATCGCGACGAGGACCCGCGGCAGCCGCAGGTCGTTGACGATGAAGTCCTGCGCGGGCGAGCCGTTGCCCAGCAGGGTCTGTACGACGTCCCCGGGCGCGATCTCGAAGTCGCCGGTGCCGATCAGCAGGACGGCCAGGGCCGCCGCGGCGGCGGTGAGCAGGAGCCCGACGGCCAGCGCCCGCGGCTCCATGCGCAGGGACAGGCCGCCGGGGCCGCGCAGGGTCCGGGTCGGGGAGCCGAACCGGTTCCGGCCCGCTCGGAGTTCGACGGTCACAGCTGGGCCATCCTCTTGCGGCGGACGAGGTAGATGAAGACGGGTCCGCCGATGAGGGCGGTGACGATGCCGACCTGGAGCTCGGCGGGCCGGGTGACAACCCGGCCGATGACGTCCGCGCCCAGCAGCAGGACGGGCGAGAGGACCGCCGAGTAGGCGAGCACCCACCGCATGTCGGGGCCGGTGACGATCCGGACCAGGTGCGGGATCATCAGCCCGATGAAGACGATCGGCCCGCAGGCGGCGGTCGCGGCCCCGCACAGCAGGGTGACGGCGATCATGGCCGCGATCCGGGTCCGCGTCAGGTGCGCGCCGAGTGCCCGCGCCGTGTCGTCGCCCAAGGCCATCGCGTTGAGCGGCCGGCCCAGCGCCAGCGCGAGGACCGCGCCGACGACGAGGAACGGGGCCACCTGACGGACGGTGTCCATGTTGGCCGAGGCCAGCGAGCCCACCGTCCAGAAGCGGAGCTTGTCGAGGGCCTTGCTGTCCATCAGCTGCACGGCGTTGATGTAGCCGGTGAGGGCCGCGCTGGCCGCCGTACCCGCGAGCGCGAGGCGCACCGGGGTCGCGCTGCGGCTGCCGCCGAGCACGTACACGACGACCGAGACGACGGCGGCGCCCAGCAGGGCCCACCACACGAACGCGGTCAGGCTGGAGGCCCCGAGGAAGCTGATGGCCGACACGACGGCGGCCGCGGCTCCCGCGTTGACGCCGAGGATGCCGGGCTCGGCCAGCGGGTTGCGGGTCAGCGCCTGCATGACCGCGCCGGACAGCCCGAGCCCGACCCCGACCATCAGCCCGAGGAGGGTGCGCGGGACCCGCAGGTCGCGCACCACCACGTCGGAGGGTGTCCCCGCGTAGTGGAACAGGCCGTGCCAGACCTCGCCGAGGGGCATCTGCTTGGCGCCGACCGCGACGCTCGCCACCGCGACGAGGGCCAGCACCGCGAGGGCGCCGATCAGGCCGGCGGCGCGCGCCGCGTGCCGCGCGCGCGGGGCGGCGACCGGCGCCGCGCTCTGTTCAGGGGGACTCTCGACCAACACGCCGGTTAGGTTAGCCTACCCTGCGCGTTTTCTTGATCCCTGTCCTCTCCGATTCTGGCGCCTACAGCCCGGTCCTGGCCAGGGCCTTCCCCGCGTCCAGCGTGCAGGAGCCGTCCCCCGCCCACGTCCACGCGGCCGCGCACAGCGCCCGCAGCCCGTCGACCGGCTCGCCCTCGCCGTGCAGTTCGAGTACGCCGTCCCCGGCGACCGCGGTCCAGCCCCCGCAGCGGAAGCCGTCGCCGTCCGCCGCGACCTCGGGCTGCCCGGTCAGCAGCCCGCGCAGGTCCAGGTCCACGTACGTCGGCCGGTGCCGGGGCTCGGCCCGCAGCAGCTGCGCCCCGTCCGCGATGCCGGTCAGCACCAGCAGCGAGTCCACCTCGCCGTTGAACGCGCCCTCGATGTCGGTGTCGAGCCGGTCCCCGACCACCAGCGGCCGCTTCGCCCCGGTCCGCAGCACCGTCTCCCGGTGCATCGGGGGCAGCGGCTTGCCCGCCACCTGCGGCTCGGCGCCCGTGGCGATCCGTACGACCTCCACCGCCGCCCCGTTGCCCGGGCCGACGCCCCGCCCCGTCGGGATGGTCAGGTCCGTGTTGGACGCGTACCACGGCACCCCGCGGTTGATCGCGTACGAGGCTTCCGCGAGCCGCCCCCACGGCAGGTCGGGACCCCCGTAGCCCTGGACGACCGCGGCGAGCCCGTCCTCGTCGGCGGAGTCCACCGGCACCAGCCCGCGCTCGCGCAGCGCGACCCGCAGCCCCTCCCCGCCGATCACCAGCACCTTGGAACCGGGTGCCACCTGCTCCGAGATCAGCCGGGCCACGGCCTGCGCCGAGGTGATCACCTCGCCGGCCTCGGTGGGGATCCCCAGCTCGCCCAGGTGCGCGGCGACGGCGTCGGGCGTCCGCAGGGCGTTGTTCGTGACGTACGCCAAGTGCATGCCGTCGGCCCGGGCCGCGGCCAGCGACTCCACCGCATGGCCGATCGCCTCGCCGCCCGCGTACACGACACCGTCGAGATCCAGCAGAGCCGTGTCGTACGCCTGGTGCAGAGCGAGTTCGCTGCCTGCCGGACTGGTCCTGCTCTGCCGGGTCATCCTGTCCACTCCCTGTCGGCCTGATCCACTCGGTCTTCGATCTCTTTCGGCCACACGCCCGCCGAGGTCTTCCTCACTCGATCATCCCGCATCGCGAGACGCGCCTTACCATGCACCAATGACCACTTCTGCCACCACGCACGACGGGCTGCGCCTGATCCCCTTCCACGGCCTGCGCTACGTCCCGGAGCGCGTCGGCAGCCTGGCGGCCGTCACCTCACCGCCGTACGACGTGGTGGTGCGCCCCGACGGTGTCGACTACCTGCAGTCCGCCGACCCGCACAACATCGTCCGCCTGATCCTCCCGCAGGCGGAGACGCAGGACGCCCGCAACGAGCAGGCCGCGCAGACCCTGCGGGACTGGCTGGCCAAGGGCGTCCTGAGCGCGGACCCGGAACCGGCCCTGTACGTCTACGAGCAGCGCAAGGGCCGCCTGCTCCAGCGCGGCCTCATCGGCGCCCTGGCCCTGTCTCCGGCGGACGCCGGCGTCGTCCTCCCGCACGAGGACGTCATGCCGCACGTGGTCACGGACCGGGCGGGGCTGATGCGGGCCACGTCCGCGAACCTGGAACCGCTCCTGCTCACGTACCGGGGCGGCGACGTCGCGGCCGGCGCGGCGGAGGTCGTCGAGCGGACCGCGCGGCGCACCCCGCTGCTGGACACGACCACGGAGGACGGGGTCGAGCACCGGCTGTGGGCCGTCACCGATCCCGCGGACCAGGCCGCCGTCACCGCGGATCTCAGCCACCGCCAGGCGCTGATCGCCGACGGCCACCACCGCTGGGCGACGTACCTGCGCCTGCAGCAGGAGCACGAGTCCCCGACGCCGTGGGATTTCGGCCTCGTCCTGCTCGTGGACACGGTCCGCTACCCGCTGCGGGTGCGTGCCATCCACCGCATGCTGTACCGGCTCCCGCTCGCGGACGCCCTGGCCGCCGTCGAGGGGAGCTTCCGGGTCCGCCCGGTGGACGGCCCGCTGCCGCTGGCCCTGGAGGCCCTCGGGGACGCCGCCGAGCGGGGCAACGCCTTCCTCCTCACCGGTGACGGCACGTTCCACCTGGTCACCGACCCGGACCTGGAGCTCCTGGAGCGGAGCGTGCGCCGGGACCGGCCGGAGGCCTGGCGCCGCCTGGACGCGACCGTGCTGCACGCGACGCTCCTCGACACCCTGTGGCAGATCCCGGACACGCCCGACCAGATCACGTACATACACGACGCGGCGGCCACGGTCGCCCTGGCCGAGCGGCACGGCGGCACGGCGGTCCTGCTGCACCCCGTGCGCGAGGAGGTCGTACGGGACCTGGCCCGGCAGGGCGTGACCATGCCGCGCAAGTCGACCTCGTTCGGCCCGAAGCCGGCGACGGGCCTGGTCCTGCGCAGCCTGGGCTGACGCCGGACACGGCGGAGGGCGGCACCCCGTCGGGGGTGCCGCCCTCTGTCACTCGTTCAGGCGCTCAGGCCTTGTCGCCGTCCCGGCCCTCGTCCTCGACGACGGTGTTCTCGTCGGCCACGTCGACCTCGGCCTCGGCCTCGGTCTTCGCGACTTCGGCGTCGGCGTCGGCGTCCGCCTCGGACTGCTCGACCGGCTCGTACTCGTCGTCGTCCTCGTCGTAGTACTCCGCCTGGTCGGAGGCGCGCTCGGCGCGGGCCACCTCGGCGGGGTCCTGGCCGTCGAACTCGTCCTCGTCCCGGTCGCCGTCCTCGTCGCTGTCCAGCGCGTCGACGAACTCGACGCCGTCCAGCTCGGCGAGCCGGTCGGAGGCGTCCGTCGCGCCGTCCCGGTCCGCCTCCAGGGTCTTGGCGAACCACTCGCGGGCCTCGTCCTCGCGGCCGGCGGCGAGCAGGGCGTCGGCGTAGGCGTACCGCAGGCGCGCGGTCCACGGCTGCACGGCGTTGGAGGCCAGCTCCGGGCTCTGCAGGGTGACGATGGCGGCGTCGAGCTGCCCCATGTCACGGCGCGCGCCGGCGGCGACCAGGCGCATCTCGACCTGGCCGGCCTTGTCGAGCTTCTGCACCTCGGGCTCGCCGGCCATGGCCAGGGCCCGCTCCGGACGGCCGAGGCCGCGCTCGCAGTCGGCCATGACGGGCCACAGCTCGACGGAGCCGGTCATGCGCTTGGCGGCACGGAACTCCGCGAGCGCCTCGCTGTACTTCTGCACGGCGTACGCGGCGAAGCCGGCGGCCTCGCGGACGGCGGCGACGCGGGAGGCGAGCCGCAGGGCGATGCGCGAGTACGCGTACGCCCGCTCCGGCTCCTCGTCGATCAGGCGGGCGACCATGACCAGGTTCCGGGAGACCTCTTCGGCCAGCCCCTTGGGCAGGCTCAGGAGCTCCTGGCGGACGTCGGCGTCGATCTCCATGCCGGTGACGTCGTCGTCGATCGGCAGGCGCTTCACCGGCTCGCGGTCGCGGTCGCGGTCGCGGTCCGGCCGGCCGCCGTCGCGCTCGCCACGGTAGCCGCCGCGGTCGTCACGGCCGCGGTAGCCGCCGCGGTCGCGGTCGTCGCGGCGCCCGTAGGAGGGGCGCTCGCCGCGGTCGTCACGGCGGAAGCCGCCACGCTCACCGCGGTCACCGCGGTCGTCACGGCGCTCGTCGCGGCGGAACCCACCGCGCTCGTCGTCACGGCGCGGGTACGAGGGACGCTCGCCCCGGTCGTCACGGCGCGGGTACGAGGGACGCTCGCCGCGGTCGTCGCGACGCGGGTACGAGGGACGGTCCTCATGGCGCCCGTACGACGGACGGTCGTCACGGCGCTCGTCACGGCGGAACCCACCGA
>NZ_JBIVXV010000034.1:0-932 GCF_044769385.1 Streptomyces sp. NPDC090445 | reverse complement strand
CGCTCGTCGTCACGGCGCGGGTACGAGGGACGCTCACCACGGTCATCCCGACGGAACGACGGACGCTCGCCCCGGTCGTCACGGCGCGGGTAGGACGGACGGTCCTCACGGCGCCCGTACGACGGACGGTCGTCACGACGCTCGTCACGGCGGAACCCACCGCGCTCGTCGTCACGGCGCGGGTACGAGGGACGCTCACCACGGTCATCCCGACGGAACGACGGACGCTCGCCCCGGTCGTCACGGCGCGGGTAGGAGGGACGCTCGCCGCGGTCGTCGCGGCGGAAGGACGGACGCTCGTCGTCGCGGCGGAAGCCGCCACCGTACGGACGGTCGCCCCGGTCGTCACGGCGGAACGGCGGGCGGTCGCCGCCGCGGTCGTCACGGCCCCCGCGGTAGCCACCCCGGTCACCGCCACGGTCGCCGCCGCGGTCGCCGCCGGCGGGGCGGCCGTAACGGTCGTCGTCGCGGCGCCCGTAGGAGGGACGGTCGCCGCGGTCGTCACGGCGGAACGGCGGGCGGTCGCCGCCGCGGTCGTCGCGACGGAAGCCGCCACCGCCGGACGGGCGGCCACCGCGGTCGTCGCGACGGAACGGACGGTCGCCGCCACGGTCGTCACGGCCCCCGCGGTAGCCACCCCGGTCACCGCCGTCGTTGCGACGGGGCTCGCGCTCCGGACGGTCGTCGGGAGAGTTGGACATGGGTGTGACTCCTGTCTTCGGGGTACCGCTAGTCATTCTCGCGCAACCGAACCGTGGCCGCGCTTCGGCGTAAAGAGGTGAAAAACAAAAAAGGACCCTTGGTCCAGCGTTGAACGCTGGACCAAGGGTCCTGAAAGATTGTTCGGCGGCGTCCTACTCTCCCACAGGGTCCCCCCTGCAGTACCATCGGCGCTGAAAGGCTTAGCTTCCGGGTTCGGAATGTAACCGGGC
>NZ_JBIVXV010000033.1:35884-81296 GCF_044769385.1 Streptomyces sp. NPDC090445 | reverse complement strand
CAAGTGAGACCCGAACACCCCACCCCCACCCCACCCCGGATGCCGGAGAGGCCCCCAGCCTCTCCGGCATCCGCATGCGACGGCGCCGCGCGGGCGCGTGTTGGGCGATAGGGCAACGGGTCGCCGCTGTTACTCTGCGGGCTCCAGGCACGGGCAACGGCACAGGCGCAGACGCAGACGCAGACGCAGACGCAGACGCAGACAACATGCACAGGCACGACAGCCGACTCGATTCGCCCGAGCCGAATACCGGCACCGGCATCTCCCGCTCGCGAGGATGCGGACCATGCACGACTTCTCCCGCCCGGCCCACCCGGCCCACCCGACGCTCCGGCAGCCGACGGCCCGGCTGACCGGTCGTGTCGTCCGCCCCGACGATCCCGGCTACGCGAGCGCGAGCCTCGGCTGGGACGAGCTCTTCGTCCGCTACCCCCTGGTCATCGTCTACGCCCGGAACACCCAGGACGTGGTCAACGCCCTCGCGTGGGCGCGGCAGCACGACGTCGCCGTGCGCGTCCGGAGCGGCGGCCACAGCCTCGAAGGCTGGTCGAACGTGGACAACGGCATCGTGATCGACGTCAGCGGGCTCAAGTCGGTCCGCATCGACGCCGCCGCCCGCACGGCGACCGTCGGCGCCGGGCTCAACCAGCTGGAGGCGGTGACCGCGCTCGCCGGGCAGGACCTCGCGGTGACGACGGGATCCGAGGGCCAAGTGGGCCTCGCCGGTGCGACGCTCGGCGGCGGCCTCGGCTTCTTCACCCGCTGGCTCGGCATGGCCTGCGACAGCCTCATCGGCGCCGAGGTCGTCGTCGCTGCGGCGGGCGGCAGCGACGACGGCCTCGACGCCGAGGTGATCAGGGCGGACGCGGAGGAGAACGCCGACCTGCTCTGGGCGCTCCGCGGGGCGGGGAACGGCAACTTCGGGATCGTCACGTCCCTCACCTACACGGTGGCGCCGTTGAAGAGCGTCACCTCCGTCCAGGCCAGGTGGGAGGGCCTCGGCGACCTGCACGGCGTCTTCGACACATGGCAGCGTACGGCGCCGTACGCCGACGACCGCCTCGGTACGCAGCTGGAGGTCCACCGGGACGAGGCCCTGCTGTACGCCGTGCTCGCGGAGGGATCGCCGGACGAGGCGAAGGAGATGCTGGCGCCGGTCCTGTCGGTCGGCAGCCCCGAAGTCTCGGTACGGACGGGCAACTGGGGTGACGTCTACACACGGTTCCAGGTTCCGGCCGAGCGTGATCCGTCGCACTGGAAGTTCTACTCGCAGTTCGCCACCGAGCCCTTCCCCGGGGAGGCGATCAGCCTGATCGCCACCTTCATGCGGAACGCGCCCACGGAGGCCAGCAACTTCTTCACCCAGGCCTTCGGCGGCGCGGTCGGGAGGATCCCCCGCGACGCCACGGCCTTCCCGCACCGCGACGCGCTGTTCTACGCCGAGCCCGGAGCCGGCTGGGGAGTGCGCGGCGAGGCGGGCAGCGGCGACGCGCTCACCGCGCAGGCCCAGGCCTGGATCGCCGAGTTCGGCCAGGCGCTGCGGCCGTACGTGAACGGCGCCTACGTCAACGTGCCGAACATCGGCATGCAGAACTGGGAAACGGCCTACTGGGGACCGAACTTCGACCGGCTGCGCGAGATCAAGGCGAAGTACGACCCGCACAACGTCTTCTCGTACGAGCAGAGCATCCCGCCCGCGTCCCGCCGGTAGTTCCTCGTTAGAGGTGAAAACAGAATCAATCAGCCCATCAGGGTGAAATGCGCGGAATTCGGTGCATAGCAGGTGGTCCGTACAACGAGCATGTTCCTTGATCCGTTGTCAGCAGCATGGAAAGGGACGTTCGTGGCCGACAGCAAGACCGACAAGGCCAGGAAGGCCGCCGCCTCGATCGGACTCGTGACCCCGATCGGCAAGGCAGCAGTGGCAGCGCCGCAGGCACCCCCCGCCGACGAGGAGTGGCAGCTGCCGGGCGGCAGCGCGCGGGTGTACTACGGGCAGGGCCAGCAGGGCGTGATCCGGCCGGTCATCCTGGCCGACGGGTTCAACCTCGGGCCGACCGACTTCGACTGGCTCTACGACGAGCTGGAGAACGGCCGGTTCCCGTTCATCAGCCGGCTCCGCGCCCGCGGACGCACGCTGATCCTCGTCGGGTTCGACGAGCGCAGCGAGTCCATCCTCCGCAACGCCGAGACGGCGACCGCCGCCATCATGCGGACCCTCGCCGAGCAGCTGGGCGACGCCCGTCTGCTCGTCGGCGGGTTCAGCATGGGCGGCATCGTCATGCGGTACGCGCTCGCGAAGTTGGAAATGCAGCGCATGGACCACCGGACCGGCGTCTACGTGTCGTTCGACAGCCCGCACCGGGGCGCGTGGGTGCCGATCGGGCTCCAGGCGTTCGCGCACTACCTCGCCCCGGTCAGCGACATGTACCTGAGGCAGATCGGCAGCCCGGCCGCGCAGCAGATGCTCTGGCGGTACGTGGACGGCGTCAGCGGCACGCCGAAGCAGAGCCCGCTGCGGACGGAGTTCCTGGAGCAGCTCCAGCGCGTCGGCGGGTGGCCGCGCATCCCGCGCCTGCTCGGCGTGTCCAGCGGGCGCGGCGACGGCGTGGGCAACCGCGTCCGGCCCGGGGAGAAGACCCTGAGCTGTGCCGGGCCGACCTTCGACGGCACGTACTTCCTGGCCCAGTCGCAGGGCGACCCGGCGGAGGTGGCGGTCCTGAACGGCGTCCTCGGCGGCCCGCACTCCATCACCACGCGCGGCTTCCCCGAGCTGGACGGGGCGCCGGGCGGGACGCTGGAGTCGTTCGGCCTCGTCGGGGACGCGCTCTCCAGCATCAACGAGGCCATCGACCTGGCCCACCGGTCCGTGTGCTTCGTGCCGTCGGTCAGCGCGGTCGCCATCCGCGACCTGGACCGGCAGGACGACCTGTACGTCCACATCGACGACCTGCCCCCGGAGGAGTCCGACCTCGACGACTTCATCCTCTCCGAGGACAACGACCGGCACGCCCTCATGACGCCCGAGATCGGCGAGTGGGTCCTCGACCGGCTGCCCGACTGAGCGGTGCACGGCGCGGCCGGGGCGGGGGCCCCCCCCCCCCCGCCCCCCCCCCCCCCCCCCCCCCCCCCCCCCCCCCGCCCCTGCGCCCCCCTGACCGCGGCACCATCCTGACCAGCGCCGACGACCACACCCGGGAGTGGCACTTCAACGTGGGGCGAGTTCGCCGATGAGCCGGCGGTACGTGTCGAAGGCCGGCTTGGGGGTGTAGTCGTCGCGCAGGAGACCGAAGTGGTGGAAGAGGCCCTCGCCGCTGCTGTCGGCGTCGCGCAGGGCGAAGAACGAGTAGCCGTCGACGGTGAGTTCGCCGGCGAGGGCGGCGACGGTCCGGACGACGGTTTCGAGGACTTCGGCCTGTCGCCGCTCGGGCCGGCCGGGGCCGGTGGGCCAGCCGTTCTCGCAGATGCGGATGGGGATGGTGTCCGGGATGCCGGCCTGGGGGAGGTGGTCGCGCCGGAAGGCGGTGAGGACCGCGGTGACCGCGTCGGCCAGCCGGTCGGCGGGGACGGGCCGGAAGACGTCGGGGAAGAAGTCGAGGCCGACGTAGTCCAGGGCGGCCGCGAAGCGGGCGTCGGCCAGGGCGCCGAGCTCGGACCAGAAGGTGTCGGCCGGATCGAAGGTCGGCACGGCGTTGAAGCCGACCGCCACCGCATGACCCAGGGCCCGGGCCTCCTCCTTGGCCGCGATGACCCCTTGGACGAGCGCGTTGATGACGTTGGGTGTGCTGCCGTCGAGGACGGGGAGGTCGGCGTTCGGCTCCTCGCATATCTGGAGCGACGCCAGGTGCGGTCCCTGCGTCCGGACGGTGTGGCGGACGAACTCCAGCCACTCGTCCAACCGCCCGGACGGCTCGCGGAACTGCAGGACGAGGTCGAGCTTGCGGCCTCGCCGGAGGTAGGCCTGCGGTTCGGCCGGCGTGGGAGGTTCCGGCAGGGCCACGGTGGCCGCGAAGGAGTGATAGGCGCGGACCGTGAGCGGGGCCGCGTCTCCCTGCAGCACATCGAGTGCGTCGTTGATGCGGCGCGGCTCGTCCGGCCGGACCGGATGGACGATGCCCTGGTCATCGCCCAGGAGCGCGCCGGGATAGATGCCGAAGGCCAGCGCAGCAGCCATGGCCGTCCCCCTCCAAAAATCTTGGTGTCACACTAACTTTGCGGTGACACTATCATTCAGGGTGTGGGACTTCGAGAGATCAAGAAGCAGCAGACCCGCACGGCCATCGCCGACGCGGCACTGGGACTATTCCTGGAACACGGGTTCGACCGGGTCACGGTCGCCGACGTGGCACGGCACGCGGGCGTGTCCACGAACACCGTGTTCAACTACTTCCCCGCCAAGGAAGACCTCTTCTTCGACCGCCAGGCCGAGGCCGAAGACCGTCTCGCCGCCCTCACACGCGACCGCGCCCCCGGCACCTGCCCGGTGGAGACCGTCCGCGACGCCCTGCTCGCCGCCCTCCGGGACAACGACCCCATGCTCGGACTCCACCCCGGCGCGCGCCGGTTCCGGCAGGTCGTCCTCGACAGCCCCGCACTGCGCGCCCGCGAACGGGAGATCGGCGAACACGCCGAGGCCGCCCTCGCCGCAGCCCTGGCCGAGCACCCGCCGAACACCGCCGGTACGCCGGACAGCGCCGGCCTCCCGTTGTCCGCGGCCCTCCTCGCGGGCGCCATCGCCGGAACGCACCGGGCAGCCCTGCGCGAGCTCCAGCGGCGCATCATGTCCGGCGAACCCCCGGCACACGCACGCGACACGGTCGCCCCGGCGGCCCTCGACGCATTCGACACCCTGTGCCACGGCCTCCACTCCTCGCGGCCGACGAGCCCGGTGGCGAAGGGGATCTCCTCGTAAGACCGCACGGGCGTGCCAAGCGCCACCGGGGCGGGCGCGAGGGCCAGGGCGCGGGCTAGGCTCGCGGCATGGGCAGCGTGGGATTGCGGGACGTGGAACTGGCGGTCTCCGTCATGCGCGAGGTGCTCGGCACGCATGCCGAGGAGGCGGACTGGTCGGTGCGGGCGGGCCCGCTGGAGTGGGACTGCCGGGAGACGGCAGCCCATGTGGCGCACGACCTGCTGGCGTACGCGGGGCAGGTGGCGGCCCGGCCTGCCGACGCGTACCTCCCCTTCGACCTGGTCGTCCGCCCCGAAGCGGAGCCGCGCGAGGTGCTCGGCGTGGTCGCCGCCTGCGGCAGCCTGCTCGTCAGCGCCCTGGCGACGGCCGACCCGGGGATGCGGGCCTGGCACTGGGGGCCGTGCGACCCGGCCGGTTTCGCCGCGATGGGCGTCGCCGAAGTCCTGCTGCACACGCACGACATCACCCGGGGACTGGGGATTCCGTGGCTGCCTCCGGCCCCGCTGTGTGACGCGGTCCTGCAACGCCTCTTCCCCGATGCGCCGTCCGGCGACCCGGTACGCGTCCTGCTGTGGTGCACGGGGCGGGGCGAACTCGAAGGCCGGCCCCGGCTCACGTCGTGGCGCTGGCAGGCAGCCCTGTCCGACTGACGGCACGGCACGGAACGGAACGTCACGGCGCTCGCGCGTCAGCTCCGGGGAGGGCCGCCGGGGTGGGGTGCGGGCGGGTAGGGCACGACGGCGGTCGAAGGGTCGTCCGCGACGGTGGCGGGCCTTCCGCTCCGGTGGAAGACGTGCTCGAACTCAACGGCCTGGTCGAGCAGCAGGGCCGTCTTCGCGGCCTCGGACGCGGACAGCTGCGGCTGATGGGGGCCGACGCGGTAGCCCGTCTCGATGACCTCGTCGAACGGCCCGCTGTGGCGGACGACGGCGAAGCCGTCGCCTCCAGCGGCCTCCGCGTCCCACTCGCCGCTGACCTGCCAGGTGTATCGGAGGCTCAGCACCCCGTTGTCCGGGCAGTGCCAGCGAAAGCGGCTGACGGCGAGCTCGCCGCTGATGCTGTCGAACCGGCTCCAGCCGCGGCCGTCCGCGAGGAAGACAATGCCGCTCGCCTCCATCACCCCCTCGGCAGTACCGAGCCAGGCCCCGATGAGTCGCTCGTCAAGGAAGATCACACCCTGATGATGCCCGAGGCGGGAGGGCCCGCCCGACGGGCTTCCCGCTCGTCCTCGCGCGCAACAAGAAGGCCCCGGTCTCCCTGAGGAGGCCGGGGCCTTGATCGAGCGCTGGGCAGGCCTTGCACCTGCATCCCCCCACAGGAAGTGGGGTGCCTTTCCTTGGACCACCAACGCCAGTCCCACCACCGGATTTCCCGGACGCGAGCTCGAGATCAATCATACGGTATGCAGCCGGCCGCGCCGACCATCCCAGGGTCCATACCCCTCACAGCCGCTTCTGGAACCAGGCCACGTCCCAGAACCGCCCGAATTTCCGCCCGACTTGCTCGTAGACGCCCACGGGCCGGAACCCGAAGCGTACGTGGAGCCGCTGGGACGCCTCGTTGGGCACGGTGATTCCGGCGAGCGCGACATGCACGTCCTCCTGCTCCAGCGCCTCGAAGAGCGCGGTGTACAGCAGGCTGCCGATGCCGCGTCCCAGGTGCTCGGGCGCCACGTAGACGCTGGTTTCCACGGAGGTCGCGTACGCCTGCTTCGGGCGGAAGGCGCTGCTGGTCGCGTAGCCGAGGAGCTTTCCGTCCTCCTCGGCCACGAGGAGCCGGTGCGGGCCGGAGTGGGGATGGGCCAGCAGCCACGGCCGCCGCTGGTCCGCGGTGAACGGCACGGTGTCGAAGGTGATCGGCGTCTCGGTGACGTAGTGGTTGTAGATCCGGGTCAGCTCGTCGAGGTCGGGCCCGGCACCGGGCCGGATCCGCGGCCGCGGCCGTGCGTCCGGGTTCGTCTCGTTTCCGTTCGCCTTTGCGCTCATCCGTACGACGGTACGAGGCGCGCGTTACGGCGTTGTTGCGCTCCAGCGACCGGCACGCACGCCGACGCCGGCGCCGACGAGGCACGCGATCGCCATCAGGGCCAGTGTCGCCGCGAGCGCCCGTCCGGAGTCCCCGTCGTGCAGGATCACGGCCCAGGGCTCCGGGAAGGGGCCCCGCCGGCCGGCGACCCCCACGACGAACGGGATGCCGGTGACGAGCGGCCCGGCGATGCGCGGTCCGACGCACACGCCGAGGAGCACGGCCGCCGCGAGGTAGAAGGTGATGTTGCGGCCCACGGCGAGGGCGATGTCGTCGGCGGCGAGCAGGTAGGCGATGCCGGTGACGGCCAGGGCGGTCGCGGCGAGGAGCGCGGCCAGTGCGGTGTCCCAGCGGTGGACGGGCCGGAGGGCGGTGGCTTCGGTCCTCGGGTCGGTCCGTCCGGTGCCGTTGAGCCAGAGCACGGCCGGCAACGCCGCCACCACCGCGCTGAGCAGGAAATCACCGCTGCCGAAGAGGGACGGGAGGGGCAGCACGGTGCGTCCGAGCGCGATGCCGAGGAGGGCGGTGAGGAGCGTCGCCGGGACGGTCAGGGCCGCGTGGCGGGACGTGAGCCACCAGATCACCGGGCGGCTCCCGGGATGGTGCGGTCCGGGCGGTCGGTGCAGCCGGCCAGCGCCTTCCGGTACTGCTCGTACCAGGCCAGTTGTACGGCGCGCGGCTGGGCGAGGACCTGCCGGACGAGGTCGACGTCCTGGGCGGTGTAGCGGTTGGGGGTCGGGACGGGCGGGGTGCCGGTCGCCGTGGCGGTGAGCCAGGCGTGGAGCGGCGGCGTGTCCTGTATCGCTGGGTAGTGGCCGGTGGTCCGCGCGCATGCGGGTGTGGCGGGCATCAGCATGCTCGCGAGCCGGAGCGGTATGTCCGCGTCCTGGACGGTGCCCTTGCCGCCGAACCCGGCCTCCCCGGGCCGGGGTGCGGCGCTGAGCGTGTCGGCGACCGGTATCCCGGCCGCCGTCAGGCGGGTGGTGTGGCTGCGGACGAGGTCCACGGTCCGGCCGCGGTCGGGGGTCTCGGGCCACAGGCAGACGGTGGGGCGGCCACGGGTGTCGCAGACGAGGTCCGAGGGTTCGCGGGCGAGTACGGGGTTGTGGTCGAGGTCGTGGACGAGCCAGACGGCCGCTGCGGCGGCGGCCGCCGCGAGGGCGACGGCGAGCGCCCGTGCCGCTTTGAGGAACGGGTGGATGACCAGGGCCGCGGCCAGGCAGAGCCCGGTGGCGAGGAGGAGCGGGGACCAGACGGCCGCCGGGTCGATCACCTGGCCGGGGTGGCAGCAGGAGTCGTAAGCCGTGGCGACGAGATGGCGCGGCCAGGGCGTTTCGAAGGACCCGGCGAACCCCACGGGGAAGAACCCGACGACCATCGCGACCGGCGCGGCGGCAAGGCCCGGCAGGACCCGCCCGAGCAGGTGGCCGAGGAGGCTCGCCGCGGCCAGTACGGCGGCGTACGCGGCGAGCATGCCCGTATGGGAGGGCGCGGGCAGGGCTCCGGCCGCCCTGGAGGTGACGAGCAGTGCGGCGGCCAGGCCCGCCAGGCCCATGCCCCAGACCGGCAGGAGCACGGCGAGCGCGAGGGTGAGCGGCGAGCGGACGGGCGCCTGGTCCAGGACGCGGCCGCGGCGCAGCCGTGCGGCCTCCCACGCGCCGGCCGCCGAACAGGCCGCTGCTGCCGGAGCCAGGGCGAATGCGACGGGCCCGACGACCGAGGGCCCGTAGCCGGGCAGGACGGAGGCGGTCATTGCGTCGCGGAGGAGCACGACGACGTAGGCGAGGAGGAACGGCAGCAGCGCCGTGGCTGACGAGGTGCGCAGCAGGGTACGCAGGCGCATGGCTCAGACCTCCCGCTCGACGAGACGGGCGTACGCGGCCTCGGCCCGTTCGCGGGGCCCGCCATCGGTCGCGGCGGTCGCGGTGGGCGGGGCGGGGGCGAGGGCGTGGAACTCCTGCGGGGTCCCCTGGAAGCGGACGGTGCCCCGGTCGAGGACGACGACCTGCCGGTAGAGGTCGGCGAGGTCCTCCGTCTGGTGGGTGGAGACCACGATCCGCACGGTGGCGGACAGTTCGGCGACGAGTTCGCGGAACATCTGCCGCTGGGTGGGGTCGAGTCCGGCGGTCGGCTCGTCCATCAGGATCAGCTCGCTGCGGTGGCCGAGCGCCCCGGCGATGCCGATGCGGCGCAGTTGGCCTCCGCTGACCCGGTGGCTCTTGCGGTCGGAGAGCGAGCTCAGACCGACCCGGTCGACGGCGGCGGCGGACGCCTCCCACGCCTCGGACCGCTTCAGGCCCTTGAGCCAGCCGGCGTACGCGACCTGTTCGCGGACGGTCAGCCCGGGTACGGGGGTGATCTGCTGCGGGATCCACGCCACCTTGCGCCGGTACGCGGCGAGGGAGCGGCCCCCGGCCCGGGTCCGGCCGAGCGCGACCGTGCCGGAGCCGGGGCGGAGTTGTGAGGCCGCGAGCCCCAGCAGCGTCGACTTCCCGGCGCCGTTCGGGCCGAGGAGGACGGTGGCGGGGGCGTCGAGGACCAGCCCGAAGCCGGTGAAGACGGGTTCCTGCCGGCCGTACCGGAAGGAGATCCCCTCAAGCACGAGGGCCATGGCGCTACCCCTGCCCCGGCGCTCGCCCCGGCCCCGGCCCTGTCCCTGTCCCTGTCCCTGTCCCTGTCCCTGTCCCTGTCCCTGTCCCTGCCAACCGTCGCTGATGATTGCTCATCACAGTCCCCTCCCCTTGCCCCGAGGCGGCGCACGGAGGCAGAGAGGTACGCGTACGCGGGCTCTCCCCCCAGAGGCCGCAAGAACGTTTCGAACGCTAACGCCGGAAGATCCCGCTCCGGCGTCATGACAGCCGCTTTGGCCGAAATCTGACACGGAGCCGATTCCGCGCAGGGTTCGCCGCTCAGAAGAGCAGGTCGGTTCGTGTTCCGATGCCACGCCGTTCGGCGTGCTCGTAGGCCAGCCAGGCGAGGGCGAGGTCCTGCCAGGGGAGCCCGACGGGGGCGTAGACGGTGCGCTGCGTCAAGCTGGTGCGGCCCGGACGGTCGCCGCGGAGGACCTCGCCCAGGGTGGCGCGGGCGGCTGAGGCGGGAAGTCCGGCGGCGGCGAGAGCTCCCGCGGCAGCGGCCAGTTCACGGTCGTCGACCACGAGGAGCGCGGAGGCGAGCAGGTCGGCGGAGAGCTCCTGTTTGCCGGGCTCGTCGGCTCCCAGCGACGTGACGTGCTGCCCGGGCCGGGTGTCGGCGAGGTGCAGCAAGGGCGTGCGGGACCACGTTGCCAGCAGGACGACACCGGCGGCTGCGGCAACGTCCGCGGGAGAACCGAGCGCGCGTCCTCCGTACCGGGCGGTGAACGCGGCGGCCCGGGCCGGATCGGTGTCGTACACGACGACTTCGCGAAAGCCGCGCATACTGCGCAACCCGCGGACCATGAGGTCGGCTTGCGCGCCCGCGCCGATCACACCGAGTACCGCGTCACCTCCCGGGTCGGGGGCGGCGAGGACGTGCGTGCCCAGGGCTGCTGCGAGGCCGGTGCGCCAGGCGGTGATGGTGGCGGAGTCCATCAGCGCGAGGAGTTCTCCGTCCTGACCGCTGTGGAGGCAGATCACTCCGCGGAGCGCCGGCCGTCCGGCGGGGAACTTGGCGTTCACCTTCACCGTGTACGCGTCGATGCCGGGCAGCAGCCCGGGGATCAGGGCTGTGGCCGTGCCGGGAAACGGCAGATCGGTCCTCACCCGCTGCCCTG
The DNA here is from genome assembly GCF_044769385.1 of Streptomyces sp. NPDC090445. Lineage (NCBI taxonomy): Bacteria > Bacillati > Actinomycetota > Actinomycetes > Kitasatosporales > Streptomycetaceae > Streptomyces > Streptomyces sp. NPDC090445. The sequence continues at coordinate 70,608 of NZ_JBIVXV010000033.1, read as the reverse complement.
TTGCCGACCGGGAGTCCGTGTTGCGGAAACCGTCCTTCAGGACGGCTGTGCAGGCCGCGGGCTCCAGTACGGCCTCCAGATCGCTGCGGGTCAGGATTCGGGTCATGCACCCATGATCCCCATCCCGGCGGCAGGCGGATACGCGGATGCTCGCGGCAAGCGGCCATGTCGCCCTATGGACGACACGCGAGAGGGATCGCCGTCGACTCCTTCGAAGCGGCCCGGTACCGGGTGGGCACAGCCGGACACCTCCAATTCCGGACAGTTGTCGCGGATTCGCCGGTGCGGTTCGGCCGGGACGGTCGTAGCATGTCACCATTCGGACGACAATCCCGCCGTCGGCGAAAAGGTGACGACCATGGAAGCGCAGGACCCCCCGGGGTCGGGGCCGGCCTCGTTCCCGGCCGCTGCCGCCGCGCTCGGCATGATGAACGCCGCCGCCCGCACCGCCCGCCACGCACCGCCCGACGACGCCGGCCAGAGCGACCCGCAGCAGGCCCTCGCCGCGCTGCTGCTCCTGCGCCACGTGCGCGAGGAACTCGCCGGCTGGGAGACCGGGTTGATCGAGGCCGCCCGCACCGCCGGCGCCACATGGGCGGATCTGGCCGGGCCTCTCGGCGTGGCCAGCCGTCAGGCCGCCGAGCGCCGCTACCTACGCCTGCGCCCCGACACCGACGCCGGAACCGCCGCGGGCAGCACCGGCGAGCAGCGTGTCCGGGCGGCCCGCGACCAGCGTGCCGCCGACCGCGCCGTCACCACGTGGGCCCGCGACAACGCCGCCGAACTGCGTCTCCTGGCCGGGCAGATCGGCGCCCTGGAGGACATCGCCGTCGGCGCCGCCCCGGCCGTGGCCCGCCTGCTGGACGCCCTCGGCGACAACGACCCGGCCCGGCTCCTGGCCCCGCTCGCCGCGACCCGCCCCCACCTCGCGGCTGGCCACCCGGCGATCGCCGCCCGCCTCGACCGGCTCGCCGCCCGCACCGGCCAACTGCGCGCCGACAGCCGCCGGCAGCGCCGTACCCCGCCCCGGCTCCGGCCTCGGCCGTGATACGGCAGCCGCCCGTCAGCCACGGCTAGGCCAACGCCCGCCCCGAGCGCGCCGTGCCGACGGCGCGGTACGGCGTGCCGCCCGGGCGCCGCGGCACCCTCCGTCCCTCACACGACACCGTCCATCACCGTCACCGTTTCCGTTCTCTAAGGAGAGACCCACGTGGGTAGCAGTACCGAGACGCTGGAGTTCCAGGCCGAGACCCGTCAGTTGCTGCAGCTGGTGATCCATTCGATCTACTCGAACAAGGACATCTTCCTGCGCGAGCTGATCTCCAACGCCTCCGATGCACTGGACAAGCTCCGCCTGGAGTCGCTGACCGACTCCGCCCTCGAAGCCGACACCGCCGACCTCCACATCACCCTCGAAGTCGACCAGGACGCCCGCACGCTGACCGTCCGCGACAACGGCATCGGCATGAGCCGGGACGAGATCGTGGAGCTGATCGGCACGATCGCCAAGTCCGGCACCGGCCGCCTGCTGGAGAAGATCAAGGAGGCCAAGGACGCCGCCGCGGCGCAGAGCCTGATCGGGCAGTTCGGCGTCGGCTTCTACTCGGCGTTCATGGTCGCCGACAAGGTGACCCTGTGCACCCGGCGGGCCGGCACCGACGAGGGCACGCTGTGGGAGTCCGACGGCGAGGGTACGTACACCATCCAGGCCGTGGACGGCCTGCCGGTCGGCACCTCGGTCACGCTCCACCTCAAGCCCGCCGACAGCGAGGACGGGCTGGCCGACTACCTGGCCGGATGGAAGATCCGTCAGATCGTGAAGCAGTACTCGGACTTCATCCGCTGGCCGATCAAGATGGCCGCCGAGCGCACCGACGCCGCCCTCGACGCCGACGGCGACGGCGACGGCGACGGCGAGGGCGAAGCCGAGGGCGCCGCCGCCCACAGCATGGACACGCTCAACTCGATGAAGGCGCTGTGGGCGCGGCAGCGCAGCGAGGTGTCCGAGTCCGAGTACAGCGAGTTCTACCAGCAGATCAGCCACGACTGGCTCGCCCCCGCCGAGACCATCCACATGCGCGCCGAGGGCACCTTCGAGTACGAGGCGCTGCTGTTCATCCCCTCGCAGGCGCCGTTCGACCTGTTCTCCCGCGAGACCAAGCGCGGCGTGCAGCTGTACGTCAAGCGGGTGTTCATCATGGACGACTGCGAAGCGCTGATGCCGAACTACCTGCGCTTCGTCAAGGGTGTCGTGGACGCCCACGACCTGTCGCTGAACATCTCCCGCGAGATCCTGCAGCACGACCGCCAGATCCAGGGCGTGCGCCGGCGCCTGGTGAAGAAGGTCCTCGGCGCGCTCAAGGGAGTCCAGTCGGGCGACGCCGAGCGCTACGCGAAGCTGTGGGGCCAGTTCGGCCGGGTCCTCAAGGAGGGCCTCCTGGAGGACACCGACAACACCGAGGCCCTGCTGGCGCTCGTGTCGGCCGGCTCCACGCACGACGCGGAGAAGACGACCACCCTGCGCGAGTACGTCGAGCGCATGAAGGACGGCCAGGACGCGATCTACTACCTGACCGGCGAAACCCGCGCCATGGTGGAGAACTCCCCGCACATGGAGGCCTTCGCCGCCAAGGGGTACGAGGTCCTGATCCTCACCGACCCGGTCGACGAGGTCTGGGTCGAGCAGGTCCCGGGCTTCGACGGCCACCGCTTCCAGTCCGTCGCCAAGGGCCAGGTCGACCTCGACCAGGCCGCCGACGGCGACGGGGAAGCCGACTCCGACAAGGCCAAGCGGGACCAGGACTTCGCCGCCCTGCTGCCCTGGATGGCGACGTCCCTGTCCGAGCACGTGAAGCAGGTCCGGCTGTCGTCGCGGCTGACGACGTCGGCGGCGTGCATCGTGGGCGACGCCCACGACATGACCCCGACCCTGGAGAAGATGTACCGGGCCATGGGCCAGCAGATGCCGCCCGTCAAGCGGATCCTGGAGCTCAACCCCGCCCACCCGCTGGTCACCGCCCTGCGCTCGGCCCACGAGGCCAACGCGGACGACCCCGCGCTCGCGGAGATCACCGAGCTGGTGTACGGCAGCGCGCTGCTCGCCGAAGGCGGCGACCTGCCCGACCCGGCCCGCTTCACCCGCCTGCTCACGACCCGCCTGACCCACACGCTGTAACCGGCCGACCGGCAGCAGCATCGCCGGGCGCGCCCTCCCAGCGGCAGGGGGCGCGCCCGGCACACATGCCGGCCGGCGCACGCTCGACGAGCATGGCGGAACTCGACCTCGTGCCGACAGGGGCTGCGGCCGGCACGATCCGCACGGACGGGGCAGCGGACCCCAACCCGCCACCCAGCGGCAGGGGGCGGGATTCAGCCTCTGGCGGTCGGCCGTGCGCTTCGCCCAGCAGCAAAGCGATGCTCGGACCATGCCCCTTTCGGCCACTCAGTACGATGATCACTCGTCGTGCCTGTGATCGCGCTGATGGGCCGAGCGACGAGGCGTGGGAACGGATACGGCACCCGGTACCGGCACCGCCGGACCACCGAACCGCCCGTGAGGAACACACCTGCCATGACGACACAGCAGCAGCCGCCCCGAACCACCAGCCGCCGGAACCATACGGTCCCCCACGGGCGGGGCCCGCGGTGAACGACCCCCAGGGCCTGGGCTTCTACCTACCCGGCGCCGTACTCCTGCTCGCGACGCTGCTGAAGCTGCCCGCGCTCCGGCGCAATCCGCGTGACGAGCTGCTGCGTTCCGTGTGTGTCCTGCTCGCGCTCGGGACGGCCGTGTTCGGGTTCACCGCGATCCCGAGCCTCGTCGCCGTCAACCGGCTCACCGGTGTCCCCAACGCCGCGGCGCCCCTCGTCTACTCCCTCATCACGGCGTTCTCCGGGGCCAACATCGTCCTCATCCTCCACTGGAGCCGCGGCGCCGCGGACGCCGACGGGGAGCGGACGCGTCGGCGGGCCCGTCTGTGCACCGCGGCCACGCTCGCCGTGATCGTGGCCGTCAACACGCTGTTCGTCCTCGGCGACGCGCCCGTGGAGCGCCTGCGCGACCTCGACACGTACTACGCCAGCACCCCGTTCATCCGGGAGACGATCCTCCTCTACCTCACGGCGCACACCACCGCGGCCGTCACCATGACGGTGCTGTGCTGGAGGTGGGCCCGCGCGGTGCGCGGCGCGCTGCGCGCGGGGCTGGTGCTGATCGTCGTCGGCTACGTGCTCAACCTCTGCTACGACGTCGCCAAGTTCGCCGCGGTCGGGGCGCGGTGGGCGGGCCGCGACTGGGACGTGCTCGCCGTCGAGGTCGCGCCGGCCCTCGCCTCCGTGTCGGCGCTGCTGATCGCGGTCGGGTTCGTGCTGCCCCTCGTCGCCGAGCCCGTCGCGAGCCGGTGGCGGATGTGGCGCCGGTACCGGCGGCTCCGCCCCCTGCACGACGAGCTGCGGGGGGCGACCGAGCGCAGCATCGACCTGTCCGCCGGCGGGGCCTGGGTGCCGATCGGGATGCGGCTGACGCAGCGCGAGTCGGACATCCACGACGGCATCCTCACCGTCAACCCCTACCTGCGGGCCGAGCTGCGGGAGCGGGCACTGCGCAAGGAGCTGGCGGACGGGCGCCCGGCGGAGGAGGCCGCGGCCGTCGCGGACGCCGCCGCACTGGTCAGCGCCGTCGCGCAGTGGGAGCGCGCCCGGACCACAGCCTGCCCGAGCCGGGGCCCGGGCCAGGGCCCGCACCCGCTCCCGCTCCCGCTCCCGCTCCCGCACACCGCGGACGCGGTGCTGACCTCGCCGAGCAGCAGCCAGGGGCTCGTACGGATGTCGCTCGCGCTGTCCAGGTCGGCCACCGTCCGCTCCTTCCGCCGATCCGCCGTGGAAGGCAGCAGCACCGCCCGATGACACCACCCCGCGCCGCCGGCCCGCCCGTGTGGTCGGACCGTAGACTCCGCCCATGCCCGAATCCGACCCCTACGCTCGCCTACGATCCTTGTTCAACCGACCGGAGCCGGGCCCCGTAAGGCGGGTGAAGGTCATCGGGTTCGACGGAACGGACACCCTCGTGAGCCTCCTGGACACGGAGGGGGACGACGTCGAGGTCGGGCGAATTCCGCGGCACGAAGCGTCGATGCGTCGCTGCATCGAGCACCCGTCGGAGGTCTTCGAGGTGGGCCGGGAGATGGAGGCCGAGGAGATCGGCCGCCGGCGCGGAGAACAGCTGTGGCTGTCTGCACGGGCCTGTGAGAACCAGGACCTGCGCGGTTTCCTCACGGGCATCCGCCCGGGGCAGGTCGTCTCGGGGACGGTCTCCGGGGTGCACGACTTCGGGGTCTTCGTCCACCTGGACGGCGAGCCGGACGGGCGCTGCACTGGGTTCATCCGCTTGCCGGACCTGTCCTGGTCGTGGATCGACCACCCCTCGCAGGCCGTGGAACCCGGACAGCGGATCACCGCCGAGGTGATCATGTCCGAGACGCGTGAGGGGCAGGTCACCATCTCGTTGAAGGCCCTCCAGGACAACCCGTTCACGCGGACGTCCGAGTCTCCGCGTTCCGACGGCGGAGCGAACACACCGGAGCAGGCCACGGCTCCGTACATGGCGGGGTGAAGGCGACGCAGATCACTACGCCCGCAACCGCGTCGCCGACGGGCGCAGAGGCACAGTGTTCCCATGACATGGACCGATTTCGTGGTGAACACGGGCTTCGGGTCGTACTACGACGAGGTCCCCGACCTGACAGGCGTACGGCTGCGCTCGGTGCACCTGGACGGGTGGGACCCGGCCGTGACGCTGCGACTCGATCTGCCGAGGTTCCCGGACCGCTGGGACGGGCGCCCGGGTGACACGATGCAGTGCCACGTCCAGTTCTGCATGGTCGAGGACTTTCTGATGGAGGGATGGCAGCCTCCGGTCACGGCGGACATCTCACTGCGTGAGCTGCCGGAACATCGGCTGGCAGTGGCCGTGACGGCGCCGGGTGTGGCCGTGTCGTTCACGTCGAACGCCTCGCTCGTCGCGGGCAGGTTCAGCGTCTTCACGCGGGACCCGGACGGCGGCGACGACATCGGTCCGCACCACTTCGCCCGACCGCTCGAAAACAGGCTCTACCCGACCGTCCCACCGGCGTACGTGGACACCTTCTTCTGGCGGGTGTGACATGACCGACTCCATCCGCTGGCCGGAACTGCAGGCTCTGTACGGGGCGGCGCCCGTGCCCGACCTCAGCACCTGCCACTTCTTCCACACCCACATCGACGAGCGCGGCACCTCGGTGACCTTCGGCTTCGAGACCGGGCGACTGCCACCCCATCCGAAGCCGGAGTGGTCGGGGAACGCGTACAACACCTTGCGTTTCTGGATCGAGTTCACGGGCGTCACCGGCCTCCGGGTCTCGGGAATCCTCGCGGACGCCGAGCGCGCGGTCCGGATCACGGAAGACGGTACGTCGGACCACCTCCGCGTCTCGGTGGTGAGCGACCGGCGCGCGATCTCCTTCCGGGCCGCGGCGGCGCGGGTGCCCCACACCCGGGTATACCTGCAGGGGCCGCCGTGATCGCAGCCGCACGCTGCCCGGGCAGGCCCCGCCGGTACCCCACCCCCGCCGGGCTGCCGCATCCGGTTCGGGGCCGTCGGTCGGGGTGACGACCGTGAAGGCCTCGATCGCCTCGATCGCCTCGACGTACGCGCGCTGCCGCCTCGCCTTCGGCTCACCGTGTCGGACCGGCCCGGAGTCCCTTCGGGGCATGCCGGGGCCGGCTGCCGCGCGGCGGGGCGCGTGTCGGGGCGGGGCGGGATATCAGTGGTCGCAGGCGGCGGTCGGCGGTGACCGCCCTGTCCGGAAAGGCGGGAGTCCGGTGGCCGTCAAGCCCGTTCCCGAGGGATATCCGCGCATCACGCCCTACCTCTGTGTCGACGGGGCCGCGGCTGCGATCGACTTCTACGTCTCCGTGTTCGGCGCGACCGAGCGGATGAGGATGCCCGCGCCCGACGGCAGGATCGGCCACGCCGAGCTGGATCTGGGCAACTCGGTGATCATGCTCGCGGACGAGTACCCGGACATGGGATTCCGCTCGCCCAAGGCCGTCGGCGGCACTCCCGTCACCTTCCACGTCTACGTCGAGGACGTCGACGCCGTCTTCGCCAAGGCCCTCGCCCAGGGCTCCAAGGAGCTGCGGCCCGTCAGGAACGAGTTCTACGGCGACCGCACCGGCCAGATCGAGGACCCCTTCGGCCACCGCTGGAGCCTTGCCACGCACGTGGAGGACGTCCCGCCGGAGGAGATGGAGAAGCGGGCCGAGGCGGCGATGCAGGCCATGGACGCGGGGAACAGCGGCAGTTGACGACCCCGGCCCGCCGGCCTCGGCGTAGTCCGCGCTGCGGGCCGCCGGTGTGTCACGGCGCCGTCGCCCGGGCCCGGTTCCACTGCATGCGGGACCACGGGAGGGCGAGTCGGCTCTGGTCGGTGACCTCCTGCGGGGCCAAGTCGCAGAGGGGGACGGCCTGGCGGTGGCGGGCGTGGACGGTGTCGGCGTAGCGGTGGCCGGTGTCGGCGGCGACGAAGAGGACGGTGCGTTCCGGGGAGCGGTCGCGTTCGTGGCGGGCGGCGAGGTAGCCGGCGCCGCTCGACAGCCCTGCGAAGACCGCGTGCCGCCGCAGCAGGTCGACGCTGCCGGCGAGGGCCGCGTCGAACGAGATCCAGTGCAGGGCGTCGTACAGCTCGTGGGAGACGTTGCCGAAGGGGATGGAGCTGCCGATCCCGGCGATGATGATCTCGGGGTCGGCGATGTGTCCGGCGCCGAAGGTGATGCTGCCGTACGGCTGGACGCCGACGAGTTCGACGTCCGCCGCCCGCCGGCCGGCACCCCGCCCGTCGGGGCCCCGGCCGTCGGAACCCCGGCTGTCGGGGGACGCGCGCAGGTAGCGGGCGAGGGCGCCGGTGGAGGCGCCGGAGCCGACCCCGCCGACGACGGTGAGCCCGTCCGTGCCGAGCGTCTCGCGGATCCGGTCGGCAACCGCGGCGTAGCCGAGGTAGTGGATGTCGTCGTGGTACTGGCGCATCCAGTGGTACTCGGGGTGTTCGGCGAGGATGTCGTGGATCCGCTCCACCCGCCGCTTCTGGTCGAGTTTGAGGTCGCTGCACGGCTCCATCTGTTCCAGGGTGGCGCCGAGGACGGCCAGCTGGGTGCGCAGGGTGTGGTCCACCGTCGTCGAGCCGACGATGTGGCAGCGCATGCCGTAGCGGTGGCAGGCCAGGGCGAGGGCGTACGCGTAGATGCCGCTGGAGCTGTCCAGCAGGGTGTCCCCGCGCCGTACCGCTCCGGTGTCCAGCAGGTGGCGTACGGCCGCGAGGGCGGAGACCGCCTTCATCGTCTCGAAGCGCAGGCAGACGAGCCGGTCGTCGAGGCGTATCAGGTCCGGCCGGCCGATCGCCTCCGCGATGTGCTGGTCCATTCAGGAGCTCCTTGTCGTGCGGGTCGTTGGGGTTGTGGGGGTCGTGCGAGGCGTGCGGGTCGTGGAGGTTGTGAGGGTTGTGGAGGTCGTGAAGGTCCGGGTGGTGGGGATGCCGTGCGCGTCGAGGGCGTGCAGGCAGCTGCGGACGCGGTAGCGCACGCCCGGTGCGGCCGGGTCGAACAGCACGCCCGCCACCGCCCCGCTGTGCGCGATCTGCACGCCCACCGCCCCGGTCCGGCGGGCGACGGCGGTCAGCGCGTCGAACTCCGGGTGGCCGAGCACCCGCTGGCCGCGCCGGGCGCTGGCGGTGGCGACCGCGCCGAGCAGCGCTGCGTCGCCGGTGGCCACGGCACGGCGCAGCCGGGTGCGCAGGCGCTCGCAGGCCCGCACGTCGTCCTCGTCCTCGTCCTCGTCCGCCTCCGACACCGCCGGCAGCGACAGCGTGTCCACGGGGGCGCCGCCGCCGAGGGCGCAGCCGACCACGACCAGCGGCGGCAGGGCCGGGCCGAGGACCTCCAGGACGCGGCCCTCCCGCTGGGCGAAGAGGACCGGGCGGCCGTCGTCCAGCATGAGCGGATCGCTGGCCCGTTCGGCCCGTACGGCGAGCCGGGCGACCGTGCCGGGCGCCATCCGCAGCCGGTACGCGTCCGCGACCGCGCGGACGGCTGCGATGACGTCGCTGGTGGAGCTGCCCATGCCCAGGCCCACCGGTATGTCGCCGGTGAGCCGCAACACGCCGCCGCAGGGCGGCAGTCCGGTCCGCTCGGCGCACTCGGCGATCGCGAGTACCGCGGCCTGTGCGGCCTTCGCACGGTCGGCGGGTACGACGGTGACGGTCTCGGGCGGTGTACCGGGGCGGCGGGTGAACTCGGCGCTGGTGCCGGGGCCGGCCATGGGGAGGGTGACGAGGCCGGCGCACCGGCGGCCGTCGTGGTCGAGGAAGACGCCCTGGAGGATCTCGCCGTGGTGGCAGGGGGCGTACCCGGTGCCGGTGCCGAAGCCGACGCCGGTGCCGAAGCCGGTGTCGGCCACGGCCGGGCGGAGGGCGGGGCTCACGCGCCGCCCTTCGTCCGGTAGCGGTACAGGACCGTCTCGTCGGCGCTGAACTGGGAGAACGGGAACGGCTCCGCGGACACGGCGGTCACGCCCGAGTCGAGGAAGGCGCGGGCGACGGCGCTGCCGGACTGTGCGTAGACGATCAGCGGGATGCCGCGCGAGCGGCAGCGTTCGAGGATGGTGTCGAAGGAGCCGTTGCTCAGGGTCATGCCGGTGGCGACGACGGCGTCGGCGCGGTCCAGCACCTCGTGCATGTCGTCGGTGACGGGGTCGCCCCACTGGGTGGCCTTGAGGTTGAAGTCGCAGGGCAGGGGGTCGCCGCCGCGCTCGCGGATCGCCGCGACCAGCGGGTTGACGACACCGATGAGGCCGACCTTCGCGCCCTGTCCGATGTCGAGCAGGCCGGCGATCGCCGCGTCACGGGCCCGTGCACGGACCTCGGGGGTGCCGACGGGGAGGGTGACGGGCTCGGCCTCGCCGGTCTCGGCGGCCAGCCGGTGCGGGCGGGCTTCGGAGAGGTAGGCGTCGAGGGCTGCGATGCGCAGCGGCCGGGGTGCCTCGCGCAGCAGGACGTCGAGCGGGGTGCCGGAGGAGTCGCGGCAGATCGCGGGGTCGAGCTCGCCTGCCTCGAAGGCGCATCCGCCGAAGGAGCCGCCGAGGCGGACCAGGACGTACTGGTTGAGGTAGGTGGTGTCGCCGCCGGCGAGGCGGGTGCCGTGGTGGATCCAGAAGACGCTGGTCGCGACGAGTTCGGAGGGCAGCGGGCCGTGTGCGCCGGCCAGGACGGCCGCGACGAGTCCGTCCAGTCCGTCCAGTCCGTCGAGTCGGTCGGCGGACAGCGGGCGGGCAGGAGTGGGGGTTGTCTGGGTCATCAGGGGTTTCCGGTTCCTGTTCTTGCGCTTGTTCTTGTTCTTGCGCTTGTTCTTGTTGTTGTTCATGTGGCGGGTCGGGGTGCCGGCGGGGCCGGGGTGCCGAGCGGCCCGCGGTATGCGACCTGGGGATGTCCCAGGGTGTCGGTGGTGAGTTCGGCGTCGACCTCGAAGACCTCGGCGAGCCGCTCGGCCGTCAGGACGGTGGCGGGTGGGCCGGAGGCGATGAGGCGGCCGTGGTGCAGGAGCAGCAGCCGGTCGCAGTACCGGGCGGCGAGCGACAGGTCGTGCAGGGCGACCAGGACGGTCCTGCCGGTCCCGCCGGTACCGCTGCCCGTGCCTGCGCCTGTGCCCGTGCCCGTGCCGGTCAGCAGCTCCATCAGCTCCAGCTGGTGTTTGACGTCGAGGTGGTTGGTCGGCTCGTCGAGCAGGAGGGCGTACGGCTGCTGGGCCAGCGCGCGGGCGATGTGGGCGCGCTGCCGCTCGCCGCCCGACAGGGCTCGCCAGGGGCGTCCGGCGAGCGCGGTGAGGCCGACGCGCTCCAGTGCGGCGGCGACGACCGCCCGGTCGGTGGTGTCCGGCCCGCGCCACCGGTCCCGGAACGGGGTCCGCCCCAGGCCCACGACATCGCTGACCCGCACGTCGCTGTCCGCGGCCGCGTCCTGCTCGACGAAGGCGACGCGGCGGGCGATCCGGCGCGCGCTCCAGCCGCGTACGGACTCGCCGTCGTACCGGACCGTGCCCGCGTCGGGCACCCGCAGCCCGGCCAGGCAGCGCAGCAGGGAGGACTTGCCGGAGCCGTTGGGGCCGAGCAGCCCGACGGTCTCGCCGGGGGCGATGTCCACGCTGACCCCGCGTACGACGGGGGCGGGGTTGCCGGCCACGGACCAGGTCAGCCCCTCGGTGGTGATCCTCACAGCTCACCCCGCTTGCGCAGGACGAGGAGGAACAGCGGTACGCCGAGCAGCGCGGTGATCACGCCGACCGGGACCTCGCGGGGTGCGAACGCGATCCGGGCGAGGGCGTCCGTCCACACCAGGAACACCGCGCCGGCCAGGGCGGCGTACGGCAGCAGCAGCCGGTGCAGCGGTCCGACGAGGAACCGCACTCCGTGGGGGACGATCAGCCCGACGAAGCCGATGGCGCCGACGGTGGCCACGGCCACGGCGGTCAGCGCGGCGGTGACGACGAGCAGCAGCATCCGCGTACGCCGCACGCCGACCCCGAGGGAGGCGGCGGTGTCCGTGCCGAAGGCGAGCCCGTCGAGGGCGTTGGCGCACAGCCAGGCGGCCACCAGGCCCAGCGGGGTGACGGCTGCGCAGACCGCGACGGTGTTCCAGCGGGCCGGGGCCATGGAGCCGAGCAGCCAGTGGGTGACGGCGCGGGTGGTGTCCGCGTCGGCCGAGGCCATCAGGACGAGCGAGGTCAGCGCGGTGAACAGCTGGCCGACGACCACGCCGGTGAGGACGATGCGGACCGAGTCCAGCCCGCTGCGCCGGAGCAGCACCAGCAGCAGCCCGAAGGAGAGCAGCGCACCGGCCAGGGCTCCGCCGGTGACCCCGAGGGTGCTCGCGCCGACCCCGAGGACGACCACGGTGACGGCTCCCGTCGAGGCGCCGGAGGAGACGCCGAGCAGGTACGGGTCGGCGAGTGCGTTGCGGGTGACGGCCTGGAGTACGGTGCCGCAGACGGCGAGCGATGCGCCGACGAGGGCGGCCATGAGGACGCGGGGCAGCCGCAGGTCCCAGACGAGGGAGTCCAGCAGCGGGGGCAGCGGCTCCACGGCCAGGCCGAGCCGGCTGCCGAGGACGCGGGCGAGGCCGTCCCAGCCGACGTCGGCGGTGCCGATGCGTACGGCCGCTGCGACGGAGGCGGCGAGCGCGAGCACGGCGAGGAGGAGACGGCCGGCCCGGGCAGCGGCTGCAGTCGGCCGACTCCCGCCGGCGGGCGGGACGGGGAGGGATCTCCCGCTCGTCACCGCCCCCCGCCCGCGGGCCGCGGGCATCAACAGGTCCACCGCGGCAACCGGGGCAACCGACGTGGCCGAGGTGAGTGGGTCAGCGGGCATACCCGAGGTCCTTCATCCCGTCGGCCAGCAGCCCCAGGGCGTGCACGGAGCGCACCGAGGGGTCCAGTTCGATGCCCGGCACCTGCAGGATCCTGCCGTCGCGGACCGCGGCGAGCCGGGAGACGACCGGGTGTGCGGTCATGGCGGCGCGCTTCTCGGCGGCGCTGTCGCCGGGGCGGCCGCGCTCGGACAGGTCGCCGATGACGATGAAGTCGGGGTCGCGCTTGGCGACTTCCTCCCAGGTGACCTCGGGCCAGTCCTCGCCGATGTCGTCGAAGGCGTTCTTCGCGCCGACGATGCGGCTCATCTCGCTGGGCAGGCCGGTCCGGCCCGCGACGTACGGCATGCCGTTGAAGACGGAGTAGAGGTAGACGACGGTCGGCCGGTCGGCGCCTCCGGGAACCTTGGCGGCGCCCTCCCCGGCCTTGGCGACCGCGGCGCGCTGGGCCGCGACGAGCCAGGCGGCCCGGTCCTCGGCCCCGAAGACCTTGCCGAGGTTCTCGTAGTCGGAGAAGAGCAGTTCGAACGGGGTCGTACCGGCCGGGTTCTGCTGCGGGCAGTCCACCGCGCTGACGAAGGTGGGGACCTTGAGGGCGTCCAGTTCCTCGCGGGTGCCGGCCCGGTCCTTGGTGAAGAGGTCCGTGGAGGCCGCGACGACGAAGTCGGGCGTGGCAGCGCGCAGTTGCTCGCCGGTGGCGATCTTGGGCGCGATGACGGGGACCTTCGCGTACGCGGCCTCGTACTGCGCGGGGATCTTCGTCTTGAGGTTGGCCGTGCCGGCCATGCGGTCCTGGAGGCCGAGTTCGAGCAGGGTCTCGGTCGAGGTCTGGTCCAGTGCGACGGCCCGCCCCGGCGGCTGGGCGAAGGACACCTGGCGGCCGCAGCTGGCGAAGGAGGCCGCCCCATGCGCGGAGGCGGCCGACTGTTCCGCGGCGGGCTTGGCGTCCCCCGCGGAGCAGCCGGAGGTGGCGAGTCCGGCGGCCAGGGCTGCGATCCCGAACCGCGCAGGGCGGGAGAGGCGGGAGGGGTGGGCGAGGCGCGAAGGACGGATGGGGCGAGCAGAGCAGACAAGGCGGACGAGGCGGACGAGGCGGACGAGGCGGACGAGGCGAGCGAGGCTGGCGCGACGGGCGAGGCGGGCGAGGTGCCGCATGGACTCTCCGGGGTCTGGGAGGAGGCGGGGACAGGGGGTTGGGCGGCGGTGGGGCTCAGGACGGCAGGCAGCAGGTGTTGTCGTGCACGGGGCAGAAGCACCGCATCCGAAGGGTACTGTAATGGCAATCATTTTCATTAACGACCCCGGGGTGCGGCCCTGAGCCGCCGCCCCGCCCCCGAGGAGCAACCACACCGTGGCCGCCACACCCACCCCCACACCCCCGCCCACAACGGCCAAGTCCGAAGCCCCGCGCCCGCGTTCGGTCCTGCGCGACACCGCGTTCCTGCGCCTGTGGGCGGGCACCACCGCCTCCGGGCTCGCGACCTGGGCCCTGCCCTTCGTCCTCGGACTCGCCGTCCTCCACCGCGACCTCGGCGCCGCCGGCCTCGGCCTGGTCCTCGCCGCCCGCACCGCCGGCTTCCTCCTCGCCGTCGCCGTCGGAGGCGTACTGGCCGACCGGCACTCCCGCCGCGCCGTCGTCCTCTGGTCCGCCCTCGCTGCCGCCGTCGCCGCGCCCCTCCTCGCCCTCGGGCTGGGCCGCTCGCTCCTGCTGATGACGGCCGCCGCCGCGCTCGCGGGCGCCGGGCAGGGCGCCTGCCGCCCGGCCTTCCAGGCGCTCACCGCCGAGACCGTCGCCCCCGAGCGCCGTCAGCAGGCCAACGCCGCCATGACCACGGCCGTCCGCGCGTCCACCCTCGCCGGACCCGCCCTCACCGCGCTGCTCGCGGCGTTCCTCGACGTCTCGACGCTGCTGCTCGGCATCGGCCTGCTGTGGCTGGTCGCCGCCCTCGTCCCGGGCAAGGGCGCCGCCGCCGCGGCTGCCCCCGCAGCGGCCGCGGACCCTGCCGACATCGCCTCGCCCCGCCGCCCCGGCTTCCGCGCCGAATTCCTGGACGGCATACGCGAAGCCCGCCGCCACCCCTGGTTCCTCGCCGGACTCGCCGCCCTCGTCGCCGTCATCGCCCTCGGCTACTCCGCCACCAGCGTCGCGCTGCCGCTGATCAGCCGGGACCGGTACGGCACCGAGTGGGTCCTGGCCGCGGCCATGACCGCGTACACCGTGGGCGCGCTCGGCGGGGGCCTCGTCATGGCCCGATGGCAGTTCCGCTCCCAGGGCTGGGCGGCCTTCGCCGGGCTGGCCGCGTACGGGGTCGCCCCGCTGAGCCTGATGCTGCCCGTGCACCCGGTCGTGGTCGTCGCCGCGTACGCCGTCGCCGGGATCGGCATCGAGCTGTTCAACGTGCCCTGGTTCACCGCCACCCAGCGCGAGGTCGCCCCGGACAAGCTGGCCCGGGTCTCGTCGCTGGACTTCCTCGTCTCGTACGGCCTGGCGCCGGTCGGGCTCGCCCTGATCGCCCCGGCCATCGAGCGGTTCGGGGTCACGGCCGTGCTGGCCGCGTGCGCCGCCGCCTGCTTCCTCGTACCGGCCGCGGCCGCGGCGCTCGTCCCGACCGCCCGCCACTTCGCGACGCGGCCGACCCCGCCGACCCCGCCGACCCGGGGCTGACGCCGGGGCGGGCCGGGCGGGCGTCGGCCGGAGGCGTCGTCGGCCGGAGGCGTCGTCGGCCGGAGGCGTCGTCGGCCCGGAGATGTCATCGGCCAGAGGTGTCGTCGGCCGCCGCACTCCGGCGCCGCGCCCCCTCCGCCCGGCATGCCCTACCGTGACCGGCATGAGCACGCCGAAAGCGGGACAGCCGGGCTACCGGTACGTCGGCCCGGAGCACGTGAGGGCCGCCGTCCGTGGGGCGGCGGCCGGGACCCCCGTCCGCACACCGGCCGACTTCGCCCGGTGGGCGGCGGACCGGTCACCCGGCGAACTGGCCGAACCGTTCACCTTCGTCATCGGCACGGACGGCATCCTGCGACTGGCCCCACGCCGCAGCGAGCACGTCGCCTGCGCCGGCGGGCACCGCGTCCTGAGCGCCGGCGAGATCGGTTTCCGTTTCCGTGCCGAGGCCGGTCGGTGGGCGGTGCACGAGGTCAGCAACCAGTCGACCGGCTACTGCCCGGACCCGGTGTCGTGGCCGGCCGTGGCCCGTGCACTGGATGCAGCCGGGCTCGACCGCCCGAACGGCTTCACCCACGGGATCGTCTTCCGCCGCTGCCCCGCCTGCCGGGAGCACAGCATCGTCCGGGACAGCCACTTCGCCTGCGTCTTCTGCGACACGGACCTCCCACGACACTGGAACGTCGACCTGTAGACCTCCCGCCCCGCCCCGGCCTGCCCCGCCCCAGCCCGCCCCTCCCCGCCCCGTACGGACGGTCGCGCGCGGGAGCGTCTCAGGCCTGGGGCAGGGTGCGTGCCGCGGCGGCCAGGCGGTGCGCGGCTTCGGTCAGGTCCGCGGTGTCGGCGGCCGCGGCGAAGCCGAGGCGGAGGTGTGAAGCGGGCGGGTCCGTGGGGAAGTAGCGGTGGCCGGCGTCGACGGAGACGCCGTGCAGGCGGGCCGCGTCGGCGACGGCGGTGTCGGTGAGGCGGTCGGGGAGGCGGAGCCACAGGTGCAGGCCGCCGGCCGGGTGCCGGGTGAGTGTCCAGTCGGGCAGTTCGCGGGCGAGGGCGGTGGCGAGCGCGGTGGAGCGGGCCCGGAGTGCGGTGGCGAGGGCGCGCAGGTGGCGGTCCCAGGCAGGGGTGGAGAGCAGTTCGACGGCGGCTTCCTGGAGCGGGCGGGCTGTGAAGAAGTCGTCCACCTGCCGCATGCCGCGCAGCCGGTGCATCACCGGGCCGCGGGCGACGAGTGCGCCGATGCGCAGGCTCGGCGAGGCGGGCTTGGTCAGCGAGGTCAGGTGGACGACTGTGCCGTCGCGGTCGTCGGCGACGAGCGGGCGGGGCACCGGGCTGCCGCCGTGGCCGAGGTGGCGGGCGAAGTCGTCCTCGATCAGGAACGCCCCGGCGGCCCGGGCCACGTCCACGACCTGGCGGCGGCGCTCGGGTGTGAGCACCGTGCCGGTCGGGTTGTGGAAGGTCGGCTGGCAGTAGAGGAGCCGGGCGCCGGTCATGGCGAAGGCGTCGGCGAGCAGGTCCGGGCGGATCCCGTCCCCGTCCATGGGGACGGCGACGGGGCGCAGGCCGGCCGCCCGGGCGGCGGCGAGGGCGCCCGGGTACGTCGGTGACTCGACCAGCACCGGGCTGCCGGGGGCGGCCAGGGCGCGGAACAGCATCGACAGCGCGCCCTGGCCGCCGCCGGTGACCAGGACGTCCTCGGGGTTCACGCCGTTTCCCGCCTGCCGGGCGAAGAGCGCGCGCAGCGGGGCGAGTCCGGCGACGGGGGCGCGGTGCCAGGCGTCCGGGCGGCGCGCGGCGCGGGCGAGCGCGGCGCTGAGTTCGCGGGCGGGCCGGAGGCTCTCGTGCAGGTAGCCGCCGGAGAGGGCGACCGTGCCGGGCGGGAGTTCCGCGGACGGGCCGTTCGCGGTACCGCCGGGGTCGAAGGCGCGGCCGGCCAGGGCCACCGTCTGCCAGGAGGTGTCCGCCGGGCCCTCCTCCGACGCCGGGGGGCGGCGGGTGGCGACGTACGTACCGCTGCCGGGGCGGGTGACGACGATGCCCTCGGCGGCCAGCAGGGCGATCGCCCGGGCGACACCGCCGCCCGCTTCGAGGAGTGGGAGTTCCCGTACGCCACCGTGCTCGGCTGCGCCGCCGCCGTCCGCTACGCCCTGCGGGTCGGCATGGAACCGGTGTCGCGGCGCACCCCGGCGCTCGCCGCCCGGCTGCGCGGGCAGCTGGCCGGGCTGCCGGGCGTACGGACGCTGGACGGGGGTGCGGCGCCCGCCGCCCTGGTCACGTTCGCGGTGGAGGGGTGGCGGCCGCAGCCGTTCAAGGCCGCCATGGACGCACGCGGCATCAACTCGGCCCTGAGCTTCCGGGAGTTCGCGCAGTTCGACTTCGGGGACAAGGAGGTGGAGTGGTGCCTGCGGCTGTCGCCGCACTACTACAACACGGAGGACGAGGTCGACGAGGTCGCCGCGGCGGTCGCCGAGCTCGTACGGAACCCCAGGTGAGCGGGGAACGCCCAGCCGGGCCGGTAACCGCCAGGCCTGCAGCTGCCGCCCCGCCCCCGCCGTCGAAGGCGCGGGAGAGCCTGTGGCGCAACGGCGACTTCCTGAGGTTCTGGTTCGGCGAGACGGTGTCGCTGCTCGGCACCCAGGTCACCAACCTCGCCCTGCCGCTGACCGCGATCAGCGCCTTCGGAGCCACCGACGAACAGGTCGGGCTGCTGCGCTTCCTGCAGCTCGTCCCGTACCTCGGGCTGGCTCTGCTGATCGGGGTCTGGACCGACCGGGTGCGGCGCCGACCGGTGATGCTCGGCGCCAACGCCGTCCGGCTGGTGCTGATCGGCTCGGTGCCGCTGCTGTACTGGTGTGGCCTCCTCGACCTGACGATCCTGCTGGTGATCGCCTGCGCCGTGGGCATCGCGTCCGTCGTCTTCGACGTCAGCTGGATGTCGTACGTGCCCACGGTCGTCCGCACGCCCGAACACTACGTCGAGGCCGGCGCCAAGATGGGCACCAGCTCCTCCGCCGCCGACGTGGCCGGGCCGGGCCTCGCGGGTGTCCTCGTCTCGGCCCTCACCGCACCGGTCGCGCTCGTCGTGGACGCCTGCTCGTACGCGGTGTCCATGCTGTCGCTGCTGCTGATCCGCACGCGCGAACCCCGCCCGGAGCCGGCCGCCGAACGGCATCTGCTGCGCGAACTCCGCGACGGGCTCGGATGGGTCATGGGGAACAGCGTGCTGCGGGCGCTCGCGCTCGTCGGCTTCTGCTGCAACTTCTCCATGATCACCACCTGGACGATGTTCCTGCTCCACGGCACGAACGACCTCCACCTGGGCTCGTCCACCCTCGGGACCATCTTCGCGACCGCCTCCGTGGGCGGGCTGATCGGCTCGCTGGTCTCCCGCCGGGTCATCGCCCGCTTCCCGCTCGGCCGGGTGTACCTGGTAGCGCAGTCGGCCCTGCTGCTCGGCCCGACGCTCATCGTGGCGGCCGGCGGGCCGAGGCCGCTGATGCTGGCGATGTTCGTGCTGTCCTTCTTCACGACGTACCTGGGCCTTGGCGTGGCCGGGGTCATCATCGTCAGCCTCCGCCAGACCCTGACCCCGCAGTCGATGATGGGCCGGATGACGGCTGCGTTCCGGACACTGCTGTTCGGCGGCGGCGCGCTCGGCGGGCTCGCGGCCGGCCTGCTGGCGGGCCGGCTCGGCGCCCACGGCGCGCTGGTGGTGGCGGCCGTCGGCTCGGCCGCCGTCGCACTCGGCCTGCTCGCCTCCCCGGTCAACCGCCTGAAAGCGCTGCCGGAGCCGTTCACCGGGTCGGCGAACACCCTCGGCGTGAGCCTGATCGTCAAGCGGCGGGGAGCGGGCCGGCGGCAGTGAGAAGGCCGGCCTCGCCCTGCTCGCCGCCGGCACTCACGGGCCGCCCGTCACCCGGCCCGCCGCCTGCCGGTCACCGGCGAGGTAGGCGCCGTCACCGTCACCCCCCGATCCAGCGGGCCAGCAGGCGCGTGGTGCGGTCCGCTGCCGGGTGGTCCAGTCCGAGAGCGGCGATCTGGTCCGGGATCAGCGCTTCCAGTTCGGCGACCGCCCCCGGGATGTCCCCGGCCTCGGCGCGCCACCGGGCCAGTTGCTCACGGCCGGCCAGGGTGTGGGCGTGGGCCGGGCCGAGGACGCGGACCCGCTCGGCGTGCAGCTCCTCCAGCAGGCGGACCGCCCCGGCCGGGTCACCCGAGCGGCCGGTCCACTCCGCAACCGCCGCCCGCGTACCGAAGGTGTCGGGGTGGTCCGGGGCACTCTCGCGCCGGACCGCGGCGAGAGCGGTGAACGCCCGCAGCGCGAGGGCCGGTTCGCCGAGCTCGCCGCGGTGGCGCATGGCCTCCGCCCGGGCGCTCAGGGTCCGCGGGTCGTCGGGCCCGAACCGGGACTCGGCCTCGCGCAGCGCCTCCCCGTGGAGGGCGAGCGCTCCGGTGTGGTCGCCGAGTACGGCCCGCATGTTGGCGAGGTGGTTGCGGGTGCTCGCGGCCCCCGGGGCGTCCGCGCCCTCGATGCGCACCCAGTCGGAGTGCAGTGCCTCCAGTTTCGCGACCGCCGTGCGCGCGTCCCCGGCGGAACCCCGCCATACGGCCGCGCTGCGCCGGGTCTGCAGGACGTCGGGGGAGTCGGGCGCGAGGACCTGCAGCTGGTCGGCGAGGAGGGCCTCGAAGGCCTCGGCGCCGCCGCGCGCGTCACCCGACTTCGCCGTCCACCAGGCAAGGTATCCCCGGGTCTTGAAGAGCAGGTCCGCGTCGTCGGGGAAGCGGGTCCGCACCTCCCGGAGCAGCCCGGCGAAGTGCCCGATGGCGGCGCCGGACCGGCCCGCCTCGCCCAGGCTGCGGCCCATCCGGTACAGCACCTCGTGGGGCACCGGCGCGAGGAGTGCCTCGCCCGCCGTCGCCGTGAGCGCGGCGGCGTTCGCGCGCAGCGCCTCCTCGGCCGGGGGCGCCGGCTCCGGGTCCCGCTCCCAGACGGCCATCAGGGCATCGGCTGCGGCAGCGATGGCCGCTGCCGCTTCGTCGGCGGCCATGTCCTCCCGTACCGCGCGCTGCACCAGCTGGTGGACCCGTACGGCGGAACGCGGCTGCTCCGCGTCGAGTTCGACGAGGCTCAGCCGGCGCAGGTTGGCCAGCGCGAGCCGGGCTGCACGGGAGCCGCGGCTGCCCGGGCCTGCGCCCTGCGGCAGCCGCGAGAGCCCGGGCGGCCCCGGCAGCCCCGGCGGCCCCGGTGGCCCCGGTGGCCCCGGCAGCAGTGCGAGGACACTCGGGGCGCCGAGCACCTCCTCGGGTATCCCGTTCGGGTCGAGGTACGAGGCCACCCGGAGGAGGGGCCGGGCCGCGCCCCCGGGGCTCAGCGCGTCAGCCCGGCGCACGGACAGCGCCCACGTGAGCGCGACGGGCCCGGCGTCCGCCGCCGCCCCGTCCGGAACGGCCGAACCGGACGGGAACACCTCCGCCAGGGTCAGGCGCCGGTCCGCCAGCTCCTCCCGGTAGGCGGCGCAGGACAGGGTGGGGTTGTCCGCCAGGTAGGTCCGCGCGTGCGCGAGGGCGAGCGGGAGGCGGCCCAAGTCCTCGGCGAGGGCGGCCAGTTCGGGCCGCGGGTCCCGGCGGCCGACGGATGCGGAGCCGTCGGCAAGGTAGGCGACTGCCTCGTCGGGCGTGAACAGCCCGACCCGCACCAGGCGCCGCAGGTCCCCGCCCAGCGCGGCCTCCTGGCGCCGCGTGGTCACGAGGGTCCGGCCGTACGGGCTCGGGGGCGGCCACAGTCCGCGCACATCGGCCGGGTCGGCCACGTCGTCCAGGACGACCAGCCAGCGGCGGGGCGTCCACCCGGGCCCTGCGGGCCGGGGCAGCAGCCAGGTGAGGAACTCGGCGGCGGCCCGCTCGGGATTGCCGCCGGGCGCGCCGAAGAGGCCCTCGGCGGCCGTGGCGTAGGCGGCGAGCACCGCGTCCCGACTTCCGGCCGTCACCCACATCAGCAGGTCGATCCGGCCCTCGCGCAGCATGCGGGCGGCATGGTCGGCGGCGATCTGGGTTTTCCCGGTTCCGCCGAGACCCGTGACCACCCAGGACGTCAGGTCCCCGCCGCGGCGGCGGCCGCCATCACCGTCGCCGTCACTGTCACCGTGGCGACGGCCGTCACAGTCGCTGCCGTCCGCGGCGGGCGGGGCCGCCGGTTCGTCGAGGTCCACCGCCAGGTCCCGGCGCCGGAACCCCTCGGCGCGGTGCGGTGGGAGGCCGACCACGTACGGCCAGGCGACGGGAGTCTGGGGCGCCGGGAAGTGGACGTACTGCACGTTCCCGGAGCCGACCTGCACGGCGGTCGGCCCGCTGAACCAGCTCCCCGCCAGAGCGGCGTACGGCTCTCCGCCGACGGCGTCGCGCGCGTCCGGGGCCGCAGTGGACGGTTCGGCGAGGCCAGCCGGCTCGGCGGGACCGCCCGGCTCGGCGGGGCCGGACCCTGGCGAGGTCACTCGCTGGTCCGGCCGAACGTGACCTCCTGGGTGTTGCCGCCGCCCACCTGCACGGCCGTCGGCCCGGAGAAGGTGTTGTGTGTGATCTCGATCCGCCCCGCGGCCGCCGCCGCGGTGTGCTCGGCCACGAGCGCCCGCAGCTGCTCGCCCAGGGCGTCCCGCTCCACGTCGCCGACGCACTCCAGCAGCCCGGCGAAGCGGGTCTGCCAGATGATCTCCTGCTGGATGCGCGCCGCCTCGGCCTCGCTCTCGGGCCGACCGGATGCCGACAGGGCGGCCGCGGTCGCGTCGAGGTGCTCCAGCTCCGCCTGCTCGCGGTGCGCGTTCCCGCGTCCGAACATCAGCGCCAGTCGGCTGCGCAGCCCCTCCCACGCGTCCGTGCCGGCCGCCTGCACGACCGCCGAACCGCCCCCAGCCGCCATTGCCGCCATGGTTTCAGCCAGCATGTTCCCCCCTTGCATCACTGCGTGAGCTGTCTCCCCTCCGTCCCTACCCAGCCGTCAACCTCCCTGCACACCGCATCACTTCGGTTCGGAGGCGGCGCGGACGGGGAACGGTACAGCGGCAGGGTTGGTCCGTCTGGGGAGGGCGAGATGACTGATCTTTGGCCAGGGGAGAGCCTGTTGGGGCAGTGGATTGCCGGGACGGCAGTCGGGAGCCTGCAGGTGGTCCGTACTCCGGGCCGGCTGGTCCTCACCGACCAGCGGCTGGCTTTCAAGCCGATGATGTTCGGGGAAAACGCCGGCCCGTTCAAAATCGCGTTCGGCCTGACCAACGCCGTCTCGGGGCTGGACGATCACTACCTCGCGCTGGTGGACATCACCGGCGTCGAGGCGATGAACGGGTCGGCCCTGATGGCCGTCCACCTGCAGACCGGGGGAACGCGCCACTACCTCGTCCTGCGTCGCCGGATCGGGCCGGTCTTCAGCCAGAAGCACGCCCCGTACCGCGACAACGCGGTCCAGCGGATCTCCGCGGCAATCGACGCGCTCCGCAAGTAGCAGGCCGCCTTGCGCCCCGGGCCTGTCCGTCCGTCCGGACGGACAGGCCCGGCAGCGGAAGCGGAAGCGAAAGCGGCAGCGGGAGGGGAAGAGGGAGGGGAAGAGGGAGAGGGAGTACCCATTCAGGCAAAGCCCTGTCTACGCGCCGGTAGGCCGCTACGTTTTCAGACCCATCGGCACACGACGAAACCGAGAACGAGAACAGCAGGGGGACGACATGCTGGCTGAGGCATTGACGGCGCTGGCCGCGGCAGGGGGTGCCGCGGTGGTGCAGGCGGCCGGGACCGACGCCTGGGAAGGGCTGCGGAGCCGACTGGCGCGGTGGTTCGGCCGCGGGGACGCCGAGCGGGAACGCGGCGAGCTGGAGCGCCTGGAGCACAGCGCGGCAGAGATCGTCGCCGCCGACACCGGCACGGCCGACCGGGTCAGGGGACGACAAGAGGTGGTGTGGCAGACCCGCATCGAGACCTTGCTGGAAGGCCTGGACGACGAGCAGCGCACCGAGGCGGCCGGCCTGCTGCAGGAACTCCTGGACCAGGCCACGCCCCCGTCCGCCGGTGAAGCCGGAGGGGTGTCCGGCAACACGTTCAAGGGCCCCACCGCGTTCCAGGTCGGCAACAACAACCAGCAGGACGTCCGCTTCGGCCCCCAGACATGACCACTGCCGACGCAGAGTCGGCAGGCGGCGTCCCCGGGAAGCGGAGGAAATCCACAACTGGCTCACCGCGAGCGATACCGCTTCCGCCCCGGGTGAATGACGTGCGGCAGCCGCCCGCGGCCCGCCCGCCTGCCGGACGGCTGTCAGAGCCAGCCCGCTCCTGCACGGCCCGCACCGCTTCCGTACGGTTGCGGGACCCCCGACCCCGGGCGCACGCACGAGCGCGTGTCAACCGCTCGGGGGCACCCGCATCACAGGAGATCATGGGGCCATGGGAAAGCTCATCCACTTCGTGCACCAGTCCCTCGACGGCTACATCGAAGGCCCGAACGGGGAGTTCGACTGGCCCGTGATGGGCGCGCAGCTCTCCGCGTACTCGCGGGAACTGACCCCCGAGGGCACGGTCTTCCTGTACGGCCGCAAGGTCTGGGAGATGATGGCCGGCTTCTGGCCGAACGCCGAGCAGTACTCCGACGACCCGCATGACCTCGCCTTCGCCCCGGTCTGGCGCGCGGCCCCGAAGGTGGTGGTCTCCACCACCCTGAAGACGGCCGGCTTCAACACCCGGATCGTCTCCGGGAACGCCGCCGAGCAGATCGCCGACATGAAGGGCTCCGGCGCGGACCTGGTGCTCTTCGGCGGTGCCGAGCTCGCCGCCCACCTGACCAGTCACCGGGTGATCGACGAGTACCACGTGGTGGTCCACCCGCTGCTGCTGGGCGGAGGACGGCCGGCCTTCCCGGCCGGCGCTCACCGCACGGGCCTGGAACTGGTCGACACCCGCCCCTTCGACGGCCGCACCGTCCTGCTCCGCCACCGCCTCGCACCCTCCGCCGAAGGGGTGTAGACGCCGCAGCCGTCAGGACTTGCGTCGCCCTGGAGACGACCGCATGAACGCGGCACGCTTCGCCGACACAATACCGGCGTGCAGCGCCCAGAATCACTCTTCATGAATTCCGATTTACGCACGCTCTTTCCATCCTCGCCATCCGCAACGATCACCTCTCCCGACCGCAGGTTCTGGCCCTGGGAGGGAGCAAAGGAGACCATTCCGTCGAGTCGGCGCCCACGCTGAGGAAGGTTCCGGTCCGCGAGTCGTACTCGTGGGCCCCGAGGTGGGTGAGGCCGGTGGTCCAGTCCTGGGTGCCGCCACAGGCCCACCTTCCTTCCCGTGATCCGCGATCTCGTGTCGCAACCAGCCCTACCAGTCGAGGATCAGCGGTCTTGGGCCGGAGGTGAGGTTGGCCCAGTGGAAGTCTCCGTGCGCTTTTGGGCCGCTTCAGGCAGGAGCGATAGAGCATCGGATTCACCACTGCAGGCTGGCAACACTGGCCGACACGCCGAACGGCCCGCCGGGGGATCCGGCGGGCCGTCGCTACTTTGTCGGCGTGCTGCATCCAGGGGTTCATGCCCGGATCCTTGGCCCCTACGGGACGGTTCGCTGAGACCTTCTGCGAGCACTCTCCATCTCATGAACCTGGGCGTCGACGCGAGAGTTCCCGCCACCGTTCCGGGTGGTGTAACCAGCTAGCCCGTCCAATGAGACGGACTGACCGCTCTTCAGCCGGATGACCGGAACAGTAGAGGTCAAAAGGCTACCGCCTCGATATTCCGAGCCGATCTCTTGTATGGCACCCCAGGGAATCTTCTTCCAAGTAAATATCCCAAGGTACTTCACCCCCCAGCTGTCGACCCACGCCACACAAAGTGCTGCTCTGACTGACACCCAGAGACCCACGGAGAGGCAGATGGATACGGTCAGCATCGATTCGCTCCATCCTACCGTGGTTGCAGTGGCATACCCTAGAAAAAGAGCCAGGAGACCCAAGGCGCAGAGGAATATATTCCAACCATTTCGAAACGTCATCTTATCCTGCACCTGTCGGATCCCTTCATCTTTGATCAGCCACTAAGCAAATGCTCAGTTATTTTCCCTGAAGGCTCCCGCCAGTGACGGTAGGGCTCCCCCGACGGTGTACAGCGGGTGGTAGCCGTGCACTGCTGCGTACGAAGCGCGATGGCACTTGGGTCGGCCTGGACGCCACCCTGGTTCAAGGAGGCCGACGGCAGACTCCGCCCGAAGGCTACGGTCAGTGCGCTGACGCTGTCCGGCGGCGGCACGGCACCACTGGCCACATTGGACCAAGACGGCAAGGAACTGGAGCTGAGTTGGCCGGAACCCCTTCCCGTGCCCGCACTGGAGGGCAGGAGCGCGATCTACCGCGAGGTGGTCCCGGGAACCGATCTAAAGGTCACGGCCGACGAGGGCGGTGGCATTTCCCAGGTACTGGTGGTGAAGTCCGCCGAGGCCGCGGAGCACCCGAAACTCACCACACTGACCATGGGTCTCAAGGGCCAAGGTGTCAGTCTCTCCGCTGACCACCGTGGCAACCTGAAGGCCGCCGATTCCTCCGGACGTACGGTTTTCCAGGCTCCGACCCCGACGATGTGGGACTCCACGATTCCTGTCCAGGCCCCGCTGCTCAAGTCCCCTGGGTCTGGGGCGTTCTCCCAAGCCGTGAAGAATGCGGCGTCGCAGGCTCCGGGCGTCGACGAAGTGCCGGTCAAGCCCGTCTCGGACAGCGACAGCCCAGGCGATGCCGCCAAGGTTGCGCGGCTTCGTACCGATCTCGGCAAGGATTCCATCTCGCTGACCCCGGATCGCTCGTTCCTGACCGACCCCTCGACCACGTACCCGGTCTTCATCGACCCGGCCTGGCAGCCCGCCAACCGCGGCACCCAGCACTGGGCCTGGGTACAGGAGGCCTACCCCGGCAACGTCAGCTACGACGACTACGACAACACCTACGACCCCGGTGTCGGCTACCAGCGGTGGCGTTCCCGGACCGGCCTGGAGCGGTACTACGTCCAGGTCGACACCAGCGACCTGCGGGACAAGAGCATCAAGAAGGCATCGTTCATCGCGACGCAGTCATACGCTGCCGACGCCGTCTGCTCGCGCACCTATGAGGTGGACCTGCACTCCACTGAACCGCTGCTGTCAGACATCACCTGGAACACCCAGCCGCGAGACTGGGAGGTCCTTCGTACGACGTCGCTGAACAGCGCGGGCGGCCCCGGCTGCCCCGGTTCCACCACGCTCGGCGAGTGGGACGTGCGCGAGCACCTCGTCGCCAACGAATGGCGAGGGAGCCTGACCTACGGCCTTTTCGCCTCGGACGAGTCCAAGAGCGGCGGCAACAACTCTTTCAAACGGTTCACCCGCGACCGCAACCACCTTCCGTTCCTCTACGTCGAGTACAACCGGCGCCCCTACGACCCGTGGGAGCTCAGTACGTTCCCCGCGCCGAAGAACCCGAGCGGTACGAACGGCTGCGGCTGGGTCGGCGCCACCTCGTACGCAGGCCTGGGCCTCGGTGCCTGGATCGGCGACCCCGAGAACCAGCCGGTCGACGCCCGCTTCCTCGTGTACGACGCCGCGGGCGACATCCTGGCCTACGACAGCGGATGGATCGGTCAGGCAAGCGGAACCCATTGGGTCTCAGCGCACCCCACCGGCCTCCTCGACGGCCATACCTATCGCTGGCAGGTCCAGAGCGGCGATGGTGACATGACCTCCAGCCCGGTGACCGGCTGCGGCTTCACTCTGGACGTGCAGCCACCGTCCGTCCCTGCAGTCACCTCCTCCGAGTTCCCGCCCTCGGGCACCCTGCCCGGTTCCACTCAGCACGTCGGGTGCCCCGGCACCTTCACGGTCACGTCGACCGACACGCTGAGCGGGGTGCAGTTCTGCGAGTGGTCGTTCAACGCCGCGCTCCCGACCGCCGGCGCCAACCGCGCCGACGCCGGTGCCGCCGGCAGCGCCTCGATCCCGCTGACGCCGACCACCTGGGGCACGAACATCCTGCGCGTCCAAGCCGTGGACCGTGCCGGCAACCGGTCGCAACAGCAGACCTACACCTTCTACGTGCCCGACAACCCCAACGCGAAGACGACGCTGGGCGACATCATCGGCGACGAGCGGGTCGACTTCGTCGCCCCCACCGACGCCGGCGACCTCGTCGTCTACCCCACCGCCACCGACCCGGCCACCGGCGGCGTCCTCGCCTCCACCGCAGCCCACAGCCCCGGCGGCAAGGGCTGGGGTCCCGGCACCCTGACCACACACCGCGGCGGCAACGGCATCCGCACCGACGACCTGTGGGTCCACCGCGACGGTCAGCTCACGCTGTACCGCAACTCCCTCACCCAGGGCGGTCTCGCCGCCAACGACGGCCTGTACTTCACCGCCGGCAAGGCCGTGCCCGTCAAGCGCCCGTACCTGTCGGACTGCACCGTGGCCGCCACCAAGCAGCCCTGCGGCGCCGAGTACGTGGAGAACTGGACGCGGGTCAAGCAGATCCTCGCCGTCGGCGACGCCCTGCCCGAAGCCGGGGCCGACCCCCGCAACGACCTGATCACCGTGGAGAGCGACGGCGCCAAGAGCTCGCTCGTGCTGTTCCAGGGCACCGGCTCCACCGGCTCCCTGCGTGACCCGGTCGCCCTCGTCCTGAGCGCTTCCGGCTGGGACAACCTCACCCTCATCGCCCCGGGCGACGCCACCGGTGACGGGCTCCCCGACCTGTGGGTCCGCGACAACACCACCGGTGACCTCTACCAGTACGCCAACGAAGCCGGAAACCCGGCAGCCCTCGGCGACCACTCCAAGCGCACCAGGATCGGCACCGGCGTCGCCAAGGCCGCCGACCATCCGGTCATCAGTTCCTCGGGCGACACCAGCGCCGACGGAATCCCCGACCTGTGGGCCCTCGACAGCCACCACCG
Source organism: Streptomyces sp. NPDC090445 (assembly GCF_044769385.1). NCBI lineage: Bacteria > Bacillati > Actinomycetota > Actinomycetes > Kitasatosporales > Streptomycetaceae > Streptomyces > Streptomyces sp. NPDC090445. Next base: position 42,568 of record NZ_JBIVXV010000033.1, on the reverse strand, counting down.
CCTGCAGACCTGGAACGGCACCGCCACTGGCGGCAGGGTCACCGGCTTCGCAGGCTCCCGCACCATGGGCGACGCCCGTATCTCCACCGGATCCTGGAAGCTGGACGAGGGCAAGGGCACCACCGCGACCAACCTGCGGGGCCGCATCAGCAACGTCACCGCTTACAACCACTCCACCATCCCCTCCGCCACGCGTACCACACTCGTCTCCGCGGTCAGCGACACCAAATGCGCCGACGACAACGGCGAGAGCACCGCGGACGGAAACCGCATCCAGATCTGGGACTGCAACAACGGACCGGCCCAGCAGTTCGAGGTCCGTGAGGACGGCGAGCTCCGCGTCTTCGGCACGTGCGTGGAAGCCGCGGACGGCGGCACGGCGAACGGCACCCCCGTCCAGCTGATGACCTGCAAGGGCGGCGGAGCCCAGCAGTGGCTTCCCACCGCCGCAGGAGGCTTCCTCAACCCCCGGTCGGGCCGCTGCCTGAACCTGCCGAACGCCGCCATCGGCAACGGCACCCAGCTCGCCCTCCACGACTGCAACGGCTCCAACGCCCAACGCTGGTACGCGGCGGGGCTTGCCTCGCCGCTCGGGGTCGCCCGCTGACCCAGGTGCCCCGGCCGCAGGCCCGTCTGCTCCCGGCCATCCGGGAGGGGACGGGCCTGCGGGTGCTGGGCCTGCGGTGCCGGGCAGCCTGCGGCCTGTGGCCGGTGAGGTGCCGGGTTATGTTGTGCCTTTCACCGGGGGACGACATACGGAGCTTGTGCATGACACAGAACAGCGGGCAGGGGCCGGGGCCTGGGTATCCGGGCCAGGGGCAGCAGTACGGAGGCTGGGGCGGGGCCCCGCAGTGGGGCTATCCGGTGCCGACAGCACCGCAGCCGGGAGTGATACCCCTGCGCCCGTTGGACCTCGGGGAGATACTCGGCGGGGCGTTCGGGACGATCCGGGCGCACTGGAAGCAGCTGGCCGGTGTCATGCTCGCCGTCATGGCCGTCGTCCTGCCGGCCATGGGCCTTGCGGTGGGCATCGGCGTGGCCTCGGTGTTCGAGCACTTCGAGCCCGTCTTCGACCCGCCCTTCGGCGAGGAGCCCCCCGCCGAGGACGTCATACCCCTGCTCGTCGCGGGCGGTGTGCTGTTCGTGGTGCTGGTCGCTCTGGGGCTGTTCGGCGTGGCGGTGGTCACCGCGCTCTGTCCGGCGGTCCTCAAGGAGGCGGTCACGGGCCGCCCCACCACGTTCCGCGCGATGTGGCGCGCCGCCGTCCGGCGGGCTCCCGCGGTGGCCGGCGCCATGGTCCTCGCCGGCCTGATCGCCGGGCTTCCGATGCTCGCCGCCCTGGCGGTGGGGATTCCGGTGGTGGTCGCCTCGGCCGCCGACGGCAGCGGGCCCGCGATCCTCGGCCTGCTCCCGGTACTGATGCTGGCCGCCGCGCCGGTGACCCTCTGGCTCACCACCCGGTTCGGTCTGGCGTCGGCCGTCGTGGTGCTGGAGGATATGGGTCCGGTCATGGCGCTGCGCCGTTCGACCGCACTGGTCCGGGGTGCCTGGTGGCGGATCTTCGGCATCACCCTCCTCGGCAGCCTGATCGCGGGCGCGATCGGGTGGGTGATGCAGCTGCCGTTCAACTTCATCGGCACGTTCGCGCTCTTCCCCGCCATGACGGCGATGCCCGAGGACGGCGGAGGCCCGTCGAGCGGGGTGATCGCCGCCATGGCGTTCGCCTTTTTCCTCGTGTTCTTCGGCGCCGCTGCCGGGCAGATGTTCCAGATCGGGTTCACCCAGCTGGTGGGCTCCCTGCTGTACGTCGACCAGCGCATGCGGCGCGAGGGCCTCGCCGAGGCGCTCCTCGCCGAGCTGGCCGTATCCCCGTCCGCGCCGCCGTCTCCGGCACAGTCGCCGACACCGTCCGCGCCGCCGCAGCCCGGTGACCCGGCCGACGGGCAGTAGCCTGCCCCGCCGCCGCACGCGCTGAGGCGGATCGCCTCGGCGCGGGGCCGGTGCCGGTTCCGGTGCCGGGGCCGTGGCGCGGAGCCGTCGAGGGGAGAGAGCGGTGCGCCACCACCCGTGTTTGCAGGGGGACTGCGACGTGTCGTTCGCCCGGCCGCACGCCACGCTGTGGCCGGGCCTCGCCGACCACTGCGCGTACGGCCTGAACAGCGCGAGCCACAGCAGAAGCTGTTCGCGTTCCACGACCGGGCCCACCTGACCCGGAAGTTCGCGGCGCTGACCGGCATGCCGCCGGGCGTTGACCTGCCGCGCTCGCGCTCGAAAAAAACTGCACCGGGCCGGAGAAGCGAGCGGAGCCCCGGGCCCGGGCCCTACAGGATTCGGGCCGGTGAAAAGGCGCTGCCCGGCGCGCACCGTACGTCGGTGTGCGCCGGGCAGCGGTGCGTCAGAGCGAGGACTTCGACGCGCTGACGACTTCGCACTTGTTGTACTCGCTGCCGTTGCCCTTGCCGGTGTACGGCGTGGTGGCCTCGGCCTTGGCGGACGCGCCCTTCGCGACCTTGAGGCCGGTCACCTTGGCCAGGGCGAGGTTCGCGGTGGCGTCGCCGCGGAACTTCATGGTGATGTCGTACGTGGAGTCCAGCATGCCGCTGTTGGTGACGGTGAGCCGGGCGACCAGGTTCTTGCCGTCCAGCTTGCACTCGTCGATCCGGATGTCCCGCTCGGCCTTGTCGCGGCTGGAGCCGTTCGGGACGGAGGTGCCGCCCGAGGTGCTGGTGCTGCTGCTGTCGTTGCTGCCGCCCGTGGTGCTGCTGCCGCCGCTGGTGCTGCCGGAGCTGCCGGAGCTGGAGCTGGAGCTGTGGCCGCCGCCGCAGCTCGCGCCGTGGGAGCCGCGGGCTCCGGTGAGGGCGAAGACTGCTATACCGAAGACGGCGACGGCGCGGACATGGCGAAGCTTCACGTTTCAACCCCCGTTGAAGTGGCAATAAATAAGGGCCCTGTCTTGACGGGCGCACGTCACCCTAGCAGTGGACGGGGACCTTCCGCTTCACGGAACGGTCTCAAAGCGCCGGGCCGGACCGCAGCAGAGCCGGGCCGTCGGTGCCGATCTACTCCCGCACACCCCATCAGGCCTGTGGCTTCTTGATGGCGCACCGTGGCCGACCCACAGATGGATGCGGGTGGTGCCGGGCCGGGACTTGTGCACGTGGATGTCCGCACAGGACCGCACGGCTTGGGCTTCGGGCGTCTTGGCGTCGCCACGGGAGAGACGCCGATGCGCACGCCATCGACAAAGGTCTCGGGCTCGGGCAGGCCAAGGTGGCCGAAGCCGTCGCTGCACGTGCACCCCGGCTCCTCGGGACGGGTGTTGCGGACGTGCCCCACGGCACCCTGGCCTTTCCGCGTGACGACCAGGGCGTACGAGTCGCTCGCCACCCCCGCCGTCCGCTTGGCGTCCGCCCATTCCTCGTCGAACGTCACCGAGCACCCTCCGTAGCCGTACGACACAGGATGATTCACCCTGACAAGCGTCGTATCAGGGGGTGTTCAGCCCGGAAGGTTCAGTTCCGCGACGACCGTCTTGCCGATGGGCGGGCGGTCGCGGACCTCCCAACGGGTCGCCAAGGCCTGTACGAGGAGCAGGCCGCGGCCCGCGTCGGCCAGCGGGGCCGGCGCGGGGGCCGAGCCGGGAGTCGGGAGGCGGCGCTCGCCGCGCGGGTCGGAGACCTCGATCCGGAGCACGTCCGCGGTGAGGGTCACCACGAGTTCGAAGTTCCGGCCGGGGACCCGGCCGTGGGTGACGGCGTTCGCAGTGAGCTCGGCCAGTACGAGGGCGGCGGCGTCTGCGGTGTCGCCGGCGGCCGGAACGCCCCAGGTGTGGAGCTCGTGGAGGGCCAGGCACCGGGCGAGGCGGGCGCCGCGCGGGGTGGAGCTGAACTGCTGGGAGAACACACGTACGGTGACCGGCGCCTGCCGGGTCCGCTGTGCAGGAGGTGGCGTCATGGCCCCAATGTGGCGGCGGAAGTCGGCGTTCACCAGGGCCGCGGCGCGTACGGTCGGTCAGCGTACGCGCACAGAGGGTGGACAGTACGCATCACCGAGCGTGAGCATGGGTGGGTCGGGAGCGTTACGGAAGCACGTGCGCGGGAGGTGGCCCGGGATGGCCTACGAGAACACGGACGAGGGCGGTACGGGCGGGGAGCCGGGCGAAGGCGGCCCGGCCGGTGGGGAACCGGAGGCATCGGACAGTCTGCGCACGTTCGGCGCGGTCGTCCAGGCCCTGCGGGAGCATGCGGGGCTGGGCCGGGAGGAGTTCGGGGAGCTGGTCCGCTTCTCGAAGCACACGGTGGCCTCGGTCGAACAGGGCCGGCGCATGCCGGATCCGGATTTCGTCGAGCGGGCGGAGGGGGCGCTGGGCAACACGGGGGCGCTGCGGCGGGCGGCCCGTCATCTGTCCCGCCAGCCGGGCCTGGCGAGCTGGTTCCGGCGGTGGGCGCGGCTGGAGTTGGTGGCGGTGACCCTGTACACGTACGAGTGCCGCATGGTTCCGGGCCTCTTGCAGCCGGAGTCGTACGCGCGCACGCTGTTCGTGGACCAGGTGCCCCCGCTCAGCGACGCCCAGATCGAGGCCCAGTGGACGGCGCGGGCGAAACGGCAGCGGCTGCTGAGGGAACGCCCGAACACCACGTTCGGATTCATCCTGGAGGAACACCTGTTCCGGCGGAAGACGGGCGGGGTGGAGGTGACCCGGGAGCTCATCGACCACGTGCTGGAGACCGCGGAGCTACGGAACGTGGAGCTCCAGGTGATGCCGCTGGAGCGGGCGGCGCATGCGGGTTTGGACGGGTCCATGCAATTGCTGGAGACCCGGGAGGCAAAGTGGTTTGCCTACTGCGAGGCGCAACGCAGCAGTGTGCTCATCTCCGACCCGAAGGAGGTCAGCGTCCTCCAGCGGCGGTATGCCAGGATGCGGGCACAGGCCCTCTCCCTGGAGGACTCCGTGGGCCTGTTGAGGGAGATCCGAGGAGCGCTATGAGCACGGAAGAACTGACCTGGTTCAAGAGCAGCTACAGCGGCGGTGACGGGGACAGCTGTGTCGAAGTCGCCCTCTCCTGGCACAAGTCCAGCTACAGCGGCGGCGACGGCGACGACTGCGTGGAAGTCGCTGCCTGTCCCTCCGCGGTCCACGTCCGGGACTCCAAGGACCGGCACGGCCCGCAGCTCGCCCTCTCCCCCACCGCGTGGGCCGGCTTCGTGGCGTACGCGCCCGAGGTGTGATCCCGGGATTCCGGTGAGGGTGTTCCCGCCCCCGGGGAAGTCCGGGGGCGGAGCCGAGTCGACAATGCGTTCGACGTGCTCGGGTCCGCTCGCGAGAATCGGCCCATGAGTCTCCTCGTGCACACCTTCGTCTATGACGCCGACGGCGGTTACGACTTCCTGGAGGACCCCGAACACGGCCGGGACCTGGCCGGCTTCGAGAGCACCCGGACCCGGCTGTGGGGGTCCGAGGCGATACGGGCCCTGGGCGCGAGGTTCTTCCCGCGGCTCGACGGCGACGACCTCTACGTGGAGCAGGACGAGATCGACGACTTCCTCGCCGAGTGCGAGGCCGTCCGCCCGCACCTCGACCACCTCGCCGGGCAGGGCGGTTACGACCCCGGCTACGTCGCCCGGCGCTTCGACAACATCGTCGCCGCCGCGCTGCGGGCCAAGGCCGAGGCCGGCGGGATCGTCGTCTGGTGAGGGAGGAGGCGCCCTGCGGGACCGCCAGGGGCCTGCCGCTGCACGGCGCCGCGGGGGCTACGGCCCGACAGGCCGCCGAGGACGCAGCCGAGGCCGTACGCGAATCGCCACCACGAGAGCGCCGGCACCGGCCCGCTGCTTGATCTTGGAGACCGGTCGGTGACGTCGACGGCCTCAAAGGCGAGGCGAGCGAGCTCGCGCACATCCTCAACTCTCGCCGTGGATCAAGGGTCCGCGAACGGGCCGTACGTCGACGCGAACGCCGGTGCACGGCCCGTTCCGAGTCCCTGCCGATGGATGGCGCCCACCGGCTACAGGTCTGGCATCAGAGGGTGATCCGATCCAGGGCGGCGTCGCCTGACCCGCTCTTGTACGACAGCAGGTACACCACACCGTCCACCTGGAGGGGGGCGAACGAGGTCCACCCTCCCGTCCAGGAGGTACGCCAGTCCTCTGTCAGGTTTCCGTCCGGGTGGACCAGATCGCTGGCAGCGGCGCCCGATTCACCCTTGTACGACAGCAGGAACGTCGAGCCGTTCACCTGAATCGGAACGAGCGAAGTCCACCCCTGCGTCCACTCCTGACGCCAGACGTCATCCAGCCCACCACCGGCATCGACACGATCCAGCGCCGCAGCACCCGACCCACCCTTGTACGACAACAGGAACGTCGAACCGTTCGCCCGAATCGGAACGAGCGAAGTCCACCCCTGCGTCCACTCCTGACGCCACACCTCAGCCAGCCCACCACCGCCATCGACACGATCCAGCGCCGCAGCACCCGACCCACCCTTGTACGACAACAGGAACGTCGAACCGCCCACCTGAATCGGAACGAGCGAAGTCCACCCCTGCGTCCACTCCTGACGCCACACCTCAGCCAGCCCACCACCGCCATCGACACGATCCAGCGCCGCAGCACCCGACCCACCCTTGTACGACAACAGGAACGTCGAACCGCCCACCTGAATCGGAACGAGCGAAGTCCACC